>DATKSW010000013.1:0-247693 GCA_035531435.1 Steroidobacteraceae bacterium | reverse complement strand
TCTCGCCGGTCCAGCCGGTTCGAGCCTGCAGGGGGCGTTCGACTGGGGCCTGCCGTTCTTCTATGGGCGGCCCGTCTATCTCGCGTTCGAGTCGAATTCGGTCGCGGGTGTCGCCGGTCCCTGGGTTGGCTTCTGAGGCAGCGCGCGCGCCGGGATCACGTGCTCAGTGCTTGGCGTGCGGCGCCATGATCTGGGCGAGCAGGTCCGGCTTGCCCGGGATGCGCACGAGGTGCGGATATCGCCCTCCGGCGAAGTAGCGGACTTCGACCGTCTGGAACCAGCCGTCCTGAGAGACGAGGAAGGCGGTCGGCTGCTTGGTCTTTGCCGCCTGATCCATCACGTAGTTGAGCACCGCGGGAGTGTAGCGCTCGCCGGCGACGGCCACGATCTTCATCCCCGGGGCCATGCCGGCCGTCCAAGCGGGCCAACCCTCGCGCACATCCGCGAGCTTCCCAGTCTTGGTGACATTGAAGCCGTAGGTCTGCCATTGCCTGTCGAGGTGGTGATTGCCCGCGGCCGGCTTCTCGAACTTGTTGGGCTTGCGGGTGTACACCAGCCGCCAGCCGGCGCGCGCGATCTCGGCGGTCGGCGGCAGCTTGGAGATCTCGTAGACATGGCGCTCGAAGAACCCATGCCAGTCGTACGGGACCACCTCGTTCAGCAGCCGTTCGATGTCGGCGCGCGTGTACGTTTTGGTGATCGGCCCGGTGTTCGGCTGCCCCGCGAACAGGTGCAGGAACGTATCGAGTGACTTCTGGTCGTGGGTTTTGGTGCGGATGATGGTATCCACATCGAGCCACAGCAACTCACCCTCGGTGTAGAAGTCCCCGGCCGTGCGGCGGATCGAGGCATACGCTCCACGGGGCGCCTCGTACAGATACGGCGCCGCGGTCGTGGTATCGATCAGCGGGTCGGTGAGCCGACCCGGCTCACTTGCCATGCGGCTGTACAGATAGGCGAGGAATTGCGGATAGTCGCTCGGCTTGCGGATGCCCGAGCGGAAGGAGAGCAGATCGCCGAGATACTGATTCATGCCCTCATACACCCACAGCAGATCGGTGCGCTGCGGGATCTGATAGTTGAGCGTGGTCAGATCCCACGGCCGGCGGAACTTGCCGTTCCAGGAGTGGGAGAACTCGTGGGTGAGCAGGTCCCCGTCGCTCAGCTGCCAGGACGGGTCCGTCATGAACTTCGTCGGCGCGCGGTCATCGCTCGACTGATGATGCTCGATGCCCTCGATGGCGATCTTGTTCGAGAGCACCAGCAGCGAGTGGTAGTCGTACCAGTGGCGCGCGCCGTACAACGCAAGCGCCTCGGGCGTCATGTTCTTGTACGCGTCGAGGATTTTCGCCGGCACGTCGAGATCCTGCGGTTGGTCGGCGAACATGTCGAGCACCTGCCGGGCGTCGCCCTGCTGCCAGAGCACCACGTGCTTTTGGTAGAGGCCGCAGTCGAGCGGCGAATCGACCAGCGTCGCGAGCGCAACCTCCTCGAAGTCGACCCGCTCGCCGTCGTGATGGGCCGCGCTGAGCGCCGTGCCGTACCCCCAGCCCTTCGGCAGGATGATGCTCGCCTTGAAATAGACGTGGTGATCGTTGGTGTCGTTCTGATAGAAAAGCGCGCGGTTCCAGTTGACGACCGCGAGATTCGGCGTCGCCATGACATCGGGCGAATTCAGCAGCACGGTGAACTGCACCGTGATCGAGGAGACGTGCCCCGGCACAGCGACGTGAAACGCGTACAGGTTCACCTGATCGCGCCGCCAGCTGAGCGGCTTGCCGTCGGCGCTTACCTTGATCTGCGAGACGTCGGCGAGCGGTCCGGTCGGCCCATGCTCGCCCGGAATCCACTTTGGGTAGACGAAGGTGAATTCGCCGGACTTGACCGGGATCTGCATGGTCGAAGTCATGAAGCCCCGGCCGGCGGTGCTTGCATCCAACACCAGGGTTTCGGGGTGGCTTTTCGTCGCGTAAACGGCGGCATTGGCGTTAGGTGTTGCGCCAAAGGCGGCGCACGCCGCGCCGAGTCCGAGCGCCGCAACACCGAGGCACGAGAGAGTCAGAAATCGCTTGATGGATTGCCCCTCATTAACGAAGCATGAAAGCCCAGACTCCGGCAACAATCACGGCCGCACATCCTAAGAAGAGCGACACGCGCCAGATGCGGGCGATTCGACCGGAAGTTCCTGGTGTCCATCCAGGAATCACGATCATGTAAAAGAGACAGAACACAATCGGTACCGCCGCCAGGGCGAGCGTGATCTTCTGTCCAGTCAATGCCAGGCGCGGCACGAGAACGGCTAGCGCGATCAAGAGAATGAACAGCACGATGGGTATCTCGAGGAGATACCCACGCTGGGACTCGCGCCGCCTCACGCGGGCAGGATAGCATGTCGTTGACCCAGACTTGGGCGAAGGAGGGTTCTGCGGCATCACCGGCCCTTGGTCGCGACCACGGCGAGGCCCTGCAGCACGAGGTCCGGGACGATCTCGCCGCGCGTGCGCATCGCCGCCGTGACCATGCCGGCGTCGCCGCCGGTGACGAACAGGCGCGGTTTCATGCCGCTGCTCTGCTCGATGGCTTCGGCGGCGCGGTCGGCCATTCCCGCCAGGGCGAAGACCGCGCCGCGCGAGACCGCGCCGATCGTGTTGTTCGCGAGCACCCCGGCCATCGACGGGGTGCTCAACTCGATCGCCCTGGCGATGTCGCTGGTCTTCATCAGCAGCGTTTCGCGCATCATGTGGATGCCGGGAGCGATCAGGCCTCCGAGGTGACGCCCGCCGCCATCGACGCCGTCCACCTTGACCGCGGTGCCGACGTCGACCACGCAAAGCGCGGAGCGCGCGATCGTCCAGGCGCCGATCACGGCGAGCCAGCGGTCGGGACCGAGCAAGGTCGGATCGAGGTAGCCGTTGGTCAGTTCGTGGAAGCTCGGGCTCGCGGCGACGAACTGCGCCTTGAGGCCGAAGTGCTTCTTCGTCAGGCGCGTCAATTTCTTGCCCATCGCCTCGCCGGCGACGTTCGCGAGCAGGACGCGTTCGGGCTTCTGGGCCGCCTCGAACAGCGCGGTGGTCCAAAACTTCGGTTTGGCGCCCCGGTGCACGATGGCTTGTTGGTGCGAGAGACCGGCGCTGGTCAGCCAGGCCCATTTCAGCCGGGTATTACCGACGTCGATCAGCAAAATCATTATGTCAGGGTCCGCTTTGCTCGTGCCGTGGGTCGCGATGAGGATCTCAAGGATAGCATTACTCGGGAAACCGGGGACTCCGCCCCGCTGCCCCCCGCGCCGCACGGGGTCCGGGCAGGTACACTGCAGTCGTCGCGCAGATCTCCGGGAGCCCGAGAACGCTTGAGACCGATTCAGTCCCCGACCCGCCGAACGTTCCCGGCCGCTTGATTCGATGGCGCCGGCCGTGCCGCCCTGCGATCGTCCGCTCGTCGTGCGCTGTGGCGCGTTCGGCGACATGGTGCTGCTGACCGCGTTGATTCGCGAGCTCAACGCGCGCTGGAGGGTTCCGGTCGACCTCGTGACCTCGGGGCCCTGGAGCGAGCCGCTGCTGCGCACGCAGCCGGGCGTCGGCGAGATCTACGCGTTGCGCAGCCGCAAGACTCCCTACTGGCTCTCTCCCAGCCAAGGCCTGCTGGTGCGCCGGCTGCGCGCGCGCGGACCATCGGCGACCTGGCTCTGCGACGATAGCGAGGAGTTGCGCGCCCTGTTGGCGCGCGGGGGCCTGCCGACCGAGGCGATCGTCGACGTGCGCGATCATCCGCGCACCGCCGGCGAGCACGCCACCGAGCAATGGCGCCGGCTCGCCGCGATCACGCCACCGCTGTGGAGGGATCGATCGGCGCCCGGCGTGTCCGCCGGGCTCACGGGCTGCAGCCTGCAGGTCGGCGCCGCCGACCGTGCGGATCTCGAGATATGGCTCGAGCGACGCGGCCTCGCCGGTGCACCGCTCATCCTGATGCAGGCCGGCAACAAGCGCACCATGCGCCGAGGCCTGAAGCGCCTGGCGGCGAATCACAAGTACTGGCCGAACGATCGCTGGGCCGCTGTGCTGCGCCGCGTGCACGAGGATCTGCCCCGCGCGAGGATCGTGCTGCTCGGCACCGGCCCGGAGGTCGCGCTCAACGAGCAGATCATGGCGCTCGCCGGCTGCGCGCGCGCCCACAACGCCGCCGACGATCTGCCGATATCGCGCCTGGTCGCGCTCATCGCGCGGGCGCAGGCCTTGATCAGTGTCGATTCCGGGCCCGCGCATGCCGCCGCCGCGGTCGGCTGTCCGCTGATCGTGCTGTTCGGCAAGGCCTCGCCGTCGCTCTACCGGCCGCTCGGTGTGCCCGCGGCGCCGGTCGAGCTGCTGCAAGGCGAGCTCGCCGGCGCACCGTCGCTGCTCGGCATCGACACCGCCGACGTGATCGCGGCGTGGCGGCGGCTGCTGCTGCGTCTCAGGCGCTGAGCAAGCGCATCATATCGGCGGTGACCAGCACGACGCCGCGCTGCGTGATCGTAAAGCGCTGCGCATCCGCGGCCGGATCGAAGCCGATCTGCGTGCCCTCCGGAATCGTGCAGCCCTCATCGATGATGCAGTGTCTGATCGCGCAGTGAGGGCCGATGGAAACCGACGGCAGCATGACCGCATTCTCGATGCGGCTGCCTTCCTCGATGCGCACAGCGGTCGACAGGAGCGACTGCGAGACGTGCGCCCCGGAGATGATGCAGCCGCCGGCGATCACCGAGTTGACCGCCATGCCGCGCCGCCCGTCCTCGTCGAGCACGAACTTCGCGGGCGGCTGTTGTGCCTGGTAGGTCCAGATGGGCCATTGGTGGTCGTAGACGTTGAGCTCCGGATCCAGGGCGACGAGCTCCATGTTCGCCTCGTAAAACGCGTCCAGGTTGCCGACGTCGCGCCAGTAGTTCTGGGCGCGCGTCTCGACGTCCTGGAACGGATACGCGAACACGCGCATCTTGCCGATCGCCGGCGGAATGATGTTCTTGCCGAAGTCGTGCTGGCTGCTCTCGTTCGCCGCGTCCTCGGTGAGCATCCTCGCGAGACGTTCGGTGCCGATCACGTAGATGCCCATGGATGCGCGGGCGAGATGCGCCTGACCGGGGATCGGATCCGGTGCGCGCGGCTTCTCGGAGAATTTCAAGACCCGGTTGGTATCGTCCGTGGTGACGATGCCGAACTCGTTCGCGCGCTCGACCGGCACGTCGACGACGCCCACGGTGATCGCCGCCTCGCATTGCTCGTGGTACGCGATCATCGGCCCGTAGTCCATCTTGTAGATGTGATCGCCGGCGAGGACGAGGACGTGCGTCGGATGGTGTGCGCGGATGAAGTCGAGGTTCTGGAACACCGCGTCGGCGGTGCCCCGATACCACATCTCGCCCATCTGCTGCTGCGCCGGTATCAGTTCGACGAACTCGCCGAACTCCCCGCGCAGGTAGCTCCAGCCGCGCCGAATGTGCTGGATCAGCGATTGCGCCTTGTATTGCGTGAGCACGGCGATCTGGCGGATTCCGGAATTGACGCAGTTCGACAGCACGAAATCGATGATGCGGAACTTGCCGCCGAACGGCGTTGCCGGCTTGCAGCGGTGCAGGGTCAGCGCCTGCAGCCGCTCGCCGCGTCCGCCCGCCATGATGACCGCCAGCGTGCCGCTGGTCAGGCGGCTCACATAGCGACCGGCGTTGCTGCGAGCGGCGTATCGTGTGCCAGTCATCGTTTCCCCGCGCCAGAGGCGCAATCGCCCGGCCGAAGCCGGCCCGCACAGACTGCCACAATCGTTGCGCGACCGCACGCGCTTTCGCCGCAGCGCGTTTGCTAGACTTGGGGACCGTGGCCGCGCTGAAAATTTGTCTGCTGACCTCGGAGATGCTGCCGTTCGCGAAGACCGGCGGGCTCGCCGACGTCGCCGCAGCGCTCCTGCGCCACTTCGGTCGCCTCGGCCACGACGTGCGCGCTTTCTTGCCGCTCTACCGGACCGTGCGCTCGGGCCCGTGGCGCTTGCACGAGGTGCCCGCGGTGTCGCAAGCCGCGCTCTCGCTCGGCGGAATCCGCTATGAATACTCGCTGAGGAGCGCGGTGCTGCCGGGCACCGACCGCAGCGTGTACTTGGTCGATTGTCCGCCGATGTTCGACCGGCGCACGTTTTACACGGAGGACGCCGACGAGTACCGGCGCTTCCTGCTCTTCACGCGGGCGGTCATCGAGTCCTGCCAGCGTCTCGGTTTCGCACCGGACGTGTTCCACTGCAACGACTGGCACACGGCCCTGCTGCCGTTGCTGCTGCGGACAGTATATGCGCGGGATCGATTGCTCGGCGCATCGCGCTCGGTGTTGACGATACACAACATCGGCTATCAGGGATTCATGCCGGCGGGTGCGCTCGCCGATCTCGCGCTCGGCTCCGGCGAGGCGCTGCTCGACGCCGACGATCTGGCGGGCGGCTTCATCAATGCTCTGAAGACCGGCATCCGCCATGCCGACGCGGTGACGACCGTGAGTCCGACCTACGCCCGCGAGATCTGCACGGCGCCGCTCGGGTCCGGCCTGCAGAATGCGCTGCGCGCGCGCGCCGACGGCGTTACCGGCATCCTGAACGGCGTCGACTACGCCGAGTGGGACCCGCGCCACGATCCGTATATCGGCACGCATTTCAGCGCCGAAGAACCGGCCGGCAAGTTCGCGAACAAGCGCGCGCTGATCGGCGCCGACGGCTTGGACGTCGATCCGGCGGCGCCGTTGATCGGCATGGTCGGGCGCCTGACCGAGCAGAAGGGCATCGATCTGCTGATCGACGCGCTGCCCGCGCTCCTCGAGCGGCGCCGCTGCGCATTGTCGCTGCTCGGCGCCGGGGACGCGCGCTACGTGGAGTTCTTCGAGAGCCTGCGACGGCGTTTTCCGGGACGGGTCGCGTTTCACCTGGGGTTTGACGAGGCGAAGGCGCACGCGATCGAAGCCGGGAGCGATGCGTTCCTGATGCCCTCGCGCTACGAGCCTTGCGGTCTGAACCAGATGTACAGCCTGCGCTACGGGACGATACCGATCGTGCGCCGTACCGGCGGTCTCGCCGACTCGGTCGTGCATTTCGATCCCGCAACCGGGATCGGCACGGGTTGCGTGTTCAACGACTACGATGCCGCCGCGGTCGGCTGGGCGCTCGAGACGACGCTCGGCTGGTTCGCGGAGCCTGACTCCTGGGGCCGGCTGATGCGCAACGCGATGGCGCAGGACTTTTCCTGGGACCGGCAAATCCTTCAGTACGAGGCCTTGTTCCGCGGCGTCGCGGCGCGCTCGGCTTCGAGCAAGGCATACCGGCGGCCGAAGGGCAGCGCGTAGATCCTCTCGACGCCGAGGCGTGCCGCCGCGACCCAGGCGGGCGGGGCGCCGTGTCCGACCGGCAGATGCACGCCGAGCGCGCGCGCCAGCGCGAGAATTCTCGGCGACCAGTCCCGTCCGCCGAGCTCTACCAGGAACCGCCGCTGCGAATCGGCGCCGATCGACGCCCGCAGGCGCTGCACACCGCGCGCCCCAACCGGCGCGGGGATTCGCGTCGCGGTGACCGTGGTGTACATGTCGACCCACGCGCGGGTCGTTTCGTCGGCGCCGATGAGCACGAGCGGGGCGCCGCCGAGGTCGGCGCGCAGCGTGCGGCCGATCGAGGCGAGGTCGTGCCAGCGGTCGACTTGGCGGTAGATCTGCGAGGCGGGGAACACCGAGAGCGCGCAATAGGCCGCGAGCAGGGCGGCGAGCGCCCCCGCCAGGTTCGCCCGCCCGGCGAGGCGCCAGCCGCCGAGTGCGAGCCCGGCCGCCGCGGCGATTCCGCCGGCGCAGATGGTGACGTAGAGCGCGCGCGAGGGCAGCGTCTGCCAAGCGTCGTAGCCGATCAATGCGGCGGCCGCGCCGGCCGCGACGCAGGCGAGGAGCAGCATCGCGGCCGTCGCGCGCACGGCGCGCAGATCCCAAGGATCGGGCGCGGCGGCGGCGTTCGCGGCCCACCAGCCGATGAGCAGTGCCGCCCCGGGCAAGGCCGGCGCGAGATAGATGTCGCGCGCGGTCGCCGCGATCGACAGCAACGCGAGCGTCGGCAGCATGCAGGCCGCCGCGAAGCGCACGGCGCGCCGATCGGCGGCCGCCGCGCGACGCTGTGTCCACGCGCGCCGTACCGCCGCGGCGCCGAGCAGTGTCCAGGGCCAGAGATACAGCGGCAGCTCGAGCAGATACTTGCCGGGCGAATTCTGGTGGCCGCTCGTGTATTGCAGTCCCGCAGGCGCCGCCACCCGGGTGAACCGGCCGACGAGATTGTCCCAGAAGAAGACCTTGAGATGGGCCGCGCCGTCGCTGCCCGAATAGACCGACCAGACCCAGATCGAGATGACGAGCGCCTGCAGCAGCAGCCCTGCGTATAACTCCCAGCGCAGCAACTCGCGCCAACGCCTCTCCCAGACGACGAGCGTCGCCAGCACGAGTGCGGGCACCATCCAGGCCGCACCGCTCTTCGCGAGGAAACCCGCGGCGAGCGCCGCGTGCATCAAGGTGTAGCCGCGCCAGCGCTCCTGCCGGCGCTGGGCGTAAAAGCCTTGATACTCGCCGAGCAGCGCGACCGACCCCGCCGCGAGCAACGGCGCGTCGGTCGCGAGCCAGATCGCCACCTGATAGGCGAGCAGAAACGTCGCGATCGCCGCGGCGGCGGCGAGCGCGGCGACGGGTCCGGCGCTGCGTCGCGCGAGCAGCAGCACCGCCCAGGCGGTGATCAGCGCGTACAGCAGGTTCGGCAGGCGCGCCGCCCACGCGGACTTGCCGAAGGCGTGCATCGCCGCGCCGGCGGCCCAGTAGGCAAGCGGCGGCTTCTCGCAAAACGCCTCACCCGCGAGCAGCGGCACCGATTTCTCGGCCTGCCAGCTCATCCTCCACGAAAGGTCCGCCTCGCGCGGCTCATCGGGCGTCCAGTAGGCGCGTCCGAACATGCCGACGAACCATGCGGCGAGCACCGCGAGGCCGAGCCAGGCGAGGAGCGAGCGCGAGTTCTCAGGCACTGCGCACCGCCATGAAGTCGCGCAGATGGCGTCCCGTATGGCTGCGCGCCGCCGCGCGCGCGAGCGCCTCCGGGGGCCCCGCGGCGACGATGCGGCCGCCGCGCGCGCCGCCCTCGGGCCCGAGATCCACGATCCAGTCGGCTTCGGCCATCACGTCGAGATTGTGCTCGATCGCGATCACCGTGTTGCCCGAATCGATCAAGCGGTGCACCACGCGCAGCAAGCGATCGACGTCGGCCATGTGCAGTCCGACCGTCGGCTCGTCGAGCACATAGAGCGTGTGTTGGCGCGCGCGGCGCGGGCCGATCGGCGACCCGGCGTCCGGGCGGACCTTGGCGAGTTCCGTGACGAGCTTGATTCGCTGGCTCTCGCCGCCCGACAGGGTCGGGCTCGGCTGGCCGAGGCTCAGGTAGCCGAGCCCGACATCCGCGAGCAGCGCGAGCGCATGTTGGATGCGCCGATGCGCGGCGAAGAATTCGCCGGCCTCATCGACGCTCATGCCGAGCACCTCGCCGATGTTCTTGCCTTTGAATCTCACGTGCAGCGTTTCCTCGTTGAAGCGCCGGCCGCCGCAGGCATCGCAGAGCACCTGCACGTCGGGCAGGAAGTTCATCTCGATGCGCCGCATGCCCTGACCCTCGCAGCTCTCGCAGCGCCCGCCCGCCGTGTTGAACGAGAACCGGCTCGCCGAGTGCCCGCGGATCCGGGCGTCGGTCGTCTCGGCGAACAAGCGGCGAATCGCGTCCCAGAAGCCGACGTAAGTCGCCGGGCAGGATCGCGGCGTCTTGCCGATCGGCGTCTGATCGACTTCGAGGACGCGCGTGACCGCCTCGACACCGCGGATCCGCGCGCAGCCGATCAGCGCTGCCTCGCCGGCGCGCCGGGGCGCGAGCAGCCGCTGCAGGTTGCCGAGCAGGATCTCGCGCGCGAGCGTCGATTTGCCGGAGCCGGACACACCGGTGATGACGCAGAAGCGGCCGATCGGCAAGCGCACGTCGATGGTGTGCAGGTTGTGCAGATTCGCCCCGTCGATGGCGATCACCGGGGTGCGCCGGTCGATCGGCCGGCGCGGCGAGCGCGGGTGCAGCATCGGCCGTGCGAGGCAGCGGCCCGTCACCGACTCCTCGAGGCGCATGAGTTGCGCCGCGGTTCCCTGGGCGACGACGCGCCCGCCACGCGCGCCGGCGCCCGGTCCGAGATCGATCACGCGATCGGCCCGGCGGATCGTGTCCTCGTCGTGCTCGACGACGATCAAGGTGTTGCCCTTGGCGCGCAAGGCCTCGAGCGTGTCGAGCAGCGCGCGATTGTCGCGCGGGTGCAGGCCGATCGTCGGCTCATCGAGGATGTAGCAAACGCCCCGCAGGTTCGAGCCGAGTTGCGCCGCGAGCCGGATGCGCTGCGCCTCGCCGCCCGAGAGCGTCGGCGCGCAACGGTCGAGCTGCAGGTAACCGAGACCGACCGACCGCAGGAACTGCGTGCGCGAGACGAGCTCCGCGAGCAGGTCGCGCGCGATCGCGGCTTCGCGGCCCTGCAGCTTGAATGCCGCGAGGGTCTTGGCAAACGCATCGACCGGCAGATGCGCGAGATCCGCGATCGATCTGCCGCGAAACTCGACCGCGAGCGCGGTCGGGTTCAGACGCCGGCCGCCGCAGGCGTGGCAGACGCCGGCCGCGTTCGCGCCCGCGTCCGCCGCCCAGGCGAGTTCCTCGCCGCTCTGCTCGGCGTCGAAGCCCGCAAGCTCGAGGCCGGTGCCGAAGCAGCACGCGCACCAGCCGTGCCTCGAGTTGTAGGAGAACAGGCGAGGATCGAGTGGCGCAAAGCCGGTGCCGCAGGACGGGCAGGCGCGTTTGGTCGAGAAAGTCTCGGCGGCGCCGCTGCGGCCGGCCGCGATATCCTCGACGATCACGACGCCGCGGCCGAACTCGAGGGCGCGCGCGAGCCCGGCGCGCAATTCGCGCTCGCCCCTCGCCGCCACGCGCACGGTGCCGATCGGCAGTTCGATGTCGTGTTCGACGAAGCGCTCGAGCCGCGGCCACCGGGCGGTCGGCAGCATCGCACCGTCGACGCGCAGCGCGGCGAATCCACGGCCGCGGGCCCATTTCGCGAGCGCCGTGTACAGTCCTTTGCGCGCGACCACGAGCGGCGCATACAGGGCGAGGCTGCGGCCGCGAAATTTGCGCAGCAGGCGCGCGCCGATCGCCTCCTCGGTCTGCGGTTCGATCGGCACGCGGCAGTGTGGGCAGTGCTGCACGCCGAGCTTGACGTACAGCAGGCGCAGAAAGTGATGGATTTCGGTCAAGGTACCGACGGTGCTCTTGCGTCCGCCCCGGCTCGTGCGCTGCTCGATCGCGACCGTCGGCGGGATGCCGTAGATCGCGTCGACGTCGGGGCGCGAGGAGGGTTGCACGAACTGCCGGGCGTAGGCGTTCAGCGATTCGAGGTAACGGCGCTGGCCTTCGGCGAAGACGATGTCGAAGGCGAGCGTGCTCTTGCCGCTGCCGGAAACGCCGGTGATCACGGTGAAGCGGTCGCGCTCGATGCTGACGTCGAGATCTTGCAGGTTGTGCTCGCGGGCGCCGCGGATCTCGATCGATTCGGCTCCCGGCGCGACCGCGGGCCGCGGTGCGCACTCGCCGGCAAACTGCGCCAAGGGCGTTGCCGCGTCGGCCTGCGCGAGCGCCCTGCCGGTGTGCGATGCCGGCGAGGCCATGACCTCGCGCGGCGTGCCGACGCACACCACCGTTCCGCCGCCCTCTCCGCCCTCCGGACCGAGATCGACGATCCAATCAGCCGCGCGGATGACGTCGAGATTGTGTTCGACCACCAACAGCGAATGACCGCTCTCGACCAGGCGACGGAAGGCGCGCAGCAGCTTGGCGATGTCCTCGAAGTGCAGCCCCGTCGTCGGCTCGTCGAATATGAACAAGCAGCCCGCGGCGCCCGCGGCGCGCGTCGCGGTGCGCGGCGCGAGGTGGGCGGCAAGCTTCAGCCGTTGCGCTTCGCCGCCGGATAAGGTCGGTACCGCCTGCCCGAGGCGCAGGTAGTCGAGACCGACGTCGGCGAGCGGCTGCAGGGCCGCCTCGATCTGCCGATCGCCGGCAAAGAAGCCGAGCGCCGCCGCTGCGGTCATGTCGAGCACGTCGGCGATACTCACTCGCGGGTGGCCGGGCCGCGACAGCTTGATCTCGAGCACCTCGCCGCGATAGCGCCGGCCGTCGCAGTCCGGGCAACGCAGGTAGACGTCGGAGAGGAACTGCATCTCGACGTGCTCGAAGCCGTTGCCGCCGCAACCCGGGCAGCGCCCGGTGCCGGCATTGAAGCTGAACGTGCCGGCCGTGTATTTGCGCGCGCGCGCTTCGGGCAGCGCGGCGAATCTGCCGCGGATCGCGTCGAACGCGCCGACGACGCTCGCCGGGTTCGAGCGCGTCGTGCGCCCGATCGGGTTCTGATCGATCATCACGACCTCGCCGACCGCCTCGGCGCCGCTCAGCCGCCGGTGGGGCCCCGGCGCCTCGGTCGCACGGCCCTTCGCGCGCAGCAGCGCGCGGTACAGCACGTCGTGCACGAGGGTCGATTTGCCGGACCCGCTGACGCCGGTGACGCAGACCAGCCGTTGCAGCGGGAATTCGACGTCGAGGTCGCGCAGGTTGTGCAGCGTCGCGCCCTCGATGCGCAGCGCGGCGCGCACCGGCGCCCCGTCGGCGGCCTCGGCCGCGGTTGCCGCGCCGGTGCGCCTGCGGCCGAACAGATAATCGGCGGTCAGGGAATCGCGCGCCGCGGCGAACTCCGGCAGCGTGCCGAAGAACACCACTTCGCCGCCGCGTTCGCCGGGCCCGGGACCGATGTCGAGGATGCGATCCGCCGCGCGCATGATCGCCGGATCGTGCTCGACGACGACCAGTGTATTGCCGGCATCGCGCAGGCGGCGCATCACCGCGGTGATGCGCTCAATGTCGCGCGCGTGCAATCCGATCGACGGCTCGTCGAGAACGAAGAGCGTGTTGACGAGCGAGGTGCCGAGCGCGGTCGTCAAATTGATGCGCTGAACCTCGCCGCCGGAGAGCGTCCGGGACTGGCGATCGAGGCTCAAATAGCCGACTCCCACCTGCGCAAGATAATGCAGGCGGGTGACGATCTCGGCGAGCAGCAGCCGCGCCGCCTCATCCTGCGGTGGCGCGAGCTCGAGCCGCAGGAAGAAGTCGAGGCAGCGATCGATCGGCAGCAGCGCCAGGTCGCGGATGTTCAAGCCCGGCGTGCCGATCCTCCAGAGCAGCGAATCGGGCTTGAGGCGCGCTCCGCCGCAGGCGCTGCACTCGCTGTATGAGCGATAGCGCGAGAGCAGCACGCGGATGTGCATCTTGTAGGCCTTGGTTTCGAGATAGGCGAAGAACCGGCCGATTCCGTACCAGACCTTGCGGCTCCAGCCGCCTTCGCCGCCGATGACCCATTGGCGGTGCGCCGTGGACAGATCCCGCCAGGCGACGTCGAGCGCAATGCCGCGCCGGCGCGCGAAGCGCAGCAGATCGGCCTGACATTGCGCGTACGCCTTGGTTTGCCAGGGCTTGACCGCGCCCATGCGCAGGCTCAGGCCCTCGTCGGGTATCACGAGGCCGTAATCCACGCCGATCGTGCGACCGAAGCCGCGGCAGGTCGCGCAGGCGCCGAGCGGGGAGTTGAAGCTGAACGCGCTCGGCGTCGGGTCCTGGTAGGCGATGTCGCAATCGGCGCAGTGCAGGCCGGTCGAGTAGCGCCACGGCGGCGCCGCGCCCTCGCGGTCCTGCAGCGGATAGACGTCGAGACGGCCTTCGCCGAGCCGCAGCGCCGCCTCGATCGCCTCGCTCTGCCGGGCCGCGTCCGCGGCGGACCAGCGAAATCGATCCTGCACGACCTGCAGTGTGCGGTCCCGCCGTTCGTGGATCCGCGAATACCCCTGCCGCTCGAGCAGCGCACGCACCTCCGTCTCGGAGAAGTTCTGCGGGACCGTCACCGGAAAGCTGAGCAGCAGCCGCGGGTCGCCTCGATCGCGGGTCACGCGACCGAGCGCGTGGCGGATCGTCTCGACGGTGTCGCGGCGCACCGGCCGGTCGCAGCGGCGGCAGTGCAGGGTGGCGGTGCGCGCGAACAGCAACTTCAGGTGATCGTTCAGTTCGGTCATCGTACCGACGGTGGAGCGCGACGTGCGCACCGGGTTCGTCTGGTCGATCGCGATCGCCGGAGGAACGCCGTCGATCCGGTCGACTTGCGGCTTGTCCATCCGGTCGAGGAACTGACGGGCGTACGGCGAGAAGGTCTCGACGTAACGGCGCTGGCCCTCGGCGTAGAGCGTGTCGAATACCAGGGAGGATTTGCCGGAGCCGCTGACGCCGGTGACGACGGTCAGCTCGCCCAGGTGCAGGTCGAGGTCGAGGTTCTTGAGGTTGTGCTGGCGGGCCCCGCGGATGCGGATCGCGCCGCGGTCAGCGTCCGGCAAACTGTTCCATCATCAGGCCGGTGCCGCCGCGCGTCACGTGCGCGACGATCGCGGTGCGGCGGTGGATCTTGGTCACGAGGCCCAGATTGATCGCAAAGGCCAGATGCACCTGTTGCCCCTTGCGCAGGCCGAGGTTCTCCGTCTCGACGAAGACGCCGTTCGCGCTCAGATTCTTCGCCTTGCAGATCCGGCTCTTGCGCCCCGGCATGACGACGTACACCGTCGTGCGCGCGCGATGGCGAGAGTGCAAGCGACGTTCCATCCGGTTCCGCCTCTTCGAGTGTTCCTGGTGCGAATGCGCATTATGCACTTCGAGGAGCCGCTCGCGAAAGGCCCGGGTGCGCCCCGCGCTTATGTCGCATCGGCGCTCAGAGGATCTGGTCGCGTTTGCGAGGATCGCTAGTCGTGGTGATGAGCACCGGCGCCATGGACGTGGCCATGCGCCAGCTCTTGCGCGCTCGCCTCGCGGACCGCGACGATCTCGACGTGAAAATGCAGCGTTTGGTCGGCAAGAGGATGATTGCCGTCGAGGGTGACCATGTCGCCGGCGACGGCGGTGACCGTGAACAGCCGCGTGCCCCCGGCGGTGCGCGCCTGGAACTGCTTGCCTTTCTGGATCTCGCCGGCGCCTTGTAGCGTGCGCCGGGGGACGCGCTGCACCAATTGCGGGTCGCGCGCGCCATAGCCCTCCTCAGGCGCCACCACGACCGAGAGCGTCTCCCCGCCGCTCCTGCCTTCGAGCGCCCTCTCGAGACCGGGGACGATGTGGCCGCGGCCCTGCAGGTAGGCGAGCGGCTCGCCACCCGCGGAACTGTCGAGAATCTCGCCGCCCGCGTCCTTCAAGGTGTAATGAATGCTCACCACCCGGTCCGCCGCGATTTGCACTTGATCTGGCCTCCCTGAAAGGTCGTTGCCGTCGCCGGCCGCTCGAGCCGGGCGCGTACGAGCCTCACGCCCGCTTCGCCTCGAGATCGTAGGCGCCGGCGCCCGTGATTTGCACATCGGCGAATTCCCCGACGGCGAGTTGCGCGCCCTGCGCGATGCGCACCAGCCCGTCGATTTCCGGCGCGTCGGCGCTCGAGCGGGCAAGCGCGGCCGTGCCGTCGATGCGATCGACGAGCACGCGCATTCGCCGGCCGACTTTCGCGGCGAGCTTGGCGGCGCTGATCTCGGCGCTCTGTTCCATGAACCGCGCGCGCCGCTGCGCCTTGACCGGCGCGGCAACCGCGGGCAGGTCCAGATCGTTCGCGGCCGCGCCCTCGACCGGCGAATACTCGAAGCAGCCGACCCGATCGAGTTGCGCGGCCTTCGTCCAGGCGAGCAGTTCCTCGAAGTCGCGCTCCGTCTCGCCCGGAAAGCCGACGATGAAGGTGCTGCGGATCGTGATGTCGGGAATCGACTTGCGCCAGGCGGCGATCCGCTCGAGCGTGTTCTGTGCCGCCGCCGGGCGCTTCATCGCCTTCAAGATGCGGGCACTTGCGTGCTGGAACGGAATGTCGAGATAGGGCAGCACGCGACCATCCGCCATCAATTCGACGACTTCGTCGACATGCGGGTAGGGGTAGACATAATGCAGGCGGATCCACACGCCGAGTTCGGCGAGTGCCGCCGCCAGGTCGCGAAAGCTCGCGCGCCACTCGCGCTCGCGCCAGCGCCCCGCGGCGTATTTCAAGTCGCTGCCGTACGCACTCGTGTCCTGGGAAATCACCAGGATCTCCTTGACGCCTGCGCGCACGAGCGCCTCCGCCTCGCGCAGCACCTCGTCCACCGGGCGGCTCGCGAGGCGCCCGCGCATCGACGGGATGATGCAGAAGCTGCAGTGGTGGTTGCAACCCTCGGAGATCTTCAGGTAGGCGTAGTGGCGCGGCGTCAGTTTCACGCCTTGCGCCGGCACCAGGTCGAAGAACGGCTCGTGCCGGGGCGGCAGGTGCTCGTGCACGGACGCGACGACCTCCTCGTAGCGCTGTGGCCCGGTGATCTTGAGCACTGCGGGGTGGCGATCGAGGATCCTTTGCGGCTGCGCGCCGAGGCAGCCGGTGACGATGACCTTGCCGTTCTCGGCGAGCGCCTCGCCGATCGCCTCGAGCGACTCGTCGATGGCGGCGTCGATGAAGCCGCAGGTGTTGACCACGACGAGATCGGCGGCGCGGTAGCTCGCTGCGACTTCGTACCCCTCCGCGCGCAAGCGCGTGAGGATGCGCTCCGAATCGACGAGCGCTTTCGGGCAGCCGAGGCTCACGAAGCCCACGGTTGGGCTCTTGCCGGACATCTTGTTCATGTCGGATCAGGGGAGGGCGGGAATAATGGGCGGGTACTATACTGCAAAAGGCCCGCCGCCGACGCTCGATTCAAGCGAGGCCGCCGCCGACCGCGATGATCTGGCCGGTGAGATACGCCGCCTCCTCGGAGGCGAGGTAGCCGACGAGGCTCGCCACCTCGAGGGCGGTGCCGGCGCGTTTCATCGGCACCACGTCGGCGATCCGCGCCTCATCGAATGCCCCGCCGCTCATCGCCGTCGCGATCACCCCGGGCGCGACGGCGTTGACCGTGATCCCGCGGCTCGCGACCTCGAGGCTCAGGGCCTTGGTCGCGCCGTGCAGCGCCCCCTTGGCCGCGGCGTAATTGACCTGGCCGCGATTGCCGAGCAGAGCGGCAACCGACGTCACGTTGACGATCCGGCCCCAGCGACTGCCGATCATCGGCAGCAGCAGCGGCTGGGTGACGTGGTAGAAGCCGTTCAGCGAGACGTCGATCACGCGGCCCCACTGGCCGGCGCTCATGCCGGCGAATACGCCGTCGTCGTGGATGCCGGCGTTGTTCACCAGAATCTGCACGGGCGCCTCGTCGGCGAGCGGCTCGAGCGCCGCGCGGGTCGCTTGCGGGTCGGTGACGTCGAACGCGATGCTGCGCGCGCGGCCGCCCGCCGCGCAAATCTCGCCGGCGATCGATTCGGCCGCCGCCACGCCGCGGTGCGCGTGCACCAGCACCTCGTGCCCGGCGGCCGCGAGGCACCGGCAAATCGCCGCGCCGATGCCGCCGCTGCCGCCGGTGACCAAGGCGCGGCGCCCGGTTCCGTTCATGCCGGCGCTCCCGGCGGTTCGCCGTCGAGCGCGATCGCGAGGCGGCCGCTGACGAGTCCCGATGCGGACGGTGCATCCTCGCGATCGACCGTGAACGCGTACAGGATGCCCTGTCCATCGGCCGCGATGCGCACGGCCTCGCAGATCAGGTTGCCCGCCACGTCGTCGAGCCGCAGGACGCGCAGCTGCAGGTCGCGCACGCTCGCGAGGTAGCCCGCTCGCGGTGCGCTCTGCGGCGCATCGGCCAGCAAGGACGCATGGACCGCAGCCGCCTGCGCGGCATACTCGAGTGCGCAGGCGGCGCCGAGCCGGCCTGCGGCGCGCAGCGGATTGTCGGCAAGACGGTGCGAGCCGCTGCGGCAGCGGATGCGATCGGCATTCCAGTCGAGGACCTCATCGAGCAGGCACATGCTCCCCGCCTGGGGAACGTGCGCCTCGATCCAGCGCCGCTCTAAGAGCATGGCCGGATGTCCACGCCGAGCCGCATCCCGCCGAGGTACTCGAGCGTTGCGCGCCGCGGTGCCTGCGATGCGAGCGCCGCGAGCAGCGGCAGGGCGCGCGCGGCCGGCACTGTCGTGCGCAAGGTCTCGAGGCTGCGCTGCGGCAGCGTCTCGGCCTCGCCGCTCTCGAGTGTCGCCTCGATCCACGCGATGCCGCGCACGCCGCATCGCGCCGAGAGCACCAGGCCCACGCCGAAGGCGTCGGCGATCGGCCGCTTCGCGTGCAGCGGCTCTGGATATTGCGTGTCGCTCACGACCAGCAGGATCGGCTGCGCGTCGAGCGAGACGCGCACGAGAGCCTCGAGCAGGCCGGCGGCGAAACTCGCGTCGTAGGCGCATAGCACCTGAGACGGCTGCATGCAGCCGACCGCGATGCTCCAGTAGCCGGACGCGGCGTTGTGCACCGAATTGGTGAAGCGGGTCGGCGACATTTCGCGGCGCGAGTCGGCGAGCGCGACGCAGATCTCGTGGCAATTCGCGCCGTCGGCGCCGGAGGAGGCGAAGACGCTGCCGAGCATGCGCGGGTCGGCGCCCGCATGACGGCTCGCCTGCAGCCCGACCGCGAGCGCGAGCCGCACGCTCGCGCCGCTGCGGCGCCGCTCGGCGGCGGGCAGGATCGAAGGAGCGGGCAATGCGGTCGGCGCGGGCAGGTAGGGCCGTTCTCCGGCGAGAACCGCGGCGCCCGTCGCCCAGTCCTCGAGTCCCGGGCCGAGCAGGCCGACGCCCTCGATGCAGGCGCCGAGCGTCATCCGGCGACCCCGAGGATCAAGCAGCAATTGGCGCCGCCGAAGCCGAAGGAATTGCTGAGTATCCGCCGCACCGGCGCGCACCGATTGTCGGTGATGTAATTGGCTTCGAGCCGCGGATCGACGCGCCTCGTGTGCAGTCCCGCGGGCAGCAGGGAGCCCTGCAAGCAAAGCGCGCCGATGATCGCTTCGAGCGCGCCCGCGGCGCCCAACGCGTGGCCGGTCGCGGCCTTGGTCGAACTGCACGGCACGTCGCGCCCGAGGATCGCCACGACCGCGCCGCTTTCGGCCAGATCGTTGCTCGCTGTGCCGGTGCCGTGCAGGTTCACATAGTCGATCTCGGCGGCGCCGAGCCTCGCATCGGCGAGCGCCGCCTGAATCGCCCTCTGGGCGCCGAGGCCGTCCGGGCGCGGCGCCGACATGTGGTGCCCGTCGTTCGTTTCACCCGATCCGAGGAGCAGCACGGCGTCGCGATCGAGGCTCGCCGGTGCGCGCCCGAGAAGCGCGAAGGCGGCCGCTTCGCCGATCGACAAGCCGTCGCGATCCACGTCGAACGGCCGGCAGGGGGCGCCGGCGAGCAATTGCAGCGAATGGAATCCGTACAGCGTCGTCAGGCACAGAGAGTCGACACCGCCGACCAGCGCGGCGTCGACGATTCCGGCTTCGAGCATGCGCCGCCCGACCGCGAAGGCCTTGGCGCTCGATGCGCAGGCGGCGGACACGGCCGCCGCCGGTCCTTCGATACCGGTGCGCTCGCGCACATACTCGACCAGCGAGTACGCGTTGTGGGTCGCGGCGTAATCGAACTCAGCCGGCAGCGAACCGTCGGTCCGATCGCGCCGGCGATAGGCAATCTCGGTTTCCAGGATGCCGGACGTGCTCGTGCCGAGAAACACGCCGACCCGGCGGCGCCCGTGCCGCCCCGCCGCGTCGCGCACGGCGTCGAGGAATCCATCCTGGCGCAGCGCGAGTTCCGCCAGCCGGTTGTTGCGGCAATCGAAGCGGCGCAGCGTCGCCGGGATCGGCTGGGCATCGACGCCCGCGACCGCCCCGATGCAGGTCGGCAGATCGACGCCGTCGAAATCGCAAGGCCGCAGCGCGCTGCGGCGCCCGCGCAGCGACTCGAGCGTCGCCGCGCACCCCGCGCCGATGCCGCTCGTCGCGGTGAAGGCGGCGAGACAGGTCGGTGCGGTCGAAGGTGTGCTCATTAGCGAATTCTAGCGCGAACTACCCAGCAGGCCGCTGGAAGAAGGCCGGGTCGGACGGGGATTTTCCGGAGCGTGAAAAACAGGATGTTTTTCCCGCAGCCTCCAGGGAAGGATTCACGGCGGTCCGGAAAATCCCCGTCTGATCCGGCCTTCGTGCGCAGATAAATCGATCGTTCCAGGGGTTGGCCGCGCTAGCCCGGTTTGCGCACTTGTCCGCAGCGCTGCGCCGTGAGTGCCGAGCGCAGCGTGATCGGCACCAACTGCCGTTCGCGCAGCGCCTCGAGCAGCGGCGGCAGGATTTCCACCGCGACCGCGGTGCCGGCGGCGGTGCGCGCCGCATGCCCGTCGTGCAGCAGCAGGATTTCGCCGCCGCGCAGGCTTCGCGTCAAGCGCTGCAAGACCTTGCCGGGGTCGTGGGTCACCGTGTCGTAGCCCCGGCGACTCCAGCTCGCGAGCTGCAGACCGAGCCGCGCGAGCACCGGTTGCAGCAACGGGTTGCGCAGCCCCGCGGGAGCGCGAAAGAACCGGGGCGCGACGCCGGCGGCGTCGGCGATGCACTCCTGGGCGCGGGCGATGTCGGCGTGCTGGGCGCCGGCGCCGAGCAAGGAAAATGCATGGCTATGGCGGTAACTATGATTCTCGATCGCATGCCCGCGCCGCACGATCTCGCGGGCGAGATCGCGATGACGCTCGACCCGCTCGCCGATGCAAAAGAACGTCGCCGCGACCCCGAAGCGATCGAGGATCGACAGCACCGCCGGCGTGACCCGCGGATCCGGGCCGTCGTCGATGGTGATGGCGATGCGGCCTTGCAGCGCCGGCGTTGCCGGCAGGCGCGTCCAGTTCGGCCCGAGCAGGCTGCTCCGCGGCCAGAGCCCGGCGCCGACCAACAGCAGCTGATCGGCGACGACGGCGGCGAGTGCGACGGGCCAGATTCGCGGCCGGACGATCCAGGCGATGCCGGCGAGCGCGTGGCCCGCCACCGAGGCGGCGATCAGCGGCGACGGAGCCGCGCGGCGAGGCGCAGGATCGGTGCGTCGCTCAGCCATGCGCCGCCGCCATGCGCGGCTCGCGCCGGGCAATCAAGGCGGAGAAGAGGAACGCGAGCAAGGCGCCCGGAGCGACGGTCATGCCGAGATCCCGCAGGACCGGCACGCCGGCGAGCGCCAGCAGCCCGAAGCCGATCACGGTCGCGGCGTTCGCGACGGCGAGCGAACCGATCGTCGCGCCGTCGTCCGGGCCGCAGTGGCGCTCGAAAAATAGTGCATAGTTCGAGCCGATTGCGACGATCAACAGCATCCCCACCAAATGCAGGATCGTGAGCTTCTCGCCGGCGAGCGACAGCGCCGCGGCGATCGTCAGGACCGCGAGCATCGGCGGCGCCAAGACCCGCAGGGCGCGCCGCGGCGAGCGCAGCGCGACCCAGAGCAACAGCGCGATCGCCACGAACCCCGCCGCCGAGGCGCGCAATGCCTTGTGCAGGTAGCCCGAATACAGCGCCTCCGCCTCCGCCTTCAGATCGAACGCGTCGGCGGCACCGCCGAGCACCGCGCGCACGCGGCGCAGATCGAT
Source organism: Steroidobacteraceae bacterium (assembly GCA_035531435.1). GTDB lineage: Bacteria > Pseudomonadota > Gammaproteobacteria > Steroidobacterales > Steroidobacteraceae > Bog-1198. The sequence goes on along the minus strand of DATKSW010000013.1, from coordinate 226,074 downwards.
CGGCGCCGCGCGCCCGCCGACGATCGGCGCGCGCAGCGGCAACAACGCGATCCAGCCATCACTGCGGCGCAGCATCAGGCGGTCGAACGCGACGCCGAGGGACGTGCCCGCGAGGTCGGCGCTCGTCAGGGCCGGGGCGTGGCGCGCGGCCTCGACGTCCGCGACGAAGTGCGCGAGCCGTTGGTCGCGCAACGGCAGTTGGGCGGTCGCGCGGCGCAGGTTGGCCGCGAGCGTCGGCGCATCCGGCAGGCTCCTGCGCCGTGCGCGCTGCACCGCCCGGCTCGGCAGATAATCCGCCGGACTCTCGAAGCCGGCGATGACGCCGGCACCCACCAGCGTCCGCAAGGCCGCGTCGGCCCGCTCCGCGCCGCGCAGCGCCGCCTGACGGTCCGCGCCGCGGGCGACGACGATGTCGCGCACGTCGGCCGCGCCGAGATCCGCGCGCAGCGACGCGTCGAGCCGTTGATCCGCGGCGGACACCGGACTGAGCGCCGCGAGGTCGTGGTTCCACGCGCCGCCGTGGGCGAGAACGAGCGTTGCGAGCGAGACGATTGCGAACGAGGCGGCGAGCGTGTGCGCGATGATCCGGCGCGGGATGCGCCTGCGCAGTGCGCGCCCGAGCGGCGCGACGTCGCGCAGGCGCAGCTGCCGCGGCGCGACGATCGGCAACACGAAACGCGTCGTCAGCGCGGCCGCGGCGAGGCCGCTGATCGAATAGATCCCGAGCTGTGCAAGGCCGGGGAAGCCCGTCGGCAACAGTGTCGCGAAGCCGCAGATGGAGGTCAGTGCGCCGAGTCGCACCGTCGGCCAGAACCGCTGCCGCCACCCTGCGCCGCCACCGTCGCCCGACTGGATGAAGAAGTAGATTGCATAATCCACGGCCTCGCCGATCAGCGTGACGCCGAAGCCGAGCGTCACGCCCTGGACGGTGCCGAATACCGCTGCAACCGCACCGACGCCGACGAGCGCGCCGGTGAGCACCGGCAGCAGCCCGAGCAGCACCGCGACGGGGGAGCGATAGACCACGAGGAGCAGGGCGACGATGAGCGCGCCGCCGAGGACCGACAGCCGCAGCACGCTGCGTTCGATCCGTGCGCGCGCGGCGACGGCGAAGACCGGCGGGCCGCTGAGCCGCAGCCGCAGGCCCGCACCCGTGCCGCGAAAGGCGCGCCGGATCGCCACAAGCGCGCGACTCTGGCCGTCGGTGTCCGAGCCCGAGCTGCGGGTTATCGCAATCAGCAAGGCGCGATCGCCGGTCGGCGACGACCAGACGCCGTGCCGTATCGCCGGTCCGCCGCCCGAGCCCCAGCGGTCCGCGATCCGCTCGACCTCGCCGGTCGGATCCCGCGGGAGGAGCGACTTCAACCACGGACCAGCGGGTGTCGCGAGTTCGTCGATCGTGCGCTCGATCGCCGTGTGCAGGTGCGCCGCGGTGAAATGCGCGGCGGTGATCGCATCGCTCAGAACGTAGCGGTGATCGAAGATGAAGCGCCGGTCGCGCGCCGCGGCGGTCGGATCGCCATTCAAAACGGCCGTGAACGCGCCGTCGCGGCGCAGTCTCGCCGCGAGCGCACGCGAGGCGCGGGCCCGCGCCTCGCCGTCGGCGCCGTCGATCGCGATCAGGATCGACGTCGATGCGGGGCCCGAGCGCAGCAAGTCGGCCAACAGGCGTTGTGCGCGCGTCGGCTGCGCGGGCAACAGAGCGGACAGGTCCGCGACGTAGCGCGCACGCACGGCGAAACACCCGGCGACCGCGAGCGCGGCAAGCCACAGCGCGAGCGGCACGGTGTTGCGGCGGTTCATCGAGCCTCGTCCTCGATTCTCATCGAGGATCGATCGCCGTCGGTCTCGCGGATCTCGACGCGCAGCAGCGCGCCCCTCGCGCCATCGATGCGGATGAGCGCGACGCGCCGGGCGAGTGCCGCCGGGCGCGGCGTGAGGCGCAGCGTCCAGCGGGCGACATCGCCGCTGAAATCGACGGTGAACGAGCGCGACAGTGCGGCGGCATCTCCGGCGAGCGTCGCGCGAATGCTCTCGATCAGCGTCGCAATCGGCGGATAGCGGGTCAGATCGAGCACGCGGCGGTGCTTGCCGCGAGTGACGGTCAGCCGGTCGCCGTCGACGAGCACGCTCTCGCGGCGCGGCCGCAACAGCCGCTCCTCGAGCCGGTCGGGCGCGTCATAGAGCAATTCCCCCGTCACCTCGAGCGGTCGGTCGAGGACCGCAAGGTGCTGGCGCTCGGTGAAACGCGCGCGGCGGTGCGGGTGCTCGCGCAGCAGCCGCATGATGCGGGCGAAATCGCCGTCCGGCGCCGCAACGCCGAGCGCTCGCAGCGACGGCGCCGGCGCGAGCAGTGCGAGCAGCGCGAGCAACACGAGCAGCGCGAGCAGCGCGAACGGGGCGCGCTTGCGGGTCATCCGCCGTCCGCGCCGCCCGGCATCTGCCAGAACTCATAGAAATTGAACCAGTTGTATGGATCGCTGCGACACTGGCGCTCGATCAGCTGCGCATAGCGCTCGATTGCGACCGGTATTGCCGCGGTCCGGGCCGCGCCGTGCAGTCCGGCAAAGTCGGCGACCTCGGCGAAGACGATGTGATAGCGGTTAGCGCCCCGGTACAGTCCGGCCATGAAGATCACCCGGCTGCCGAGCGCCGCGGCGAGGCGCATCGGTCCGGTCGGCAGGTGGACCGTGCCTCCGAGCACGGTTGCGGCGTGCAGTGCTTCCCGGCCGATCGTCCGATCGCCGAGCATGCCGACGAAGGCGCCGGCGTCGACCCGTTCGGCGATCCGCAGCATCGAATCGATCCGGCCGAGCGGCACGACATCGGGTTCGACATCCGCAGCGATCGCGACCAGCAGATCGCGCAGCTTGCGCGCGTTCTCCTCGTACATGGCCATGCTCATGGGCACGCCGCCGATCCGCCGGCCGAGCGCGCCGACCATCTCGAAACTGCCGAGGTGTGCGCCGAGCAAAATCGCCCCGCGGCCGGCGGCGTGTTGCTCGCGCAGCAGTTCGCCGCCCTCGACACTGAGGTCGAACGCGTCGGCGCGGCCGCCGGCGAGGAACACGCGGTCGTGAATCGTCGTCGCGAAGTACGCCAGGTGTCGGTATCGCTCGTGCAGCCGCGGCTTGCGGCCGAGCGCGAGGCGCAGGTAGCGACCCGAGGCCCGGCGCGCCCGCGGCGCGAACAGGAAGAAATAAACCGTCGCCGCGTGCAGTAGGATGCGGCTTGCACGCCGTCCGCAGCGCAGGCTGAAGGCGCTCATCAGCCGCAACAACACGCGGCTGCCGCGCTCGGGCTTCGCCAGCCATTCGGCGCGTGCTGCGGGCTTGGTCGATGAGGCGCCCACGCCGGTCTCAGCGCGCCTCGTCGCGATCGCACGGCGTCACGACGCCGCTCGCCACGGCGCGGCCGCCGGCGCTGAAGCGCAGGCGGATCGAGCCGTTCGCCGTTGCGCTGAGTTCGAGCACGACCCGGTCCGATGGGCGGACGGGGCTCGAGAATTTGCAGGACGCAACCCGGCAGCGCGCCGGATCGAGCAGCCCCTCGGCCGCGAGGGCGTGCAATGCGGCGTCGAGCAGCACGACGCCCGGGAGAATCGGCCTGCCGGGGAAATGGCCGGCGTATGCGGCATGATTCGCGTCGATCGCAAGATCGACGCTGCGCCAGGGGCCGTGCGCCGCTTTCATCGCACGATCATTCGGCGTCCGCGGCGAGTGCGCGCAACGCCTCACGCGGCAGCTTGCCGGTCGAATTGCGCGGCAGGCGCTCGACGAACAGCAAGGGCCTGGGCAAAAAGACCGGATCGATCCGCTCGCGCAGCAGATCGAGCAGCGTTGCACGATCGAGCGAGGGCGCGACCACCGCGGCGGCGAGCCGCGCGACGCCGGTTTCGGGATGCGATGCCGCCTCGCCGTGGAAGAAAACGCCGTCGATGACGCCCGGCAGAGAATTCAACTGATGATTCAGGTACTTCAGGGAACTGCGTTTGCCGGCGATGTTGACCAGGTCCTCGGTGCGTCCCTGCAGCAAGAACTCCCCGTCCCCGACGATCTCGACGATGTCGCACAGCGCGGTGGGCGCCTCCAGGTGCCCGCCCTCGACCAGCGTGCCTTCGTCGATGCGGGTGAGCGTGATCCCCGGCCACAGGCTGAAGCGCTTCGTCCGGGCGGTGCGCCGCGTCGCGATTTGCCCCGTCTCGGTCGAGCCGTAGATTTCGATCAGCGGACTCGAGAAGCACCGCTCGAGCCGACGCGATAATTCGCCGGCGAGCGGCGCGGTGGCCGATATGATCAGATCGAGCGCCGGTCGGCCGGCGTCGGCCGCGAGCAGCGCGCGCAGATGCACCGGCGTCGAGATCAGCACGCGCGGTCGGGGCACCGACTCGAGCGCGACGACGATGTCGCCGGGGTAGAACGGCTGCTCCGCGACCAGCGTATGGGCGCCCTGCATCGCGAGCAGCACGGTCGACTCGAAGCCGTACATGTGCTGCGGCGGGACGGTACCGACCAGCGCGTGGACCCTCCCGTCGGCGAGCCCGAGGCGGCGCGCGCCGTCGCGCACGCAGGCGCAAAGTCGCCCCCAGGTCTTGCGATGTGGCACGGGAGTGCCGGTCGATCCGGAAGTGAAGACGATCGCGGCCTGTCGGTCCGCATCGATCGAGGGCACCGCCCAGGGCGCCGCCGTGCGCTCCTCGTCGCGCTGCAGGATCTGCGGCAGATCGATGTCGCAGTCCGGATCGTCGGTCACGCAGATCGTATCCGGCGCGAAGCCCGAGACGTGGCGGATCACGTCCGGCGTGCGCGTCGAAGGCAGCAGCGTGGTGCGCCCATCGACCAGGCAGGCGGCGAGCGCGACCGCGAAGCGGTAGCGGTCGGAACACGCGTTCAGCACGTGCGCGGCGCACGGCAGGCGCTGCGCGAGACCGTGAACGTCGCGCAGGAACTCGTGCGCGCTCACCGCGCGCCCGCCGCGCCAGGCGAAGGGGGCGCCCGGCGAGGAATGCGTGAACAGCGGGACGGCGGCCATCGGCGACGGGTCACGCGCGGCGGCGGAGGATCCTTGCCGCGCCCGGTCGGTCGCCGCCGCCGCCGCCGTTGCCGTTGCCGTTGCCGTTCGCGGGCGCGTTCGAAGCGGCGGCGAGCGTCGTCATTTCGTCCGCCGCGCCGCGACGTAGGCGGTGAGCGTCTGCAGCGAGCGGAATATTTGCTGGTTCTGCGCATCGTCGGCGCGCAAGTGGACGCCGTATCGCTTCGAGAGCAGCAGTGCGACCTCCAGCACGTCGATCGAATCGAGGCCAAGCCCCTCGCCGTACAGGGGGGCCTGAGGATCGATGTCCTCGGCGGCGATCTCCAGGTTCAGGGACTGCACGAACAGGCTGGCGATCTCGCACTGCAGAGCGTTGTCCACGAGCGGTGGTGTTTCGCGCTCGAGCGATTCCTTGTCGGAGATGGAAATGATCGTTTGCCTCCAGTTGCCATGACGGCGGCCATTATAATGGTTTGCCGGGGCGCCGCACCCGCCGCAGCCGCCGCGCCGCGAGCACCGGCAGGCGCCAAAGGAAGCCGCCGAGCAGACGCGCGTGCATCCAGGTGAGCAGCACGTTGTCGCGCAGATAGCGAAAGTGCGATACGCCGCCCTCGTCCGCGGAGAAATAGCGCACCGCGGCGCCGAGACCGATCGGCTCGACGCCGTGCCAGTTCAAGCGAACCGCCGCCTCGGCGTCGAAGTCGAAGCGACGCATCCAGCGGCTCGAGGTCATGATGGCGACCAGCGGTGCGATCGGGTACACCCGGAAGCCGAACAGCGAATCGTCGATCCCGCTCCACAGAGTCTCCAGATTCGTCCACCAGTTGGAAAGTCGCCGGCCGTTGACGCGCAAGGCCGGCGCGCTCGCATCGAAGATCGGGCGGCCCAGGATCATCGCGTCCGCCGCCGCCACGGAGGCGGCCATGAACGCCGGGATTCGGTCGGCCGGATGCTGGCCGTCCGAGTCCATCGTCAGCGCGTGCGTGTAGCCCTGCGCGAGCGCCGCGCGCAGGCCGTGCAGCACCGCCGCTCCCTTGCCGCCGTTGCGCGCCAGGGTGAACAGCCGCAGGCCCGGATCATCGGCCGCGATCGCGGCGAGCGTTGCCGCCGATCCATCGGTGCTGCCGTCGACGACCACCCAGACCGGATCCCAATGGCGGCGGGCCTCGCGTACGGCGTCCAATACCCTCGATCCCGGGTTATAGCTCGGGATCAAAACGAGATGGGTCGTCGATCGTCGCGGCATCGGCTTGCGGCATCGTCTCCGGCATCATAAATTGTGAACTTTATCGTGTGCACCCCGGCGGGTCCAACGAAGCCGGGGCCGGACCACGAGCGCTTCGCCGCCGTCCGCAGGCTGTAGACTACTCAGATCATGCACATCTTGATCGTCGAGGATGACCAGGTCGCCCGGGACCATCTGGCGAAGGCCTTGCGCGAGGTCGGCCACACGGTCGACGTCGCGGTGAACGGCCTCGAGGGGCTGCATCTCGCCTCGTCGATTGCGCTCGATTTGGCCATCGTCGACCGGATGTTGCCGAAGCTCGACGGACTCGCCCTGGTCCAATCCTTGCGGGCGACGGGGCGCAAATTCCCGGTGCTGATCCTGAGCGCGCTCGGCGACGTCGACGATCGGATCACGGGACTGCGCGCGGGCGGCGATGACTACCTGACGAAGCCGTATCACATGTCCGAGCTCATGGCGCGGATCGACGCGCTCGCGCGCCGCGGCGAACTCGGCGGCGGCGAGGCGGCGACCAGGCTGAAGCTCGCCGATCTCGAACTCGACCGCATGACGCGCCGGGTCACGCGCGGCGGCAAGAAGATCGAACTTACGGCGAGGGAGTTCCAGTTGCTCGAGTTCCTGATGCGCCACAGCGGTCAGGTGGTCACGCGGACGATGTTGCTCGAGGGCGTCTGGGATTACCATTTCGATCCGCAGACCAACGTGATCGACGTGCACATCAGCCGCCTGCGCCAGGCGATCGACAAGGACTTCGACAAACCTCTACTGCATACGGTGCGCGGCGCCGGCTACAGCCTCAGCGAAGAAGAATAATGGACCAGGAACAGCGGTTCCTCGGCGTACTGACGAGCTCTCCGTTCCGGATCGCCATCATTTATTCGGTCCTGTTCGCGCTCGGCGCGGTCGCCCTGCTCGGCGCCGTCTATTTCGCGGTCTCCAGAGTCATCGACGGCAGCACCGACAATCTGATCGAGGCGGAGGTGCAGGGCCTGCGTGAACAGGTCCTGGTGCTCTCGCGCAGCGATTTCATCGAGCTGATCGAGCAGCGCTCGCAGGACCAGGACGTGCGCGGCGCCGTTTACCTGATGGTGGATCCGCAGCTGCGCCCGGTGGCCGGCAACCTGCCGGCCTGGCCGACCATCGGCGCCGGCGAAGGCAAGTGGATCCAATTCAAGGTCGCCGTGCCCTACGGCGACCAGACGCGCGTGCACGAGGTGCGGGCGCAGCGCTTTCCGCTGCCGGGCGGCTACCGGATGCTCGTCGGGCACGACGTGCAGGAGCGCCAGGACGTCAAGAACGTGATGATGCGCGGCCTCGTCGCGGCCGTCGTGATGACGATGTTGCTCGGGCTCGGCGGCGGCATCTGGATGGGGCGGCGCATTCTCGCGCACGCCGGCGCGATCTCGGCGGTCGCGACCCAGATCATGCGCGGCGATCTGTCGCAACGCCTGCCCGTGCGCGATGCCGAGGACGAGCTCAACACGCTCGCCCGGGAGATCAACGGCATGCTCGATAAGATCGAACAGCTCACGCTCGGCATGCGCACCGTGCTCGACAGCGCCGCCCACGATCTGCGCACGCCGCTCAACCGCCTGCAGTCGACCGCCGAGGCGGCACTTGCGCATCTCGGCGAGGCCTCCCCGGAACGGCGCGTGCTCGAGCGGGTGACGACCGAGGTCGACCGCATGCGCAGCACGCTCGATGCGCTGCTGCGGATCGCCCTCGCCGAGACCGGCACCGTCGCGCGCGAGGCGGTCGATCTGTCGGAGCTCGTCGCGAGCATCGTCGAGCTATATGCGCCGGTCACGGAGGAGAGGGGCATCGAACTGCAGAGTCGCGTCGCGGCGGGCGCGCACATCCAGGGCAGCCGCCAGCTGCTCGCCCAGGCATTCGCCAACCTGCTCGACAATGCGATCAAATTCACCCCCTCCGGCGGGCACATTCGCGTGTTCCTGCGCAACGAGACGGGCGGTCCGGAGGTCCTCGTCGAGGACGACGGTCCGGGAATTCCCGCCGACAAGCGCGAACTCGCCCTCGGGCGGCGCGTGCGGCTCGACGAAGCGCGCAAGGTCCCGGGGTCGGGCCTCGGCTTGTCGCTGGTCGCCGCGGTCACGAAGCTGCACGGCGCGCGCCTCGTGCTCGCCGACGCCGGCCCGGGATTGAGCGTCGCCTTGAAATTCGCGAGCACGTGAGAGCGCCGAACCGTCGACGCGCGATCGGCCGCGCGCCTCACCGTTTGCGCCCCGATCGAGGGCGCGTGCCGATCCGGGCGAAGGTTTTGCGGCAATTTGCCGCGGAACCAACCGCCGCGGCGAGGATCGAAGGCCTGCATCATCCCCATCGAGAGCGTCGCATCCATGGATTATCAGACCGCGGAAAGCCAGGCCGTTCAACTGCAAACGCAGGCCGATCAGGTCGCCCAGAGCATCAAGGGCCTCGCCGAGAAGCTCCAGACCCAGATCACGGATCCGACGCTCGCGCGCGAGCTGGCGCTCGACCTGCGCGAGGCCGCGCTCGCGGTCCAAAGGCAGAATCAAACGACGATGATGCTGATCGAGCAGATGGCGCAGTACATCCACACGCTCGAGAGCCACGTGGCGACCGTGCCGCAGGCCGGCATGCAGCCGCGCGGCTGGAGCGCCCAGCCGTACGCGGCGAGCGGCGGCGGCGGCTTCATGGGCAACGTGATGTCGGGCCTCGGCCTCGGCGCCGGCTTCGGTCTGGCGAGCGACCTCGTCGGCGGCATCTTCAACGCCCTGTAACGCGCCCGATCGGGCTCAGCCGGCGAGCGCCTCGGCGCCGGCCGCATCGAAGGTGCGCGGGTCGACCTTCAAGTAGGCCATGCGCTCGTCGGCGACGACGGCGGCTTCGGCGACGCCCGCGATCCCGCGAAATTGCCCGGCCAATGCGTTTGAATCGATCGGGCCGCCGTCGCGGATGCGGATCAGCCTCGTGCGCAGGTAGCTCGGCGCCTGCATGGTCGCAGCGACCGGCAGCCAGAGCACGGCGATGGCCGCCGACCCGAGGAACACCCCGGTGGTGCCCCAGAACTGTTGAATCCAGCCGCCGGCGATGCCGCCGACGAAGATGCCGAGGAATTGCGCGCTCGAGTACACGCCGGTCGCGGTTCCCTTGGCGGCGGCGGGCGAGGTCTTGGTGACGAGCGACGGCAGGCTTGCCTCCATCACGTTGAAGCCGGCGAAGAACAGCGTGATCGCGCCGAGCAGGACGTAGAGATTGCGGCCGCCGGCGAGCAGCAACAGCTGGCTCACGGCGAGTGCGCCGACCGCCAGCAGGAACACCGTTTTCATGCGCCGATGCTTCTCGGCGATGATGATCGCCGGCAGCATCACCGCCACGGAGGCGACCAGCACCGGCAGATACACCATCCATTGATCGCGGCTGTCGACGTGCAGCCGTGCGTGCAGCAGCGCGGGGATCACGAGGAAGCTCGCGGTGAGCATCGCATGCAGCGCGAAGATCCCGAAGTCCAGCCGCAACAATTGGGGATTGCGCAGCACCGAGCCGAACATCGCCGGCACCGGCTCCGCATCCCGGTGCACGCTCAGGCTTCGCGGCGCGGGCACGACGAAGGCGACGATGCCGATCGCGACGAGCGCGAGCGCGACCATCAGCCGGAAGATGCCGGCGACGCCGATGATGCCGGCGAGAATGGGCCCTGCGACCAGCGCGATCATGAAGGAAACGCCGATCGTGATGCCGACCATGGCCATCGCCTTGGTGCGGCTTTCCTCGGTGGTGAGGTCCGCGACCAGCGCGAGGATCACCGCGCCGACGGCGCCCGCGCCCTGCAGCACCCGCCCGGCGATGACGCCGTCGATGGAGGACGCCTGTGCCGCGACCGCGCTGCCGAATGCGAATACCAGCAGGCCGGCGACGATCATGCGCTTGCGGCCCAGCCGGTCCGAGAGCATGCCGAACGGAATTTGCAGCAACCCTTGGCTCAACCCGTAGATGCCGAGCGCCAGGCCGATCTTGTACGGCGTCGCGCCTGCGAGTTGCCGCGCATAGGCCGCGAACACCGGATAGATCATGAACAGGCCCAGGAGCCGGAGCGAGAAGATGGCGGCGAGCGACACCGTGGCGCGAAATTCCTGCTTGTTCATGGTGGTCGATGGCGCAAGCTGATCGGCGATGGTCGCAGGGTTCTCGAGCTTAGTCAGGCGTCGCCGCGCCGGGTTCCCCACGCGTTGCATTTCGGCAACGCCGGCGCGGAGGCTTGAAAATAATCGAAAATACACGCATATACAAATCGGCAAGTCGTGACATCGATGAATCGGACGGCGGTGGCTACTCGAGGCCTCGCGGAGTGCGCAGCATGGCGACGGGTTGGGCGGGCGACAATGCGGTGAACGAGCAGATCGACGCGACCGTCAAGGACGGCGTCCGTCGGGCGCAGAGCCTGCTGCCGAAGGGCCCGTCGCTCAAGTCTTGCGAGGCTTGCGGCAGCGAGATTCCCGAGGCCCGCAGGGCCGCGATTCCGGGGGTGCGCCTGTGCGTTGGCTGCCAGAGCGAGCGCGACCGCGATGCTGCGCAGTTCGGCGGCTACAACCGGCGCGGGAGCAAGGACAGCCAGTTGCGCTGAGGGATTCGCCCGCATCGCGCAGCGTCGCGCCGCGCGATCATCCGCGACTCAACATGCGCGCGAGCGCACGGAACGCCGGCAGCGTGACGGGATCGTTCGCGGCGCTCGTCGCAACGGGATGCGAGGCGAAGCGGGCGATCACGACCTCGGCGCGCGGCGCGATGAACAGCCGCTGGCCATGGATGCCGCGGGCCTCGATCGTGCCGAGTTCGTCGTTCGCGATCCACCACATGTTCCGGTACGAATAGCCCGGCAGCAGCGGGTATTGCGCGGCCGGGACCTTGGTCGGAGCCGATCCGGTGCAAAGCTCGGCGACGACGGCGGCGGGCAGGAGCTGCACGCCTTGCCAATCGCCCTCCCGGCGCAGCAGTTCGCCGAACCGGGCGAGATCCCGCAGGCAGGCGTTGAGGCCGCCGCCACCCATCTCGACGCCGATCGAGTCGACGCTGAAATACGCGTCCTCCTCGCACGCAAGCGGCGACCAGAGGCGCTGCGAAAGCAGATCGGCGAGGCCGATTCCGCTGACCCGCTTCATGATCCAGCACAGCACCTCGGTGTTGACGGTCTTGTATTCGAAACTGCGGCCGTGCTCGCCTTGCTTGCGCAGCGTCGCCAGGAACTCATAGTAGTTCGCCGGGCCATGGCGCCCCGGGTCGCGCGGCCGCAGCCCGCCGGCGCGCGCATACGCCCAGATTTCGGCGTGCGGGTCCGCATATTCCTCGGAGTAGGCGACGCCGACCTGCATGTCGAGCAGCTGCCGGAGAGTTGCGTCACCATAGGCGGTATCCGCCATTTCGGGCAGGTAGAACGGCACGCACCGGGATGCATCGAGCGCTCCCTCGTGCAGCAGGCCGGCGGCGAGGGTCGCGGCGAAGGACTTCGTGATCGAGAAGCAAGCGTGTTGGCGCTGCGGCTGCAAGGCGCCGAAATACCGCTCGTACACGCGCCGGCCCCGATGCAGGACGACGATGCCGTCGGTGTAGGTATCTTCGAGGGACGCGCTCCAGGTGCGCCGCGCGCCGTTCAGGTCCGTGAAGCCCGAGGCATCGATCTCGGTCTCGATGGACGGATTCGCCGCATCGAGCGTGCTCGGCGCGCGGCAGCCGCGCCAGACGTTTGCGGTCGGCACCAACTCGCGCATGTGCGACAGCGTCCAGCGCAGGCGCGGAAACTGCAGAAAGCGATCGTCCTCGAAACGGATGCGCTTGTCCGCCGGCGGCGGAGCGCCGCGCATCCAGCCGAGCGCGACCGGATCCGAAGCGGCGCCGTCGGGATATTCGACACCGTCGAATTGCAGTGTGCGCGACGTCATGCGGACGGCCAGGATAACCCCATGGCACCGCCTAATCGATCGACGGCGCCGCGGCGACCTCGATCGGCTTGCCGGGGGCGAGTGTCGAGGCACCGGCCGCATAGGCGGCCCGGTCATAGCGCGCAACGTCGCCGGCGAGCAGGGCGTTGTACGCCGCGAGCTTGCCGCCCACCGCGGTGGCCACCGTTTTTTCGATCCGCAGCAAGGGCCCCGTGGGCGCCTGCACGCCGAGTTCGCCGAACATGCTCGCGATGGAATTCACGGCGCCGTACAGGTCCGTCAGTTGGTGCAGATCGTCCTCGATGACCTTGTGCTGCACCTTCGGGCTGTAGAGCGAATCCTTCAGCTTGCCGAGTTCTCCGGCGAGCGCTTTCGCGCGGGCGGCGAGCGCGGCCTGGGCCTTCGCCTCGGCGCGCTGCGACGGATCGACGCTCGCCGACTGCTCGGCGAGTGACTTGCGATAGGCGCCGAGCTGCGACTGCATGGCACTGAGGCGGTTGAGCATCCGGTTCATCGCATCCGCTTGCGCCCGCGCGACGAGCCCCATCTCGAGGGATTGGCGCTGCGCATCGAGCGCCGCAGGCTGGTTCGGATCGGCGACGACGCGGGCCTGCGCGGTTTCGGTCCGGCCGGCGGCGGTCACGCGGATCGAATAGCTGCCCGGGAGCACCTGCGGTCCGCGCGCGCCGCGATCCCACGAGGGCTTGGCGCCCTCGACCGCGGGCTTTTCGAAGTTCAGCTGAGTCGGCCCGTCGTAGCGCATGTCCCAGATGGCGCGATTCACGCCCGCTCGGGACTCGCCGTAGCGGGTCGCGATCAGTGCGCCGTGCGCGTCGCGGACCTCGATCTTGACCGGCGTTTGGTGCAACTCCTTCTCTTGCGCGTCGGCCTTGAGCTTCTTCGGCAGGCTATAGTCGATCGTGACGCCGTTCGGCGCGTTCGGCGCGACGAATGCGGGCTCGGCGCCTTCGCCGCGACTCCAGCGCTGATATTCGATGCCGGTTCCCGGCGTGAACAGCTGCAGCTGCGCCGGCGGCCGGCCCGGATCGAGCTCGGCGACCGCCGCGAAATGATCGAGGACCCACAGACCGCGGCCGTGGCTCGCGAGCACGAGATCGCCGCGGACGAACTTCAGATCGAAGACCGGCATCGTCGGCAGATTGGCCTTCAGCTGCGCCCAGTGGTGGCCGCCGTCGCGGGAGATCCACACTCCGGTCATCGTGCCGGCGGCGAGGACGCGAGGATGGTTCGGATCGGCGCGTACGACCATCACCGAGGCGTTGGGCGCCAGCCCCTGGTCGATACGCTGCCAGCGGCGTCCGTAATCCGCGGTCGCGTACGCGTACGGCCGGTCGTCGTTGACTTCGTGCGCATCGAATGCGATGTAAGCCCTGCCGGGATCGGTCGGGGAGACGTCGATCTGATCGACACGCGCCCAGGCGGGCGCTCCCGCGGGCGTGACCTTGGTCCAGGTCTTGCCGCCGTCGCGCGTGAGCGACACGAGGCCGTCGTCGCTGCCCACCCAGAGCACCCGTGGATCGCTCGGCGCGACCTGCACCGAGAGAATCGTATCGTAGGTCTCCGCGCCCGACAGATCGTAGTTGATCGGGCCGCCGGAGAGTTGCTGCTTCGACTTGTCGTTGCGCGTCAGATCCGGGCTGATCGCCCGCCAGTTCAGGCCGGCGTCGGTCGATTGCAACAGGACGTTGCCGCCGATGTAGACCGTGTTCGCATCGCGAGGATCGACCGCGATCGGCGGCGTCCAGTTGAAGCGCACCTTCTGTGCCGAGGTCGGCAGGTCGTCGATGAAGGCCGGCCCATGCATGTACGGCATGATCAACAGCGATTGCTTGGTCTTGCGGTCGAAGCGGAAGATCGCGCCGTCCTCCGCGTCGGCGTAGATCACGTCCGGATTCGACGGCGCCGGCACGGCGTATTCGCCGTCGCCGCCGACCACCGTGAACCAGTCGTTGCCCGAGACGACATCATCGGCGAGCGAGGAGGACGGCCCGCACCAGCCGCTGTTGTCCTGCAGGCCGGTGCAAAGTTCGTACGGGGTGCGGCTGTCCGCCGCGACCATGTAGGCCTGCTCGATCGGCATGCCGTCGAGAAAGCGCCAGGTCTTGCCGCCATTCAGGGACAGGTACGCGCCGCCGTCGTTGCCCTGGATCATGCGCTCAGGGTTCGCAGGATCGATCCACATCGCGTGATGATCGACGTGCACGTTCTGGTCGATCACGCGCACCGTCTTGCCGCCGTCGTCGGATTCGAGGAGCTGGAAGCCGAGGAAATAGACCCGATCGGCATCGTCGGGCGAGACTTCGAGCGTCGTGAAATAGAACCCGCGGACGTTCAGGGCATGATTGTCCGTGACCTTGTGCCAGTGTTTGCCGAGGTCGTTCGAGACGAACAGCGAGCCCTTGCCGATCGGCGCTTCGAGCAGCGCGTAGATGCGCTCTGGATCGCTCGGCGCGATCGCGAGGCCGATGCGCCCGATGGGCGAGGCGGGCAGCCCTTTGGTCAATCGCTTCCAGGTCGCGCCGCCGTCGGTCGATCGCCAGATCCCCGATCCCGGGCCGCCGTCGTGGAGCATCCACGGCCGGCGATACGCCTGCCAGGTCGCGGCGAACACCACCTGGCCGTTGCCGGGCTGCATCGCGACGTCGATCGCACCGGTCTCGTTGTCGACGTAGAGCGATTTGCGCCAGGTCTTGCCGCCGTCGGTCGTGAGGTACACGCCGCGATGCGGGTTCGGTCCCCACTCATGGCCGAGCGCGGCGACGACGACGTGATCCGGATCGTGCGGATCGACGGCGATGCGGCCGATCTGGCCGACGTGCTCGAGGCCCATGCGCTTCCAGGTCTTGCCCGCATCGGGGGACAGGTAGACGCCGGCGCCCGGAATCACGTCATTGCGGATGTTCGCTTCGCCGGTTCCCACCCAAACGAGATTCGGATTGGACGGGGCCAGGGCGATCGCACCGATCGAACTCGTCGCCTCGTGCTTGAAGATCGCCTGCCAGCTGAGGCCGCCGTCGACGGTCTTGAAGACGCCGCCGCCGGCCGCGCCGACGTAATAGATTCGCGTGTTGCCGGGGATGCCGGCGACCGCCGTGACCCGGCCGCCGGCGATCGCCGGACCGAGGTCGCGGAATTTCAGGTGGGCGAAGACGTCTTTGGCAACTGCGGCGGATGCCGCCGGTGCCCCCGGCCGGCCGGCGGCGAGCGCGGCGCAACCGCATAAGGCGAGCAGCAGGGCGAGCGATCGTTGCGGCACGGAAGAAGCGGTCATCATCGGCTCCTTTTTGAGGGGCAGAGCGTACGGCGCGAGGCCGCGCGGGGCGCGAAGCCCGGAATGGTATCCGCATTGGCGCCCAGGACCAACCGGCTTGACATTCGACGATTCCCCGGGCGATTACTTGGCACCGCGCGCCCGCCCAGCGGCGCCGATCAAATGAGGCGGACGAGCACGGCGTGGGCGCCGTCCCAGATCATGTGTAGCGCGACGTACAGCACCATCAGCAGTCCGGCCCAGGCGGCGGCAGGGCGCTTCTCGAGCGCGCGCGCCACCCAGTTCGCGGCGATGCCCATCAGCACCACCGACAGCGCCAAACCCGCCACCAGCACCCACAGGTGGCCGCGCGCGGCGCCGGCGACCGCGAGGACGTTGTCGAAGCTCATCGACAGGTCCGCGAGCATGATCTGCAACATCGCCTGGCGCAGCGCCTTCGGTGCGATCAGGCGCACGCCGGGCACCCCGCGCTTGCGCAGTTCGCGAACCATCTTCCAGGCGACCCACAGGAGCAGCAGGCCCCCGGCGAGCACGAGGCCGATCACCTGC
Source organism: Steroidobacteraceae bacterium (assembly GCA_035531435.1). Classification (GTDB taxonomy): domain Bacteria; phylum Pseudomonadota; class Gammaproteobacteria; order Steroidobacterales; family Steroidobacteraceae; genus Bog-1198. Next base: position 210,038 of record DATKSW010000013.1, on the reverse strand, counting down.
AACAGCTGCAGCGCCATCGCGCTCAGCGCGATGCGCAGCACCGTCGCCGCGAGGATGCCGACGATGATGGCCGGCCGCTTCTGCCGTGCGGGTAGCCCGGACACCGCCATGCCGACGACCACCGCGTTGTCCCCCGCCAGGGCGAGATCGATCAGCACCACCTGCAGGAGTGCCACGAGATCCTGGATCAGGATATGGTCGTGCATCGTCATCCTTCGCGATCCGCAATACTTTGGCGTGGACGCCCGGCGCGGGTCGCCGTCATTGTAAGCGAAGCGCCGGGCCGGGCGCGGCCGGGCGCGACTGCAAGGGAGAGTTCAGTGAGCGTTACCGTCTATGGACTGCCGAACTGCGATACCTGCCGCAAGGCGCGCCGCTGGCTCGAACGCGCCGACGTGACCCATGTTTTCGTCGATTACCGGGCCGATCCCGTGCCCGCTGCGATCTTGCGCGACTGGGCGGCCCGGCTCGGCGGCTGGGAGAGCCTCGTCAACAAGAGCGGCCCGACCTGGCGCCATCTGCTGCCTCAGCGCAAGAATCCCGCGAGCGGGCCGGAATGGCTGCTGCTGCTCAAGGAATACCCGGCCCTGATTCGCCGGCCCGTACTGGTGCGCGACCAAGCGCAGGTGACGGTCGGCTTCAGTGCCGCGGGGTTCAAGAGGCTGTTCGGCGGATGACCCGCACGGCCGCACGCCGGCGGCCGCGCGAGCATTACTTCACGGCCGGTCCCTTCACCGCGGTGACGAAGGCATCCGGGCGGACGTGGCGCGCGTAGGCACGCTGCACCTGTGCCGCGGTGAGCGCGAGGTAGTGGCGCGCGGCGATCGTCATGGCGTCGAGCGGTTTGCCCTCGATCGACAGATCGAGCAGCCGGCCGCCGATCGCGTCGAAGCTCGATTCGCCGAGCGGGATCTGGCGCAAGAGTATGCCCTTGGCCCGCGCGAGATCGGCCGCGGACACCGGCTCGCGCTGCATCTGCGTCAAATCCCTGACGACGATCGCCCGCGCGGCCGCGACCTTGTCGGGATCTGCGCCGAATGTCACCGTGTAGGTGCTGCGGTGTTTGCCGAAATCGAAGCTGGTGCCGACGCTGTAGACCAATCCGGTTTTGTCACGCAGATCGTGGTACAGGCGCGAGGCGTAGAAGCCGCCGCCCAGCACCTGGTCGCCGAGATTCAAGGCGAAGCGCGCCGGCTCGTCACGGGTGACGTCGATCGTCTGGGCCATCTGCACGCTGTCCTGCGAGGCGCTCTTGTCGGGGACGTACAGGTGCCCGGCGCGATTCGGCGGCACCGCGGCATAATCGACTTGCGGCCGGGCGCCTTGCTTGCGCCAAGCGCCGAAACTGCGCTCGACGATGCGCTTCGCAACGGCCGGTTCGACCTCGCCGACGATCACGATCGTCGTCATGTCGGGGCGGAAGGTTCGCGCATAGTATTGCCGGATCCGTTCGAGCGTGAGGCCCATGATCCGCTGCGGCTTCGGATAGCGCAGCTGCGGATCGTGCGGCGGCAGCAGTGCCTTGCTCAAGCCGAGCTGCAGGAGAAAGTCCGGCGACTGGATCTGCCCTTGGACGATTCCGGCCTGCTGGCGTCGCACGACCGCGAACGCCTTGGGCGCGAGGGCGGGGTGCAACTCCTCATCGGCCAACAATTGCATGCCGCGGGCGAAATGCGCCGCCGGCACCGCGAGGGAGAAGCTCGAGCCGGCGCTCGCACTCGCGCTGATCGCATCCAGCGCCCGTTGGTACGCGAGGCGCCCGAGGTGCGTGCTGCCGTAGGAAAATAGCCCGTCGAGCACGTCGGCGACGCCCTCCTCGCCCCGCGGCGCCTGCAGATCCTGGTTGGTCTTGATCTTGCCGAAGACCTGCACCGTGTCGCTGATCGACTCGGGCTGAACGATCAATTTCAGGCCGTTCGACAGCGTGTACGCGATCGGCTCGAGCCTCGAGCGCGGCACGCTGAGGCGGGCGAACGAGCGGGCGGCCCAGGCCGGCAGGCGGACCGACTTTCCCGGGCTGGACGCGAAACTCTCGGCGCCGCCGAAACCCTTGCCGGAGATCGGTTTGCCCGAACTCTGCGGCGTCAGAATGGCGCTCACTTCGTGCGCGGGATCGAAGGTCGCCTCCGCGAGAGCGTTCACCGCCTGCGGCGTGACCGCCTCGATCGCCTGCGTGATCGCCTCGGGCGAGGCGAGTCCCTGGAATGCGAGCGCGTCCGACCAGGCGTTGGCGAGACCGTCGACGGCATTCTTTTGAAACTCGAGGCCGGCGATCGCCTTGCGCTTGGCCGCCGCGATCAGCGCCGGATCGATGCCCTTGGCGGCGGCGGTCGCCAAAATCGACCGCATCCGCGCGAGCAGCGGCGCGGGATCGCTGCCGCGGGAGAAGATGCCGATCGCCATGCCGATTCCCGCCCGCGGCATCGGCTGATCGAAGAAGCCGCCATACAGCGCGGTGCCGTCCATGCCCAGCCCGTAGAGCGCGGCCCGCTTCGAGCCCAGGGCGTCGCTCATCACGAGCGCGGTCGCGTATTGCCGCGACTTCAGCCCCGGCATGCGCCACGCGAGATAGACCGAGCCGTACGGGCTGTCGGTCGGCAGCGCGACCGTCTCGGCGTGCACGGGCCGGAAGTCGAACTTCGGCCGCACGGGCAGCGTCTTGCGCGCAATGCCGGCGAATTCGCGCCGTACCCGGGCGAGCGTCGCGGCCGGATCGACGTCGCCGGCGATCACCAGGATCGCATCGTTCGGCGCATACCAGCTCGTGTAGAACGCGTGCAATCTTGCCGCCGTCGTCGCGTCGAACGACGGGCGAGTGCCGAGCGGCGTGTGCGCATAGGGCGTACCGGCGAACAATCGGGCCTGCAATTGTTCGTAGAATTTGTACGAGGGATTCGACAGGTCGCCCGACACCTCCTGCTCGATCGCGCCGCGCTCCTTGGCCCACTCGGCGGGAGCCACGTCGAGACCGCGCATCCGCAGGCTCTCGACGTGCAGCGCCACCCCGAGATCCTGCGCCGGCGCGACGAAGTAGAACTGCGTGACCCCCTCGGTGGTGTCGGCGTTGAAGGCGCCGCCGAGGTTCGCGGCAATCGCCGCAAGCTGATCCTTGCTCAAGCCCGGACTGCCGCGAAACATCATGTGTTCGACCGCATGGGCGGTGCCGGGAAACGCATCCGGCGCTTCGTCCGATCCGGCCAGATAGTTGATCTCGGTCGCGACGACCGGCGCGAGCGTGTCGCGCACGATCACGACCCGCAGGCCGTTCGTCAGGGTCGCGCGGGTGACGTCGGCGCCGGCCCGGCCGGCATTTGCGCCGACCGCGGCCAGCAGCGCCAGGGCCGCGAGGCCGAGGGGCACTGCTCGCTTGTTCATCGTAACTGTTCCTCTCCAGATACTGTGGACGGGTGCATTCGACAACGCCGCGCTCGTTTCGTGCAACGACGTCGCGGGCGGCGCCCGCGGCGGCCCGCGCGCAGCTTCCGACATGCGCCGGTGCAAGCTTACAATAGGCGCGAGCCGGCGGGGTCGACGCGGGCCCGCCGCGCCTCGCGCCGCGACGGGCGCAGCTACCCTCGCGGCCCGGGCCGACGGGAGGATCGCCGTGAACGCAGCCGACAGCTTCAGCGCCGACTACCGGCAGGCCCGGGACAAGTTTTGTGCGGCCGCGGCGCAGTGCGCGGGCGTGGTCGATCGGCTGAGCCATCCCGAGCGCGGTCCCGACGGCGGCGAGCTGTCGACCGACCTCGCCTGGTTCGGACCGCGCAATGCCGAACGGGTCATCGTGACGATCTCGGCGACGCATGGCGTCGAGGGCTTCGCCGGGTCCGGCGCCCAGGTCGACTGGTTGGCGCGCGGCGAGGCCTCGCGCCTGCCGCAGGGCGTCGCCGCACTGCTGATCCACGCGATCAATCCGTACGGCTTCGCCTGGTTGCGGCGGGTCACGGAGGACAACGTCGACCTGAACCGCAACTGGATCGATTTCGCGGCGCCGCGGCCGGACAATGCCGGCTACGCGGAACTGAGCGACGCAATCTGTCCGGCCGAGTGGACCGAGGCATCGCTTGGCGCGAGCGCGAGCGTCCTGCGGGCCTATGCGGCGCGCGCGGGGCTGGCGGGGCTGCAGCGCGCGATCAGCGGTGGCCAGTATCGATACCCCGCGGGCTTGTTCTACGGCGGCGCTGCGCCGAGCTGGTCGAGGCGGACCCAGAGCGCGATCTTCGCCGGCTATCTCGGCGGGGCGGCGCAAGTCGCGGTGCTCGACTATCACACCGGTCTTGGGCCCCGCGGCTACGGCGAGCGGATCGTCACGCAGCCACCCGGGACGCCGGCCTATGCTCGCGCCGCGAGTTGGTACGGCGCGGCCCTGACCTGTCCGCTCGATGGAACATCGACGTCGGCGCCGATCGTCGGCGACGGCCTCGGCGCCGCGCCGGCCCTGCTGCCGGAGGCAGCCGTGACCGGAATCGCCCTGGAGTTCGGCACGAAACCTCTCGAGGAAATGCTGCTCGCCCTGCGCGCCGACGCCTGGCTGCACGCCCACGGCGATCCGCAATCCCCGTCGGGCCGCGCGATCAAGGCACAAGTCCGCGCCGCCTTCTACAGCGATGCGGACGACTGGAAGGGCATGGTCGCCGGACAGGCTCTGCTCGCCTGCCGACAGGCGATCGCCGGGCTGCATCGAAGCGACGCAGCCGAGGCCCCGGCGCGCACCGTTTCGGTGCCCGGCGGCGTCCGGCCGATCCACGGCTAAATCGCAAGCCACTGATCTCATAAGACTCCCTGTCATTGGCACGGCGGTTGCTTCAGACCGTCACGTGCCCGCGAGCCGCAGCTTGCGTGCGCAGCCGATCCACGCAGGGGAGGGGTGTGCAGCAATGAAACTGATCAGCGCAATCATCAAGCCTTTCAAGCTCGACGACGTTCGCCAAGCGGTGAGCGACGTCGGGGTGCAGGGCGTCACCGTGACCGAGGTGCGCGGCTTCGGCCGCCAGCGCGGCCATACCGAGATCTACCGCGGTGCCGAGTACGTGGTCGAGTTCGTGCCCAAGACCAAGATCGAAATCGCCGTCGCCGACTCGATCGCCGATCAAGTGATCGAGGCGATCATGAAGGCGGCACGCACCGGCAAGGTCGGGGACGGCAAGATCTTCGTGTTCGATCTCGCACAGGTCGTGCGCATTCGCACCGGCGAACGCGACACGAGCGCCATTTGAAACCAGGGGGATTCGCATTGATGAGCAAACTGCCGAGATTGATCCTGCTCTGCGCGCTGACGCTCAACCTGCCGCTGCGGGTCGCGCTCGCCGACGACGCATCGACGGCGGCATCGACCGCCGCGCCGGTCGCTGCCGCGGTGCCGGCGGCCGCGCCGAATGCCGCAGCCGCGCCGGCGGCGGCGCCGACGGCGCCGTTCCTCGTGACCTTCGACAAGATCAATTCGGGCGATACCGCGTGGATGCTCACGTCCACGGCGCTCGTGCTGATGATGACGATTCCGGGCCTCGCCTTGTTCTACGCCGGCATGGTGCGCAAGAAGAACATCCTGTCGACCATGATGCAGAGTTTCGCGATCACCTCCGTGGTCTCGATCCTCTGGTGGATCGTCGGCTACTCGCTCGCGTTCACGCCGGGGAGCACGCCGTACATCGGCGGGCTGAGCCGCGCGTTCTTCCACGGCATGGCGTACATGCATGATGCCGGCAAGGAGACCGTCTCGCACCTCGCGCCGACGATACCGGAGACGGTGTACGCGATGTTCCAGGCGACCTTCGCGATCATCACGCCGGCGCTGATCTGCGGCTCGTTCGCCGAGCGCATGAAGTTCTCGGCGATGCTGTGGTTCATGTCCGTCTGGTTGATCGTCGTCTACTGTCCGGTCGCGCACTGGATGTGGGAGCCGAGCGGCTGGATGGCGGCGACGCAGCTCGATTTCGCCGGCGGCACGGTCGTGCACATCAATGCCGGCATCGCCGGCCTCGCCTCGGCGCTGATGCTCGGCAAGCGCGACGGCCTCGGCAAAGTGGCGATGGCGCCCTCCAACGTGACACTGACGGTCATCGGCGCATCGCTCCTGTGGGTCGGCTGGTTCGGCTTCAACGCCGGTTCCGCGGTCGTCTCCGACGGTCGCGCAGGGATGGCCTTCGCCGTCACGCACATCGCGACCGCGGCCGCGGCGCTCTCGTGGATGTTCACCGAGTGGCTGCTCAAGGGCAAACCGAGCGTCCTCGGCATCGCCTCGGGAGCGGTCGCGGGTCTCGTTGCGATCACGCCGGCGTCCGGCTTCGTCTCGGTGGACTCCTCGGTACTCATCGGCGCCGTGGCGGGAGTCGTCTGCTACCTGTCGGCGACCTCCCTCAAGCGCGTGCTCGGCTACGACGATGCGCTCGATGCGTTCGGCGTGCACTGCATCGGCGGCATCGTCGGGGCACTCCTGACCGGTGCGCTGGTGAGCAAGGAGATCAGCGGCGCGACGGGCAGCGTGCTGCTGCAGCTGCGGGGCGTGACCGCGACCTTGGTCTGGAGTTTCGCGATGAGCATGATCATCCTGAAGATCCTCGACATGACCATCGGCCTGCGCGTCACGACCGAAGAGGAACGCGAAGGTCTCGACATCGCGCTGCACGGCGAGAGTATCGAGTAAGCGGGGCCGACGAAGATCCACGATTGGCCCGGCGGCCGAGACCGGCCGCCGGGCATCCGGGAGTGCGCACGTTCAACGGCGGGGCGTCCCTCGGGCGAGCAGGCTCCGTGGCCGTTCGTCATTGGATCACGGTAACGAATCATTCGAACCCAAGGAGATCCCTCAGTGAGAATCCGCACTTTCTCTTGCGCAGCAATCGCCTGCGCGTCCGGCCTCTCGGCGGCGCCGGCACTCGCGGACGATGCGCCGGCGGCACCCGCCGCCGCGCCCGCGCCCGCCCCGATCGTCTTGGGAACTCCGGCGATGAGCGGCCCGCTCGCCGCCAACACGAGCCCCGCGAAATTCGACGCCGGCCCCTTGGGCGAGATCTTCGTGACCGGCGCGGTGAGCGGCTACGGTCAATGGCAGGACAACGTCGCGCCCGGTGACAAGGCGGGCCAGTTCGATCTGAGCAACGGCCAGGTGTTCGTGCAAAAGACGGACGGCATCGTGCAGTTCTTCGCCGAGGTTGGCGCGTACTCGCTGCCCGACTTAGGCGTGCCGTACATCCGATCGGGCCTCGCAACCAACGACTTCTATGGTCCGTTCTCGCAAGGATTCCTGAAGATCGCCCCGAACAACAATTGGTCGCTCGAAATCGGCAAACTGCCGACCCTGATCGGCGCCGAATACACGTTCAGCTTCGAGAACGTGAACATCGAGCGCGGCCTGCTGTGGAATCAGGAGAATGCCGTCAATCGCGGCGTTCAGTTGAACTACACGTCGGGACCCGTCAGCGCCGCGGTGTCGTGGAACGACGGCCTGTACTCGAACAAATACAGCTGGGCGTGGGGATCGTTGACGTACACGTTCGACAGCGCGAACGTCCTTTCGGTGATCGGCGGCGGCAATACCCGCCGCACGTCCGTCAATACGCTGGTGACGCCCCTGTATCAGGACAACGAGCAGATCTACAACGTCATCTACACGCACACGACGGGCCCGTGGACGCTCGAGGGGTATCTGCAGTATACGAACGTGCCGGCGAGCACCGCGATCGGCACGACGCAATCGGCGAATACCACGGGCGCGGCATTTTACGCGATCTATGCGGTTCCCAAAGTGGCGGGCCTGAGTCTGCCGGTGCGTGTGGAGTACATCTCCTCGTCCGGCAATGCCGCGGACGGCGCACCGAATCTGCTGTATGGACCGGGAAGCAAGGCTTGGTCGATCACGCTGACGCCGACCTATCAGAAGGGGATCTTTTTCGCGCGTGCGGAATTCGCCTATGTGGCGGCATCGAGCACGACGCCGGGCCTCGCCTTCGGGCCGAACGGTTCGAACGCCTCGCAGACGCGCGGGGCCCTGGAGCTCGGCATCCTGTTCTGAATTCCCGGCCGCGCCTCTCGCCGCCCCGCCGCCGATGTCTCTATACTGAGCCCCCGAACGGCGGCGAAGGGGCGAGGCGGCGATGAGGGTGGCGTACGAGAACATCGCGGCTGCGGTGAAGACTTGCCGGTTCTGCGGGTCGGGCGAATGGTCGACCTTCGCCGATCTCGGGATGTCGCCGCTCGTCCAGAGCTTCCTGGAAGCGCGGCAGCTCGACGCGATGGAGCCGTTCTACCCGCTGCACGCGCGGGTCTGCCACGCCTGCTTCCTCGTGCAACTGGATGAATTCGTCGCGCCGGCGGCCATATTCGGCGAATACGCGTACTTCTCCTCGTTCTCGGACGCCTGGCTCGAGCATGCGCGGCGCTACGCCGAGGCGATGCGCGAGCGCTTCGGGCTCGGCCGGTCGAGCCTCGTCGTGGAGATCGCGAGTAACGACGGCTATCTCCTGCAGCATTTCGCCTCGGCAGGCGTGCCCGTGCTCGGCATCGAACCCGCGGCCAACGTCGCCAGGGCGGCGCGCGACAGGGGGGTGCGCACCGAGGTCTCGTTCCACGGCCGTGCCAACGCCGAACGCATCGTCATGCAGTACGGGCGTGCCGACCTGGTGATCGGCAACAACGTGCTCGCGCACGTCCCGGACCTCAACGACTTCGTCGCCGGCATGAAGACCCTGATGAAGCCGGGCGGCGTGCTGACGATGGAGTTCCCGCACCTGCAACGCCTGATCGAGGAGAATCAGTTCGACACGATCTATCACGAGCATTTCAGCTACTTCTCGTTCTGCACGGCCGAACAGGTGTTCGCCGCGCACGGCTTGACCCTGTTCGACGTCGAAGAGCTGCCGACCCACGGCGGTTCGATCCGCATCTACGGCCGGCACGCCGAGGCGTGCACCGCCCCATGCACGCGCCGCGTCGAGGAGATGCGGGCGCGGGAACTGGCATTCGGCCTGCGCGACGTGGCAATCTACCGCAAGTTCGACGCGCAGGTGCGGGCGAGCAAGCGCGACATCCTCGATTTTTTGATCGACCTGAAGCGGCGCGGCAAATCGATCGCGGGTTACGGCGCGCCGGGCAAGGGCAACACGCTGTTGAATTATTGCGGGATCCGCACGGACTTTCTCGACTACACCGTCGATCGCAGCCCGCACAAGCAGGGGCGGTTCACGCCGGGGACGCACATCCCGATCTTCGCGCCGGAACGGGTGCGCGACAGCCGACCAGACTACCTGCTGATATTGCCGTGGAATTGGCGCGAGGAGATCGTCGCCCAGATGTCCTTCGTGCGCGAATGGGGCTGCCGATTCATCGTGCCGATACCGCAGCCGCGGATCCTGCCGTGAAGCGCCGCGCGGCCGCGCGCGTCGCGCGCCCGCGGATCCGTTGCGCGCTCGCGCTGTTGCTCGCGCTCGCCGGCGCCGTGCAGAGCGCGCGGGCCGCCGATCCGCAGCCCTACCGCGTCGAGCTCGCCCCGACCGGCGACGATGCGCTCGACGCAACCCTCGCCGCGACCTCGCAGCTCGAGTCGCTGCGCGGCCCGGCGCCGGTCGGGCCGTTCGGCCTCGTCGTGCGGGCGCGCACCGATCTCGACCTGCTGCACACCGTGCTCGAGAGCTTCGGCTATTATCGCTCGTCGGTCGCGATCACGATCGACGGCCGACCGCTCGCCGACCCGGCGCTCGCAGGGGCGCTGGCGAGGATTGCGCGAGGACATGAGGTTCGCGTCGCCGTGAAATTCTCGCTCGGACCTCTCTACCGCCTGGGACGCATCACGATCGACGGCCAAGCGCCGCCGCCCGCCCGGATCGCGCTCGGTCTCGTGGCGGGGCAACCGGCGGTTGCCGCCGCCGTGCTCGCGGGTGGCGCGCGGATGCGGCGCGCGCTCGAGGACCACGGCTATGCGTTCGCCAAGGTCGATCCGCCGATCGCCACCCTGCATGCCGGCGCGCCGCTCCTCGACGTCGAATTCCGGGTGGTCGCGGGTCCGCGGGTCCACATCGGCCGGATCGACATCGTCGGCTTGCAGCGGGTGCGCGCAGCCTTCGTCCGCAGCCGTATGCTGCTGCACACCGGGGAGCCGTACTCGCCGTCGCTGATCGAGCAGGCGCGCCAGGACTTGCTGAACGTCGGCGTGTTCTCCGCCGTCAGCGTGCAACTCGGCACTGCCGCCGACGCCGCCGGCGGCGTGCCGGTCACGTTCGATGTGCGCGAGCGCCCGCGGCACGCCGTGTCGTTCAACGCCGCATACTCGAGCGACCTCGGCGGCAGCGGCGGCGTGACCTGGGCCGACCGCAACGTGTTCGGCAACGCCGAGCGCCTGACCGTGTCGGCCACGGAAACCAACATCGGCGGCAGCGCGACGACGGGGCTCGGCTACGACGTCGATGCGAAGCTGCTGAAGCCGGATTTCGGCCGGCGCGACCAGTCGTTGCAATTCGCAGTCGGCGAGCTCAAACAGTCGCTGCAGGCCTACGATCAGACCGCGCTCACGACCGGCGTGACGCTGATTCGCAGATTCTCGCCGGTCTGGAGCGTGAATGTCGGCGTGACGACCGCCAACGAGACGATCATCCAGCCGCCGCTGCAGTCGGGCGTGCCGCCGAGCGCATCGGGGCAGAGGCGCGCCTATACCCTGGTCGCGACGCCGATCGGCATCGACTACGACTCGACGCAGCTGGCATCGCCGCTCGACGATCCGCTGCACGGCATGCGCGACTCGCTCACCGTCACGCCGACACGCTCGATCGGTCAATCGAGCGCGACGTTCGTGATCACGCAGTTGAAGCTCGCCGCGTACCTGGACCTGCATCGATTCGGCTGGACCGCCAAGGGTCGCAGCGTGCTCGCGACACGCGCGCTCGCCGGGCTCGCGCAGGGCGCGGGCGAGTTCAGCCTGCCGCCCGATCAGCGCTTCTACGGCGGCGGCACGGGGACAATTCGCGGCTGGCGCTACCAGGGAGTCGGTCCGGTGTTTCCGGGCACCACGACGCCGATCGGCGGCACGGCGATCATCGCCGGCAGCCTCGAGTTCCGCCAGCGATTCGGCAAGGTCTTCGGCGCCGCGGTGTTCGTCGACGCCGGCGAGGTGAGCGCGAGCCTGAAGCCGTTGCCGAGCGTGCTGCGCGTGGGGCTCGGGGCGGGCCTGCGCTACTACACGCCGATCGGCCCGATCCGTCTCGATGTCGCCGTGCCCGAGCGGCGCTACAGTTCGACCGACGACACCTACGAGATCTACGTGGGTCTCGGACAGGCCTTCTGATGCGCCGCCGCCCGAAGATCGCGCTCGCCGTGGGCGGCACGCTCATGGTCGCACTGATCGGCGCGGGGTGCGCGCTGTACGTCGCCGGCAACACCGCGGCGGGCCGGCGGTTCCTCGAGCGGGCGACGCGCGCCGTGACCGGCGGCCGGGTCGACATCCGCGGCCTCGGCGGCGCGTTTCCGGCGCATCTGACCGCGGCGCAACTGATTTTGCGCGACAAGCAAGGCGTCTGGCTGACGGCGGATCGTCTCGCGCTCGACTGGCGGCCTCTGAGCCTGTTCGGCCGCACCGTCCGGATCGACGATCTGCGTGCCGCACGCGTCGTGCTGACGCGCCTGCCCGCAACCGCGCACGGGGCGCACCGACCGCCGCCGTCGATTCCGCACATCGACGTCGCCCGCGCCTCGATCGGCCGGTTCGAACTCGGGTCCGCGCTCGTCGGCCGGCCGGCCACGCTCGCCGTGCACGGAACCCTGCGCCTGCACTCGCTGCAGAATCTGTACGCGCAAGTCGACGCGGTGCGGCTCGACGGCGCCGGTCGCTATGAGCTGCGTCTCGCATTCGACCCGGTGCGCGTCGCCGCGCGCTTGACGGTGCGGGAACCGGCGGGCGGACCGCTCGAGAGCTTGTTGCAGTTGCCGGATCTGGGAGGGCTTGCCGCGACCTTCGTGCTCGGGGGTCCCCGGCAGGCCGAACGTCTCGATCTGCGCGTCCACGCCGGCGCGCTGCGCGCGCTCGCGCGCGGGCGCGTGAACCTGCCGGCGCAATCGGCGGTGGTCGTCTTTTCGCTCGAAGCCGCGGCGATGAGCCCGCGTCCCGGCCTCGCCTGGCAGAGCGTCGCCGCGAGCGGGCATTGGCGCGGCAGCCTGCAGCAGCCGGTCGCGGACGGCAAGTTCGACATCCGCGAGCTGCGCCTCGGTGGCGCGGCGACGATCGCCGAACTGCGGGCGGTCTTGACCGGTGGCGCCGGCAAGCTGGGCGTGCGCGGCGCCCTCTCCGGCCTGCGCATCGCCGGCCCGCAACCGGATCTGTTCGGCCGGGGCCCGATGTCGTTCGACGCCCTATTCTCGCCGAAGCTCGCGCACCGGCCGCTCACGTTCGATCTGCAGGATTCACGGCTCGCGTTGCGCGGCCGGATCGCGACCACGGCGCCCGAGCACGCCGTGCTGCATCTCGACGTGCCGCAGATCGCGCCGTTCGCCGCGCTCGCCGGGCAGTCCGTGCGTGGCCGCGCGGCGATAAAGATCGATCTGCAGCGGCGAAGCGCCGGCGTCGGGTTCTCGCTCGGCGGGTCCGTTGCCGGTCTCGGCGGCGCCGGCTGGGTGGCGGCGCTCGGCGCGCAGGTCTCCCTGCGTGCCGTTGGCAGCGTCGGCGTGCGCCACATCGCGTTGTCGCAATTGCAGGTCGCCGGCCGCGCCTGGACGCTGAGCGCCAACGGCACGGCGGTGCGTGCCTCCGCCTCGTTGCGCGCGCATTGGACCTTCGATGCGGCGAATCTCGCCGTGTTTTCACCGCTTCTCGCCGGCACGCTGCACGCATCCGGAGCGATCGATGGGCCGCCGGGCGCGCTCGCCGCCGATGCGCGATTGATCTCGCGGGTCGCCGTGCACGGCTCGACGCCCCTCGCGCTGACCGCCTCGCTGCACACCGGCGGCCCGGAGGCGGCGGGTCGGGGCTCGCTGCGAGTGGCCGGCACGTTCGATGCGGCGCCGCTGCGCCTGGCACTGCTCTGGCGGCCTGCCGGCAACGGCGGCATCCAGGCCGTGATTCGCCAGGGCGACTGGAAGAGCGTGCGGCTCGCCGGCGCCTTCGCGCTCGACAGAACGTTCGCCGTGAGCGATGGTCGCGTCAGCCTCGACATCGGCACTCTGGCGGATCTCGACCATCTCACAGGACTCGATTTGCGCGGCCGGCTCGCCGCCGACGGCAGCTTCGGCACGTTTTCGGGCCGCCGCCGACTCACCTGGCATGCCACGGTGCCCGATCTCGAGATCGGCCGGTTCGCCGCCGCGGTCGAGGCGAGCGCGTCCGGCCCGCTGGATGGCTTGAACCTGCACCTCGAGGCGCGGCTGCCGGACGTCGGCGGCGCCGCTGCGACCATCGCATCGACGGCGATGCTGCAGCTTGCGAACCGGCAGCTGCACATCTCGGCACTCGCCCTCGGTTATCGGGGCCAGAGCGCGCATCTGCTCGCGCCGGCCGATCTGACCTACGGGGCCGCGGTGTCGATCGCGGGCCTGCGTCTCGGGCTCGGCGGCGCGACCTTGCAGCTCGCGGGACGCATCGCCCCGACGCTCGAGCTGCAAGCCTCGCTCGACGGCGCGGCGCCGAAGCTCGTCGACCTGATCGCACCCGGACTGCTGGCCCGTGGCCGGATCGCCGCGAGCGCCTCGTTGCGCGGGCCACCCGGTGCGCCCACCGGGCAGGTGCGCTGGGATGCCAGCGGCATGCGCTCGGCCGATGCCCTGTCCCTCGGTCTGCCGGCCGTCGACTTTCGCGGCGAGGCGCGTCTCGACGGCGACTCGGCGCAAGTCGCCGCCGAGCTGCGGGCGGGCGCGAAGTCGCAGCTCACCGTCGCCGGTCGCGTGCCGCTGCGCGCCGGCGCGCCGCTCGCGCTCAAGGTCGCCGGAACGATGAATCTCGGGCTCGCCGCGCCGGCGCTCGAGGCGCGCGGAATCTACGCCTCCGGTGCGCTGCAGGTCGCGGTGTCGCTCTCGGGCGAGACGCAGGCGCCGCGGATCGCGGGCACGTTGCGCCTGAGCGGCGGCCATCTGCAGGACTACGTGCGCGGCATCAACCTCGAGAACATCGACACCCGGCTGGTCGGTGACGGCGATGTGCTGGTCATCGAGAGTTTCACGGCGTCGTTGCCGCCGGGCAAAGTCTCGATCACCGGGCGCATCGGTCCGCTCGGCGGTGACCTGCCCCTCGATCTGCACATCGTTGCGACGAACGCGCGGCCGATCGACAGCAACCTGATCACCGCGAATCTCGACGCCGACCTGCACGTCACCGGCACGGCGCGACGGCGGATCGAGCTGGCGGGCACCATCCACGTGCATCGCGCCGTGATCGGCATTCCGAATGCGCTGCCGCCGAACGTCGCCGTGCTCGACGTTCGGCGGCCCGGTCAGGCGGCGGCGCCGGCCGCGGCCCGGCCGGTGGTCGTCGCGCTGCGGCTGAATGTCGATGCGCCGCGGCAAATCCTCGTCCGGGGCCGCGGCCTCGACGCCGAACTCGGCGGCGATCTACGGCTCGCCGGAACGGTCGACACGCCGCAGGTTGCCGGCGGCTTCGATCTGCAGCGCGGCAGCGTCGATCTGGCCGGTAGCCGGCTGTCCTTCAAGAGCGGGCACGTCGGTTTCAACGGCGCGGGATTGCGGCACCGGATCGACCCGACGATCGACTTCGTCGCGCAGAGCTCGTCCGCCAACGTGCAGGCGACGCTGCGCATCACGGGGCTCGCGGACGCACCGCGGTTCGAGTTGACCAGCATTCCCCCGATGCCGCCGGATGAAATACTGCGGGACCTGCTGTTCGGGGTCTCGAATCCTACGCAGCTCTCGGCCCTGCAGGCGGCGCAAATCGGCGCGGCGCTCGCGACCCTGTCCGGCGTCGCCGGCGAGGGACTCAACCCATTGAGCAAGCTGCAGCGCGCCCTGGGCCTCGACCGCCTGAGCGTCGGCGCCGCGCCGACGACCGGTGCCGCGACTTCGCGCCCGGCGAGTACCGGCGCGAGCATCGCCGCCGGGCGTTACATCTCACCGCGCGTCTACCTCGAGGCGTTACAGACGACCACCGGCTTGAGTCAGCTGCAGATCAGCGTCGATCTGACACGGCACCTGAAGCTGCAGTCGCGTCTCGGCAACGGCGCGGCGATCACCCAGGGCACGACGCCGGAGAACGACCCCGGCAGCAGCATCGGCTTGTCGTACCAGTTCGAGTATTGAGGATCCCTGGCGTAAGCGGCGTGCCCCGTTCGGTTACACTGACGCTGCGCTCGAGAGCCGCCGGCGGGCGGGGAGGCCGACCTTGCGAATCCGCACCTTGCTCATCCTGATCGTGCTGTTGCTGGTCGCGGGCCTGCTCGCGCTCAACTGGCCGGCGATCACCATGCCCGCGAAGTTCAACCTGCTGCTGACGACCATCGACGCGCCGGTCGGTCTCGTGATGCTCGCCGCGCTCGCGCTCATCGTCGTGAGCTTCGGCGCATATATCGTCTACAGCCAGGGGGGGAACCTGCTCGCGGCGCGCCGGCACGCGGGGGAACTGCGTACGCAACGAGCGCTCGCCGAGCAGGCGGAAACGTCGCGGCTCAGCGAGCTGCGCGAGTTGATTCGCAGCGAATTCGCGCATCTGGACGAACGCTTGACGCACGCGGAGAGCGGCTTGCGAACCGAGATTCGCGACGCCGGCAATGCGCTCGCAGCGACCATCGGCGAACTCGACGACCGCCTGCGCCGCGGCGGCGGCGCCCGGCCGTGACGGCGCCGGGCGGGCGGCGCAGGTGATCGGCAGGCAGCCCGCCGGCCCGGGCAGCCGCAGCTACGCGTTCGTGATCGATTGGCACATCCGCGTGCTGGCCGCACTCGGGTGGATGCTGGCCGCGGTTCTCGCACTGCAGCCCGCGTGGAGCCTGCGTTCCGGCCCGGCGTGGATTGCGACGGCGCCGGCGCTCGCGATCTATTTTCTTTATCACCCCGTCGTCGAGATCCTGCTGCGCGGCCAGACGCCGGGCAAGCGCAAGGCCGGCGTGCGCATCGTCGCGCGCGACGGCAGCGAGCCGGACCTGCGGGCAATCCTCATCCGCAACGCCTTGCGACCGATCGACTCTCTGCCCTTGTTCTACGCGGTCGGCCTCGTCTGTTGCGTCGTCACCGCGGAGCGGGTGCGCATCGGCGATCTGGCGGCCGGGACGCTGCTCGTCGAGGCGGCGCCGCGGGCCGCCGAGGATGCGCGCGACGCGCGGGATCTCGCGGAGCGCTTTTTGCAGCGCTGGGCCTCGCTCGATCCGGTCAAGCGCGGGGAGATCGGCCGGCTGCTGCTCGCGCGGCTCGCGGGCGAGCCTGCGGAGGCGGTTCGCCGGTTCGACGGCGAGGAATTGCGGCGGCGCCTTCGCGCCTCGCTGCACCGACGCTGACCCGGGCGCTCGCCGCGATCACCGGCCCGGGAGTTGCGCGACTCGCTGCGCGAGGTCCGCGCCCGTGCGGCGCAGGTCCAAATCGTAGTACAGGGAGAGCAGCACGGTCGGAAACCACAGCATCATCAGGCTGCCGACGGCCACGGATGCCAGGCGCTGCAGGCCGATCACGATGGCGCCGGCCGCGGGGCTCGGCGGCGCCGACAGGCCGAGGAGCAGCCCGACGATGGCGAAGAAGGCGAGTGCGATCAGGGCCGCGACCGAGTACAGCGTCGTCGAACGCCACCAGTGGCCCTTGATCAAGCGCTGGCTGATGCGCATGGATTCGACGACGCCGGCATCGCCGATGACCATCGCCGCGAAGGTCAGCAGCCATGCGCCGGCGAGGTAGATGCCCGGCACGAGCAAGAGGAGGAAGCCGACGCCGGTCGCGACCGCGACGAGAATCGACGCGAGGATGGCCCGGGGCAGCAGGCGCACGCCGACGCCGATGGATCGGCCCAGGCTCGCCGGTCGATGTGTCGCGATCGCGTGCATGTGGTCGATCAGCGCATAGTTGAAGAGCAGCAGCAGCAGGCAGCTGAACAGCGCGGACAGCAGGAAATCGCCGGAGCGCAGCAGCGCGAACAGGACCTGCGGATCGGCGAGCGCATGCGGGGGCAATTGCGACTGCAGGTGGATGTCCGTCAGCGCGAGCGCGACCTGCGCAGCGAGCGCGAGCGGCCACGATCGCGGCAGGCATTCGCGATAGAGATTGACCGCGTCGTCCAATACGCCGCCGATCGACTTGGGCGCGGTTGGTCGTGAGTACACCGGAGTTTCCTGATCGTTCGCAACGCTGACCGGCGTCAAGGTTAACATGGCCGCGGGGGCCGGCCGCCGTTCGGCGGCGAGCGTGTTCTGCAACTTTTGCGCGACCTGCGGTGTTATGGCTGCAAGCGACATCATGCCAGTGCATAGCCGACTCAAGCCTGCGACGGATCCGGAGGAATTCAGGACATTCATGCGCGCCTATCAGGACATGGTCTTCTCGACGGCCGCCCGCCTCACCGCCGACGATGCGCAGGCGCAGGACATCTCGCAGGAGGTGTTCGTCCGGGCGTTCGAGCATTTCGACGATCTGCAGACGAGCGCGGCCGCCGGCGGCTGGCTGAAGACGGTGGCGACCAATCTGGCGATCAATCACCTGAACCGTTACCGCAATCGCTGGCGGCTGTTCGGCGAGTTTGGATCGCGCGGCACCGGCGAGCCGCAATCCGCGCCGCCGGAGCCGCCCGTCGCCGACCGGCTCGCCGAGGACGTCGGCGACGAACAGCGGCGCGCGGCGATCGAGGCGGCGCTGCGCCGCTTGCCGCCGCACCAGCGCCTGCCGCTGATGCTCTATCACTTCGAGGATCTGAGTTACGAGGAGATTGCGCTGCGCCTCGGATGCTCGCTTGCGAAGGTGAAGACGGACCTGCACCGCGCGCGCGCGGCGCTGTTGCCGCTGCTGCGCAGCGTCGGGATCGACCGCGAAGCACTGGAGCCTTGAGATGAACCGTGGCAATGCCCCGCAGGACCCCGAAGAGGCGCTCATCGATCGCAGCTTGCGGGCACTCGCGCCGCGACGCGCGCCGGCGGGTCTCGAGGCGCGTGTGATCGGTGAATTGCGGCGACGCGCGGCGCTGCCGTGGTGGCGCCGCTCGTTCGCGCACTGGCCGCGCCCACCGCGGCTCGCGTTGCTGGTCGCGTGCGCCGCCCTCGCGCCGGTCGCATGGCGCGCCTGCGCCTGGGCGGGGGGCGCCGTGGAGGCCCTCGCGCGGCGCGCCGGCGCGCCCATTTCGCTGCTGCGGGACGTCCTGCGTACGGCGATCGATGCGCAGTCCTCGCTGCGCCTGTTCGACGGCATCGTCTCGCCCGCCTGGATGGTGGGCGGCCTCGTCTTCGCCGCATTGCTGTACGTCATGTTGCTCGGCCTGGGTGCCGTCGCGTACCGCGCCTTGTACCTCAGAACCTGACCGGATCGGGAGTCGACATGCACGCATCGCGCAAGCCTGGGATCGTATTCGCCGCACTGCTCCTCGCATTGGCGATCGGCATGCGTGCGGCATCGAGCGCCGCCGCGCCGCCGGCGGCCGCATCGGCCGCATCGGCCGCATCGGCCATCGCCGCCGCCTCGAGCGTCGCTGCGGCACCACTTGCCGCGCCGCTCCCGGCGCCGGCAACGATCGGCGCGCCGAGCGACGCCGACGGCCTCGTGAGCTTCGGCCACGACTCGCGACTCGCCGCCGGCGCTCGTGGAAACGGGGTGGTGTCGATCTTCGGCTCCTCGATCGACGACGGTCACGCGCAATCCGTCGTGTCGATCTTCGGCAACACGCGAGTCACCGGATCGGCGAGCGACGACGCGGTGGCGGTCTTCGGCAACACCTATGTCGACGGCAAGACCCGTGGCGACGTCGTCGCGGTCTTCGGCAGCGTCGAACTCGGTCCGCATGCGGACGTCGGCGGCGACGTGGTCGCCGTCGGCGGCGCGATCAAGCGCGATCCCTCGGCGGTCGTGCACGGTGAAACACAGGACGTCCGCATCGGCATGCTCGCCAACTTTCAATGGCTGCATCCATGGATCGAGCACGGGTTGCTCTACGGGCGGCCGCTGGCGTTTGCGCCCGGACTCGCCTGGGCCTGGTGGTTGGCACTCGGCTTTCTAGCCCTGTACGTGCTCCTCGCGGCGTGTTTTCGCGACGGCCTGATGCATTGCGTGGCCACTGTCGAATCGCGGCCGGGCCAAACCGTGGTGGCGTCATTGTTGGCGCTGCTGGCGATACCGGTGCTGATCGTCCTGTTGTGCGTCACCGTGATCGGCGTCGCCGCGGTGCCGTTCGTTCTGCTCGGGGTGTTCTGCGCGGATCTGTTCGGCAAGGCGGTCGTGCTCGCCTGGCTCGGACGGCTGGTGAGCGCTCGCCGCGCCACCGGAGTTCTCGCGCAGCCGACGATCCTCGTGTTGCTCGGCGGCGTGATCGTGCTCGCCCTCTATCTCGTCCCGGTGCTCGGCTTGCTCGCGCAAAAAGCGTTCAGCGTGCTCGGACTCGGTGCCGTCTTCTTTACGCTGATCCTCGAGGTGCGGGCGCGCCAGGCCGCGGCCGGGTCCGCATCGCCCGACGCCGCTGCGGCCGGTGGCGGGGCCGCCCCGACCGCGCCGCCGCCCGAGGCCGCGACCGCCGCCGCTGCCGTGGCGGCCGGCGCGAGCGCGAACCTCGCCACTGCTGCGCTGCCGCGCGCCGGCTTCTGGATCCGGATGGTCGCTCTGCTGGTCGATGCGATCCTGGTCGGCATCGTGACTGCCATGCTCGTCGGTCGGGCGCACACCGAATTGCTGTTCCTCGCCGCCTACGGGGCGATCATGTGGAAGCTTCGCGGCTCGACGGTCGGTGGCAGCATCTTCCATCTGCGCGTCATGCGCACCGACGGACAGGCCATCGGCTGGGAGACGGCGATCGTGCGCGCGCTGGCGTGCTTTCTGTCGCTCGCGGTCGCCGGTCTCGGCTTCATCTGGATCGCCATCGATCAAGACAAGCAGGCGTGGCACGACAAGATTGCGGGCACGATCGTCGTGCGCACGAGGCCGGCACCGTCGCTCGTGTGACCGTTGCGGCTGCGGGCGCCGACCGCGGCCGAGCACACCGGCCGGCGCCGAGCGTTCGGGCATCGGCTCGTTGGTGTAGGATGCCGGCATCAGCCGGTCGCAGCGCGAACCGTTCGACCCGCCCGCCGATAGCGAGGACGCCGCTTGACCGAACCCGTTGCAGCACCGCGCCGCGGACGCGAGGCCCGCAGACTGCGCGCCGCGACGCCCGCGGCGAAGTTCGGCTACATCCGCCGCAAATTGCCGCCCGTCGAGCTGTTCAGCGCCGAAGCGGCGCAAATCATCGAGGCCAATGCCGAGACCATTCTCGAGGAAATCGGCATCGAGTTTCGGCGCGACCCTGAATCCTTGCGCCTGTGGCGCGCGGCCGGCGCCGACGTGCAGGGCGAGCGCGTTCACATCCCTCGCGGCATGGCGCGGCACCTGCTGCGGACCGCGCCGCGCGAATTCACGCTGCACGCGCGCAATCCCGCACGCAACGTGCGCTTCGGCGGCGACGCGACGGTGTTCTCGCCGGTGGGAGGCCCGCCGTTCGTGACCGACCTGGACCGCGGGCGCCGCTACGGCACGCTCGCGGACCTGCACAACTTCATCAAGCTCGCGCACATGGCGCCGGCGATTCATTTCTCCGGCGGCTGCATGTGCGAACCGATGGAAATACCGCCGAACAAGCGGCATCTGGACGTCCAGTACGCGTTTTTCCGCTACAGCGACCAAGGCTGCGAGGCGACGCCGGAGACGCCGGGACACGCGCGCGATGCGATCGAAATCGCACGGCGGCTGTTCGGCGCGCAATTCGTCGCGCACAACACCGTCGTGCTCGGCAACATCAATTCCAACTCGCCGCTGGTGTTCGACGGCCGGATGCTCGGCGCGCTGCGGGAATTCGCCGCGGCGAATCAGGGAACGATCGTCGTCCCGGCGGTGCTCGCGGGGGCGATGGGACCGGTCACCGCCGCCGGATGCATGGCCGAGATCCTCGCCGAGACGATGGCGGGACTCGCGTTGACGCAGCTCGTGCGCCCGGGCGCGCCGGTCATCCTCGGATCCTTCGTCGGCGCAATCTCGATGCGCACCGGCGCGCCGACGTTCGGCACGCCCGAGGCGACGCAGATGATCTTTGCCACGGCGCAACTCGCGCGGCGGCTCGGCATTCCGTGCCGCAGCGGCGGCTCGCTGTGCTCATCGAAGGTCGCCGACGCGCAGGCAGCCTACGAAAGCGCGCATACGCTGCTGCCGACGCTGCTCGCCGGCGTGAATCTCGTGACGCATGCCGCCGGCTGGCTCGAAGGCGGCTTGGTCGCCGGGTACGAGAAATTCGTCATGGATGCCGATCAGTTGGCGATGATGCAGATGCTCGCCCAGGGCATGGACTTCTCGGAACGGGGGCAGGCGCTCGATGCACTGCGGGAGGTCGGCCCGGGCAGCCATTTTCTCGGTTGCGGGCACACCCAGGCGAACTTCGAGACCGCGTTCTATCAGTCGACGATCGCCGATTACACGTCCTATGAGCAGTGGTCCCTCGAGGGCGCTCTCACCGCCGAACAGCGCGCGAACCGCGTCTGGAAAAAGATGCTCGCGGATTATCAGGACCCGGGCATCGAGCCATCGGCGGACGAGGCGATGCGCGATTACATCGCCGCCCGCAGGGCGGTGCTGAGCGACGCCGTCGAAGACGAATGAACGGGAGCGGAACCGCGCTGCGTCGGCGCGGTCCACCGGGGGTGAGGATCCGAACACTAAGGGGAGGCCATATGCAACGTTCCGTTCTTTGGTTGAGCGCCGCGCTGGCACTCGGCTGCTCGGCAGCGGCGAGCGCGACGGCCACCGCGCCGCCGGTCCGGGCGATCTGGCAGAAGCATTCGATGGATTTCGGTTTCGTCGGTTTCACGACGCATTACTCGTGCGGCGGTTTCGAGGACAAGGTCGACCAGTTGCTCGCAGCTGCGGGCGCGCGATCGGATGCGAAGACCAGCGCCGCGTGTATGGCGCCGATGGGCGGTCCGGAACGGATATCGACGGCGCGTTTGACCTTTCACGTCCTCGTGCCCGCGCCGGCGACCTCCGGCGCGAACGGGCGCGGCGCGGCGCGGATCGTGCCGGCCGAATGGAAGACCGTCCATCTGCTCGCACACTCGCTGCCGGGTCTCGGCGAGGGTGACTGCGAGCTCGTCGAACGCTTTGCCGTGCGGATCCTGCCGCTGTTCACGGTCCGCGACGTCCACGACAACGTCAATTGCGTGCCGCAGCAGGTCAATCTCGGCAGCGTCGATCTTAAGTTCCGCGTGCTGGTGGCCGTGCCGAAGAAGGCGCACGCCTCGCCCGCGCAGCGCTAGCGCCGTGCAGGGGCGATGATCTAAGGGGGCCCGCGCCGCGCTTACTTCGCCGGCGCGCGAATGCGGGCGATCCAGGTCGCATAGGCGGGCAGCACGAGCCCCGCGACCGAACTCACCCGGCGCAAGGACGGCGCATCGGTCAGCAAGGTCCGCACCCGCGCCCGGCCGATGATGCCGATCGGCGCGGTGTCGAGGGTGATCGTGCGCTTTGCCGCCGTGCAGTTCATCGCGACGATGACCGCCCCCGCGCCGCCCGTGCCGCGCGCATAGGCGAGCACGCCGCCGTCGCCGGGATTGAGCATCGTCAGCGCCCCGTCGCGCAGCGCCGGATCCACGCGCCGCAGCGCGATCAAGCTTTTGAACCAGTTCAGCTCGGATCCCGGGTCGCGCGCCTCGCTGCGCACGTTGATCGTCCGGTGATCCGGCGGCACCGGCAGCCAGGTGTGCGGGTTGGTGCTGAATCCGGCCTGCGCCCCCGGCGTCCATTGCATCGGGGTGCGCTCGCCGTCCCGGCCTTTTTGCTTCGGCCAGCCGGTGATGCCGAGCGGGTCCTTCACGTCCCGCCGCCGGGTCGGCGGCGTCGTGTGCATGCCGATCTCCTCGCCGTAGTAGAGCAAGGCGGTGGCGCGCGTCGTCAGCAGCACACTGCCGAGCAGTTCGTTGATCCGCGCGTCGTGCACGCCGTCCCCATAACGATCGATCGAGCGCACGTTGTCGTGATTGTCGAAGACGAACAGCGGCTGTGAGCCGTGCAGCTCGGTCTCGGCCGCTTCGATCCGCCGGCGCAAGGCATTCGCGTCGAGGTGGTCGTGGTCGCCGTGAAAGCCGAGCCGCATGTCCATCGGCAGCTGCAATTCATCGTGGCGCGCACCGCCGTACCATCGATCCAGGTCGCGGATGCTGGGCAGGTAGGTCTCGCCGATCAACACGCGGTCGCCGGGATAGGCGTCGACGAGTCGTCGCAGCCGGCGCATGATCACGTGCACCTCGGGCAGGTCGTTGGTCCGCGAGGGGTCGAGGATCGGATCTCCCTGCGCGTCGACGCCGCCGAGCGGGCGTTCATCGCGCAGCTTGGCGTCCTCGAACAGTTGCGGCACCGCGTCCAGCCGGAATCCCGCGACGCCGCGGTTGAGCCAGAAGCGCATCGCGGCGAACATCGCCCGTTGGACCTGTGGATTGCGCCAGTTCAAATCGGGCTGTTGCCGGTAGAACGCGTGATAGTAGAACTGGTGCACGGCGCTAACCCATTGCCAGGCCGAGCCGCCGAACAGCGATACCCAGTTGTTCGGCGGCACGCGCCCGTCGTGGGCGTTCGGCCCGACACCGGGTTTGCCGTCGCTCCAGACGTACCAGTCGTGCTTGGGATTCGCGCGCGAGCTCGATGCGGCGAGAAACCACGGGTGCTGGTCGGACGTGTGATTCAGGACCATGTCGAGCAGCACGCGGATGTGCCGGCGGCGCGCGGCGGCGATCAGACGATCCATATCGGCGAGCGTGCCGTAGCGTGGATCGACCGCGTCGTAGTCGGAGATGTCGTAGCCGAAATCGACCTGCGGTGACGGATACATCGGCGTGATCCAGATCGCGTCGATGCCGAGGCGCTGTAGATAGCCGAGCCTCGACTCGATGCCCCGCAGATCGCCGACGCCGTCGCCGTTGGAGTCCTGAAACGAACGCGGGTAGATCTCGTAGATGACGGCGTGTTGCCACCAGGGGGCGCGATGCGCGCGGCTGCGCGCGGCGGCGCACGCCGGCGGGCCGGCCGAAAGCGCCAGGGCGAGCGCGAGGACGGCCCCCGCCAGCACGAGCCCGCCGCCGGGCCCCGGCCCGCAACATGGACGCTGTGAAGAGTGCATCGAGCGCCTCCGGTGAGAAGGGCGCAATCTTACCCGCTCGCCCCGCTTGCTGCGCGCCGTGAGGCCGGATCGGCCTTCGAGCGGCCACGCACGCGCCGCGCAGCGCGGGACATTTGCGCTGCGCGCAAAGACGGTGCTAAGTTCACCGCCCACCGCGTGTTCCAGGTCCATTCCCGAGGCGCCTACCATGAATCGCAGTCAATTGCAGAGCGGACGCATCGCGACCTGGGGTTTGAGCGCGCTTTGCCTGGCGGCCCTCGGATCGGCGCGCACCGCCGCCGCGTACGCT
This sequence comes from Steroidobacteraceae bacterium, assembly GCA_035531435.1. Classification (GTDB taxonomy): domain Bacteria; phylum Pseudomonadota; class Gammaproteobacteria; order Steroidobacterales; family Steroidobacteraceae; genus Bog-1198. The sequence continues at coordinate 185,520 of DATKSW010000013.1, read as the reverse complement.
TATGTCGGCAATCAGCTGAGCGGTACGGTGTCGATCATCGATACCGCGACCGACACGGTGGTGCGCACGCTGCCGGCGCACGGCAAGATCGGCGCGAAGATACAGGCCGTCGTCGCCGATCGCAGCGAGCGGCACATCTTCGTCGTCGATGCCGCCGGTAACGACCTGGTGGAACTCGATGCGGCCTCCGGCCGCGTGCTCAAGCGCATCAAGGTCGGCAAGGCGCCGGAAGGGGCGTCGCTGTCGCCGTCGGGCAAGACGATCGCCGTCTGTGTGGAAGAGTCCAATCAGGTCGTGCTCGTCGATGTCGCGAGCGCCCGCGTCACGCACGTGATTCACACGCTCGGCAAGAATCCCGAGCACTGCGAGTTCAACAGCGACGCGCACTGGATGATGACCGGCAACGAGAATTCCGGCGACGTCGACATCATCGACCTGCGCACCGATCGGTCCGTCGCACGACTGCCGACCGCCGGACACCCGCGCGGCGTCGCCTGGCTGCCGCACCGGATGATCGCCTATGTCGCGCAGGAGAGTGCGAACGGCGTCAACGTGATCGATGCGGCGAAGCGGCGGGTGATCCGCTTCATTCCCACCGCCCTGCGAGCGGCCGGCGCGATCGCCGCTCCCGACGGCAAAACCGTGTTCGTCAGCAACGGCGGCGCCGGCAGCATCTCGGCGATCGACACGGCGACCGAGCGGGTCATCGCGACGATCCCGGTCGGCAAGCGTCCGTGGAACATGGCGATCACCCACGACGGGCGCAAGTTGTACGTGGCGAACGGCCGGTCGAACAGCGTCTCGGTGATCGACACCACGCGGATGGTCGTATCGAAGACCATACCGGTCGGCAAGCTGCCGTGGGGCGTCGACATTCCCTAGAGACCTCGCGGCGGCGCGTTGCGCCCCCGGGTTACGCCACGCCGATGGCGCAACTGCAACTGCTCCACTGTCACGATCCGGGAACACTCATTGCTGCGACGCACTAGCGGATCCCGATCGATATTTTGTAACTCCATGACCTGCAAGGAATTCTCCGCGCCCGAGGAATTTCGCAGCCATTCCTGCCGGATGGCATAAGCATTGCTAGGTAATGACGTGACGGTCCAGCGGGGAGGGTATGCCACCGACTCGTCTCTCGGGCGGCGTCGGGATTGGCTTCAAAGCAGGAGGAGAATCGAGATGAAATGGGTCAGCGAAAAGATTCACGTCAAACCGTTCATCGCCGCCTTGGCACTGATCGCCGTTTGCGGTGCGGCGATCGCGGGTACGGACTCTGAAGAGTTCCAGCGATTCAAGGACCCCAATCAATGGGGCGCTCCTGCGGGCAATTTGAATTTGACGCGCTACAGCGCGCTCTCGCAGATCGACACCGGGAACGTCAAGAAGCTGCAGATGATCTGGTCGCAGTCGAGCGGTACGCTGCGCGGCCACGAAGGCCAGCCGCTCGTGATCAGCAATGTCGACGGTCGGCCGATGATGTTCATGGAGAGCGGCTGGCCGAACATCGTCCAGGCGCTCGATCTGAGCAATCCGGATCATCCGGTTCAGGTGTGGAGCTACACCAAGACGAACGGACGCGACACCTCGGCGGTGGCCCGCGCCTGCTGCGACACGGTCAATCGCGGCCTGTCGTACGCCGACGGCAAGGTGGTGTTCGGCACGTTGGACGGATACGTGATCGCGCTGGACGCGGCGACGGGCAAGGAGGACTGGGTCGTCAAGTCCGCCTATCCGGCCAAGGGCCAGACCATCACTCCGGCGCCGATCATTGCCCACGGCAAGGTGATCATCGGCTTCGGCGGCGACGAATTCGGCGCCCGCGGCCACGTGACCGCCTACAACCTCGCGGACGGTTCGGTGGTCTGGAAGTGTTATTCGACCGGCAGCGACAAGGACGTGTGTCTGACGCCGAAGACCAACGAGCACAATCCGCAATACGGCACCTACGGCCACAATCTGGGCCTGACCACCTTTCCGGGGGGCGAGTGGAAGCGCGGCGGCGGTTCGGCCTGGGGCTGGTACGCGTACGATCCGAAGCTGCATCTCGTCTACTACGGAACCGGCAATCCGGGCCTGTGGTCGCCGAGCTACCGCTGCGCGCCGCCGATCACGCAGCAGCATTGCAACGACGGGCACTTCGACAACAAATGGTCGATGAGCATCTTCGCCCGTAACGTCGACACCGGCGCGGCGAAATGGGTTTATCAGATGACCCCATTCGACCAATGGGATTACGACGGCGTCAACGAAGTGGTGCTGGTCGACATGAAGATCGACGGCAAGATGCGCAAGACCTTGGTGCACTTCGACCGCAACGGCTTCGCCTATGTGATCGATCGGACGGACGGGACCTTGCTGCGCGCCCACAAGTACGTGACCGTGAACTGGGCCGAGAAGATCGACATGAAGACCGGTCGCCCGATCAAGGTTTACGCGCATTCACCGTTGAAGATCGGCGACACGACGCAGGCGTGTCCGTCGGCGATGGGCGGCAAGGATCAGCAACCGGTCGCGGTCGATCCGTCGCATCCGGAGGACTTCTACGTCCCGACCAACAACTGGTGCATGCAGGACACCCCGCAGGAGCGCTCGAGCACGACCCAGGGATCCGTCTACGTCTTCGCCAACGTCTTCATGTATCCGGAAAAGCCGGGTGTGACCGGCAGGTTCAAGAAGTTCAACGTGCTGACCGGCAAGACGATCTGGCAGATCCCGGACCAGTACCCGAACTGGGGTGGTGCGTTGGTGACCGCGGGCGGTCTCGCGTTCTACGGCAGTCTCGGCGGCGACTTCCGTGCGGTCGATGAGGCGACCGGCCGGGTCGTCTGGTCGCGCAAGCTCGGTTCCGGCATCATCGGCAATCCGATCGCGTACTCGGTGAAGGGCAAGGAGTACGTGTCGGTCTGGTCCGGGATCGGCGGATGGATCGGCCTGCCGGTGACCGCGGGCCTGGACCTGAACGACAAGTACGGCGCGATCGGCGCGACGGCGATGGCGAAAGCGGCGGGCTTGAACCACATCCCGCAGGGCGGCATGCTGTACACGTTTAGGGTGGTCAACGACTAAGATCGGGCCGGCGTTCGACCAATTGCCCGGTGCCGCAAGGCACCGGGCTTTCTCGCGTCCGGCCCAAATGCCGCGCGGCGGCGCGAACCGGGCGCCGCCTGGCATGCCACTTGGAGATGGAGGCCGCAGCATGAACAGCAACTTCGTTCGGATCAAATGGGTCGCCGCAGCGGCGGCGTTGTTGCTCGCCGCGGGTGGCATCGCCGCCGGCGCGACGCTCGACTCCCTGACCGTCTGCGCCGATCCCGGCAACATGCCGCTCTCGAACAACCTCGGCCAGGGCTTCGAGAACAAGATCGCGCAAGTGATCGGCAAGGCGCTCGGCGTCGGCGTCAACTATTACTGGCGTCCGTCGGTTCACCGCGGATTGATGCGCACGACGCTCGGCGCCGGACATTGCATACTGTGGATGGACATGGCGATGGGCACCCAGGGTGCGACGATGCTGCGACCGCTGTATCGCTCGACCTACGTGTTCGTGTACCGCAAGGATCGCGGGATCCACATCACGAGCTTCGACGATCCGATCCTGAAAAAGCTGCGAGTGGGCGTATTTCAAGTGTCCGAGATGCGCGAAGCGCTGCTCGATCACGACGTGGTCAACAACACCGTCGTTCACTATATAACGCACAACGCGGATCTCGTGCCCGCGAACCAACCCTCGTACCAGATCCATCAGGTCATCGACGGCAAGCTCGATATCGCGGCGGTCTGGGGTCCGATGGCGGGCTACTTTCGCACGAAGCTGCACGCGCCGATCGTGATCCAGCCGGCGAATCTGCTGGAGAACGACGTGCCGCTGGAGTTCGACCTGACGTTCGCCGTGCCGATGGGGCGCGAGGACCTGAAGAAGACCCTGGAACAGGTGCTGGTCGCGCACCAGAGCGAGATCCGGCGGATCCTGCAGGATTACGGGGTGCCGCTCGTGAAGTGCGCGGCGTGCATCATCTCCGGTGATCTGCCGTCACACGGACCTTACCACCCGGTGAACCGGCCGGTGATCACGGCGCGCGAGATCGCCGCGATCAAGCGCAAGCGCATGGCCGAGTTGAAGCGCTGGCTCGCGCACGGCGCGAGTCCGGACCGCGAGCTGCAGGATGCGGTCACCGCGGACGACGGCGCCCGGGTGGGCTATCTGCTGAAGGTGGGCGCGCACGTCGAGGCGCGCGACGGCGACGGCTACACGCCGCTGATCAACGCCGCGCGCTTCGGTTTCCTCGACATCGCGCGCAGTCTCATCGCGCACAAGGCCGACGTGAACCAGCGCGACGCGGATGGCTGGACGGCGTTGCTGTATGCGGCGTACGCGGGCGACCCGCGGATGATCAAGCTGCTCCTCGCGAGCGGCGCGCAGATCGATGTGAAGGGCGGTGACGGGTTGACGCCGCTCGCGGTCGCGGCGCAGTACGACAAGATGCGCGCGCTCGCGACGCTCGTCGCCGCGGGCGCCGACGTCAATACGCCGGTCGCCAAGGGCGGCTACACTCCCCTGATGCTCGCGTCGGTCGCCGGTTCGCCGGATCTCGTCACGGCGTTGCTGCGACACGGCGCGCAGGTGAACGCGGCGAACGCGGGCGGCGTGACCGCGTTGATGATCGCCGCGGCCGGCAAGGATCCGCAGCTCGCGCAGATCCTGCTGCGGGCGGGGGCCGACGTCAACGCGCGCAGCGCCGACGGGCGCACCCCCCTCAGCATCGCCCGCCAGAGCGGCAACACGGCGGTCCTCGATGTCCTCGAGAGTGCGCGCGCGGGCGATGGGGCAACATCCGGCTGAATTCGCCTGCGAAGGGCGGCCGCCATTTCACGGTGAATGATCGAGGAGATTTTCAGTGACGCGTCGAGTCATGATCATGATTGCGGTGGCTTCGCTCGCGACGGCGTGTGCCATGACGACCCAGGGGGCCTCGCCCGCTCCAGCCAAAGCGGGCGCCGGGGCCGCGCCCGTGGCGGCATCGACCAAACCGGCCGCGGCGCCCTCTGCCGCAACACCGGTCGACTACACCAAGATCAAGCCGCTCACGCTCGTCAACGAGACGCCGAAGGGCGGCCTGCACAATCCGTACAACGATAAGCAGACCGCCATCGTCGCGCAGGGCAAGCACAACTTTCAGAGCTATGGCTGCAGCGGCTGCCATGGCGGCGGCGGCGGCGGCGGCATGTGCCCGCCGTTGATCAACGGCGTGTGGATCTACGGCGGCCGCGACGACACGCTGTTCCGGCTCGTCACTCTCGGCAGCATCGCTCTGCAGCAGCACGGCTACTCGCGCGAGGCGATCGAGAACGTGGTCGCACCGATGCCGCCGTTCGGCGGAATCATCAAGAATGCCGACGATCTGTGGAAGATCCTCACCTATGTCCGCTCCCGCTACGACGGCAACGCGGCGTATAAGTACGGCAACCCTCCGGGTCAATGACATCCCCGGACGGCGCGATGCTGCAGCGCAGATTGCACTCCCCCCAGAAAGGGGACAGTCTTTGACGGCGGCTCGAGAGGGGAGCGACCGACCGTCGGCAGCCGGCGGTTCGTCGAGGGCAGGTGCGAGCCGATAAAGGACCATAGAATCCTTGGATGGGATCTCGATGAACCGGAACGTCGCGACCAGTCACGCCACGCGGATCATTCGCGTCGTCGAGAGCGGCGTTCAGCCGGCCGGGATCGAGCCGCACATCAGCCGTTCCTGGTACCGCTGCCTGCGCGAGTTCGGGATCGAGCCGAGCGCGCAGCGGCGCAACGAGGTCTTGAACCCGCAGACGGTACGCGAGCTGCAACAGCGCATGGGCGAACTGCTGCCGATCGCGCGTGCCGAGATGGAAAGTCTGTACGAACAGATCGCCGGCTCGAGTTTCGCCGTGATCCTCTCGGACACGCGCGGAGCGGTGCTGAGCTCGATCACCGACCCCTCGCTGCAGCGGGAGTTTCGTCAAGCCGGATTGTCGGTCGGGGCCCTCTGGGACGAGCGCCACGAGGGCACCAACGGCATCGGCACCTGCCTCGCGGAAGGCGCGCCGGTCACGGTGCATCGAGAGGAGCACTTCCTCGGCTACAACCTGGCGCTTTCCTGCTCGGCGGCGCCGATTCTCGATCCGCACGGCGGCCTGATCGCGGTTCTGGACGCTTCGACCGCGAATTCGAGCGACAGCCGCTTGATCCAACGGCACACGATGGCGCTCGTGAACATGTCGGCGAGCCTGATTTCGCGCTGGAACTTCATGCACGAATTCGCCGAGTCCTGGATCCTGCGGTTTCACAGCCGTGCCGAATTCGTCGGCCTGCTGCACGAAGCGCTGATTGCGATCGACCGCTCTGGGACCATTCTCGCGGCGAATGAGAGCGCGCTGTTGCAACTCGGCTGCGCCTCGCGTGGCGCCGCCGTGGGGCGGTCCATCGAGCACTGGTTCCAGTTCGACTTCGGCACGCTCGAGCAGCGAGCGCGTTCCGACCCGGGCGCGATCTGGCCGGTCCGCGATCTGGCGCACGGGCGCCGCTTCTTCGCGGTCGTGCGCGCGCCGTTGCGCGTGGCCGGCGGCCGCGGCGGGATCGCCCTCACCGAGTCGCCCGGTCAGGTGACGGGCCAGACGGCTGCGCCGCAGCGCGGCGTCGCCCATGTCGGCGAAGATCCGGCGATGCATCGGAACATGAGTTTCGGCCGGCAATTGTTCGCGAAGCAAGTGCCGATTCTGCTGCAGGGCGCAACGGGAACCGGCAAGGAGGCGTTCGCCAAGGCTCTGCACCGCGGTTGCCTCTGGTCCGACAAGGCGTTCGTCACCGTCAACTGCGCGGCGATTCCCGAGAACCTGATCGAAAGCGAATTGTTCGGCTACGCGCGCGGCGCATTCACCGGCGCGGTGAAGGAGGGCCGTATCGGCAAGATCCTCCAGTCGAGCGGCGGCACGCTGTTCCTGGACGAAATCGGCGACATGCCGCTGATGTTGCAGACGCGCCTGCTGCGGGTGATCGAGGAGCGCGAGGTGGTTCCGGTCGGCAGCGATCACCCCATTCCGGTCAATCCGCACGTGATCAGCGCGACCCACCGCGACATCCGCAAGATGGTGGAGAGCGGCGAGTTTCGCGAGGACCTGTATTACCGGCTGAACGGCATGACTCTGCACCTGCCGCTGTTGCGGGATCGGACCGACATCGCCGACGTGATCCAGGTGCTGCTGCGCGAGGAGACTGCGGAGCACGAATCGATCGACATCGCCGACGATGCGTTGCGCAGGCTGCTCGAGTATGCGTGGCCCGGCAACATCCGCCAGCTGCGCAACGCCCTGCGCACCGCCTCGGCCTTGTGCCGCGACGGGGTGATTCGCCTGGCGAATCTGCCGCAGGAGATCCTCGACACGGAGCCCCGCGTGCCGCCCCGCGCGATCGCCGCCGATCCGGTGGATCCGGCCGCCGCGCAACCGGGCGCCTTACGCGGGGCGGCCCTGCGCGAGGCGGAATGCGCGGCGCTGATCCGCGAGCTCGAGCGGATGCACTGGAACATCAGCCGCACGGCGCAGGCGCTCGGCGTCAGCCGCAACACGCTCTACCGGAAGATCCACAAGCATCGCATCGTCCTCGGGCAGTGACCCGGTGCCTCGGGCGCGCGATTCCCCGGCCGAAGGATCCGGGGCGATCATCCCGCGCCCCGGATCGATCGCGGCCCCCTTAAGGTCAGGCCTGCAACACACCCGAGAGCTTGGCGGCGTGGGTCGCGAGCGCGTCCATCAGCGGCGGGCTCAGACAATCGTACGGCTCGAGGCCGATTTCTTTGAGGCGCGCACGAACCGCGTCCATGTTCTTCGGGTCGGCGCCGCCCTCGATGATCGAGGAGACGAAAGCGGCGAACGTCGGGGCTGACCAGCCGGAGTCCGGCGACAACTCGGTATGGATGAAGTCGAGGCCGTGGAACGCGTGCTTGGGGTTTTCGATGCGGCCGAACAGGTGTACGCCGCATTCCTTGCAAGCGTGGCGCTGGATCGTCGCCGATGAATCGACGATTTTCAGCTTCTCGCCGTTCTCGACGACCGCCACCTTGTCGCGCGACACCACCGCCACCACCGAGAACGTCGCGCCCTTCGGCTTCCAGCACTTGGTGCACCCGCAGGCGTGGTTATGCGCGCTCTGCGACTTCACGGTGACCTTGACAGGTCGCGTCGCGCATTTGCAGACCAGCGTCCCGCCGGCAAAGTCCTTCGAACCCTGCTTGATGCCATGGTCGACCGACGGATGAATTGAAATTGCCATGATTGATAACTCCCGATGGTTGCCGACAGCCGCGTGAACGGCGCGCTCTGCGAACGGGCGCCGCGCCCGTTCAATACTTGATGACCGACCGCACCACTTTGCCTTCGTGCATCAGCTCGAAGGCGTCGTTGATCTTCTCCAATGGCAACACTTCGCTGACCATTTCGTCAATCTTGATTTCCCCGTTCAAGTAGCGTTCCACGTATCCCGGCAGTTGCGAGCGACCCTTGACGCCGCCGAATGCGGAGCCCCGCCAGACGCGCCCCGTCACGAGCTGGAACGGGCGGGTGCAGATCTCCTGGCCGGCGCCGGCGACGCCGATGATCGTCGCCTCGCCCCAGCCCTTGTGGCAGCACTCGAGCGCCGCGCGCATCACGTGGACGTTGCCGATGCATTCGAACGAGTAATCGACGCCGCCGTTGGTGAGGTCGACGACGACCTGTTGGATGGGCTGGTCGTAGTCCTTCGGATTGATGTAGTCGGTTGCGCCGAGCGACTTGGCCATCGTCCATTTGCTCGGGTTCAGGTCGATCGCGACGATGCGCGAGGCCTTCGCCATCACCGCGCCCTGCACCACCGACAGGCCGATGCCGCCGAGGCCGAAAACGGCGACCGACGATCCCGGCCGCACCTTGGCGGTGTTCAGGACTGCGCCGATCCCGGTCGTGATCCCGCAACCGAGCAGGCAGACCTTGTCGAGCGGTGCCCGCGGATTGATCTTGGCGACGGCGATCTCCGGCAACACCGTGTGCTCGGAGAAGGTGCTGGTGCCCATGTAGTGCAGGATCGGCTTGCCCTTGTACGAGAAACGCGACGTCCCATCGGGCATCAGCCCCTTGCCTTGCGTGACCCGGATCTTCTGGCAAAGGTTCGTGCGTCCGGAGCGGCAGTATTCGCATTCGCCGCACTCCGGTGTGTACAGTGGGATGACGTGGTCGCCGGGCTGGACGCTCGTGACTGCGCGGCCTATGGCCTCGACGATGCCACCGCCTTCGTGGCCGAGGATCGCGGGAAACAAGCCCTCGGGGTCGGCACCGGAGAGCGTGAAGGCGTCGGTATGGCAGACGCCGGTGGCGACGATCCGCACCAGGACTTCGCCGGCCTTGGGTGGCTCGATGTCGACTTCCTCGATGCTGAGAGGTTTGTCGGCCTCCCACGCAACTGCCGCCCGGGTCTTCATTGGGATCGAGCTCCTTGGCCGTTATCGACGATTCCCGCCGCTTCGCCTACTGCAGAATCTCCTAGCAGCTACCGTGCCAGATCGAAGAGTCGGCAGAAAGAGCTTTGGTATCAGGTTCTTACGCGCACGCGGCGCGACCTCGTGGAGGAGTCGGCGGCCGGGTGTTACTGATCCGAAACAGTCGTTGCTACGAAACCGAGGCATTCAGCGCCGCGGCGTGGTGGCGCATATGATCCTCGATGAAACTGCTGATGAAGTAATAGCTGTGATCGTATCCCGGCTGCATCCGCAGCTCGACGCGTTGGCCCGCGGCGCGGCATGCCTCGATGAACAGATCGGGTCGCAGCTGCTCTTGCAGGAATTTGTCCGCATCGCCCTGATCGATCAGGATCGTGCCCGGGAATCGCCTCGTCTTGAGCAGTTCGGTGGCATCGTAGTCGCGCCAAGCGGCCGGATCGGCGCCAAGATAGCGCTCGAAGGCCTTGCGCCCCCAGGGCACCTGCATCGGGGCGACGACGGGCGCGAATGCCGAAACGGATCGGTAACGATCCGCATTCTTCAGCGCGATCGTCAGTGCGCCATGGCCGCCCATCGAATGGCCGAAAATGCCTTGGCGCGCCGGGTCGGCGGCGAAATGTTCGACGACGACCGCGGGCAGTTCCCGCGAGACATAGCGGTACATGTTGAAATGGCGCGACCACGGAGCCTGGGTCGCATCCAGGTAAAAGCCGGCGCCGGCGCCGAACTCCCAGTCCGCCGCCTCATCGGCGATGCCGGTGCCGCGTGGGCTGGTGTCCGGCGCGATGAGCATCAGGCCGAGTTCGGCGGCAAGCCGCTGGGCGCCGGCCTTGATCACGAACGTCTCCTCGGTGCAGGTCAGGCCGGCAAGGTAGTAAAGGGCCGGTAGCGGCCGTTCTCGCGCCTGCGGCGGACGGTAGACGGCGAAGCGCATCGGGCCGGCGCAAGCGTCCGAGGCGTGACGATACAGGCCCTGAACGCCGCCGAAGCAGCGTTGTTCAGCAATCGTCTCGATCGCAGGCATGTTGTTCCCCTCCCCAGCCACTGCGCCGTCGTAAAAGCTCCGCGGCGCGTCGCCGGCCGACCGCGCTCGATGCCGCGCCACCGGCCCCGATTCTAGTGCAGCCGCGCGGGCCTGGCGCGCTTGTGTCCGTTCCAACGCAATATGCGACAAATCTGCGCCTCCGGCGTGACAGTGGTGGTGGCATCCGGGCAACGGGGCAGGGGAATTCTGCCGCAGGCCACGGCGCTGAGCAGGGGCGCGCGTCGGCACGTCTTTTGCACGGTCCGCAGACGGAGTGGGCCCGCCGGACCGGATCTCTCGGTCGCGGCCCCGCGAGAATAAAGAGCGGCAACCGGGAGGGAGTTCGTATGTTAACGCGTTCCAAGCTAGTGATCGCAGTCAGCGCCGCGATTTGGCTCGTGCCGATGACCTGCGCCGTCGCCGGCATCGACGTGACGGCAGGCAATTGGAAACTGGACTTTTCCGGCAACGTCAACGCGTTCTACGTGGGCACGACCTGTGACACCGGCAGCAACACGAGCGTCGCGGGCGGCCTTGCGTGCACGGGCGACCGATCCTCCTCGGTCCGCAATGGGTTGCTGCCGGCGGCGTTCGTATTCAGCGCGACCACCCATCAGGACAATCTGGACATCGGCGTGACGATCGGTCTGTACCCCGGCATCAACAGTTCGGCGGCGGCCGGGGTCAACGGTCCCGGCATGCCGGCGGCGTTGCAGACGCCGGGGATCGATGCCCGCCAGGAGTTCCTCACCTTCGGCAATCCGAGCTGGGGCACGGTGAAGATGGGCCGCGACATCGGCCTGTTCGGCAAGGATGCGATCCTCGACGACATGACCCTGCTCGGCGTCGGTTCGGCGGGCAACAACGCGGCGCCGAGCAACACGAGCCTCGGGCGCATCGGGCTCGGTTACATCTACACCGACTGGGAGCCGCAGATCACTTACACGACACCCACGTACGGCGGCTTCAGCGCGTCGGCCGGGATCTTCCAGCCGCTCACGCCGCTCACCAACACGGCCTACTCGAAGCACACCGCGCCGCAGTTCCAAGCCGGTGCAAGCTACTCCTGGGGCGACGCGCAGAGCATGACGGGCAAGGTCTGGGTCGATCTGATCTCGCAACAGTACCAGTATTCCGGCGCGGTTCCGAGCGGTGTCGCAGGAAGCGTCACGGGCACCGGTTTCGACGGCGGCGTGAAGGTCGGCTTCATGGGTTTCGAGGGCGTGCTGTACGGCTATACGGGCAGCGGCATCGGCACGACCGGCCTGTTCGTGCTGCCGATTTCCGCAAGCGGCCAGAAGCGCGACTCCGACGGCGGCTACATTCAGGCGGCCTACAAGTTCGACCGGTTGAAGGTCGGCGTGAGCTACGGCATGTCGGAGCTGAAACTCGCCTCCGACGAGAGCGCGAGCATCCCCGCGACCTACCCGAACACCGGCCTCACGGGCAACACCCTGGTGAAGCGCAATTCCTCGGTGGTGGGCGGCTTGTACTACAGTCTGACGAAGAGTCTGACGTTGGTCGGCGAATACATCGACACCAAGGCGGATGCCTGGGGCGGCAATTCGGCGCACGAGCATGACTTCGCGCTCGGCGCGATCCTGTTCTTTTGACGGCCGGTTCGACGTCGACGCGCCGAGCAAGCCGGCGGCGCGCGGCGCCGCGCGCCGTCGATCAGCGCGGCAGGCGGCGCATTCGGCGCCAGGCGCGCAGCGCGCGCTCGAGATGCCGACGCGGTGCTTCGAGGAACACCTCGAGCGAGGTGCCGCTCGCGAAGCAATACAGGCGCCCGTCGTCGGGATTGGTCCAGTTGAGCGAGCAGTCGGCCTTGATGCGCGCACCGCCCTCGATGCCGATCGGGTCGAAGTCCTCGAACTCGCCGTGCATCGGCCGCGGCGGCACCGCCGCCTTCCAGATGCCGTCCGGGTGGCCGTGGGTCATCTCGCTTCCCGGAGTCTGCAGTCGCGCCGGCGGCGTCGCGCAGCCGACGAGTGCCGCGGCGGTCGCCACGGCGAGGATCGTCGCGGCCGCGGCCGAACCGCGCGAGCGATGAAGTCGATTCGTCGGCATTCGATGCCCTACCCTTGGCTCGAGGCGCAGCAAGGCCTGAGTGCATGAGTGTGCCACCCATCGATGCCGGTGCAACAGCGCGCCACTGCGGACCCAAGCGGGCGTCGCGCGGCCTCGCCGCCGGCGCGCTCGCGGTGCTCGTGGCTGCCTGCGTGAGCTATCGTCCCGCACCCATCCAACCGCGCCGCAGTGCAGCCGCATTCGCCGCCCGCCGGCTCGACGATCCCTATATACGCGCGGCGGTTGCGCGTCTGCTGCCGGCGCGCGCCGCGCCCTGGCCTCCCGACGACTGGAACCGCGGCATGCTGCTCGCGGTCGCCTGGGCCGATAACCCGACGCTCGCCGTCGCCCGCGCCGAAGTGCGGGCCGCGATCGCGCGGCAGAGGACCGCCGCGCAGATGCGCAATCCCGATCTGCGGCTGATGTCCGAGTATGCACGCCACGATGCGCACCCGTGGCTCTACGGACTCGAAACGGCCTGGCTGATCCGCTGGAGCGGGCGGCGGCGCCTCGCGATGCGGATCGCCTGGCTGCGCTCGAGCGACGCGCAGCTCGGGTTGATGGATCGGCTCTGGGCGGTCCGCCGCGAGCTGATCGCGTCGCTCGCCGATTGGCAGGGTGCGCGCCGGCGGGTCGTGGTGCTCGACCGGCTCGCCGCCGCGCAGAATCGCCTGATCCGCTACGCGCACCGCCGCGTCGTGAGCGGCGAGGACCCATCGGCCGTACTGTTCGCCGCCGAGACCCAGGGAATCGACGTGCAGCAGCAGCGATCGGCCGCGCTCGCGACGGCCGAGGCGGGGCTCGCCGACGCGGCGCGCACGCTCGGCCTGCCGCGCAAGGCGCTCGCCGGCGCGAAAATCCTTTGGCGCGGCTGGGGCCGGCCTCCCCGAATCAAGCCCGCCGTCCTGCGCACGGCGCGCGAGCGCGCGCTGCTGTCGCGCGCCGACCTCGGCGCCGCGATCGGCGAGTACGCCGTCGCGGAGGCGCGTCTACAGCGGGCGGTGGCGCGGCAGTATCCGCAGCTCGTGCTCGGCCCGGGCTACTACTGGGATCACGGCATCGCGAAGCTGCCGTTCGACGTGGGCTTCACGCTGCCGCTCAACGGGTACCGCGGCGAGATCGCCGAGGCGCGCGCCGCGCGCACCGTGGCGGGACGGCGGATGCTCGCGCTGCAGGCGGATATCTATGGACGAATCGCCGCCGCGGTGCGCACGGAGCAGCTCGCGCGCGCGGCGGTTGCCGTCGCCGGGCGCCGCCTCGACGTGGCGCGCCGGCAGGCGGCGCGCGCCGATCTCGCGGCGCGACTCGGCGAGGTGAACGGCGAACGGCGTCTGGCGAGCGCCGTGATCGTCGCGCAAGCCGAACTTGCGCTGCTGCAGATGCGATCGCGCCTGCAGGCTGCGCGCGATGCGCTCGAGGACGCTCTGCATGCGCCGCTCTCGGGGCCGGAATTGGCCCTGATCGGTCCGCGGGCCTTCGCCCGTTCGGCGGCCGGCACATGATCGCGAGGAAGGCATTGACGACGCTTGCGACGCTCGTCGCGCTGCAGGCCCCGCTCGCGCTGCACGCGCGGGCGATCGCCGCCAACACGCCGGCGCCGGTCGCGACCCCGAGCCTGAGCCGCGCGCAACTGGCGGCGGTCGGAATCGTCGTCGGCCATCCGACCGCGATGACGCTGCCGTTGCGCACGGCCGCGTTCGGCTTCGTCCTGAACGCAGCCGCCGCGCTGACGGCGCTCGATGCGCGAACCGCCGCGCGCGCGCGGCAGCGCGCGGCGGCGGCGGAAGCGGCGCGATTGGCGGCGCTGTATCGGCGTGGCGCCGGCGCCTCGCTGAAGGCCGTCGAGGCCGAGCGGGCCGCGCTCGTCGGTGCGCGCGGCGACGCCGAGTCGGCCGCCGCCCGCTTTGCCGCGCGCTGGGGACCGCTCGATACGCTGCCGTCCGCGCGTTGCCGGCGGTTGATCGTCGCCGCCGCGAACGGCCGCGCAGCGTTGCTGCGCGCGCAGCTGCCGGGCCGGCATGCCGTCGGCGCCTTGCCGCCGCGGGCGCTCGTCGATGTCGACGGGCTGCAGGTCCGGGGTCGCGTGCTCGGCGCGATGCGCCGTGACGGCCAGGCGGGGAGCGCGGCGGTGCTGATCTTCGTCGCGCGCGCACCGCTCGGGCTCGGCAGCGGTGCGCGGGTTCCGGTGTCCTTGCTGCGCGCGCCGCGCTCCGGCCGCTTCGTGCCGCGCGACGCGGTGCTGTACGGCCCGGACGGCGCGTATGTGTACGAGCGGATGCACCGGGGCGCGCCTGCCGGCGCGGTGCGGTTCGAAGCGGTGAAGGTCCGGCTCATCGAAGCCCACCGCGGCGGCTGGCTGGTGGCGGGCGTCGCCGCGCACGACGCGATCGTGGTCCGCGGAGCGGGCGTGCTCTGGTCCCTGCAGGGCCTCGGCAAGCGGGCCGACGACGACGACGACTGACACGTGCTCGCCGCCATCGTTCGTGCCTCCCTGCGACATCCGCGCGTCGTCACCGCGCTCACCTGTCTGATCGCAGCCCTCGGCGTTGCGGCGCTCGCAACCGCGCGCTTCGACGTGTTCCCGGATTTCGCGCCGCCCCACGTCCTCGTGCAAACCGAGGCGCCCGGCCTCGACGCGACGCAGGTCGAGGCACTCGTCACGAGGCCGTTGGAGGTCCTGCTCGCCGGGACGGAGAACGTCAAGACGGTGCGATCGACGTCGAGTCAGGGTCTGTCGGCGATCCAGGTCGTGTTCGACCGCGGCGGCGATCCGTACCAGCGGCGCCAGGTGGTCATGGAGCGTCTCGCCGACGCAGCGGGTCTGCTGCCGGCGGGCGTCGGTCCGCCGCTGCTCTCGCCGCTCAGCTCGTCGATGGAGTATCTGCTGCATTTCGGCTTCACGAGCGCTCGCCTGTCGCCGCTCGCGCTGCGCGATCTGGTGCAGTGGGTCGTCAAGCCGCAGATCCTGGCGGTTCCCGGGGTCGCCCAGGCCACGCTCTTCGGCGGCGACGTGCGCGAAAGACGCATCGAGGTCGACCCGTACAAACTCGCCGCGTTGGGCTTCTCGCTCGATGAGGTGCTCTCGGCCGCAAGGGGCGCGACCGCGTCGATCGGCGGCGGCTACGTCGAGACCGCGACGCAACGCATCGTGATCCGGACGCAGACGTCGGGCATCACGGCCGATCAACTGGCGCACTCGCTGCTCGGCATGCGCGGCAAAATACCCGTACGCCTCGGCGAGGTGGCGACGATACGCGACGGCGCCGCGCCGCGGATCGGCGCCGCGCTGATCGACGGCACGCCCGGTATCCTGGTCGAGACATCGACGCAATACGGCGCGAACACTCTGCAGGTGACGCGTGCGCTCGAGCAGCGCCTGGACGCGCTCGCACCGGTGCTCGCGCGGCAGGGCGTCGTCTATCATCCGGCGCTGCTGCGTCCGGCGAGCTTCGTCGAGAACGCAATTGCCAAACTGCGCAACTCGCTGCTGATCGGCGGTGTTTTGGTGGTGGCGCTGCTGCTCGTCACCTTGCGCGACTGGCGCGGCGCGCTCGTGTCGTTCAGCTCGATACCGCTGACTCTGCTGACGACCGTCTGGCTGCTCGAGATCCTCGGCTTGAGCCTCAACACGATGACGCTCGGCGGCCTCGTCGTCGCGCTGGGGGTCGTCGTCGACGATGCCGTCATCGACGTGGAGAACATCCTGCGCCGCCGCCGCGGCGCGGGCGATGGCATCGCGGCGCAAGCGCTGTTCGTCGGCGCATCCCTCGAGGTGCGCCGGCCGGTGCTGTTCGCGACCGCGGCGGTCGCGGTCGCCTTCCTGCCGATCCTGCTGATGTCCGGGCTGCAGGGGGCGTTCTTCCGGCCGCTCGCCATTGCGTTTCTGCTCGCCGTCGGCTTGTCCTTGCTGGTGGCGATGAGCGCGACCCCGGCGATGTGCTCGCTGGCGATGGCGCGCCATCGCCCGAGACCCGAAGCCGCCTTTCTGCGCGCCCTGAAGCGCGGCCAATCGCGTGCGATCCTCTGGCTGCATGCCCGGCCCGGCACCGCGTTCGCGATTCTGCTGCTGAGCGGCGCCTCCGGCGCCGTTCTGCTGCCGCTGCTCGGCGCACGCTTCCTGCCGGATTTTCGGGAGAATTATCTGATCGCACACGCCTCGCTGCGACCCGGGATATCGCTCGCGGAGACGACGCGCGTCGGCGAGCGGATCAGCCGGCGGCTGCTCGCGATTCCCGGCGTCAAGAGCGTTGCCGAACAGATCGGCCGCGCCCAGAACGGCCAGGATCCGGATGCCCCGAACAAGAGCGAATTCGAGGTGCAGATCGATCCGCGCAAGGGCCACGGGCCCGGCGAGATCGATGCGCGCATCCGCCGGGTGTTCGACGATTTTCC
Source organism: Steroidobacteraceae bacterium (assembly GCA_035531435.1). Classification (GTDB taxonomy): domain Bacteria; phylum Pseudomonadota; class Gammaproteobacteria; order Steroidobacterales; family Steroidobacteraceae; genus Bog-1198. Next base: position 168,537 of record DATKSW010000013.1, on the reverse strand, counting down.
GAATGAGCTGGTCGAGATCTACTCGGTGCTCGCCGAGCGGATCGGCGAGACCTTGTCGGGCGAATCCGCACCGTTCTCGATCAGCGTGATCGGCTCGAACCTCGACAGCGACGACCGGGTCGGCGCCGCGATCGTCGCGACGCTGCGCCGCCTCCCCGGCAGCGGCGTCGTGCGCCTCAGCGTCCCCCCACGGCAGGTCGAACTGCGCGTCACGCCATCGCAGCGGCGCCTCGCACTGCACGGACTGCAGGCTGCCGATCTGCTGCGCACGGTCAACGCCGCCTATCACGGCAGCCTTGCGGCGCAGATCGCCGAGACCGACCGCAGTGTGCCGGTCGTCGTGCGTCTGCGTGGCGCCGCCGATCCGCGTGCGCTCGGCTCCCTGCTGCTGCGCGGCCTCGACGGCACCCTGACGCCGCTCGCGCAGGTCGCGACCGTCGAGGCGACGCTGGCGCGCAGCCTGATCGATCACGAGGGCGGCCTGCGGCGCCAGATCGTCGTCGCGACGCCGACGGGCGCCGACGAAGCCGGCTTCGCGCGCGCGGCGCGGGCCGCGATCGCCGCGCAGGTGCATTTGCCGCGGGGCGTGTATCTGCGCTATGCGGGCTCGGCGCAGGCGCAGAGCGCCGCCGCCCGGGAACTGCTGTGGCGCTGCGCCGCGGCGGCGGTGCTGATCGTGTTGCTGCTCGCGCTGGCATTCGGCGATACGCGCCACGTGGCGCTCGTGTTGATCGCTCTGCCGAGCACGCTGATCGGCGGCGTCGCGGCGGTCGCGGCGACGGGCGGCACCTTGACGCTCGGCTCGATGGTCGGCTTCGTCGCGCTTTTCGGGATGGCCGCGCGCAATACGATCCTTCTGGTATCGCACTTCGATCACCTGGCGGGCGAAGAAGGCCGGCCTTGGAACCTCGAAACCGCGCTGCGTGGCGCTGAGGAGAGACTGACCCCGGTGCTGTTGACGGCGCTCTCCACGGGTCTCGCCCTGCTGCCGGTCGCATGGCAGATGCACCAGCCGGGCCACGAGATCGAGGGACCGATGGCCGTCGTGATTCTTGGCGGGTTGGCTTCGTCGACCGTGGTCACCCTGCTGTTGATCCCGCCGCTCGCCGTCCGTTCGCTGCGGCCCGTGGCAGTGAACCAAATGCGCGCGATCGACTCTCAGGAATGATGGGATCTGCGGGTGGCTGGATGGCCCGGACCGGCGAACGATTTGTCCAACGAAGGGAGCAGAGGAAGACCATGAAGAAAATCACGGCGATGGCATGCGCTCTATGCCTGTCTACATCGGCGACGAGTTTTGCCGCGGCGCATTGGCTGCGCGTCACGCAGTCGGTGAGGATCGACGCGTCGGCCGGCAGGGTGTGGGACGCGGCGAAGAAATTCGATGCCCTGGACACCTGGCATCCAGCGGTCGCGGCGGACCGGATCGTCGCCGGCACGAATGACCGGCCCGGGGCGGTGCGTTTGCTCACTCTGAAGGGCGGCGGCACGATCAAGGAACAATTGCTCTCGTTCGACGCGCGCGGCCGCAGGTTCCGTTACAAGATCCTCGAGGGCGTGCTGCCGGTGAGCGACTACACATCGACCTTCACCGTCAAGTCGATCGGCCGCAACAAAAGCGAGGCGACCTGGGCGGGCCGGTTCAAGCGCAAGGATCGCCGCGCTCATCCGGCGCCGAACGACGACGACAAGGCCGCGCTGCGAGCAGTGAAGGGCGTGTATCGCTCGGGTCTCGATAACCTAAAGAAGATCGTCGAAGCGAAATCGCGCGGCTAGCGGGATGCGGCCGGGCCGGCGTACGGCGTCGCGCTGCGCTGCGCGAGAGTGCATCGCGCCGCTGCTCGCGGCCGGCATGACGATCATCGCTGCGCTCGGCGCCGCCGCCGCCGCCGCCGCCGCCGCGCTTCCGGCGCCACCGGCGCCACCGGCGCGACCGGCGCTACCGGTGCAACCGGCCCCACCGGCCGGACGGTCCGCACCGCTCGCGCAGATCGTGATCATCGGCGCGACTCCGGTGCCCGGCATCGGTATCGACGCGGCCAAGATACCGCAGAACGTGCAATCGATCACCGCGGCCGAACTGGCGCGCGACGGTACGGCGAGTCTCACGGGCGCCCTGAACGAGCGCCTCGGCAGCGTCAGCATCACGGACACGCTCGCGGATCCCTTCCAGCCGGACATCCTGTACCGCGGTTTCGAGGCCTCGCCGGTGCTCGGCGCATCGCAGGGACTGGCGGTCTATCAGAACGGCGCGAGAATCAACGAGGCGTTCGGCGATGCGGTCAACTGGGACCTGATCCCCGACATCGCGATCGACCGGATCGATCTCGTCAGTTCGAATCCGTCCTTCGGCCTCAACGCGCTCGGCGGCGCGCTCGCCGTCAAGATGAAGAACGGCTTCGATTTCCACGGCGGCGAGGCGGAGCTCGCCGGCGGCTCGTTCGATCAACGTTCGGGCGCGGCGCAGTTCGGGGCGAACGACGGCCGGTTCGGCATCTACGCGGCGGCGAAGATCCTCAAGCAAAACGGCTGGCGGCGGTTCGCCAGCGATTCCCTGCGCCAGTCGTACGTGGACCTCAGTGCGCGTACCGCGCGCATGAGCCTCGACCTCGCGTACACCTACGCGGACAACTCGCTGCTCGGCCAGGGGGCGGCCCCGGTCCAGGAGCTCGCGGTCAGCCGGCAGCTGGATTTCACGGGACCCCAGGACAACGTCAACCGCTTGAATTTCGCCGAACTCGACGCCTCGTTCTCGATCGATCCGTCCTGGTCGGTGCAAAGCGTGCTGTACGGCCGCGACTACCGGCAGAGCGTCGCGAACGGCAATACGACCAACTACACGGCCTGCGTGCCGGTGTCACTGGCAGGCACCCTGTGCCAGCCGGACGGTCTGACCGCGCTCGTCGATGCGGCGGGCAATCCGGTCCCGGACATCTCCCACGGCGGCACGACGCCCATCGGCGAGAACGACATCGAGGCGATTCACGCGCGTGGGCTCGGCGGTTCGCTGCAGATCAGCGCAACGAACCGTCTGCTGCGCCACGGTAATCAGTTCATCGCCGGCGTCTCCCTCGACACGGCGCGTGTCGCCTATACATCGACCGCCGAGCTCGGTGCGGTCGATGCCAATCTGCTGGTCGCCCCCTCGGGTCTGTTCGTCGCGACGCCGGAGAGCGCGCCGTTCGCGGCGACGCCGGTCGACGTCGGCTCGCGCAGCCGCTACACGGGCCTGTATTTCACCGACACCTTCGATGTGACCGCCGCGCTCGCGATCACGGCGAGCGCCAGATACAACCGGGCGGCGCTCGCTTTCGCCGACCACCGCGGCACTTTGCTCGACGGCGCGAGCCGCTTCGGTCATTTCAATCCCGCGCTGGGCGCGACCTATCGGTTGCGCACGGGCGCAACCGTCTACGCGGACTACGCCGTGACGAACCGTACGCCGACGATGAGTGAGATCGAGTGCTCGGATCCGGCGAAGCCGTGCGTGTTGCCAGCGAACCTCGCCGGCGATCCGCCGAACCTCAAGCAGGTGGTCGCGCGCACCTTCGAAGCGGGGATACGGGGGAGCGCCGCTGCGCGCGGCGGCAGGATCGACTGGAACGCCGGCCTGTTCCGCACGAACCTGTACGACGACATCTATCCGATCGCCGCGTCGAACAGCAGCGGCTACTTCCAGAACATCGGTTCGACGCGCCGGCAGGGCGTGGAAGCGGGTTTCACGTACCACGGCGATCGCTGGTCCGACTATGCGCAGTACAGCGACGTTGACGCGACGTTCCAGTCGCGTTTTCTCGAGCATTCGCCGTCGAACCCGCAGCGGGACGCGAACGGCAACGTCCTCGTGCGCCCCGGAGACAGCCTGCCGGGAATCCCACGTCAACGCGTCAAGCTCGGCGCCGATCGGCGGTTCGGCCGGCGCTGGACGGTCGGGGGCGAATGGATCTACGTCGGCCCCCAGTACTACCGCGGCGACGAGTCGAACCAGAACGCGCAGCTGCCTGGATATCGGGTGCTGACGCTTCACGTCGACTACCGCTTCGATTCGCTCGAGCTCTTTGCCGTCGTCAAGAATGCGCTCGACGCGTCCTACGCGAACTTCGGCCTGTACGGCAATCCGACCGGGGTCGGCGCCCCGGGCATTGCGCCCGGCGCGCCGAGCAACGATCCGCGGGTCGACAACCGCTTCCAGAGCCCGGCCGCGCCGCGCGCTTTTTTCGCCGGCATCCGCCTGCGTTTCTGAGGCGGGCAGGCGATGGCGGCCGACGCCGTCGCCTGCGGGACGTTCGCGGCGGTTTGCCGCATACTGGGCGCATGGCCGGGGGAATCGACATGAGCACGGTGGAGCATGCCAAGGGGACCCTGATCGACCATGCGAACCGCTTCGGCCCGAAGCTCCTCGTGGCGATCATGAGCCTGCGCGCGGGCGACGCCGGGTGAGGGCGTGTGCGCAGCCCGACCATGCCCCACGCCCATACGATTCACGCCCGGCAGCGCCACTTAGGATGGGACAACTCGCACGCCGCGGTGCTGCGCGTCGCACCCGGGGAGGCCATCGAGTTCGACGTTGCAGACGCATCCGGCGGCCAGCTGACGGCGGATTCCTCGGCCTCCGACATCGGTCGGCTGGACTTCGCGGCGGTGAACCCCTTGTCCGGACCCATCCTGGTCGATGGCGCCGAACCCGGGGACGTGCTGCAGGTCACCTTGCTCGATTTTGCCCCCTCCGGATGGGGCTGGACGGCCAACATCCCGGGCTTCGGCCTGCTTGCGGAGGATTTCGGCACCCCGGCGCTCAACGTGTGGCGCTACGACCCGCACCGCCTGGCGCCGGCCCTCTTCGGTCGTTCGGCGAGAGTGCCGCTGAAGCCCTTTACCGGCACGATCGGCGTCGCACCGGCCGAACCCGGCCTGCACAGCGTCGTACCGCCGCGCCGGGTCGGCGGCAACATGGATGTGCGCGACGTGGCGCTCGGCACGCAACTGCTGCTGCCGGTGGAAGTCGCGGGCGCGCTGTTTTCGGTCGGCGACACGCACGCGGCTCAGGGAGACGGTGAGGTTTGCGGAACCGCGATCGAGAGCCCGATGCGGGTCACGCTGCGTCTCGATTTGCTCAAGCGGACGCCGCTCGCGTTTCCGCGATTCACGACGCCGGGGCCGGTCACGCGGCACCTGGATGGCCGGGGCTACGAGGTGACGACCGGCATCGGCCCCGATCTGATGTGCGCCGCTCGCGCCGCGGTGCGTTCGATGGTGGATCTGCTCGGCCGACAGCAGGGTCTGTCGGCGATCGATGCGTACATGCTGTGCAGCGTCTGCGGCGACCTGCGGATCAGCGAGATCGTCGATGTGCCGAACTGGACGGTCTCGTTCTACTTCCCGCGCATCGTGTTCGACTGAGCGCTCCAGGTCCCGGGGCGAGGCGCGGCTTCAGGTACATCGCAGCAGCGCCAGCAAGCGCAAGGTGACCGGATCGAACACCGCGAGGAGCGGCGGACCCCGGCCCATCAGCGGCAGCGAATTCGCCCGATCGGTCGCAATGCGCGCGCGGCGCATGCGCCGCACGAGCGCGGCGATTTGCGCGGCCGAGAAGAAACGCAGATCGCGGACCCTCTTCAAGCGCGCCCGCAGTGCGCCATACCCCTGATTCCAGGGCTTGAAATACGGCGGCATCGACGTCACGTCGAAGCCGCCCGTGATCGCCGCTTGGACGATACCGGCGCGTACCTTCGGGTCCTTCGGCAGCGGCGCCCAGATCCAGCGTGGCAGGCTGTCCCAGCGCGGCGCAAGCGGTAGCTCGGCACGGATCGCGAACCTTGCCTCCGGCGGGTCCAGATCCGACGCCTGGACGAGCTGCAGCATGTTGACCGAGAACGCATAATAGAGCGGGCGCCCCCGCCAGAGCGTCGCGCTCCCGTAGCCGAGTGCGAGCAACTGCATCGCGACGATCATCGCGATGTCGCGTTGCAGTTCGGCGCGGGGTTTGCGCGGGTTGGCGATGAGCAGCGTGAGCAGCGGGCCGAGGGCGACGTCCACGCCGACCATGATCGCCGCCAGATGTGATGCGCCGGTCAGATACCATCCAGGCCAGCGGTACCAGCCGGCATACAGGGCACCGAGCACGAGTAGCAGCACGCTCGCGCTCGCCAGCAGATGTATCTGAAACGCTCTCCTTCTCAAGCCCATGCCGCTCTCCGACACCCGCAGACCAAGGTACACGTCTTTGTTCGCCGCAGATAATCGCTCATTCAACGCAACGATGTCGCGTTAGGCTGCGGCGCCCCAAATTTGTCGCTCCGGCGGCGTCTTGGATCGGGCGTGCGCGAGTGCGGTAGCGCACGTTGGACCGATCGGCGATGCCGGTAGAATGGCCGCTGACGGCCGGTCCGTCGGTACGGTCGATCCACAAGGAGGCATCATGAAATCGCGCATGGCATTGCTCGTGTTACTGCTGACCGCCGGCTTGTATCGGCCCGCCGCCGCGGACGTGCAGATCGGCGTGGGTATCGCGTTGCCCGGAATCCGCGTCGGCATCAACGTTCCGAGCTACCCGGATCTCGCGCCGGTGCCCGGCTACCCGGTGTATTACGCGCCCAACTTGGCGATGAATCTCTTTTTCTACGACGGCGAGTACTGGGCCTTCAGCGACGACAACTGGTATTCGAGTGCCTGGTACGACGGCCCCTGGAACATGGTCGAGCCCGACTACGTGCCTTATTACCTGTTGCGAGTGCCTGTCGGCTATTACCGCCGTCCGCCCGCGTTTTTTCGCGGTTGGAACCGGGGCGGCCCGCCGCGCTGGGATCAGCGATGGGGCAACAACTGGCGCGATCGGCATCAGGGCTGGGATCGCTGGAATCATTCCGCCGAACCTGGCCGCGCACCATTGCCGGCCTATCAGCGCCGGTACTCCGGGTCCCACTATCCAGCCCCCGGCGAGCAGCGGACCCTGAAAAACCGCTATTACCGCTACCAGCCCCGGGGACCACAACCACAGCGGCCGGGAGCCCAGCCCGGGCACCCCCAGCGGCCAGGGGCGCAGCACGCGGCAGCGCGTCGCCAGGCACCGATGGTGCGCACGCCGCCGGGCCGTCCGCAAGCCCAAATGCAGCGCCAACAAGCGCAAAAGCGGCTGGTGCAGCAGCGCCAGCAACAAGCGCAACAGCGCCAAGCGCAACAGCGCCAAGTGCAGCAGCGCCAAGTGCAGCAGCGCCAGGTGCAGCAGCGCCAGCAACAAGCGCAGCGGCGCCAAGTGCAGCAGCGCCAGGTGCAGCAGCGGCAGCAACAAGCGCAGCGGCGCCAAGTGCAACAGCGCCAGGTGCAACAGCGCCAAGTGCAACAGCGCCAGATGCAGCAGCGCCAGATGCAGCAGCGCCAGATGCAACAGCGCCCGGTGCAACAGCGCCAGATGCAGCAGCGGCAACAACAAGCGCCGCAGCATCAAGCGCCCCGAGCGCAGGGCCACGCCCGGCCTGGTCCCGCCGGCCACGGCGGATCGAAGAAGCCCAACAACGGAGGACATCCGCCGGGCGATCGCTGAACGCCAGGCGGGCAGCCTGAAGGCAGGCGCGCCCGCCTGGCCGGGCGCCCACCCTTGGCCGGGCGCCCACCTTTGACCGGGCGCCCACCTTTGACCGGGCGCGCCCGCTTGGCCGGGCGCTCACCTTTGGCCGGGCACCCAGCTTGGACAGGTTCCCTCGAGTCGCAATGGGCGTTGACATGAAGTGCCAGCAACCGCAAAATGCACGGCTCATTTTGCGGAGGGGTACCCAAGCGGCCAACGGGGGCAGACTGTAAATCTGCTGGCTTATGCCTTCGTAGGTTCGAATCCTACCCCCTCCACCATCTGGTTGCGGGTTCGGTGCCATTGGCTTTATCGGAGTGCGGGTGTAGTTCAATGGTAGAACGTCAGCCTTCCAAGCTGATCACGTGGGTTCGATTCCCATCACCCGCTCCAGTGTGTTGCGGCCCACGTAGCTCAGTTGGTAGAGCACGTCCTTGGTAAGGACGAGGTCAGCGGTTCAATCCCGCTCGTGGGCTCCAGTAATCATTCATCTTTCATAGAGGTGTGCCGTGTCGAAGGGGAAGTTTGAGCGAACGAAGCCGCACGTGAACGTGGGGACGATTGGGCATGTGGACCATGGGAAGACGACGTTGACGGCGGCGCTGACGAAGGTGATGGCGGAGAAGTACGGCGGCGAGTTCAAGGCGTACGACCAGATAGACAAGGCGCCGGAGGAGCGTGCGCGCGGGATCACGATAGCGACGGCGCACGTGGAGTACCAGAGCGAGGCGCGTCACTACGCGCACGTGGATTGTCCGGGGCACGCGGACTACGTGAAGAACATGATTACCGGGGCGGCGCAGATGGACGGGGCGATTTTGGTGGTATCGGCGGCGGACGGACCGATGCCGCAGACGCGCGAGCACATCTTGCTGGCCCGTCAGGTGGGGGTGCCGTACATCGTGGTGTTTTTGAACAAAGCGGACATGGTTGACGATGCGGAGTTATTGGAGTTGGTGGAGCTTGAGGTGCGCGATTTGCTGACGCTCTACAAGTTTCCCGGGGAGAAGACGCCGATTGTGACGGGCTCTGCGCTGAAGGCGCTGGAAGGGGATGGGAGCGAGATTGGGGTGCCAGCGGTGCTGAGGCTGGTGAAGGCGCTGGATGAGTACATACCGGTGCCGAAGAGGGCGGTGGACGGGGCGTTTTTGATGCCTGTGGAGGATGTATTTTCGATTGCCGGGCGCGGCACGGTGGTCACGGGGCGCATCGAGCGCGGGGTGGTCAAGGTCAACGACGAAGTGGAGATCGTGGGGATACGGGCGACGCAGAAGACGACGTGCACCGGGGTGGAGATGTTTCGCAAGCTCTTGGACGAGGGACAGGCGGGGGACAACGTGGGGGTATTGCTGCGCGGCACGAAGCGCGAAGAGGTGGAGCGCGGGCAGGTATTGTGCAAGCCCGGGAGCATCAATCCGCACACCAAGTTTGAGGCCGAGGTTTACGTGCTGACGAAAGAGGAAGGCGGGCGGCACACGCCGTTTTTCAAGGGGTATCGGCCGCAGTTTTACTTTCGCACGACCGACGTGACCGGAGCGGTGGAGTTGCCGGCGGGCACCGAGATGGTCATGCCCGGGGACAACATCAAGATCGTGGTGGAGTTGATAGCGCCGATTGCGATGGAGCAGGGGCTGCGTTTTGCGATTCGCGAAGGCGGCAAGACCGTCGGCGCCGGCGTCGTTGCCAAGGTGATTGCGTAGGAATCCATATTTATGACCAACCAGAACATCCGTATCCGCCTGAAGGCGTTCGACCACCGCTTGATCGACAAATCGGCGCGCGAGATCGTCGATACCGCGAAGCGCACCGGCGCGACGGTCAAGGGACCCGTGCCCCTGCCGATCAAAATGGAGCGCTTCACGGTGCTGGTCTCGCCGCACGGCGACAAGGACGCTCGCGATCAATTCGAGATCCGCACGCACAAGCGCCTCATGGATATCCTGAATCCAACCGACAAGACGGTCGACGCGCTGATGAAATTGGAGCTGCCGGCGGGCGTCGACGTGCAGATCAAGTTGAACTGAGGACGAATTCGGGTATACTCCCGCGTCCTAATTTGAGAGGCCGGAGCGCGTGGGCGCCGACGCCAGTCGCCCGTTTTACGGGTCCTGGGGTCTCGAGCATCCAGACCGCCGGCTGATTGCAAGCAATGCGCGAGTTCCATCGAGGCTCGCGCGACGTGAGGATCGACTAATGACCATTGGTCTGGTTGGCCGCAAGTGCGGCATGACCCGGATATTCACCGACGCCGGCGTGACTGTGCCCGTCACGGTCATCGAGGCGTTGCCGAATCGCATCTCCCAAATCAAGAGCGACAAGACGGACGGTTACCGGGCCGTTCAGGTGACCGTCGGCGCGCGCCGGCCTTCGCGCGTGACCAAGGCCCTCGCCGGCCACTTTGCCAAGGCAAACGTGGCCGCCGGCGCCGTTTCCCGCGAGTTTCGCTTGGCCCAAGCCGAAGGCGAGGCGCTCACCGTCGGCGCCGAACTCAAAGTGGACATGTTTTCGGCGGGCCAGATCGTCGATGTGACCGGAACGACGATCGGCAAGGGCTTTGCCGGGACGATGAAGCGGCATAACTTCGCCGGCGGCATGAAGACCCACGGCAATTCGTTGTCGCACCGGGCGCCGGGCTCGATCGGCCAGCGGCAAACGCCGGGCCGCGTGTTCAAGGGCAAACGCATGTCCGGCCATATGGGCGTGCGCAACCGCACGACCGAGAATCTGCGCATCGTCGAAATCGACGTCCCCCGCAATCTCCTATTGATCAGCGGCGCAGTGCCTGGATCGGAAGGCGGCCGGGTGATCGTGCGGCCGTCCGTCAAGGCGGTATCGCAAGTGCGACGCAAGAAGTTGACGCCCAACAAGGCGCCGGCCGCCGCCAAGGGCGCCCCGGCCGCCAAGAGCGCCCCGGCCGCCAAGAGCGCGGCGCCCGCCAAGGGCGCTGCCGCCGCCAAGAGCGCGGCGAAGCCCGGGAAGAAATAGACGCCATGAAGCTCAAGCTCAGCAACGCAGGCTCGTCCGCAGAAATCCAGCTGTCGGATGCGGCGTTCGGCCGCGCCTACAATGAAGCACTCGTGCACCAGGTCGTGACCGCCTACATGGCCGGCGGCCGGGCGGGCACGAAGGCGCAGAAGACGCGGGCGCAGGTGCGCGGTGGCGGCAAGAAGCCGTGGAGCCAGAAGGGTACGGGCCAAGCGCGCGCCGGCTCTTCGCGCAGCCCGATTTGGGTCGGCGGCGGCCGGGCGTTCGCCGCGAAGCCGCGGGATTTTTCGCAAAAGATCAATCGTAAGATGTATCGCGCGGCCATGCAGTCCATCGTCTCGGAGCTGGTCCGTCAAGATCGCCTGCTGGCGGTCGACTCCCTGGAGCTCGCGGCCCCGAAAACGAAATTGCTGATCGGTAAATTGGCGCAGTTCGGCCTGAAGCGTGCGCTGATCCTGGTCGAGGCCTACGAAGAGAGGCTTTTCCTGGCGGCGCGCAACATCCCGTATGTGGACGTCGTACCGGTCGCCTCCTTGGATCCGCTCTCCCTGGTCAAGCACGACAAAGTACTGGCGACGGTAGGCGCGCTGAAGTTGCTCGAGCAGCGCCTGGGAGGCGGCCATGAATAAAGAGCGTCTGATGACGGTGCTGATCCAACCGCATGTTTCGGAGAAGGCGGCCACCGTTGCCGAGAAGGCGAACCAATATGTCTTTCGGGTGCGCGGCGACGCCTCGAAATCCGAAGTCAAGCAGGCGGTCGAATTGATGTTCGAGGTCAAAGTGGACGGCATCAACCTGTTGAACAGGCCGGGCAAGACGCGCCGCTTCCGCAACGTGGCGGGCAAACGCAACGGCTTCAAGAAGGCGTACGTGCGCCTGCAGGCCGGCCAGTCGATCGACTTCACCGGCGGATCGGCGAAGTAAGGGACGCATCATGGCACTGATCAAAATGAAGCCGACTTCGCCGGGGACGCGTTTCGTCGTCAAGGTCGACCGCTCGCATCTGCACAAGGGCGGCCCGCTGCAATCGTTGACCACCAAGAAGAACCGCAGCGGCGCGCGCAACCACAGCGGACGGCAAACCACCCGCCACATCGGCGGCGGACACAAGCAGCGCTATCGGATCGTCGATTTCAAGCGCGACAAGGACGGCATCGCGGGCATAGTAGAGCGGCTGGAGTACGATCCGAACCGTACTTCGCACCTGGCGCTCGTCCTTTATAAGGACGGCGAGCGCCGCTACATTCTCGCGCCGAAGGGCCTCACCGCCGGCGACGAGATTCGCTCCGGCGCCGACGCGCCTATCAAAGCCGGCAATGCCTTACCGCTGCGGCATATTCCGGTCGGCAGCACGGTTCACAACGTCGAGCTGAAGGTCGGCAAGGGCGGGCAGCTCGCGCGCAGCGCCGGCGGCTCGGCGCAATTCGCGGCCCGTGAAGGCCTGTACGCGACCCTGCGCCTGAAGTCCGGCGAGATGCGCAAAGTGCATGTCGACTGCCGCGCGACGATCGGCGAGGTCGGCAACGACGAACACAATCTGCGGGTCTTCGGCAAGGCGGGCGCGGTCCGCTGGCTCGGCGTGCGGCCCACGGTTCGCGGCGTCGTCATGAATCCGGTCGATCACCCGCACGGCGGCGGCGAAGGCAAATCCGGCCAAGGCAACCCGCATCCGGTGAGTCCATGGGGTCTGCAGACCAAGGGCAAGAAGACGCGCCGCAACAAGCGCACGGACGGCATGATCGTGCAGCGTCGCAAGAACAAACGACTGTAGTCAACGACTGGAGAATCATCCGTGCCCCGTTCGCTCAAGAAAGGCCCTTTCGTGGATCTGCATCTCGCCAGGAAAGTGCAGGTGGCCGGCCAGAAGAATGATCGCCGCCCGATCAAGACCTGGTCGCGCCGTTCCATGGTGATTCCCGACATGGTGGGGATGACTATTGCGGTGCACAACGGCCGCTTGCACGTGCCCGTGCTGGTATCGGAAAACATGGTCGGACACAAATTGGGCGAATTTGCGCCGACGCGCACGTTCAAGGCCCATTCCGGCGACAAGAAAGTGTCGGTGGCGGAGTAACACTTGCAAACCAAAGCCATATTGCGCCATGCGCGCATTTCGCCGCAGAAATGCCGCTTGGTCGTCGACACGATCCGCGGCAAGTCGGCGACGCTCGCGGTCAATACGCTGAAGTTCATGCCGAAGAAGGGCGCCAAGATCGTCCTCAAGGTGCTGGATAGCGCGATCGCCAATGCGTACAACAACCACAACGCCGATGTCGACGATCTGAAAGTGACTCGGGTCGAGGTCGATGCGGCGCCCATGTTGAAGCGCTTCCATGCGCGCGCCAAGGGGCGCGGCGTGCGCATCGCCAAGCGCAACAGTCACATCCTGGTTCAAGTGTCCGACGGCAAGCGAGAGGCCTAATGGGTCAGAAAGTCAATCCGATCGGCATTCGTCTCGGCATCACGCGCGACTGGTCGTCGAAGTGGTATGCGGGCTCGAAGACGTTTGCCTCGAACCTCCATACCGATTACCTGGTGCGTCAGTATCTGGCGAAGAAACTCGCCGATGCGTCGGTGAGCCGCATTCACATCGAACGCGCGGCGCGCCGTGCGAACATCACCATTCACACCGCGCGTCCCGGCATCGTCATCGGCAAGAAAGGCGAGGACATAGAGAAGCTGCGCGCCGCCGTCGCCAAGATACTGGGCATGACCGTGCAGGACGTGCGCCTGAACATCGCCGAGATCCGCAAACCGGAACTGGACGCGAAGCTGGTGGCCGAAGGCATCTCGCAGCAGCTCGAGAAGCGCGTGATGTTCCGCCGCGCGATGAAGCGCGCGGTCACGAACACGATGCGCTCGGGCGCCCTGGGCATCAAGGTGCGCATTTCCGGGCGCCTGAACGGCTCCGAAATCGCGCGCACCGAGACGAACCGCGAAGGCCGCGTGCCGCTGCACACGTTCCGCGCGGACATCGATTACGGTCTTGCCGAAGCGCAGACGACCTACGGTGTCATCGGCATCAAGGTATGGATCTTCAAGGGCGAAGTGTTCGACGAGCCGGAAGCCGAAATCGCAGAGGCGGAAGCCGAGGCACAAAAGGCGCCGGAAGCCGCCGCGCCGGCGGCCGGTTGACGGGTAACGACAAATGATGCAACCGAAGCGGACCAAGTTCCGCAAACAGTTCAAAGGAAAAATCGCCGGCCGCGCGCAGCGCGGCAATTTCGTCGCCTTCGGCGAATATGGGCTCAAAGCGACCGACCGCTGCCGCATGACGGCCCGCGAGATCGAGGCCGCGCGCCGCGCGATATCGCGCTACGTGAAGCGCGGCGGCCGCATCTGGATCCGCGTTTTCCCGGACGTGCCGATCACGCAGAAGCCGCTCGAGGTGCGCATGGGCAGCGGCAAGGGCAACGTCGAGTATTGGATCGCGCGGGTGCGGCCCGGAAAGGTCCTGTTCGAGATGGAAGGCATCAGCGAGCAGATCGCGCGTGAGGCGTTCCGTCTCGCCGCCGCCAAGCTCTCGGTGTCGACGGCATTCGTCAAGCGTCAGGTGCGTACATGAAGGCCAAGGATTTGCGCGACAAGAGCGCGAAGGATCTCGGCGAGGAGCTGCTCAAGCTGCGCCGCGAGCAATTCAATCTGCGCATGGCGCGGGCGAGCGGCCAGGCGGCCAAACCCGACCAGTTTGCGAAGGTGCGCAAGAACATTGCGCGGGTCAAGACGGTGCTCGGCCAGGCAAAGGCGGGCGATGCGAAGGCAAACGGAGGTGAGGCGTGATGTCGACCGCTACCGAGAAGGCTGCAACCCCCGCCGCCGTGCACGCGCCCGGCCAACGGCTGCTGACCGGGAAGGTGATCAGCAACAAGATGGACAAGACGATCGCGGTGTCGATCGAACGTCTGGTGAAGCATCCGACGTACGGCAAATACATCCGCCGCACGACTAAGCTGCTCGCGCACGACGAGAACAACGAGTGCAAGGAAGGCGACACGGTGTCGATCAAGCCGTGCCGGCCGATGTCGCGCCACAAATCATGGGTGCTGGTGCGCGTTGTTCAGCGGGCCCAGGCCTGACGAGGGACCGACATGATCCAAATGCGAACCATGCTGAATGTGGCCGATAACAGCGGCGCAAAGCGACTGATGTGCATCAAAGTGCTCGGCGGCTCGAAGCGCCGCTACGCCGCCGTGGGCGACGTCATCAAGGTCAGCGTCAAGGATGCGATCCCGCGCGGCAAAGTCAAGAAGGGCGAGGTCTACGACGCGGTCGTGGTGCGCACCAAGAGCGGCGTACGGCGCGCCGACGGTTCGCTGATTCGCTTCGACACCAATGCGGCCGTGCTGTTGACGAACAAACTCGAGCCGATCGGAACGCGTATTTTCGGGCCGGTGACACGCGAACTGCGCAACGTGCAGTTCATGAAGATCATCTCGCTCGCGCCCGAAGTTCTTTAAGATTGAGAGTGCGCAGATGAAGAAAATTCGCAACGGCGACATGGTGATCGCCATCGCCGGTCGGGACAAAGGGCGTCGCGGCGCCGTCATCGAGATTTTGAGCGACGGCCGGGTCAGGGTCGAGGGCCTCAACATGTCGAAGAAGCACCAGCGTCCGAACCCGCAGGTCGGTCAGCAGGGCGGCATCATCGAACGCGAAGCGCCGCTGCACGTCTCCAACGTGCAGCTCTACAATCCGGCGACGCAGAAGGGCGGGCGGATTCGATTCAAGTCGCTGGATGGCGGCCGCAAGGTTCGGGTATTCAAGTCGAACGACGAAATGGTCGATACGAAATAGAGTTCGAGAGATCAATCATGGCAAGGCTGCAGCAAATTTACCGCGAGAAGATCGTGCCGCAACTCAAGCAGAGCTTGGGGTTGAAGAACACGATGCAGGTACCGCGGATTCTGAAGATCACGGTCAACATGGGCGTGGGCGAAGCCGTGGCCGACAAGAAAGTCATGGACGCGGCGACCGCGGACATCGCGAAGATCACCGGGCAGAAGGCCGCGGTCACCAAGGCCAAGAAATCGGTCGCGACTTTCAAGGTGCGCGATGGCCAGGCAATCGGCTGCAAGGTGACCTTGCGCGGCGCCCGCATGTACGAATTCCTGGATCGGCTGGTGACCATCGCGATACCGCGCATACGGGATTTCCGCGGCATCAGTCCGCGCTCGTTCGACGGCCGCGGCAACTACAGCTTAGGCGTCAAAGAGCAGATCATCTTCCCGGAAATCCAGTACGACCAAATCGATCAAATTCGTGGCATGGACATCACCATTTCCACGTCGGCCGGGGACGACAAGCACGGCCGCGCATTGCTCGAAGCATTCAACTTTCCGTTTCGCAAGTAGGGTGAGCCCATGGCAAAGACGAACATGCTCATGCGTGAGAAGCGCCGCCTCAAGGTCGCGAAGAAGTACGCGGCCAGGCGCGCCGAGCTGAAGGAGCTCATCCGCGATCCGAAGACGGCGCCGGAAGAACGCGGCGAAGCGCAGGCAGAGCTGCAGCGGCAGCCGCGCGATGCGGGCGCGACACGCCAGCGCAACCGCTGCTCCATCACCGGCCGTTCGCGCGGCGTCTACCGCAAGTTCGGATTGGCGCGCACCAAGCTGCGCGAAGCGGCGAATCGCGGCGAGATCCCGGGTCTTTCGAAGGCCAGCTGGTGAGGCGCGCACAATGAGCATGACTGATCCGATCGCCGACTTGTTGACGCGCATCCGCAACGCGCAGGCCGCGGGCAAGCCCTCGGTGAGCATCGGCGCCTCGAAGCTGAAGACCGCCATTCTGAAGGTCCTCAGGGACGAGGGCTATGTCGGCGGATTCGGCGTCGAATCGAACGGCGCGAAGAGCACCTTGTCGGTCGAGTTGAAATATCACGACGGCCGGCCGGTAATCGATCGCATAGAGCGCATCAGCCGTCCGGGATTGCGGATCTACCGCGGCAAGGATGAGTTGCCGAAGGTCCTCGGTGGTCTCGGAGTCGCCGTCGTATCGACGCCGCAGGGGATCATGACCGACCGCCAAGCGCGCGCCGCCGGCACGGGCGGCGAAGTGCTCTTTGTCGTTCAGTAGGATCGTAAGCATTCAAGGTTGTAACCATGTCTCGAGTCGCAAAAATGCCGGTCGACCTTCCGCAGGGCGTGAGCGCCACGATCGGCGCAGATGCCGTGACGGTGAAGGGCGCGAAGGGGTCGCTCACTTTGGCGCTGAAGCAGGGCATCAAAGTCGTTCAGCAGGACAAGCACCTCGCCGTCGAGGCCGCGGAGTCCATCGAGGGCTTGGTCGCGATCGCGGGAGCGACGCGCGCGCACCTCGCGAACATGGTCGCCGGCGTGACCAAGGGCTACGAAAAGAAGCTCGAATTGGTCGGCGTCGGCTACCGCGCCGCCGTCACCGGCAAGACTTTGAGCTTGACGCTCGGCTACTCGCACCAAATCAATTATCCGATCCCGGACGGCATCTCGATCGAAACCCCGAGCCAAACCGAGATCGTCGTCAAGGGCATCGATCTGCAGCGCGTGGGACAGACGGCGGCGGAAATCCGCGGCTTCCGCCCCCCCGAGCCCTACAAGGGCAAGGGCGTGAAATACACCGACGAGAAGATTTCGCTGAAAGAGGCGAAGAAGAAGTAGGCTCATGAAAGCTGATAAACGAGACACCCGCTTGCGCCGCGCTCTGCGTGGCCGCGTGAAGATCAAGGAACTCGCGGCCGTACGCCTGTCGGTGCACAGGACGCCGCGGCACATCTACGCGCAAATATTCGCCGCCGAAGGCGACCGCGTGTTGGCGGCGGCATCGACGCTGCAGAAAGAGGTCCGCGGCGACCTGCAGATCACCGGCAATATCGAGGCGGCGAAGGCGGTCGGACGCGCGATCGCCGAGCGTGCGCGCGCCAAGGGCATATCCAAAGTGGCGTTCGACCGCTCCGGCTTCATGTATCACGGGCGCGTCAAGGCGCTGGCGGAAGCCGCACGCGAAGCGGGCCTCGAGTTCTAATAAGAGGGTCAAACAGCGCTATGGCAAGAGTAGAAAAACCCGTCTCCGGCGATGACCTGCTCGAAAAGCTGGTCGCGGTCAATCGCGTCGCCAAGGTCGTCAAGGGCGGCAAGCAATTCGGCTTCACCGCGCTCACCGTCGTCGGCGACGGCGCCGGCCGTGTCGGCTTCGGCTACGGCAAGGCCCGCGAGGTCCCGGTGGCGATTTCCAAGGCGATGATGCAGGCGCGCAAGAGCCTGGTCAGCGTATCGCTGAAGAACGACACCCTGTTTTACGCGGTCAAAGGCCGGCACGGGACCACGCGGGTCTACATGCAGCCGGCGGCCGACGGCACCGGGGTGATCGCCGGCGGTGGCATGCGCGCGGTCTTCGAATGCGCCGGCGTGCGCAACGTTCTCGCCAAGAGCTACGGGTCGCGTAATCCGATCAATGTCGTTCGCGCGACGATGGATGCGCTCGCCAAATTGCGCTCGCCGGAAGACATCGCGGCCAAACGCGGCAAGACCGTCGCTGAAATCGTGGACTGAAGCCATGACGGACAAGTTCATCAAGGTCACGCTCGTCAAGAGCCTCGCCGGTCAATTGGCCAACATCGCCAATTCGGCGCGCGGTCTCGGCTTGCGCCGCATCGGCCATAGCGTGCTGGTCGCGGATACGCCCTCGAATCGGGGCATGATCGATACCGCGAGCCACATGCTGAAGGTGCAGTTGCCGCCGGCCGGGGAGGAGCGCTGATGCGATTGAATACCATCAAGCCGGGCGCCGGTTCCAAGCGCACGCACCTGCGAGTGGGCCGCGGCGCCTCCGCCGGCCAGGGCAAAACCTGCGGGCGCGGCGTCAAGGGCCAGCGGGCCCGCAAGGGCGGCTACCACAAGACCGGTTTCGAGGGCGGCCAGATGCCGTTGCAGCGGCGCTTGCCGAAGACCGGCTTTCGCTCCGCAATGAAGGCTTCGCGCGCGCAATTGACGCTCTCGCAGCTGATGCGCGTCGCCGATCCGGTCGTGACGATCGCGGTCCTGGTCGAGGCGAACTTGATCGGCGCCAACGCGAAGCGCGTGAAAATCTTCCAGTCCGGCACGGTCAGCAAGGCGTATACGATCAAGGGCGCGGCGATTTTCGCGACCAAGGGCGCGAAAATCGCCATTGAATCGGCCGGCGGCCGGTTCGAGGCTTGAGGGCAAATCCCCGTGTCGGCCCCCAGCACCAATGCCGTAGCCCAACTCGGAGACATCACGCGCTTTGCGGAGATGCGCAAGCGCCTGATCTTCCTGGTGGGCGCGCTGATCGTGTACCGCATCGGCACGTTCATCCCGGTCCCCGGAATCGATGCGGCGCGGTTCGCCGCGTTCTTCTCCACGCAGCAGGGCACGCTGCTCGGCGTGTTCAACATGTTTTCCGGCGGCGCGCTGCAACGATTCAGCATCTTCGCGCTCAACGTGATGCCCTACATCACGGCTTCGATCATCGTGCAAATGGCCTCGATGGTCTATCCGCCGTGGGCGCAGATCCGCAAGGACGGCGAGTCGGGGCGACGCAAGCTGACGCAGTACACCCGCTACGGGACGGTTGGTCTCGCGGCGTTTCAGGGATTCGGCGCCTCGCTCGCGATTCAGAACTCCGGCAGCCACCTGGTGTCGAACCCGGGGCCGCAGTTCCTGTTCGTCGCGACGATTTCGATCACGACGGGCACGATGTTCATCATGTGGCTCGGCGAGCAGATGACCGAGCGCGGCGTCGGCAACGGCATCACGATGATCATCGTCGCCGGCATCGTCGCGGGTCTGCCGCTCGCGATCGGCAACACCCTGGAGATGGTGCGCTCCGGCGAAATGAACCCGCTGATCGTGCTTCTCATATTGATGGTGGTCGTCTTGGTGACGTTGTTCTGCGTGTTCGTCGAGCAGGCTCAGCGGCGCATCCAGGTCAACTACGCCAAGCGCCAGGTCGGTCGTCGCATGATGCAGGGCCAGAGCACGCACCTGCCGTTCAAGCTCAACATGGCGGGCGTGATACCGCCGATCTTCGCCTCGAGCTTGCTGGTGTTCCCGGCGACCATCGCGCAGTTCTTCGGCAACAGCCCCAATCCGAATCCGGTGCAGCGGCTACTGCAAAAAATCGCCGCGATCCTCGGCTACGGCCAGCCGTTGCACATCCTGCTGTTCGCGGTGCTGATCATCGGCTTTTCGTTCTTCTACGTGGCCTTGGTGTACGACGCGCGCGACACGGCCGACAACTTGAAGAAGGCGGGCGCGTTCATACCCGGCATACGTCCCGGCCAGCAGACCGGCGAATACCTCGACAAGGTGCTGACGCGACTGACCTTGTGGGGCGGTCTTTACATCATGGCCGTGTGTCTTTTGCCGGAAATCATCCGCATGGCGAACCCGGCGATACCTTTCCAGTTCGGCGGCACGTCGCTGTTGATCATCGTCGTCGGCGTCATGGACTTCGTCGCGCAGGCGTATTCGCACATGATGTCGCACCAATACGAGGGCCTGATGAAGAAGGCGAGCCTGCGGGGCATCGGGAGCAAGAAATGAAAGTACGTCCTTCGGTGAAGAAGATTTGCAAGAACTGCAAAGTGGTGCGCCGCCGCGGCGTCGTTTATGTCATCTGCAGCGACCAGCGGCACAAGCAGCGCCAGGGCTGATTGCCGGCTTGCGCAGCGGGCCGGCAACTTGATTCTGAGAGACTTTTTCTATATACTTGCGCACTTTTTTCGCGTGCGCTTAGCGGAGAAATAGATGGCGCGTATCGCCGGCATCAACATTCCGATGAACAAGCATGTCGTCATCGGCTTGACCCACGTTTTCGGCATCGGCAGGCGTCGCGCGACGCTGATCTGCGATGCCGCCGGTGTGAAATACAGCGTCAAGGTGAAGGACCTGACCGACGCGGAGGTCGCTTCGCTGCGCTCGCAGGTCGCAAAATTCGCGGTGGAAGGCGATCTGCGGCGCGAAGTGTCGATGAACATCAAGCGCCTGATGGATTTGGGCTGTTATCGGGGCATCCGCCACCGCAAGGGGCTGCCGCTGCGCGGGCAACGCACGCGCACCAACGCCCGCACCCGCAAGGGGCCGCGCAAGCAGGCGGTGAAGATGAACGCGCCGCCCGGCAAGGTTTAAGGCAGGACCGAGACAACTATGGCTGATCCGACGGAAAACGCAGCTCAAGGCGCCGCCAACCAGGGCGCAAAGCCGGTGCGCAAGAAGGCGCGCAAGAACGTTCTCGACGCGATCGCGCACGTGCATGCGTCGTTCAACAACACGATCATTACGATCACCGACCGGCAAGGCAACACGCTTTCCTGGGCGACCTCGGGCGGCTGCGGCTTCCGCGGATCGCGCAAGTCCACGCCGTTCGCGGCGCAGGTCGCTGCCGAGAGGGCGGGGACCGCGGCGCAGGAGCACGGCGTCAAGAACGTCGAAGTGCGCGTCATGGGGCCGGGGCCCGGCCGCGAATCGGCAGTGCGCGCGCTGAACGGCTGCGGATTGAAGATTACCAACATCGAAGACGTCACGCCGATTCCGCACAACGGCTGCCGGCCGCCCAAGAAGCGCCGCGTCTGATTTTCAAGGGTCTTTAATGGCAAAATATACCGGTCCGAAATGCAAGCTCTCACGCCGCGAGGGCACGGATTTGTTCTTGAAGAGCGGCGTCAAACCGCTCGAGTCCAAGTGCAAGCTCGAAGTGCCGCCGGGAGGCGTGAAGAGCGAGCGCCGGCAGCGGCTTTCCGAATACGGCCTGCAGCTGCGTGAAAAGCAGAAGCTGCGGCGCATGTACGGCGTGCTCGAGCGGCAGTTCCGCAACTATTACCAGAAAGCGGCCGGACGTCCCGGCGCGACCGGCGAGACCTTGCTGCAATTTCTCGAGTGTCGCCTGGACAACGTCGTCTACCGCATGGGTTTTGCCGCAACGCGCGCCGAGGCGCGCCAATTGGTCAGCCACAAGGCAGTAGCGGTCAACGACAAGCTCGTCAACATCGCCTCCTTTCAGTGCAAGGCGGGCGATGTGATCAATTTGCGCGAGCGGGCGAAGAAGCAGACTCGCGTGCAGGCGGCGCTGACCATCGCCGCTCAGGTGGGTTTCCCCGATTGGGTCGAAGTGGACGACAAGAAGATGTCTGGAATTCTCAAGTCCGTTCCCGATCGGCAGGAGATAGTGCCGGACATCAACGAGAGCCTCGTCGTCGAGTTGTACTCCAAGTAATACGCAGCGGCTCCACAGCCGGGTGTCCGCGATCGTCAAACGTAGGTGATATCCATGCAGGGATCGATCAGTGAATTTCTGAAGCCCCGGGTCGTCAAGGTACAGCCGGTTTCGGCGCGGCATGCGCGCATCGTGATAGAGCCGTTCGAACGCGGCTTCGGCCACACCTTGGGCAATGCCCTGCGCCGCGTGCTGCTGTCGTCGCTGCCGGGCGCCGCAATCACGGAAATAGAGATCGAGGGCGTATTGCACGAGTACACGGCGATCGAAGGCGTCCAGGAAGACGTCGTCGACATCCTCCTCAATCTGAAGGCGGTGGCGATCCGCATGCACAGCCGGGATACGGCGGAAATCCGCCTGCACAAGAAAGGCCCGGGTCCGGTCACGGCGGGAGACATCGCCGGCGATCACGACATCGAGATCTTGAATCCGGATCTGGTCATCGCGAATTTGACCAAGGCGGGCGAACTGTCGATGACGCTTAAAGTCGAGCGCGGCCGCGGCTATCGTCCTGCGGCGCAGCGCCTGGCTTTCGAAGAGCAATCGCGGGCAATCGGCCGCTTGCAACTCGACGCCTCCTTCAGCCCGGTGCGCAAGGTGACCTACAACGTCGAGAGTGCGCGCGTCGAGCAGCGTACCGACCTCGACAAGCTCATTCTGGATATCGAGACGAACGGTACGATCGATCCGGAGGAGGCCATTCGCCGGGCCGGCGGCATCCTCAAGGACCAGTTGTCGGTATTCGTCGATTTGCAGGGTCAGGACGAATCGACGGCGAAAGCCACCGAGACGCAGTTCGATCCGATCTTGCTGCGCCCGGTCGACGAATTGGAGCTCACGGTGCGCAGCGCCAATTGCCTGAAGGCCGAGAACATCCATTATATCGGCGATCTGGTGCAACGCACCGAGGTCGAGTTGCTGCGCACGCCGAATCTCGGCAAGAAGTCGCTGACCGAAATCAAAGAGGTGCTCGAGAGCCACGGCTTGACCCTCGGCATGCGCATCGATAATTGGCCGCCGCCGGGGCTGAAGCGCGACGACGAGCGCGACGGCATCTGAACCGCGAACCTAAGGTCTCAAGTAAATGCGTCATAGAAACAGCGGTCGGCAGCTATCGCGAAACAGCTCCCATCGGCGCGCGTTGCTGCGCAACATGGCCGCATCGTTGCTGCGGCATGAGACCATTCGCACCACCGTGCCGAAGGCGAAGGAACTGCGCCGGGTGGTCGAGCCGTTGATCACCTTGGCCAAGGTCGATTCCCAGGCGAAGCGCAGGCTGGCGTTGGCGCGATTGCGCGACGCGGCGGTGGTCGACAAGCTCTTCGGCGAGCTCGGGCCGCGCTTCAAGGCGCGCGCCGGCGGCTACACCAGGATCCTCAGGATGGAACCGCGCCCGGGCGATTCGGCCGACATGGCGCTGATGCAGCTGGTCGAGGCCGCGCCGGCGGCCAAGGCGAGCGGTGCCGACGCGGCGGCCAAGCCGAAGCGGCGCAAGGCAAAGGCGAAAGCGGCGGCATAAAGGCGACACCGGGCGGCGATCATGAGCATAGCGGGCGAATTCAAAGAATTTGCGATGAAGGGCAACGTCGTCGACATGGCGGTCGGCGTGATCGTCGGCGCGGCTTTCGGCAAGATCGTCTCCTCGCTCGTCAGCGATGTCATCACGCCGGTGCTCGGCAAGATGATCGGCGGCGTGAAATTTACGGACCTGGCGATCAGCCTGGGGGCGGATCCGAAGGGCGCCCTGGTATTGGTCAAATACGGCGTATTCATACAGTCCATCTTCGATTTCCTGATCATCGCGTTCGTGTTGTTCGTGGCATTGCGCGGCATCAATAAGCTGAAAAAGCCCGCGCCCGCCGCGGCCGCCGCGACGCCGCGCCAGGAAGTGCTGCTGGAAGAGATACGCGACGCGCTGCGCGGCAAGCGCTGAGGGATAAGCGGGGCCCGGCGTCCCGCGGCGGGCACGGCCGCGCGACCTTCGATTACGCGGCGAGCTTGGCGAATGCGTCGCGCGTGAGATTCTCCGGCGCCGCGGCCGTGGCGAGCACGTTGTCTTCGATGCGAATGCCGCCGAACGGCCGCAATGCCTCGATCAGCGGCCAATCGATGCAGTCGCGGCGCGAATCCGCGTGCGCCGCCTTGAGCAGCGAGTCGATCAGATATATTCCCGGCTCTATCGTCACCACGACGCCGGGTTCGAGGCGCCGCGTCAGCCGCAGATACGGGTGCCCCTCGGGCCGCTTGCGTTCGTGTCCGTCCGCATCCGCCATGATGCCGCCGACGTCGTGAACCTGCAGGCCCAGCAAATGACCTATGCCATGCGGGAAAAATACGCCGGTGACCCGCCGCTCGATCGCCTCTTCGCCGGACAATTTGCTCAGGCCGCAACGCTGCAGTAGGTCGCCGAGAATGCGGTGCGCCGTCAGGTGCACCTCGCGAAAATCGCGGCCGGCGACGATTTCGCCGCACAGGGTCCGTTGCGCTCGATCCATTTCCGCGAGCAGATCCGCGTACACTCCCGGCAACGCCGCATGGCTGCGCGTGATGTCGGCGGCATAGCCGCGGTACTGCGCCCCCGCGTCGATCAGAAAGGAGCGCAGCGGCCGCGGCGCCGAACGCTGCAGATGCTGATAATGCAGGACCGCGGCGTGCTCGTTGTACGCAACGATGTTGTTGTACGGCATTTCCTCTTCGCGCTGCGAGCAGGCCTGCAGATAGCGCTGATGTGCCGCATATTCGGAGACGCCCTCGCGAAACGCGGCGAGCGCGGCGGCGTGTCCGCGCGCACCTAAGCTGCTGGCGCGGCGCATGCACTCGATTTCATAGTCCGTCTTGACGGCGCGGTCGTAGTGCAGCCGGGCCAACAGCGCGGGCGGATTGAGCGCCTGCGGATCCACCGGCCCGAATCCGTCCGGCGGGCCGATGCAGGCGGTGCGGCCCAACCTCGCCCAGTGCGGCGGCGCATCGTCGCCGCTGGCGAGGGGCGTGATCTCGACTTCCCCCGTCCACGGGCCGTCGGGCAACGCGGCAGCGAGATGCCAATAGTCGTCGGGCCGATAAAACAGCACTTTGGGCCGGCTCCCGGGAGCGTGGATCAGCAGGCAGCGCGGATTGTCGACGACCGGCACCCAGGCCTTGAAATGCGGATTTACCTTGAACGGATACTCCTGGTCGTCGAGGAATTGCATCGGCGCCTGGCCGGAATGGATCACCAGGGCCTCGAAACCCTCCGCGGCGAGCGCCTGGTCGGCGCGGCGCATCACGGTTCGCAGATGTTCAGGGTAAAGACGATCGAGCAGGTCCGTTTCCACGATATCTCCGAGGGCTGTGGCGAGTTGCGGATATTAAGAATACTTTAACCCACGGCAGGCCGCGCAGCGCCTTTGGCGCTGCCGGTGCGGTGGGTAACCCGGATGGCGGTTTGCTGCGTTCCAATGGCTGAGCGGCGGTGGAAAGAGATAGGAAAGTGGGTGAAAACACTCTAAACTGGGCGGCGAAAACTTGGTGAAGGTCCAAGACCAGCCAGTCTGCCTACATTGTCTAATCATTAAATATTCTGGGGTATCGATAGATGAAGACCAAACTAGTTATTAGCGCCATTGCGGCCGCATTCGTTCTCAGCGCCTGCGCCAAGAAGGCCGAGGCTCCCGCGCCCGCTCCTGCCGATATGAGCACACCGGCGCCCGCCGACACCGGAGCCGCAGCGAGTGCTGCCTCTGCGGCGGCGAGCGATGCGTCCGCTGCGGCGAGCTCCGCTGCCGATGCGGCTTCGTCGGCGGCCTCGTCCCCGCCGCAGTAAAGCGCGAGACTGCTGATCGCTCGAGGCTCGGGCGGGGCGCGCCGGCAGGCGCGTTCGCTCGAGCCTCGGCTTTATTGGGGTTCCGCGCCCGGTGTGGCAGTGTCAGTTAGTATCCGCGACTGCAAGCACTCGAAGAAAGACCGTCAGTGGATTCAGGACGTCTACGGCGAATATCTGGAATCCTTGTCCACCTTGAACACCGGGTTCTTCCCGGCCGTTGGCGCGGACAATCCGCACAAGGAAGGCATCTTTGCGCATTGGTTCGCCAACGACCATGCCCACCCACTGTTGATCGCGAACGGCGCGCAACCGGTGGGTTTCGCGCTGGTGTCGCGCCCGCGCATAGCCGCGAGCGGCGAGGAGCAGCCGGACTTTCGCATGTCGGAATTCTTCGTCAGGGAGGGGCATCGGCGCAACGGTTTCGGCCGCGATGCCGCAACGCTGATTTTCGACCGATTCGCCGGCGAATGGGAAATCGTCGAGTATCAGCGCAATCCCGGCTCGGTGCGATTCTGGCGCAAGGTGCTCACCGGCTATTGCCGCGGCCGCTATTCGGAGCGGTCGCGACACGGGGAAATTCGCCATCGGTTCCACAGTCGACCGCGGTCGCCGCAGCAGCCTTGAGGATTGAGGGCGCGAGGCCGCGGCGGCGCCTCGCGGGCTAGCCCAGGATGCGGCAAATGGCATCCCCGAGGTAGGCGACGTTATGCGGCGTCACGCCGGCTAGGTTCATGCGACTGTCGGCGGTCATGTAGACGTGATGTTCCTGGCGCAATCGTTCCACCGCCGCCGGCGTCGCGCCGAGCAGCGAGAACAGGCCGCGCTGCCCCGTCAGGAAGCCGAACGCATCGTCTGCGCGAGCCTCGCGCAGGCTCTGCGCGAGCAACACGCGCATGGCATGAATGCGACCGCGCATCGCCGCAAGCTCCGTCATCCACGAACGGCGCAGCTCGGCATCGGCGAATATATGCGCCGCGATCGCCGCGCCGTGATCCGGCGGCATCGAGTAGATGCCGCGCGCGATTTGCAATACGTGGCTCTTGACGGCCGCCGCGTGCACCGCTCCCTCGCCGATCGCCAACAGCGCGCCGACGCGTTCCCGGTAGAGGCCCAGATTCTTCGAAAAGGACGTGGCGATCAAGCATTCCGGGACGCTTTGCGCGACTAGGCGCAAGCCCGCCACATCCGCCTCTGCGTCCTCGCCGAACCCTTGGTAGGCCAGGTCGAGAAACGGCAGCAGACGGCGCCGCTCAAGGATCTCGATCAGCGCGCGCCACTGATCGAGAGCGAGGTCGGCGCCGCAGGGATTGTGGCAGCAAGCGTGGATCAGGACGACGTCGCCCGCGGCGGCAGCGCTCAAATGCTCGAGCATCGCATCGAAGCGCAGGCGGCGCGCCGTCGCGTCGTAGTACGGATAGCGCAACAGTGCGAGTCCCGAGCCGCCGAGCAGCGGCGCATGATTGCCCCAGGTCGGATCGCTGATGTGGATCGACACGGCGGGCGCCGCGGCGCGGATCAATTCGGCCCCGAGGCGCAGCGCGCCGCAACCGCCGGGTGCCTGGACGGCGATCGAGCGGCCGTCGCGCACCGCGGGATGCGCGGCGCCGAGAACGAAATCCGTCACTGCCTCGTTGAATTCCGCACGGCCGGCCGCGGCTACGTAGGATTTCGTCGTCTGCGCGGCGAGCACTGCTTGTTCGGCGCGGCGTACGCAATCGAGTACCGGCGTGTGGCCGTCGGCGTCCCGATAGACGCCGACTCCAAGATCGATCTTGCGCGGCGAGGGATCGGCGCGAAATTTCGCCATTAGGCCGAGGATCCCATCCTCATGCAAGCGGCTCAAACTTTGGAACACGGTTTTTTCTCCCTGCGGTGCGCGCCGGCATTATAGTCGATGCCGCCGCCCGCAAAAAAAATTGCTAAGCTCGCTACCCGGCCTATTCGGAGAACCGCCTTTTGAAAGACAGGGCAGCAGAGTGCTTGCGTGTCCTCGCGTTTGGCGCACTCGCCTGCATGCACGTCGGCGCGGCGTTCGGCGCGTTGCCGTCCGGCCTCGCGCGCTGGCTGGATCCGGCCACCGCACCGTTCATACCGGTGCCGGAAATCGACGTCGATCCGAACAGCGGCACGACGCTCGGTCTGATCCCGACCTGGCTGGTGACCGACGATCACGCCCAGATCCGCAAGATCATTGCGCCGGACGTGATTCGTAATCCGTACTTCGGTTGGGGAGCGCGCGGCCGGATCTTCTCCTATCCCTCCGACAACACGCAATGGTCGGTGGTCGTGGGCGCCAAACAGCGCGTCGAAAGTGAATTCGATTACGAGTACCAGGCCGGCCGATTGCGCGATTCGCGCTGGTCGTTCAATTCGAGCGTGGTCTACGACCGCAGCGGCACGCCGCGCTTCTACGGCATCGGCAACAACTCGCCCGTCATCGACGAGACCAATTACACGCTACAGCAGAAGTACATTGAAACGACGCTGGGTTTGAATCTGACCCACCAGTGGCAGATCGCCTATACGCTGCGCGTGCGGGCCGTAGCGGTTCAACCGGGCTCTCTGGCGGCGATCGCCTCCATTCAGACGCGCTTCGCCGGCTTGCTCGGCATCGGCCTGAATCACGAGATCTTGAACCGCATCGCGATTATATACGATACGCGCAACGATCCGACCGTGCCGACGTCCGGTGGCGCCTACGCCATCTTCGGCGGCGTCGCCGCGAGCCGCGGATTCGACAATCCCTCCCTGTACAGCGTCACCGGGTTCGACGCGCGCCAATTCTGGTCGTTCGGCAGCGAGACGACGATTGCCGCGCATCTGGCGCTGCGCTATATGCCGGGCGCGACCAACGTGCCCTTCTGGAGCCTGTCGAGCATCGGCGGCGATCGCAGCGTCCTCGGCGAGGCGCAACCGCTGCGCGGCTTCGGCGCGGGGCGCTTCTACGGCCGCAACTCCTTTTCGTCGAGCATCGAATATCGTCGGCGCGTGCTCTCGCTCAACGCCATGGCGACCCATATAGACATCGAACTTACGCCGTTCATCGATGTCGGCAAAGTGTTTGCGCATTCGCGTTCCTCGCCGTTTTCCCATTTGCACCACGTCGTGGGCCTGGGGTTTCGCGGCATCGCGCGCCCATTTGTCGTAGGCTACGTGGACGTCGGCTACGGCAGCGAGGGGGCGGCCGTGTTCACCGGTATCAACTACCCCTTTTAGGGGCGGCCGCGCGCGAGCGACGAGCGTATTCGAACGATGCCATCAGCGTTTCTCGCCCTTGGTTCCTTGGTCGGCAGGTACCCGCGCCGCGTAATCGCCGTCTGGGCCGTCGCAATCGGCCTCGGCGCCTGGGGCGCCGTCCTGTTTCCGCACGCCGCGCTCGGCGGCTCGGTCGAGCTTTCCGGCAGTCCGTCCAAGGCGGTCGACGATGCGCTGCATACACAGTTCGACGACCCATTTCTCGATCCTCTGATCGTCGCCGTATCGAGCCCGCGATTCAGCATCGATCAAGCGCCATTCGACCGCTGGGACGTCGAGACCGCGCAAGCCCTGAGCAGGCTGCCGGAGGTGAGTAAGGTCGCCGCTTACGCCACCAGCCGCGATCCGAGCTTGCGCTCGGCGAGCGGCCACGAAACGATGCTGCTCGTCGCCATCGCCGCGCGCGATACAGCCGGGCAGCAGCGCGCCGTAGCGCGGCTGCGTGCGGCGCTCGCGCCGCTGCGCGCCAAACTGCAGCTGCGCGACCCGGCCGCGCGTTTGGCCGTGACCGGCGGCCCGGCCGTGGACTACGACATCAACACCGGCAGCGCCGAAGGCGGCGACCGCGCCGAAAAGCGCGCGCTGCCGCTGACGCTGGTCATTCTGGCGTTGGCGTTCGGCACCCTGGTGGCGGCGGTGCTGCCGTTTCTGATGGGCCTCGCGGCGACCATGGTGGCGTTGGGAGCGGCATTCCTGCTGGCCCAGGTGATGCCTGTCTCGAATCTCCTCGGCAACGTCGTCACGATGATCGGTCTTGCCGTCGGCATCGATTATTCCCTGCTGATGGTCAAGGACTTTCGCGAGCGTTTGCCGCGCGCCGAAATACGGGCGGCGGTCGCCGAAACGGTGGCCGAGGCCGGCTCGACGATTTGCTGGTCGGGTTGCACGGTGGCGATCGGCTTGCTCGGATTGCTGTTCAGCCCCTTATTGGAAACGCGCAGCGTCGGCATCGGTGGTGCCCTGGTCGTGACCGTGGCGGTACTCGCCGCGCTGACCTTGTTGCCGGCCTGTTTGGCGTTGCTCGGCAACAAGATCGAGCGTTGGCCGATTGGTTTCGCCGCGTTCAAGCGTTGGGATCGCGCGACGCTTTGGCGGCGTCTGGCCGCTGCGACCGTGCAAAGACCGATCGTCAGCCTGATCCTCTCTTGCGGCGCGGTGCTGATTCTGGCGCTGCCCATCGCGGGCGCACGCAACGGCTTCAGCAACGAACCATGGTTCCTGCCAAAGGGCATGGAATCGCGGCTCGGCATGGAAATGCTGGCACGGATGCAAAACGCCAACGCGGCGCTGGATTTGCGCATATTGCTGCGCACCAACGACGGTAAGCCGGTGCTCGCCGAAGCGCATATTGCGGACCTCGCCGCTTATAGCGCCAAATTGATGGACGATCGGCGCGTCGCCTCGATCGCATCTCCGCTGTCGATCCATGATGCCGGCGCGCGCGCGGCTTATATCAGCCTGGACGGCCGCGCCGCGCTTTTCGACGTGATTCCCGCCGCGCGCTTGTCGGTGCCGCAGATTCAAGCACTCGCCCGGGATCTCGGTTCCGTATCGCCGCCGGGGCCGTTCACGGCGACGGTCGGCGGTGCGCCGGTCTACTACAACGACTTCAGCGACACCATGTGGAAGAGCTTCCCGAAGGTGTTCGGATTCGTCATTGTCGCGACGCTCGTGCTGCTGTTCGCCGCGTTCCGCTCGTTTCTATTGCCGATCAAGGCGGTCGCCGCGAATTTTCTGGCGATCGGCGCAGGCTACGGCGCCGTCGTCGCGGTGTTTCAGTTCGGCTGGTTGGGCGGTCTCGTGGGCCTCGAACGGCCGTTCAGTTCGATCGCACTGGAGGTTCCATTGATGATTTTTTGCCTGAGCTTCGGTTTGTCGATGGATTACGAAGTGTTCCTGCTGTTCCGCATCCAGCGCGAATATCTGGCGCACGGCGACAACGCCCGCGCCACCGTGGACGGCCTGGCCGCAGTCGCCCCGGTGATCACGGGAGCCGCCCTGATCATGGCCGTCGTGTTCGGGGCATTCGCGGCCGCCAAGCTGCCGGCCCTGAAAATGATCGGCGTCGGTTTGTGCGTGGCGGTGCTCGTCGATGCCACCTTGATCCGCGGCGTCATAGTGCCCGCCTTCATGAGCGTCGCCGGACGGTGGAATTGGTTCCCCGGGCGTCCGGCGGAGCGACCGTCTCCAATAAAAGACAGTGGGACGGTGACAGGCGGCGACGATAACGGTTAGGCTCGTTGTCCGATGTACAGTACCGGCCACCCACACTGAGGGAGATCGACACCATGGCTCTTTGGAAAGAGACGCTACCGCCCGGAACCGCGGGCAATCCAATTTCCCCGCACACGACGCCGCCCGAGCGCAATTCACCGGACGCCACGCCGCCGAGTTCCATGCGCCGGCCGAAGGAGCGCGCCGAAGGGGGCGAGTCCGTGATCGCCGCCAATCTGACGATCGAAGGCAAGATCGAGGGTTCCGGCAATGTGCGCATGGCCGGCCGCTTCAAGGGCGACGTGCGCATCGACGGAAATTTCAGCATCGAGACCGGCGCGCACTTGACCGGTCAGGTCATGGCCGCGGTCGTCGTCGTCGGCGGTGAGCTGCAAGGCAACATCGAATCGGCAAAACGCGTCGATGTGCTCGAAGGCGGTGTCATCGTCGGCGACGTCAAGGCCGGGTCGATCACGGTTGCCGCGGGTTCGCGCATGCGCGGCCACGTGGAATTCGGTTGGGACGATGAAAAGATCGCGAAAATCGACCTTGGCCGCATGGGTGACGGCAAGTAGCGATGAGCGTCGCCCGGCAGAGTTCGCTCGGCGCCGTGCGGACGTGTCCGCACTGCAAGGCGACGGTGCTCGCGAGCGCGAGCGTCTGCCCCAGCTGCCAGCATCATTTGCGATTCAATGCGGCCGCGGCGCAGGCGCAACCTGCCGGTCGTTCGGCAATGCGCATCGAAGGGACCATTGCGCCGGGGCGCGCGGACGGCAATTGCGAATACTGCGTGGTCGTGCAAATCTCGAACCAGCACGGCGAGAAGATCGCGCGCCAGGTCGTCGGCGTCGGCGCACTGCAGCCGGGCGAGCGCCACAGCTATAGTTTCTCGGTCGATCTGATTCCCGTGCGGCCGGATGCGGATCGCAAGAAACCCGATCAATAGCCGTTTTTGCGTTCGATATCGATGAAGCGCAGGAATTCCGCGCGCGTTGCCGCGTCCTTGCGGAAAGTGCCGAGCATCTTGCTTGTTACCATCGATACGCCGAGCTTGTGCACGCCGCGGGTCGTCATGCATTGATGGACCGCATCGATGACGACGCCGACGCCGCGCGGGTTGAGTACGTCGTTGATGCATGCGGCGATCTGCGCCGTGAGCTTCTCCTGGACTTGGAAGCGTCGCGCGAAGCCGTCGACCACTCGGGCGAGCTTGCTGATGCCGACGACCCGATCGGTCGGCAGGTAGCCGACGTGCGCGCGGCCGATGATCGGCGCCATGTGATGTTCGCAGAACGATGCGAACGCGATGTCGCGCAGCACGACCATTTCGTCGTAGCCGTCCACCTCTTCGAATGTACGGCGTATGTAATCGCCGGGATCGATCGAGTAACCGGAAAACCAGTCGCCGTAGGCGTTGACCACCCGCTTCGGCGTCTCCCGCAAGCCTTCTCGCGCGGGATCTTCTCCCGCCCAGCGCAATAGTGTTTGTACCGCCGCTTCGGCGGCGGCACGGCTCACCGTCCGCTTGACGGACCGATTCCCGGGTCTTGCCATTCGTCCCCCTCGCGCGATCGCGACGATCGCATCGGCTATACGATACCACCTGCCCGGTTGCGGCGGCCCGCCGCCGCCTGGCGCTCGCCGAGGGACCTTAATATCTCCTCGAGCAGTCGCGGTCCCCGGTAGGCGAAGCCGGTGTACACCTGGATCAAATTCGCCCCGGCCTGCAGCGTTGCCACGGCCTCCTCGGCGCCGAAGATGCCGCCGACGCCGATGATCGGAAACGCCGGGCCCAACAGCGCGCGCAATTGCCGGATCGTGGCGAGCGCCAGCCGGTGCAGCGGGCGGCCGCTGAGACCGCCGCCCTGCGCGGGCGGCAGGGCGGCGGCGAACGCCTGCAGATCGTTCGAGGTATTGGTCGCTATCACGCCGTCGACCGCGAGCGCGCGCAGTTCGGCGGCGAACGCGGCGAGACCTTCGGGATCGAGATCCGGCGCAACCTTGACGAACAGCGGCACCTTTTTCCCGTAGCGGCGCTGCAGCGCGCGGCGCTCGTCGATCAGCGAGCCCAAGATGCGCCGCAGGCCGCTGTGCGCCTGCAGCTCGCGTAGACGCAGCGTGTTGGGCGAGGAGACGTTGACCGCGAAGTAGTCTGCGTAGGCGTACAGCTTGCGCAGGCATTCCACATAGTCGTTCTCGGCGCGCTCGATCGGCGTGTCGAAATTTTTTCCGATGCTGATGCCGCGGATTCCCCGGTAGGCGCTGCGAGCCATCCGTTCGGCCAGATGATCGGCCCCCTTGTTGTTGAACCCCATGTGGTTGACCAAGGCCTCGGCGGCGCTCAAGCGGAACAAGCGCGGCTTCGGGTTGCCCGGCTGCGGGCGCGGCGTCACGGTGCCGATTTCAACGTGGCTGAAGCCGATCGCGCCGAGCGCATCCAGGTAGTCGCCGCTCTTGTCGAAGCCCGCCGCAAGACCCAGCGGGTGTGCGAAGCGCAGGCCGGCGCACTGCACGGCGAGCTCGGCCGGCGCTTCGCGACGCGGCCACAGCGGCCGCAGGCAAGCAAGCCCGGCGAGCGCGAGCGTGTGCGCGGCTTCCGGATCTAGATGCCGCATCATCGGCAGCGCCGCGCCGGCAATCGCGGACATGGCGCTCCTCTTCATGCGCCCTGCGCCGCCGTGTCGCGCAGGCGGCGCCTCGTCGCCGCCGAGGGGAAATTGACGAGTGTTGGCGACACGGGCGCGTCTCGATTCAACGATTCGCGAATTCCAAGCGCCAGCCGCCGGTGGCGTCCGAGAGTTTCGCGATTCCGCCGTAGTCCAAATGCAGGCGAACGAAGGCGTCCGTCGGCAATTCCAGGGCGATCGTCAGCAGCGCGCGCAGCGGCCCGGCGCTGCCGATCAATGCGAGCGCCTCGAGATCGCGATCCAACAGAGTCTCCCAGACGGCCCTGACGCGCGCGTACATCGCCGCGTAGGATTCGCCGCCGGGCGCGGCATGATTCCAAACGTCCTTGGTCCAGGCATCCGTCTGCGCCCGCGGGATCTCGTGCCACGGCCGCCCCTCCCATTCTCCGAAATCCAGTTCCCGCAGGCGGTCATCGACGGTGAGCTTCGAGCGCAGCGCCGTCGCCAAGTGCGCGGCCAGCAGCCGGCAGCGCTGCGCCTCGGCCGTGACCAGCGGCACGCCGGGCGGCAGCGCCTCCTGCAGCCTTGCCGCCGGCACGGCGAAGTCCGGCGGCAAGGCGACGTCGAGCCTGCCGTAGCAAATGCCGGAATCGATGGCGGGGCGCGTATGGCGGATCAGGTATAAGTCCATGCGGCGGGTGCTTCCAGAGAGAGGCCGGGCTGCAGAGCGTTCATGCGCGCATGCGCTGCGGCGCCTGCAGCGGCGCCGTTCGTGCCGGGCCGGCGCCTGCCGCCAGCGCCGCGCGCAAATAGCGGCCGGTGTGCGAGGCGGTGTTTGCGGCGATGGCTTCGGGCGTGCCGGCGGCGATCACGCGGCCGCCGCCGTCGCCGCCCTCGGGACCGAGGTCGACGACCCAGTCGGCGGTCTTTATCACGTCCAGATTGTGCTCTATCACGATCACCGTGTTGCCCTCGTCGCGCAATCGCTGCAGAACTTTCAAGAGCAGCGCGATGTCGGCGAAATGCAGGCCGGTGGTCGGCTCATCGAGTATGTAGAGGGTGCGTCCGGTCGCACGCTTGGAGAGTTCCTTCGCGAGTTTGACGCGCTGCGCTTCGCCGCCGGACAAGGTCGTGGCGCTCTGGCCGAGCCGCACGTACGACAGCCCGACGTCAATCAGGGTCTGCAGTTTGGGCTGTACGGCCGGCAGCGCCGCGAAGAACGGCAGAGCCTCCTCGATCGTCATGTCGAGCGTGTCCTGGATGCTCTTGCCCTTGAAACGGATCTCCAAGGTCTCGCGGTTGTAGCGCCTGCCGCGGCAGACGTCGCAGGGCACATAGACGTCGGCGAGAAAATGCATCTCCACCTTAATCACGCCGTCGCCTTGGCAGGCTTCGCAGCGGCCGCCCTTGACGTTGAAGCTGAATCGACCCGGCGCGTAGCCGCGGGCGCGCGCCTCCGGCATGGCGGCGAAAATCTCGCGAATCGGCGCGAACAAACCGGTGTAGGTCGCGGGATTCGAGCGCGGCGTGCGGCCGATCGGACTCTGATCGATTTCGATGACGCGGTCGAGGTATTCGAGGCCTTCGACGCGCTCGAAGTGCGCCGCACCGGCGGCCGCGTGATTGAACTGCGTGGCGACCGCCCGGTACAGGGTATCGTTGATCAGCGTGGATTTGCCGGACCCGGATACGCCGGTCACGCAGGTCAATAGGCCCAGCGGAAATTCCGCGGACACGTTCTTCAAGTTGTTGGCCGTCGCACCGACGATCTTCAAGGAGCGCTGCGCAGCCGCCGCGCGCCGCGTGCGCGGAACCTCGATGCGCAAGGCGCCGCTCAAATAGCGGCCGGTGATCGATTCGGGGTTGGCCGCGACCTCGGCGGCGGTACCCTGCGCGACCACGCGTCCGCCGTGCACGCCGGCGCCGGGTCCCAAGTCGACGACATGGTCGGCTTGGCGGATCGCCTCTTCGTCGTGCTCTACGACGATCACCGTGTTGCCGAGATCGCGCAGGCGGACGAGCGTGTCGAGCAAGCGTCTATTGTCGCGCTGGTGCAGGCCGATCGACGGCTCGTCGAGAATGTACATCACGCCGACCAGGCCCGAGCCGATCTGGCTCGCGAGGCGGATCCGTTGCCCCTCGCCGCCGGAGAGCGTATCGGCGCTGCGCTCGAGCGTCAGGTAGCCGAGGCCCACGTTCGACAAAAAACCCAGCCGATCGGCGATCTCCTTGACGATCTTCAGCGCGATCTCGCCGCGCCAGCCGGGCAGCTTCAACTCGGCGAAGAAGCGCATCGCCTGCTCCACCGACAATGATGCCAGCTCGGCGGCGTTCTTGCCGCATACGAAGACGTTGCGCGCGGCGCGGTTGAGTCTCGCACCCCGGCATTCGGGACAGGCCCGCGTCGAGCGGTATTTGCCGAGCTCCTCGCGCACGGTCGCCGAATCGGTTTCCTCGTGGCGGCGCTCGAGATTGCAGACGATACCCTCGAAAATATGCCGGCGCTTGACCGTGCCGCCTCTGCCGTCCAGGTATTTGAAGTCGATTTCGTCCGCGCCGCTGCCGAACAGCACGAGTTTGCGCGTTTCCTCCGGCAGCTGGTCGAACGGCGCCTCGATGTCGAATTTCGCGTGCCGGGCCAGCGACTGGAGCAGCTGGAAATAATAGGCATTGCGCCGGTCCCAGCCGCGCACCGCGCCGCCGGCGAGAGACAGATGCGGGTTGACGACGATCTTTGCCGGATCGAAATAATCCTGTGTGCCGAGTCCGTCGCAGGCGGGGCAGGCGCCGGTCGGACTGTTGAAGGAAAACAACCGCGGCTCGAGTTCGCTCAGCGAGTAATTGCAGATCGGACAGGCGAATTTGTCGGAAAACACAAGTTCCGCGCGCGCCGGCTCGTCGACGAACGCGACCTTGGCGACGCCTTGGCCGAGGCGCAGCGCGGTTTCGAAGGACTCGGCCAAACGCTGCGTCAAATCGCCGCGCACTTTGAAGCGGTCGACGATTGCTTCGACGGTGTGCTTGCGGCGCAGGTTGAGGGGCGGCGCATGCTCCAACTCGAGGACCGCGCCGTCGATCCTCGCGCGCAAGTATCCGGCCGCCTGCAATTCGCCGATCAGCCCGGCATGTTCGCCTTTGCGCGCGGATATCGCCGGCGCGAGCAGCATTACCGCCGTGCCCTGCGGCAGGGCGAGCACGGCATCGACCATTTGGCCGACGGTTTGCGCCGCAAGATCGATCTGGTGATCCGGGCAGCGCGGCGTGCCGGCGCGCGCGAACAGCAGCCGCATATAGTCGTAAATCTCGGTAACGGTGCCCACCGTGGAACGCGGATTGTGCGACGTCGATTTTTGCTCGATCGAAATGGCGGGCGACAGGCCGTCGATGGCGTCGACATCGGGTTTTTCCATCATCGAGAGGAATTGCCGCGCATAGGTCGACAGGGACTCGACGTAACGCCGCTGCCCCTCGGCATAGATCGTGTCGAATGCCAGCGACGACTTGCCGGAACCCGATAGACCCGTCAATACGATCAGTCGATCGCGCGGCAGGTCCAGATCGATGTTCCGCAGGTTGTGTGTCCGGGCGCCCCGGATACGGATGTTTTGCATGTAACCCGCTACTATACCCGCGGCGTCAAGTGCCGGTAAAACGGCCGGTCGCGGCCGCACCGATGTCGCGCCGGCCGAGCCATTTGCGGCCGATTCGGTCAATTTTGCGCCGCGGGCGCGCCCGCGGCGAGCTATGGGCGCCGTACGGCGCGTGTACAATGGCGGACATCGACGGATCGGGGGTTCACCATGGCGCGCGGAGTCAACAAAGTCATTCTGGTCGGCAATCTCGGCGCGGATCCCGAGACACGCTCGATGCCGAGCGGCATGACCGTAACGAACATCCGCATAGCGACCAGCGAGTCGTGGAAGGACAAGGCGTCCGGCGCCCTGCAGGAGCGGACCGAGTGGCACCACATCGCGCTGTTCGGCCGCTTGGGCGAAATTGCCGCCGAATATCTGCGCAAGGGCTCGCAAGTGTTCGTCGAAGGCAAATTGCGCACGCGCAAATGGCAAGACAAGCAGGGGAACGACCGCTATACCACCGAGATCATCGCCGATAACATGCAGATGTTGGGAGCCCGCAGCGGCGGCGCCGCGGCGTCCGGCGGCGCCGAGCGAGCCGCCGCCGGCGCCAACGCGCGCGACGACTACGATCAGTCGCCGGCGCCGGCGCCGGCCGGGGGCAGCGGGGCGGGCGGGGCCTCCGGCGGCAAAGAGGAATTCGACGACGACATTCCGTTCTAGCGCTGCCGGCTCATTCTTCCGGTAGATTCTCGCCCGGAAAGAGCGCATCGTTGAAGCCGAAATTCGTCAAGTCGCGGATGCGGCGCGGGTAGAGGATGCCGTCCAAATGGTCCACCTCGTGCTGCACGACGCGCGCGTGAAAATCGCGGACCGTGCGCTCGATGAGCGCCCCGTCGGCGCCGAGGCCGCTATAGTGCAGTTCGCGGTAGCGCGGCACGAGGCCGCGCATGCCCGGAACCGAGAGGCACCCCTCCCAATCCTCGTCTTGGGCCGTGCCGATCGGCGTCAACAGCGGGTTGATCAGCACCGTGAACGGCACCGGTTCGGCGTCCGGGTAGCGCGGGTTCTGCTCGCAGCCGAAGATCACGACCCGCAGGCTCACGCCGATCTGCGGCGCCGCGAGGCCGGCGCCATTGAGATGGCGCATCGTGTCGCGCATGTCGGCGAGCAGGGTTTGCATTTCCGGCGTGCCCGCGCCCTCGACCGCGGCGGCGACCGCGAGGAGGCGCGGATCGCCCATCTTCAGGACTTCGCGAATTGCCATGGTTGCGAGTATCTTATCGGCCTTTTCACCGTGAGCCTATGCCTGGACTTTTATACATAAAGACTTTCGGCTGCCAGATGAACGAGTACGACTCGGCGAAGATGCGCGACGTGCTGCAGGCCGAGGACGGCATGGCGATTACCGAGGATCCGGCGGCGGCGGACGTATTGCTCGTCAACACTTGCTCGGTGCGCGAGAAGGCGCAGGAGAAGGTGTTTTCGCTGCTCGGCGAATGGCGGCAGCTGAAGCAGCGCCGGCCCGAGGTCGTCATCGGCGTCGGCGGCTGCGTCGCGAGCCAGGAGGGCGAAGGCATCACCTTGCGCGCGCCGTTCGTCGATTTGGTGTTCGGCCCGCAGACGCTGCATCGCCTGCCGCAGATGATTCGCGGCCTGAAGCGCTCGGGGCGCCCGCAAATCGACGTCAGCTTTCCGGAAATCGAAAAGTTCGACCGCTTGCCTGCGGCGCGCGCCGCCGGCGCGACCGCGTTCGTGTCGATCATGGAGGGGTGCAGCAAGTACTGCAGCTTCTGCGTCGTGCCGTACACGCGCGGCGAAGAGGTCAACCGTCCGTTCGAACAAGTCTTGCTGGAGATACGCCGGTTGGCGCAGCAGGGCGTACGCGAGATCACCTTGCTCGGTCAGAACGTAAATGCCTATGCGGGACCGACCGCCGACGGCAGCCTCGCGGACCTTTCGACGCTGATTCACTTCGTCGCGGCGGTCGACGGCGTGGAGCGCATCCGCTTCACGACCTCGCATCCGCTGGACTTCGACGACAGCCTCATCGAGGCCTACGCGAATGTCGCCAAGCTCGGCAATTTTCTGCATCTGCCGGTGCAGAGCGGCTCGGACCGCATCTTGGCGGCGATGAAGCGCGGCCACACGGTGCTCGAGTACAAGCAAAAGCTGCGCAAATTGCGCACGGTGCGCCCGGATATATCCATTTCCACGGACATCATCGTCGGCTTCCCCGGGGAAAGCGACGCGGATTTCGCCGCGACCATGGCGCTGGTGGCGGAAGCCGGATTCGATCAATCGTTCAGTTTCCTCTACAGCCGCAGACCGGGCACTCCCGCCGCGGCGCTTGCCGACGAGGTGCCAACCGAGATCAAGCAGCAACGCTTGCTCGCGCTGCAGCAGCGCTTGAACGGTCAGGCGCGGGCGATTTCCGAACGCATGGTCGGCAGCGTGCAGCGCGTACTGGTCGAGCGGCCGTCGAAGCGGGACCGGCGGCAGCTCGCCGGCCGTACCGACAACAACCGCTGGGTGAACTTCGATGCGGCCGCGGACGATGCGTGCGCCCTGATCAATCATTTCGCCGACATCCTGATTACCGAAGCGCTGCCGAATTCCCTGCGCGGACGCCTCGTGGCCGGCCCGCCATTGTGAGTTCGACGCCCGCGGCATTCGACGTCTCGCTCGATCCGGCCGATAACGTGCGTTTGGTCGAGCTTTGCGGACCTTTGGATGCGCACCTGCATGCGATCGAGTCGCGCCTCGGCGTGGAGATACGCCGTCGCGGCAATCGCTTTCAGATCGTCGGCGCGGCCGCAGCCGCAAAGCGCGCCGAATCGGTGCTGCAGGGCCTGTACGCGCGGGCGCAGCGCGAACCGGTCGATCCGGAGCGCGTACATTTCGCCTTGCAGGAGTTGGATATGGACATGCAGACGGGGACGGCGGGCGCCGAAGCGCAGCGGGCGCCGGATGAGCTCAAGGTGCGCACCGCGCGCGGCGCCGTGCGCGCGCGCGGTGCCAATCAATTGGCATATCTCAACAACGTGCGCACGCACGACCTGACGTTCGGCATCGGACCCGCCGGAACCGGCAAGACCTATCTCGCGGTCGCCTGTGCGGTCGAATCCTTGCAGGAGGAAAAGGTGCGGCGCATCGTCCTGGTGCGCCCGGCGGTGGAAGCCGGCGAGCGCCTGGGATTCCTGCCGGGGGATTTGTCGCAGAAAGTCGATCCCTACCTGCGGCCGATGTACGACGCGCTCTACGAGATGTTGGGTTTCGAACGCGTCGCCAAATTGATCGAACGCAACGTCATTGAAGTGGCGCCCCTGGCGTTCATGCGCGGCCGATCGCTGAACGACGCGTTCGTGATTCTCGACGAGGCGCAGAACACGACCAACGAGCAGATGAAGATGTTCCTGACTCGCATAGGCTTCGGATCCAAGGCGGTCGTCACCGGGGACATCACGCAAACCGACTTGCCTACCGCGAAGCAATCCGGTCTGCGCACCGTCATCGATATTTTGCGCGGAGTGCGCGGCATAGCGTTCACGATGTTCGGCTCGCGCGACGTCGTACGCCATCCACTGGTGCAAAGAATCGTGCAGGCCTATGAAGCGTCCGCGCCCGACGCGAGCTCCTGAACGAGCGCCGCTGCCGCGCTTCGCAATCGACGTCGGCTACTCGGCGCGGCGCCCGTGGGTCCCGCGGCGCGCCGAGTTCGCCGCCTGGGCGGCGGCCGCGGCGCACGCGGTGTCGCGGCGGCCCATGGCGCTCTCGGTGCGCGTCGTCGGCGCCGCCCGCAGCCGCAGCTTGAATGCGCATTACCGGCGCAAAGCGCGGCCGACGAACGTGCTTTCGTTTGCCGGGCCGGGCCGGGGTGCGGACGGGCTCACGCACCTCGGCGAGCTGGTCATTTGCGCGCCGGTGGTCGCGCGCGAGGCGCGCAACTTGCGCGTCGCGGCGCGCGCGCACTGGGCCCACATGACCGTGCACGGCGTACTGCATTTGCTCGGCTTCGACCATGGGCGCGCCGATCAGGCCCGCAGAATGGCGGCAAAGGAGATCCAAATCCTTGATCGGATTGGATTTTCTAACCCGTATGCTTGATCGAGTATGCTGACGCCGCATGTCCGACCAGCCACATGGCGGCACCGGCCGCTGGTTAAAGCGAATCACCAAGTCGATGTCCGGCGAGCCGCGCGATCTTGCCGAGCTCATCGATGAGTTGCGCGAAGCGAGCGAACGCGGCCTGGTCGACGGCGACGCCCTGGTCATGCTGGAAGGCGTGCTGTCGGTCGCCGACATGCAGGTGCGCGATATCATGGTGCCGCGCTCGCACATGGTGTTCGTGGAGCGCGACGAGCCCGCCGAACGGCTGGTGGCGCAGGTCGTCGAGTCGGGCCATTCGCGCTTCCCGGTGATCGGCGAAGACCGCGATCAGATTATCGGCATCTTGCTCGCCAAGGACTTGCTGCGGCTGCAAATGACCGCCGACGAGCCGTTCGAGATACGCGAATACATGCGTGCGGCCATCTTCGTGCCGGAAAGCAAGCGGCTGAATGTGCTGCTGAAGGAGTTTCGCCGCAGCCACAATCACATCGCGATCGTCGTCGACGAGTACGGCGGCGTCAGCGGCTTGGTGACGATCGAGGACGTGATCGAGCAAATCGTCGGCGAGATCGACGATGAGCACGACGTCGAGGACGATTTGACGATCCGCAAGGAGGGGCCGCGGGAATTCTCGGTGCGCGCTCTGACGCCGATCGCGGTGTTCAACCGCTATTTCGGCACGGATTATTCGGACGCCGAGCACGACACGATCGGCGGCTTGCTGATGCAGGCGTTCGGCCGTCTGCCGCGCCGCGGGGAAACGACCGAGATCGGCGGGCTGGTATTCCGGGTCGTGCGCGCCGATCGGCGGCGGATCGACTTGTTGCGGGTAATGACCCCCGGCGATTTCGAGCCCTTGGGCGAGGATCAGCCGCCTGCCTGAAGCAAGGGGCTGCGCACCAACGGGCCGCGGCGGGATCCAGGGCGGCAGCATCGCGGCTTTTTGACATCTCGGGTATTCTGCCGGCTCATCATGCACGAACGATACGAAGCGGCCGCGGTAGAGGCCGAAGCACAACGGTATTGGGACGAGCGGCGCTGCTTCGAAGCCAAGGAGGACCCGGCTCGAGACAAGTATTACTGCTTGTCCATGTTTCCTTATCCCAGCGGTCGCTGTCACATGGGCCACGTCCGCAACTACACGATCGGCGACGTACTGGCGCGGTTCATGCGCATGCAGGGCAAGAACGTCCTGCAGCCGATGGGCTGGGACGCTTTCGGCTTGCCGGCGGAGAACGCGGCGATCGCCAACGGGGTGCCGCCGGCGAAATGGACCCGCGACAACATCGATTACATGCGCATGCAGCTCAAATCCCTGGGCTTCGCGCTCGATTGGCGCCGCGAACTCGCCACCTGCAGGCCGGAGTACTACCGCTGGAATCAATGGCTGTTCCTGCGAATGCTGGAAAAAGGCATCGCCTACCGCAAGACCGGCAGCGTCAATTGGGATCCGGTCGATCAAACCGTGCTCGCCAACGAACAGGTCATCGACGGCCGCGGCTGGCGCACGGGGGCGCCGATCGAGAAGCGCGAAATACCGATGTATTACTTGAAGATCACCGCCTACGCGCAGGAATTGCTGCAGGCTCTGCAGGGGATGCACGGCTGGCCCGAGCGGGTGCGGACGATGCAGGCGAACTGGATCGGCAAGAGCGAGGGCGTGAATCTCGGATTCACTTATGACGTCGACGGCATCAGCGGCGTTTTGCGCGCCTTCACGACGCGCGCCGATACGATCATGGGAGTGACGTTTTGCGCGGTGGCCGCAGAACATCCGCTGGCGGCGCACGCCGCACGCGCCGACGATCGACTTGCGGGATTCATCGCCGAATGCAAGCGCGGGCCGGCGATCGAGGCGGCGCTCGCCACGCAGGAGAAAAAAGGCATGCCGACCGGCTATTCGGTACGCCATCCGCTGAGCGGCGAGGCGATTCCCGTCTGGGTGGGCAACTACGTATTGATGAGCTACGGCGAGGGCGCGGTCATGGGCGTGCCTGCGCACGACGAGCGGGATTTCGGGTTCGCGAAAAAATATGCGCTGCCGATCAAGCCGGTCATCGAGGTGCAGGGCAAGCCGTTTTCGACC
The DNA here is from genome assembly GCA_035531435.1 of Steroidobacteraceae bacterium. GTDB lineage: Bacteria > Pseudomonadota > Gammaproteobacteria > Steroidobacterales > Steroidobacteraceae > Bog-1198. The sequence continues at coordinate 125,114 of DATKSW010000013.1, read as the reverse complement.
GACGCCTGGCAGCCCTGGTACAGCGAATATGGCCGCTGCGTCAACTCGGGCGCCTACGACGGCCTCGACTATCGGGCCGCGGTGCAGGCGATTGCGGGCGATTTGCGCCGTTTGCGCCTCGGCGAGCGGCAGACGACCTGGCGGTTGCGCGACTGGGGCATATCCCGCCAGCGCTATTGGGGCTGCCCGATCCCGATCATCCAGTGCGACGCGTGCGGCGCCGTGCCGGTGCCGGAGGCGGATTTGCCGGTTTTGCTGCCGGAGGATCTGGTGCCGGACGGCAGCGGCAATCCGCTCGCCAAGCATGCGCAGTTCTTCGCCTGCCGCTGCCCGCGCTGCGGCGCTGCGGCGCGGCGCGAAACCGATACGATGGACACGTTTGTCGACTCGTCGTGGTATTTCCTGCGCTTTGCCTGCAACGACAATGCGCGCTCGATGGTCGATGCGCGAGTGAATTATTGGTTGCCGGTCGATCAATACATCGGCGGTATAGAGCACGCCATACTGCATCTACTGTATTCGCGCTTTTGGACGCGCGTGATGCAGGAGTTAGGGTACGTGCCGTTCGCGGAGCCCTTCACCCACCTGTTTACCCAGGGCATGGTGCTGAACGAGGTGTTCTACCGCAAGCCGCCCGCGGGGCGGGTCGAGTACTTCAATCCTGCGGACGTGCAGGTCACGGTCGATTCGCAGGGCAAGCGGCGTGCAGCGTTCTTGCGCGCCGACGGGGGCGAGGTGCTCTCCGGCGGCGTCGTGACGATGTCAAAATCGAAGAACAACGGCGTCGATCCGCAGGCGCTGGTCGATGAATTCGGCGCGGACACCGCGCGCCTGTTCACGATGTTCGCCGCTCCTCCAGAACAGACGCTGGAATGGTCCGACGAAGGCGTGCAGGGAGCTTATCGGTTCATCAAGAGGCTTTGGAAAGCGGTCTTCGATCACACCGCCCAGGGGCATCCGGGCCGCTTCGATCCCGAGGGTTTGAACACCGCGCAGCGCGAGCTGCGCCGCCAAGCGCATCACACGCTCGCCAAGGCCACGGACGACATCGGCCGACGCCGCACGTTCAACACGGCGATCGCCGCGGTCATGGAACTCGTCAATGCTCTCGCCAGATTCCCGGCCGACACGCCCGCGGACCGCGCCGTGGTGCACGAAGGCCTGGAGATCGCCGTCATTTGCTTGTCGCCGATCATCCCCCACGCGACCCATGCCCTGTGGCTTGCGCTCGGCCACCGCACTGCGATCGTCGATGAGCGTTGGCCGATTGCCGATGCCGCGGCGCTCGAGCAATCGACCCTCGAGATCGTGGTGCAGGTCAACGGCAAGCTGCGCGGCCGCATTTCGGTTCCGGCCGGCGCCGACGAGCACCGCATCCGCAGGGCGGCGCTCGCCGACGCCAATGTGCAAAAATATCTCGGTGACGGCGAAATTCGCAAAGTGATCATCGTGCCCGGCAAGCTTGTCAATGTCGTCGTCTAATCGCCAGACTGCGCTTGCGGCCGCGGCGCTCGCCGCCGCGCTAGGATTGCTCGCCGCCTGTGGATTCCGCCTCGCGGGCAGCGAGCCGCTGCCGGCGGCGATGGCGCGCCCGTATTTGTCGTTCACCGATCCATACACGGATTTCGCCCGCGATTTCGCCCGCGAACTGCGAGCCGCGGGCGCCCAATTGCAGGCGGCGCCGGGCCGCGGCGCCACGGCGACCGTCGAGGTGTCGCGCGATTCGGTCGAGCAGCGCGTCTTGTCGGTATCGGCGCGCAATATTCCGACCGAATATCTGCTGGTCTACACGGTGACCTATTCGGTGCAGGGAGCGGCAGGGCAGCTACTGGCTCCGCAGACGATCAGCTTGACGCAAGACTACAGTTTTTCCGAGCAGGCGCTGCTCGCCAAGGAACACGAGGCGCACATGCTGCGACGGGAAATGGCGCGCGACCTGGCGGCGATCGCGATTCGGCGGATCGCGAGCCTGAAATAACGCCGCGGCCGCCGACTTGGACGTCATGCTCGTCAACGGCATCGACCGCGTCGCGCTCGGTCTCCTGTTGGAGCGTTTTTCTCTGGCGCTGACCTTGACGGCGCACGAGGAAATCATCCCGGGCTCGTACTGGGGCGACCGCGAGGCAGGTCTGGTCGGCGGCCGCATCTACGCGCGCCTGGACACTCCGGTGCATTCGGTTTTGCACGAAGCAGCGCATTTCATCTGCATGACGGCCGAACGCCGCGCGGCTCTCGATACCGACGCCGGCGGCGATCACGCCGAGGAGAACGGCGTCTGCTACCTGCAAATCGTGCTTGCAGACCTGGTGCCGAATGTCGGCCGGTCGCGTATCTGCCGCGACATGGACGCCTGGGGGTACGGTTTCCGTCTCGGCAGCGCCGCCGCTTGGTTTCAAGACGATGCCGACGACGCGCGGCGCTGGCTGCTCCATTGGGGAATCCTCGACGCCGACGGCCGACCGACTTATGCCTGCCGATGACCGCCGCCCGAGGCCGCCGGCCGACCAATGCCGCAGCCTACGTTGTTAAATGGATTCGCGCGGTGGGCGGATGCGGCCGGCTCGCGCATGGCCTTTCTCGCCGCGAATCTGCCGGCCGCGTTCGGCGCCTATACGCGCCGCAGCGACGTTGCCTTCGGCGCCGATCCGCGCCAGCGTCTGGACGTCTACGTGCCGCACGGCAGCGCGCCTGCGCGGCCGGTCATCGTTTTTTGGCACGGCGGCCGGTGGTCGCACGGCGACAAGCGCGATTACCGCTTCGTCGGCGCCGCGCTCGCGCAACTCGGCTACGTGACGGTGGTGCCGAATTACCGGCTATACCCGCAAGTGAAGATGGCCGGCTTCATGCACGACACGGCACTCGCCGCCTCCTGGGCGGCGGCGTACGCGCGCGAATTTCACGACCCAGATCGACTCGTCCTCATGGGGCATTCGGCCGGTGCGCAGCTTGCGGCGCTCGCCGCGCTGGACCACCGCCATTTCGCCGCCGCCGGCTGCAGCATTCCGCGGATCGCGGGCGTCATCGGCCTGTCCGGCGCCTACGATTTCCTGCCGCTGCTGGAGGCCGATCTGCAGGACATGTTCGGGCCGGCGGAACGTCTCGCGCTGTCGCAACCGCTGAATTTCGTGCGCGCGGATGCGCCGCCGATGCTGCTCGTGCACGGCGCGGCCGATGAAACGGTATGGCCGAAGAACTCGCGCAATCTCGCCGCCGCGCTCGAGGCGTGCGGCGTCGCGGTGACGTTGCGCCTGTATCCGCACCTCACGCACGCCGATACGATTGCTGCACTCAGCATACCGGCCCGCCGCCGGGCCCCGGTGCTGCGCGAAATCGCCGCATTCGTCGGCGGCTTGCCTCGCGCGGGAGCGGTCGGCCGATAGCGGCCGTCGGCGGGCGCGGGCGCACCCGCCTAAGCGGCGGCCTGGGTTACCGGCACCGCCGCCGCGTAGACGCGCCCAAACCGGTTCGCGAGGAACGGCTGCAGCGCGATATCCTCTTGACGGATCAACCCGGATTGCGGCAGTGCGCCGCCGGCCAGCATGTCGAGGACCGCGCAAATCCCGCCGGCCGTGGTGATTTGTATCGCGCTGCGCACGCGCCCGCCGAGCGGCGCGGCGTAGATCTTATTCGCATAGGTTTCCTGCAGAAGTTGCCCGCCGCGCAGGCCGCTGACGGTCACAAAGACGATGACGACGTCCTGCAGCGTGATTGGTACGGCGTTTTCCAGTATGTCCTTCAATAATTCGCGGCGGTCCCGCAGACGCAAATCGTTGAGCAGCGCCTTCATGATCGCCGCATGGCCCGGATAGCGGATCGTGCGATAGTTCAGAGTGCGCACTTTGCCGGCGAGCGTCTCGCACAGGGTGCCGAGGCCGCCGGAGGTATTGAAGGCCTCGTATAGAACGCCGTCGAGCGAGAACTCCTCGCATTCCTCGAGCGGCTGGGTCTCGCGCAGCTGACCGTTGACGATCGCCTCGCAGGGTTCGCAATATTCGTTGATGACGCCGTCGGTACTCCAGGTCAAATTGTAGTTCAGAGCGTTCGAGGGGAACTTCGGCAGCGCGCCGACACGCATGCGCACATCGTGCAGCTCATCGAAGCGCGACGCCAAATCGCTGGCGACGATCGTGATGAATCCCGGCGCGAGGCCGCACTGCGGAATGAACGCCGTGCGCGCATCCGCGGCTAGTTGTTTGACGGCGCGGGTGCTCGCGACATCTTCGGTCAAATCCAGGTAATGGGCGCCCGCCGCCTTGGCCGCCTCGGCGACCATGCGCGTCGCATGATAGGGCGCGGCGCTCAACACGGCGAACTGGCCGGCCAGAATGCGCCGCAGTCCCGCCGAATCGCCGATATCGGCGACGACCTTGCCCACCGCCTGCGTGGTTTCCAGGCGGCCGAGTTGCCCTGCGGAGCGGTCGACGACCGTTACGGCGTAATCGCCGCAACCGGCCAATAGTTCGGCGATCATCGAACCGATCTTGCCCGCGCCGACGATGACGATGTTCTTCATGCGACCTCCAAGCGATAGACGCCCATTTTTGGCCAATACCCTGGCGAATGGTATGGCCAATGTAGATATTTTAACGCAATATACTAGTAGGTTCGCCTATATAGGTATGCAAAGTGACGGATGCCATCGACGACAGGCTGCTCGATCTGTTGCGCACCGATGGCCGTGCGTCGATCGCCCTGCTGGCGAGGGCGGTCGGACGCTCGCGCACCAGCGTACAGAGCCGTCTGCAGCGCATGCGGCGGCAAGGGACGATTCAGGGCTACAGCGTGCGCACCGCGCCGGAATACGGAGCGGGTGCGGTGCGCGCGCACGTCATGATCAAAGTCGGTCCCAAGGAACTGCGCGGCGTGATCGCCGAACTGCGCAAGATAAAAGCGGTGCGACTGTTGCACTCGGTCAGCGGCGACGTGGATCTGATCGCGGTGGCCGCCACGGCGACGGTGGCGGAAATGGACGAAGTCATCGACCAAATCGGCGCCACCGAAGGCGTCCTGCGGACGACTTCGTCGATCATTTTGTCGACGAAATTCGAGCGCTGAAGGGATCGGAAAGAAAATGCGGCGCGAGTGTTGGAACACTCACGCCGTTGGATTATCGCGCCGACGGGGGAGTTGGCTGGCTTGTCGGGGCGAATCTATCCTAAACCGCGTTTCGGCGTGCCTTCAGATGAGCGGCTCCGCCGAACTCGCCAACATCATGCCAAAACGCCGCCGGCGCGCGAGGTACTCTTTCTCACGGACGGTGAAGTTTATTTCAACGAACGTTTCCAAGCGATATTTCGGCCTGCGCGGGCCGCCGGCCGAGCGCCAGACTGGCAATCACCGCGACCGACAGCGTACCGCAGCTCGTGAAGAAATCCCGCTTCAACCCAGGCGTAAAGGCCATCGCGGCGAGCACAGCGGCCATCGCGGCGACCGCGGCATAGCTCAGCCAGGGGAACAGCCACATGACGATCGCGGGCGGCGGCTCGCCGCGCCGTTCGCGCTGCCGGCGCAGCCGGATTTGCGCTATGACGATGGCCATGTAGACATAGACGATCAGTGCGCCTGACGAGCTGACGAGAAAATCGAATACCGCCTGCGGCGTTTCGGTCGCGGCGACGATCCCGAGGAAGCCTGCCGCGGCGCCGATCAGCACCGATCCCATCGGTACGCGGCGTTTGTTGAGGCGCACGAGGGCCTGCGGCGCATCGCCGCGTTCGGCCAGCACGAACAACACGCGCGAGCTGACGTAGAACGCGGAATTCAGGCACGACAGCACGGCGGTGAGAATGATCGCGCTCATCGCCGCCCCCGCCCAAGGCACGTGCATCGAGTTCAATGCGAGGGTGAAGGGCGATTCGCCCGAGCGCACTTCGGTCCACGGCACGACGCTGACGATGCACAGAATGGAAACGACGTAGAAGATCAATATGCGCCAAATCACCGTGGTGCTCATCCTTGCGACCGCCCGCCCGGGCTGCGCGGATTCCGCGGCCGCGATCGTCGTGATTTCCGCGCCGGTCATCGCGAAGAACACGGTCGGCACGGCGGCGAACACGGCGATCCAGCCGTGCGGCGTGAAGCCGCCATGGCCGACGAGGTTGTGGAAGGTCGCGCCATGCGGCGAGGTCCAACCGAAGGCGTAAGAGGCCGCGATCGCTATGAAGACGATGATCGCCGCGACTTTGATCGAAGCGAACCAAAACTCGAATTCGGCGTACGAGCGCGCCGACATCAGATTCACGCCGGTCATCACGCACATCAATCCGAGGCCGATTTCGAGCGGCGTCAGCGGCAGCCAGTGCTGCAGAATCTTTGCGCCGGCGATGGCTTCGACCGGCACGACCAGGACCCAGAAATACCAATAGAGCCAGCCGACGACGAAGCCGGCGCGCTCACCGAGGCCGGCGCGCGCGAATTCGGTGAAGGATCGCACTTTCGGCAGCGCCGTCGCCATCTCGCCCAACATGCGCATGACGAGCAATATCAGCATGCCGGTGGCCGCGTAGCTCAAGAAACTCGCCGGACCCGCTGCGATGATCGAGGTGCTGCTGCTGACGAACAGGCCGGCGCCGATGATGCCGCCGATCGAGATCATCGTCAGGTGACGGCCCTGCAGCGAGCGGCTGAGGCCGATCGGCGGCTCGGCGTCCGCGATCGGCGGCTCGGCGTCCGCGATCGGCGGCGGCGTCGGCGGCGTTGGCGGCGCGGTGCGCGGGGATTGGTTCGATACGGTCATGGGCTCGCCTCGCGTGTCGGAAGATGCGATCGCCGGCCGGCGTCTTGCCGCGCCCGTACCGGTTCGCCGCCCTCATTATAGGGTGAGCCGAGCGCTTATACGCCGATCGTCGCCGTGCCCATCGAGTGGGCGGCCGCGCCTCGGGTCGCCGCGCTGCGGGGAGTTCGCGGCCTTGGCGGCCGCGCCTGTAGTGCGCTACGACTCACTAGCGTCTAGAATCCCACTGCCAAGGACACAACAGCCTTGCATTGGGGAGCAACGTGGGGACGCCTCGACGATTACGGTGCAGCGGCTCGGGCACTTTCGCGGTGGGCTTGGTGCTGCTCTTTGGCGCGGGCAACGGCGTGCTCGCCGACGCGCCGGCCACCGCCGCGTCGGCCGGATCCGTTTCCGGCGATGCGCCAAAATCGCTCCCACAGGAAAATTTTCTCTCGTCGGTCACCGAGTCCCTCAGGCTGGACCCCGGTCACGAAGTGGTGCGTGCGCATTTCGACCTTGGCTCTGCGCCGAATTCCCACCGGTACTATTGCCTGATCGACACCAAAACGGGTCGCAGGGAACCCAACGGAGTGCTGGGTCATCCGCTGCGACTGCCTGATGGGACGACCGGCATCAAGGTCGATTCCGTGTCGCTCTACGGCTGTGATGATGCAGCAAAGCAAGGAATGCTGATCACCGCAGGATACCTGTTGCAGACGCCGGCCGGCGCCGCCGTCGCGCAGTCGCCACAAGCCCCGAGCCCAGCCGCAATGTCGCCGGACAAGATCGACGTCGCCGGCGTGCAGCTCGGAATGTCGCTGGATGAGGCTCGTGCCGTGCTCAAATCCAAGAAGCTGCGCGAAACCCATGAAGCGACGGAAACGCTCGGCTATTGGGACGCCGCCAAAGGAGCAATGCAGTCGATTGCCGACGGGCGCTTCGTGAATATCCTCGCAGCGTGGACCGCGCCGGCTGCCGGCGAACCCTTGGAGGCGGATGGCGAGTCATACGAGGTCATGTTCACGCCGGTCCCGGGCAAGCAGCGGGTGATGGCGATTATTCATTCGGTAGGGTATTCGCGCGCGGACGCCGTTTCTGAAACGGCTCTCGAGGTTGGGCTGGTAAGAAAATACGGCGGCTTTGCGGGATCGAACGACCTGCCGGATTCTCCCACTTGGCGATGGCAGAGCGGCGGTGGCGTGCGGACCGGCGATCCTTGCAACCGTCGCGGGCTATTCGGCGGGCTCGGCGGATTGAACTTGGCAAATTCGGTCCGGGAAAATATTGCCCTGAAGAAGCCGCCCGACGAGTTGCGATTTGAGATCGGTCGCTGCGGAGTGGCGATCGTGACCGAAGACCAGTACACGGCGAACGGCGGTGCACTGCCCGCGGATCGCCTAGTGACGCGATTCACCGTGACCGCCTACAGTCCGTCGCTGGCCCTCGAGGGAGCCGAGTCGGCGGCGCAACTCATTCAAGCCGCCAAGGGCGTGGGCAATAAGGCCGACGCGTCACGTGCCAAGGCTCGAAAAGTACCGAATCTTTGACGGCACGGCAGGTGCTTCGCCATGGAATCAAGCGTCGCAGTGTGCGCAGATGGACCTACCCATGAGTCTTGAGCCCGGGCAGCTGCTGCTTGCTGCCGATACCGCCGTTACCTGTCCGAAGTGTGCGCACGAGTTCAGTCTCGATCAGGGGTTCGCGAACAGAACGCTCGCGCAGTTGTCGGCGGCGAGTGCCGCAGCAATCGCGGCGATGCGAAATAACGAACGGGCGGAGGTGGAAAAACGGGCGCAGCGGCAAAGGGAGCAGTTCGCGCGCGCCGCCGCGGCCGCGCAACTTCAGGCGGCCGAGTCCGCGGCCGCGCAGCGCAAGGATTTCGACGATCAGCTCGCGGCCAAGAATTCGCAAGTACAGGCGCTGCGGGACGAGCAATTGACGCTGCGCAAGGAACGCGAGCAACTCCAGGATGAAAAGAAGGCCCTGGCGCTCGAGGTCCAGAAGCAAGTCGACGCCCAGATTCAGAATCGCGAGGCGGTGATTCGCGCGCAGGAGCAGGATCGCGCGACTCTGGACAAAGCAGTGCTGCAGAAGAAGCTCGATGATGCCGGCGAGCAGCTCGCCGCCGCCAAGCGCAAGATCGAGCAGGGTTCTCAGCAGCTGCAGGGGGAAGTGCTGGAACTTGCGATCGAGGAAGGGTTGCGCCGCGCCTTTCCGCTCGACCAGATCGAAGAAGTCAAGAAAGGCCAGCGCGGCGGCGATGTACTGCAGCATGTCCTTACACGCACGGGTCAAGCGGCGGGGACGATTCTCTGGGAGACCAAGCGCGCCAAGGATTGGAGCGTGCAGTGGATCCCGAAGCTCAAAGAGGATATGCGCGCGAGCGGCGCGGCCCTCGGAATCCTCGTGACGATGCCGGGGACTTTCCCCAAGGATTGGCCGACCGGCGCATATTTTTCGCTCTATGAAGACGTTTGGGTCACGCAGGCCTCGACTTCGATTGGGATCGCCGAAGCGCTACGCACAGGGCTCATCGATCTGCATCGTCAGCGCGCGGTTGCCGCCGGCAAGGGCGAGAAGATGGAAGCGCTGTACGACTATCTCACCTCCCCGCAGTTTGCGCAGAAGTTGAAAGCGGTCTACGAGACGTTCAAGAAGATGCGCGAGGAACTCGATTCCGAAAAAAACGTCACGACGCAACGCTGGGCGCGACGGGAGAAGCAGCTGCAGGGGGGATTGCAGCAGCTGTTGGCGATCGGCGGAGAGATCCAAGGGCTTTCGCAGCAGGAATTGCCGATGCTGGAGATGGAGACCGTCTCGCCGCAGGAATCGACGTAAGCGGCATCGGCAAAGGCCTCGTTTGTGGCCAAATTTTGCGCATCGTGCTACCGTCGGCGGGCGAGCAACCGATAATCAAGCGGCTAGCAGATTCGATCCGTCGCTGCAGCATAAACAAGAACTCGTAAACATTGGAGTTGAGCCATGGCACAATTAACCGCGTTGTCTTTTAGCATCGGAATTCTCGGGGCTATTTGGGCGTATTTGGCGCTCGGGCCACTGAGTGGTTTCGTCCTCGTGTGGGCGGGTTTTATCGGTTGGGGGTGTTTTTTCCACGCCGGCGCGGATAACAAGGCGCTCGCCAGGACCATCACCGGCACGGCGTATGGCGCACTGGTCGCGTGGGTCGCATTCATGATCATCGTGCACGTCCCTATGCCTGCCTTGGGCGTCGTTTGGACCGCGATCGTCGTCGGCGCGACGGTTTTCTGCCTGGTCATTGCCGCTTCCGTCGATGCATTGTCGGTGGTGCCCGCAAATGTCTACGGTTATGCCGCATTCGTCGCGTATTCGCTCCACCAACCGTCGATCGCCCCGTCCACCGGGCCATTGCAGAACCTCACGTCCGTATCGTTCGCCAATCCGCTGATCTTGATCGTCGTTTCGATGGCGATCGGAGCTCTGTTCGGGCTGGCTTCGCAGCGTCTCGCACAGGCGCTGACGAAGAAGCCGGCTGGCGCAAAATGAGAAGTTGAAATAATCGAATGCCGGCCAGGTCCACCGTGATCTGGCCGGCACTCGATCGGCCAGGGGCCATCAACGACGGCCGGCGGTGCGGCGCACGCAATCCGGCACCCTTTGGCGTACGCGTCTTCGCCGGCGCCGAAGAGCGGGCTGCCTCAGGCAATTCACACCATTGCCGAACGATGGGACGATCACTACCGTATTGCCGTGCTGCCCGTTCGACTCCATGTAGCGGTGAGCCGAGACAATTTGCGCGAGCGCAACTGCCGGGGAAGCGGGCAGGGTTGTGGAATATTTTGGTTTGCTGTAGTTATTGCGCACATGTCGCGAGCCGAACGCACGGATCAAGAAACTCGCTACTGGTTTCCGGCGAAACGCTACGGGTGGGGTTGGGGCCCTCCTCAGACCTGGCAAGGGCGGGCGGTGCTTCTGGTTTGGCTGCTTGCGATCGGCGTTGCGGCCCTAAGGTTGATGCCGCATCATCTGCTGGCGTTTTTATGCCTCGTCTCGATCATGTCCGTGATCTTGGTGCTGATATGTCATGCCAAGGGTGAACCTCCGGCTTGGCGTTGGGGTCGCCGCGATTAGCGCGCTGCGCGGTTGGAGGCTCGAGAAGCAACGGTGTGACGGATCGCCGCCGCCGTAGCCGTCCGGCAATGCGAGCCTACCATGCAAGTCATCTCGTTCAAGGACACCGCGATGCTGAAGCGCGGATTTTGGCTCAGTGCCGTGGCGTTGATCGCGTATCTGGCCGCTCCTTCGGTATTGAACGGCAATTTTTGGCGGCGGCCGCTGATCAATTTGATTCCGCTGTGCATCTTGAGTGCGTTTTGGGCGTATTTCCTTTGGAAGACGCCGGTTCACCGGCTCGCCGAGCAGGTGATGGATTGCGGCGATCACTTGAAGGTTCGAAAAGGACGAACCGAAGAGGTCATTCCGTTTGCCGGCATATTGATGGCCGAGGTTTCGACCCATCTGCGGATGCATCGGATCACGGTTCGTCTGTGCAAACCCACGAAGTTCGGCGATCAAATCGATTTTCTGCCGCAGGCGAGTCTTTGGGGCAATCTTGCCGCGATTCGGCATCTGGCTCTGAATTTGACCGCTCGTGCGAATCGGGCCAGAGGCGGACCTGTCGGCGATCGATAGCCCGTTAGCTCGGCTGAGGATGCAATTGCCAGATCGGGCGCAAGCCCACAGGAATTCGACATGAAATGGAATCTCCTCGGTGCCGCCATGTTGTTCGCCGCCGGGTTGCTGACGATTGCCGTGGCGGCGAACGCGCTCGACCGCACGCAGACCCGTTCAATGGTGACGACGCGGTACGGGATCGTCGCCGCGGAGAGTCCGTTGGCGGCTCAAGCTGGAGCGCAAATTCTCGCTGCAGGAGGCAACGCGGTTGATGCCGCCGTTGCGACGAACGCGGTCATGGGCGTCGTCGAGCCGATGATGAACGGCATGGGAGGCGATCTCTTCGCCATTGTCTACGATGCCAAGACCCACAGATTGTACGGACTGAATGCGAGCGGCTGGTCGCCGCGAGGCCTGACGCCCGCATATCTTCGCAGCAAAGGCGTCACTGCCATGCCGACGCACGGGATTGATTCGGTGACCGTGCCGGGAGTCGTCGATGGTTGGGCAAAACTGCTGGCGCGCTTCGGTCATCTCGATTTTCGGCGGGTGCTGTCGCCGGCGATACGTTACGCAACCGAAGGCTTTCCGGTTCCGGAGTGGGCTGCCGCGTATTGGGCGAAGGCGAGGAAATCGCTGCGGGCGAGTCCCAGCGCCGCGAAGGTCTACCTGATCGACGGGCATTCGCCTGGTGTCGGCGAGGTATTCCGGAACGAATCCCTGGCGCGTTCGCTCGAGAGCGTCGCCAAAGGCGGCCGCAAGGCGTTTTACGAAGGCGCGCTGGCGCACAAGATCGTGCAGTTCTCAAAGCGCGAGGGCGGCACGATGACGCTCGCCGATTTGGCGGAATTCTCGAGCCAGTGGGTGCGGCCGCTGTCGATAGACTATCACGGCTGGTCCGTCAGCGAGCTGCCGCCCAACGGCCAGGGCATCACGGCGCTCGAGATGTTGAATATCATGGCGCAGTTTCCGCTGAAGCAGTACGGCCAGAATTCCGTCGACGCTCTGCATGTCATGATCGAGGCGAAGAAACTCGCTTATGCGGATCTGCAAAAATATGTCGGCGACCCGCGGTTCAGCAAGATTCCGGTCGCCGGCTTGCTGTCCACGCGCTATGCGCGTGAGCGGGCGCGATTGATCCACATGACACGCGCCAACTGCAGCGTCGCGCCGGGGATCCCGCCGGAGAAACTCGGCGACACGACGTACCTCACGGTGGTCGACCAACAAGGCAACATGGTTTCCTTGATCCAAAGCAACTACGATGAATTCGGCTCCCGCCTCGTGGCCGACGACAGCGGCTTTGTCCTGCAGGATCGTGGCGCGTTGTTCAACCTGACCCCTGGTTCGCCGGACGTGCTGGCGGGTCACAAACGGCCGCTGCATACCATCATTCCCGGCTTCCTGGCGAAAGGCGAGGTGCGCATTGCCTTCGGCATCATGGGCGGCTTCAATCAAGCGCAGGCACACGCTCAGTTTGTGTCCGACGTCGTCGATTTTGGGATGAACATCCAAGCGGCGCTGGAATCTCCGCGTTTCGATAAATACACGTTCGGCGGCTGCGATCTGCAGATCGAGGATCGCGTGCCCGCCGGCGTTCGTGCGGCACTGGCAGCGCGCGGCCATCTGCTTCAGCTTACCGGTGCATTTTCCTCGGTCATGGGCGGGGGACAGGCTACGGAACGCGATTTTGCGACCGGAGTCAATTTTGGCGCATCCGACCCGCGCAAGGACGGCGAGGCCATTCCGGAGCCGCCTGCGAATCGATGATGCGATGCTCGAACCATGCTCATTGATCGGCGCAGCCGCAACGGACTTGGATCGACGACTTGCGCCAGACGCTCGCGAGCCACGGCTGCTGTTCGCGGGGCAGGCCGGTGGGTCGGTAGTAGTGCTGGAGTTCGGTAAAGGCCGCATGTGACAAGTAGCCGCGCCAGGCGGCGAGGTCGTGGTACGCGCCGTAGCGCTCGCCGTTCCAGGATTCCTCGTTGTGGCCGCGCGGGTTGGAGCTGAAGAGCACACCTCGCGGCTTCAGTGCGGCGTGCAGCTCGCGCAAGACGCGCGGCAATGCTTGCGTCGGCACGTGAAACAGCGAGGCGTTGGCAAAAATACCGTCGAAGAAGCAACTCGGCAGGTCGAGGGCGAGGAAATCCTGCTGCCATACATCGCAGCCGGATTCCGCTCGCGCCATGGCCGCGAAGCCGGCCGCACCGTCGAGTCCGATCGGGCTGTGGCCGAGCGCGGTCAGGGCCTTGAGGTCGCGCCCCGGCCCGCAGCCAAAATCGAGGATCGTGAAGGGCGGCTCGCCTTCGATATGCCGCAACAGCGCCGCGATGTTCTGGCTGACGTCATGGTCGCGCGTTCCGGCGCGGAACTCCTCGGCACGATGGTCGTAATAGGCGAGCGTCCGTGCGGCGAGTTCGTGGACCTCCAGCGCCGCGGATGGCTCGTCCTTCATCGTGGTTGCTGCAGCGACCGAGAGCGGCGGCTGGGGATGGGTGGACTAACGCAGGCGACGAGCAGGCGATCGGTTTGGCGATCCTGGCCGACGTAGAAGTCGTGACTTCCCTCATCGGTAAAGCCGACTTTTTCGTAGAACGCAATGCCGCGCGGATTTCTCTCCCACACGCCCAGCCAAAGATGTTTGCCGCCGAACCTGCGGGCAGTGTCGTGGACCGCTTGCATGAGTCGCTGCGCAATTCCTTTGCCCTGCGCGGGGCGATCGACGTAAAAGCGGTGTAGCTCGATCGGTCGATCGAGGATGATGCAGGGCGGGGGATCGTTACGCCGGACTTGGGCGAATGCCAGCAGCGTCGTGGCGTCGTGCACGAGCAGAGTCGTGATGTCCGGATCCAACAACTCTTTGCTCTGCTGAGCGACGCCGAACGCCATCGTCAGGTGGGCGCGCATATCATCGGGGCGATTGTCCGCGCCAAACGTCTCCTCGAAGGTGCGCGCGGCAAATGCGGCGAGCTCCGGGGCGTCGGCTTCGACGCCAACGCGAATTTTGGCGGACTCTGGATTCAGCATGGCTGCCGATCGAAGCTCAGTATTCGACGAGTGGCGGCCGTTTTTGGCGGATCCACTGTTGGACCGTCGGCCGACGCCATTGCCGAGCGGCGTAGTCGATGAGTCGCTGGGGTAGCGGGTCGCCGAGCACGATCAGGCGCTGCAGCATCATCGCCAGATCGACATCCGCGATCGACCAGTCGCCAAAGAGGTGGTCGGTACGGCCGTCGAGCAACCTCAACGCCGCCGTGGTTAGCTTGTCGGCGGCCTCACGCGCGCGTGCGGATAGGGCGGGTCGCGTGGCGCCGCAGAAGACGACGAACGTAGGCCGCTCGTCGCGAATCGGCATCAGGTCACTGCGCACCCAGGCTTGAATTTGGCGCGCCCTGGCGCGATCGCGGGCATCGGTGGGGTATAAGCGTCGTCCTGCAAAGGTCTCGTCGACGTATTCGCAGATCGCGGAGGACTCCGAGAGCGAAAAGCCGTCGTGAATCAAGGTGGGGATCCGCCGGGTGATCGACGTCGCGGCGAAGGCGGGTTCTTGGTTTGCGTTAACGGCAAGATCCAGGGCCTCGATGTCGAACGTCAGTTCCTTCTCGAGCAGACCGACGAAAGCCGCCAGCGCGTAGGGGCTCGCAAAATTGGAGTCGACGTAGAGGAGCATGGTGTTACCTGAAGGTGGTGTTGACGCCGGTTCAAGCGGCGGCCTTATTGTGTTGCATCAGTTCGATATGCATAAGCGCCAGGATGACCTAACAGGCGATTGGGTCACCTTAAATATTTGCCGGTTACGGCGCCATCGAGCTTGCGAATGCGCAGCGGTCTCAATATATCCGGTTGCATGAGCCTTGCGTTGACGCCCATGCGATCCGCATGTTCGCCAATCGCAGCCCAATGGGTGACACAGCCGCAAATCTTGCAGCGGTGAAATTCGATGGAGCGGTCACCCCACAGGTAAATGTCGGTCGCGCCAACGGGCGGGACGATCCGCACCTGCTTCGGTGAATAGTAGGCCCACAGCACGCCGTAGCGGCGGCAGATGGAGCAATTGCAGTCCGTCAGCGTTTCCGGCGGGGTTTGGATTTCCAGGTGTACGGCGCCACAATGACAGGATGCGTCTATTGTCGTTTTCACTTCACCCTCTGCCATGGGACAATGGGGGACCAGCGCGGTTATCCGGTAACCGTCAGCTGCAGTATAAAGAGTGATGCGATCCGAGGGTATTGGCCGCAGGATGCGCCAACGGAATCGAGGGCGGCGCCGCCCGGTAACGGACATTCGCGATTACTCCGCTCGCTGGAGGTCCTAACGATGTGCGCCGCCCGGTACGCGAGATTCTCTTTGTTAAGTCTGATTTGGGCGTACGCCCTGCTGTGCCAGGCGTCGCCCGCCGGCGGCCGGCCGCCGCCGTTGACGAGACAACAACTCATCGGCGCGTGGCGGCTCGTGAGCATTGACTGTTCGGGCCCGAGTGGGCCGATCGTCGATCCCTTCTACCAAGCCGATTCGATTGGCATCATCATCTACGATGCATCCGGATGGATGAGCGTGCAAATAGCCGCACCGCATCGCCAGGCCCTGGAGGTTCCGGAATCGCGGTTGTCTGCCTCCGAGGCAGCGCCGGAGGCGCGCATGAAGGCCGCGGCATTCGACACCTATTACGCTTACTTTGGTACCTGGAAGTTCGATGCGGCGAGCGCGACGGTCAGCCATCATGTCGAGTCGTCTCTCATTTCGTCCGAAACGGGAGTGGACTACAGGCAGCATGTCTCCCTCGAGAGCGGACGCCTGGTGTTGACGACGCGCAGCGGAAAAAAGGGGGAAGAGATGGTCCGCAGGAAGGTTTGGGAGCGCATTACCGGATTGACCGAATAGCGGGCCACGGCGGGCCTCGGCCTAGACTCCAAGGCACGCGGGTTTGCATGGGGCGTCGGCATGGCGAAAGAGTGTCCCCTATTCTCCGGCCCCCGGATCGGCGCAGCCTGGCGCCGTGGGGCCCTTGAAGTCCCGGGTGGCGGCGACGATCCAATCGCGAAATTGCGCCATTTTGGGAAGCGTCAAGAATGGCTTCGGGCAGACAAAATAATAGGCGGAGCTGTAGGGTAACGCCTTGGTACTGGCGAATTGCAGGGTGCCTTTGTGAAGTGACCGCGTAACCATGGTCCAACGTGCCAACGCAAAGCCGAGGCCTTCTTCGGCCGCGCTCGATCATGCCGTACTGCTCGACCAATTCAGGATTGCCAACCGGTACGATCCAATCATCGAGCAGCTCACGGGAGGTATGAAACTGCAGTTCGATCTCGGGGCATTTGCGCCGGAAAGAGCGAATTCGCGGCAGCAGCCAAATTTGCAGGAACGATGTCAGCAGGCTTATTTGCAGCGGTCCGGCGCGGCCATACTGCTTGATCTGGTGCATCGCGGATTCAAGCTTGTCAAGGCCGGCTCTTACCGCAGGCAAGAGCACGGTCCCCTCTTCGGTAATTTCCACCATCCGCCACGAGCGGCGAAACACGGGCACCTGAATATACGACTCCAGTACTTTGATCTGCTGGCTGACCGCCGCCGGTGTGACATGGAGCGCTTCGGCAGCGCCGCAGAAACGGAGGTGCGGGGCGACCGCCTCGAACACGCGTAAGGCTCCCAATGGCAATCGATCGTAGGCGGCTGGCATGTTAAGTTCTCCTTAACGGATGATCAGGGATTGCGTTTGTGGTGCATTGGCGGACGGGGCAATGTGTTCACCGTTCGATCAATTCAATCGCCGGAGCACGCACATCATGAACGAAATCATTCGCATCGCAGGGGTCGCGCAAGCGCTGCTTGCAGTCACCGTCACCGTCCTTTCCGGCCTGATCTTTCAGTTCGGGCACCTGCTTTGAAGGAGGCGGTCATTCCTGTGCAGACGGCGCAGCGACGATCGCGATTAGGATCGGGAGGATAGGCGCATGATCCGCATACGGGAAATTGACCATCTGGTATTGCGCGTCGTCGATCTGGAGAAAATGCTGCGCTTTTACTGCGACCTGCTGGGATGCACGATCGAGCGCCGAGAAGATTCCATTGGCCTGGTGCAATTGCGGGCGGGCCGGTCTCTTTTGGATCTGGTCCCCGTCGCCGGCGAGCTGGGTCGGGTTGGCGGGGCGGCACCCGGTCCGCAAGGACGGAATCTGGACCATATGTGCTTTCGGGTGGAGCCCTTCGACGAGGCGGGTATTCGCCGCGAGCTCGAGTCGCGAGGAATCCTCGTCGGTCCGGCGCTCTCTCGCTATGGCGCTGAAGGTGAAGGTCTCTCAGTTTACGTCACGGATCCGGAAGGCAATGTGGTCGAACTGAAGGGGCCGCCACAGGCGATGGATTTGGGAGGGGCCTGAGCGGGGCGATCGGGACGATCGGGGCGATCGGGGCGATCGGGGCGATCGGGGCGATCGGGAGGGGCTTAGGGTCACGGCCGCCTGGCCATGGCGGGTGGACGCCGCGCGGTGAGTTTACAAGACGAGCAGCAAGGGAGAGGGGCCGATGAATTTGATCCACAAGAACGAGAACCCGTTGAAAATAATTGCGGCGATCATCTCGTTGTTCGTTTGGGGCGCGTTATTGGTGGTGACCAAAGGGCTTATCCTGATCTACGTCGCATTGATTGGATTGATCTATCTGTTCGCGCAATCCGGATTGGTATCGCATATCAAGGGGACGGGGGTGAAGGTTTCGCCGGATCAGTATCCGGACATCCATGCGCAATTGGAGCAATCCTGCCGGACAGTCGAACTGACAAACGTTCCCGATTGCTACGTGTTGCGAATGAACGTGTTCAACGCGTTGGCGACCCGTTTTCTCGGTTGCAGTTTCGTCGTGCTATATGCCGAAGTGGTGGATGCGCCGCGTGATCGCCAGCGGAGGATCTCGCCTGCAGGCGACGAATGTACTCGCCCATGCCGGCCAAACGGCGGCATCAGGCTCATTTTGGATGTCGTTCCACGAGCTGTTCGGCGACTATCCGTGGCTGACCAAGCGGGTCGCAGAGATCACGGCGCTCGGCGAAGCCAAGGCGCCCAGCTACCCCAGGCGAAGCCTGTTTGCATGGCCGTTGGCGGCGATCGCCATCCTCATTTACGGCAAGCGCGCCCAACTGGCTGCCTGCTGCTTGCCGAGCTCAGGGCGATCATCGATAGCGGCGTGACGACAAGATGGACGTGAGCAGCGAAGTCGAAGATCGGATTCATAACGCATTGAAGTCGCATTCTCTCGAGCGAATCGAGAACGGCTATCGACTCGTGCACCCGTCGGGGGCGGGGATCAGTACGCTTCGGCTGTTGCCGGTGACCGGGGTTCGCGACGCACCGCAGGTGGCCGCGATCGCGGAAGTGGTCGCCGATTACCGGGCTGCGGGCCTGCCGTCGTTCAATCCGGCGGGCGCGCAGAGGCTCAACGCCATGGCGGTGTACGGGGCTTACGATTTGCGCGACGGCCAATTGCGGCAGACGGCGCAGTTTTCACTTTATTACAAAGAGTCCGCTGCGCATCTTGCGACACAGACCATACTCAATGCGTTCGCAGCTCAGTTGCCGATAGGCCGGTCCGTCGCGCTGGCGGCTATTTCGTCGGCGGCGCTCGAGCAACAGCGCGCCCACCATGCGATGCCGCGTGACTGGAAGATGCCGTTGAAGGCGGATGAATTGCGCAGCGCGGCAGCCGCGTTACAGAAAAGCGGCTTGGCGGCGGCGAACAATGACTTTGCCGTGTGGGCGGAACTCGCGCTGAGCGGCGATTGCCCGTCGCGAGCGATCGATCCGAAAGCCGAGACGGCGCTGCTGCAGGTGCAGGCGGGGATGCTGCATCCGATTGCGGGCGCCGGGTATTTGGCATCGATCTCTCTGCCGTTCGCACGAACCCCCCTTGACTCCGCGGAACTGTGTCGCCGGCTGAATGCCCTGGAACTCGAGCACGTCGATTTTGTGCCGCGTCTGGGGGCCTGGGGTCTGCATGGAGCGGATGGCCTGCCGGGGTACCACTGCTTCATTCCTTGCGCCGAGCCGTATGGAGGCATGCACATGGCGATGATCTGGTGGTGCGTCCGGCGTGCGGCTTGGCTGCGCGATCGCTTTTGGGTGGCGGAGCGGGGGATTGTGCTGGATCAGGAGGCAGAACCGGAGGCGGGCTGACCCGCTGGATATTGTTTGACCAGTTACTCTACATATGTTGATATAACAAGATGGCTCGTCCGCAAAACGCCTCTCGACAGACCCGAGGATTGCTGTTGGCTTTACTTGCTCGGCCGCGCGCGTGGCGTCACGGTTATGAGATATCGAAAGAGACCGGGCTCAAGTCCGGGACGCTGTATCCGCTGCTGATGCGGCTGAGTGATCAGCGCTTGCTCGACTCCAAATGGCGCGAGCCGGAGCGGCCGGGGCGGCCGCCGCGCCATGTCTACCGGCTGACTGCGGGTGGTCTCGCGGCGGCGCGCCGGTTGGCGGAGGAATCCGCCGCAGCGCCCGTTCTGCGCAAAGAGTTGAAGGCCGGTGCCCTATGACGATGCCGACTGTGCGCCGGCGGCTCGCGGACTTTGTGGCACGTCACTCTGTACGCGTTCTGCCACGCAGCCGCGCCGCGTGGGCGCAGGCCATGAGTGAAGAAATACGCAACATCTCGGACGATCATGAAGCATTGCGGTGGTCGCTGGGCTGTTTGCAGGCTGGCTATAGCGAGAGGATGCAAATCATTAGGCTGCTGGATTTTTGGATCGTGCGGTGCGGATTAGCTTTTTGGATCGCACTTCAAGCCTTGAGCGGGATATTCGACGGAATCTTTGTCCTGTCTTACAAGTTCCACGCTCTTGGAATAACTCAGTTCCTGGGTTTGCGCACCGAGGGCGATGATTATCGCCGCTTCATTCCGCTCATGAATGGAACGCCGGTCTGGGGGTCGATCGCATCGTTGCTGGCGTCCGCGCTTTATCTCGCTGCCCTGGTGCAGGTATTGAGACGCCGCCGATCGGCTACCGGCTTATTTTTCGCAGGGCTGGTGTTGAGCGTAGGGCTGTGGGTCAAAACTTTGGCAACGCCGGCTGTCGAGGCGTTCTCGCCAGCGCATCTCAAACGCGATGCACTGTTGTATGTGATCACCGCGTTGCTGGGCCTGCTGCTGTGGGAGGGCGGCAAGGCGCCGCGACAGCGCACGCCGCAACCGTAAAGTCGGACAGGGTCGCCGCGACGGCGCTTCACTGGGCGTGGGCGTGGGAATAGTCGAACCCGGTGCGGCCAGGATATCCTTTGCCCGGCATCATGCCTTGCCACAGGATGTGGTCGTAGGCGACCGCCGGGATCTTGTCTTCCTGGCGCCAATCGTATCCTTTGGTCTTTGCGGTCCACCAGGCGGCGTTGTGGATGTCGTGCCACTCGGGCAGCAGCATCGCCCTTCTGGTCATCGGCAGTTGGGTTGCGCTCAGCGGCGCGGGTTCCTCGGCAGCGTACGTCCAGCGCCCATCATTGCGGCTGAAGACGTCGGTCATCGGCCGTTCATAGGCGTCGTTCAGCGTCATTGGTCCCATGCCCAGTACGTCCTCGATCGTGCGGATCATGTTCACCGTGCTGTAGCGCGTATCCACCACCGCATGGCGGCGCACATAAGGTCCCACGATGAAGGCAACGCTGCGTTGCGCATCGACATGGTCCGGTCCATCCTGGGCGTCGTCCTCGATGATGAAGATCAGCGTGTTGCCGGCATAACGCGATTTTGCCACCGTCTGGATCAGCTTACCCACCGCATAGTCGTTGTCGGCGATCTGCAGTGCCGGCGTATTCACCCCGTCGATAGCGGTCGAGAAGTCGCCGGTATGGTCGTGCATCAAGCGCACGAATTCCAGCGAGGGCAGCTTGCCGCTGTCGACGTATCCCCGGAACTCGCGCGCCCACTCGAGCTCGCGATAGTAATCCGGGATCGTGTTGTCGAAGCCGCGAAAATACGGGTCGGTAAATGGGGCGAGTGTCGGATTGGCAGGGTATGAAACCCGGGTCTTGGTGCTGAACGGGTGAGTGATTTCCGCAATCCCGCCTTCTGCCGCCGGCGTGTTATAGCGGCCGAGTTCGATGAAGAAGCCATAGTTACGGATGGTGAGGCCTGCGCGCAACGCGGCGTCCCAGATGTAGCCTTTCTGATATTGGCCCTGCGGACCATCGGGGGCGGCGACATTGTTCTGGCCCGGCAGCAGGTTCGCATCGTTGGGGTAGAGCGGATTCTCCGCGCGGCGCTCGGCGAGCGTGCCCTGCGCGACCATCACGTGGCGGTTGGTGCCATGCCAGTCGTAGGAAAGGCCGCGTCCGGCGTAGCTCACCGGTATCGACTTGGTGCCGACATCGGATTCGCGCGCCGAGGTGCTCCAGGGCCAGCCATTGCCGCTCACCTGGCCGGTGTCGTAGAAATTGTCCAGATCGACGAAATGATTGGCGAGCGCGTGGGCGTTCGGCGTGATCCGTTCGCCGAATTCCGCCAGCGCCGGGTCGCTGTTGCCTTCGCCCAGATCGCCGAGGATCTGGTCGTAGGTGCGATTCTCGCGCACGATGTAAATCACATGCTGGATGTGACGATGGAGAAATGCCATCATTGCGCGGTCTCGGCCGCT
Source organism: Steroidobacteraceae bacterium (assembly GCA_035531435.1). Classification (GTDB taxonomy): domain Bacteria; phylum Pseudomonadota; class Gammaproteobacteria; order Steroidobacterales; family Steroidobacteraceae; genus Bog-1198. The sequence goes on along the minus strand of DATKSW010000013.1, from coordinate 103,122 downwards.
CTCGTGGAATTCGAAATTGTCGTTGCGCGCCACGATACGCGTGAGCCGGTTCATTTCCCGCGCGCTTGGCACCGGCATCGACAGGAATCCGGCTTTGGCCCGTTGCAGGATATAGTCGTTGGTCAGTTGCCGAGGTGAGCATGAGCCTTTGGCGTTTGCGGCAATCTTGAAGTCGCACGGATTTGGGCCAGGCATGTTCTTGCCGTTCACCACGTAAAGCATTTTGCCGTCGGCGCTGACGCTGACGCTGTTCGGGTAATAACCGGTCGGCAACAGGCCGATGACCTCCGGCCTCGGGGTATCGAGCGCGATCACCGCGACCGAATTGGTGCCGCCGTTGGTCACATAAAGCCGCTTGCCGTCCGGGGACGTGGTCAGGCTGTTCGGTGCGGTGCCGTGGAAGAATCTCGGCATGCCGATCATCATGGCCGGCGCGGTGGTGTGGACGGTTGCAACCACCTTGTCGCCCTCTGTCGAGATCACCTCGACATCCGCTTCATTGTCACAGGCGACATACAGATAGGCGCCATTGTTGGCGAGTGCCAGGCGGTTCGGATTGCCCGATACCTTGATCCTCGCCGTTACCGCCGGGGTCGAGCCGAGCCGCAATACATCGATCTCGCGATCGCGCTCGCTCGAAATATAGGCGACGTCGTTGCCCTTGATCGCCACCCAATAGGGATATTCACCGCCGGCGACACCGTCCTCGGCTGGGTTGATCACTCCCGGACGCAACGGCACCTCGGTCACCTTGCCGCTGGCGAGATCGATCAACGAGGCACTGTCGTTATAGAAATTGGCGACCACCAGAGTCTTGTCATCGGCGGTCACCGCCAGCCCCGCCGCTGCGGGCCTTACTTTGAGGCCGTTGCCGCCGAGAAACAGCGGTGGTTTGGCCAGTGCGAGATGGCCAAGCTCAATCGGCATTCCCCGTTCGGCCCACACCCCACCCGACCGTGCAAAGGTGTGCACATCGTCGTTGACGCCGCCCGAAACGTAGAAATGGCGGCCGTTCGGCGCAAAGGCGATGCCCATGAACGTGTTCGGCACCTGCAGCACCTGTTTCTGCACCGGCGTGTCGTGCGAAATATCGTAGACGAATACGTATTCATTCGATGCGCTGGGAATATTTTTGGCGTGCGCATCCTCGATCAGGTTGTAACCGCTGGTCAGGATCAGTAGCGTCTTGCCGTGCGGACCGACCGTCGTGGTCACCGCCTGGCCGACGGTGTAGCGCGGGAATTGCGCAAGCCCGGGATTGAGCGGCCCGAAGTGCGCGCCGCGGGCTGCCGCGGGCGTGATCGTCTGCCCGCTCGACGTGATCGTGCCGTCCGCCCGTGCGTCGCGCAGCGAACGCGCGCAGCCGATCTGCGAGGTGACGAGCAGGGCGGATGCGAGCAGTATCGCTTCGAAAGCCGCGGCCGTCGGTGTAACTTGCATGAGCAGTCTCCTGGCCGGCGTAGGCCGACCTACGTCGCGCAATGCGTTTCGGCACCTTGCCGCACCGCCAAAGGAGAATAAACCAGCCCTCGCCGAACGGCACCTGTGGCATGGGGCCCCACGGTTTTTCCACGCAGTCACAGGAACGTGATATCAATCAATGCGTTACGTAATCAGGAGTTAGAATTCCAAATATTCCCCCAGCGTATGTCGTAGCGCGGTGATCAAGGAGGGGCCCCGCAGAGGCGAGTGCGCGTCTCTCGGGATCGCGGGCCTCGCTCACGCCGCGTCAGCCGAGGCGCATCCGTACGGCTGCGTTGCCATTGGCGCCGGCACGCAGGGCGCGAGGCGATCCGGCCGGCGGGCCATTCTCGGGCGCAATATTTCGCGGGCCGTCCCGGTCTTCTGGGTAGCTGCAATACCCGTGGACGGCTAGGTATGCGATCGCCGATGCATCAGTGGCTGATGGCCAGCACCCTGTTGGGCGGTTTGGCCACGGTCAATGCACAATCGAGACCCGCTGTGGTCGAGTTGTTCACCTCCGAGGGCTGCAGCTCGTGTCCGCCGGCCGAAGCGTATGTCGGCGAGCTCGCGCATCGCGGTGATGTCTTGGCTCTTGCGTTCCACGTCGACTATTGGGACGGTCTTGGCTGGCGTGACCGCTTTGAGCTTGCCAACGCGGCTCAACGGCAGCGCGGCTATGCGAAGTCCCTGCGGCTGTCGTCGGTGTATACGCCCCAAGTCATCGTTGACGGACACAGGGATTTCGTCGGCAGCGATCGAGTGGCGATCGGCAAGGCGCTAGCCGCGCGTCGTAGCGCAATTGCCGTCGCATTGTCGTTGCGGTCCGGCGAAGTTCTCGTCACCGTGGGTGCGAAAGAGGGGGGGCCGCCGAGCGATGTCGTGCTGGTCGCCTATTTGCGTTCCGCCGTCACACCGATCGGCCGCGGGGAAAATGCCGGGCGTACGATCAAAGAGTACAACGTCGTGCGCGAGTTCCGCCAACTTGGCCGATGGGATGGGACCGATCGGCGGTATCGCTGGCCTGTCAAGTCCCTGCCGCGCGATGCCACGGACGTCGCCGTCCTGATACAGGCCGTGGGGCAAGGAGCGATCATCGGCGACGCCAAGGTCGCGCTGCGCTGAAAAGTACCGTGCTACCGATCATCCGTTAGCGTCGCGATGACACCGCGTGCACGAGCAATACCAGACACCAGCAGAGTCCACCGACGATCAACAAAGCCGCCGGGAGCGAAGCAAGCCGGCCGCTGCCGGGGCGGTGATCCAGAAAGGACGCCCAGATTACGCCGAGCACCAGCATCGACACGGCCCACAGCGCACGGCGCTTGATCTGCCCGCGAGTCGGCGGCGGCGCATTGGGGTGTTCAGGCACCAGGTCGAGGCTCGAGGCCGTCGTCAAGGGCGCGCCGCAACCGATGCAGGCCCTTGCTTTGTCGCTCACTGCGCGTCCGCATTCACTACACGCGATTAATGCCATGCTTACCCTCCGGCCTGCTGCGGCGGCTCGCCCATCTTAGCGCCGGGCGGCACGCGCACCATGATTTATCGACACATCGCGGTCCGTTTTCATTGGGCTCGGGCTCCGGTCGGTTCGGCGTCAGGTGCTCAAAACTTCGTCAGCTTGCGCAAGGGATTGTTAACGGTGACGTTTCGGTGACGAGGAACCGGTTATGCACAGGGTTATCCTCCGAGATTGGGGATAAGCGCCATGCCAGGGGATTATCCGCGGGGATCGGGGAGAAATGGATGACGCAACGCAATTGCGATCCAGCGCGTTCATGCAGGTGCGCGGAATTGGCGCGGCATGTCTCGCCAATCTCGTCGATTGACCGAGGCAAATCGTTCGCTGCCGATGGGTATGGGAAAAAAACCAAGCGCGCTTGGTCGTGTCGATCGGGAACTTTCCGGGTACTAGGCTCTCTGATAGCATACCTCGCGTAACAAGGTATACGGAACCAATGGCCGATCGAGATCCCACGCTGATGGCGGGCATTCCGGAACTCATCGTCATGAGTCTTCTAGCCGCACGCGAAATGTACGGCTATGAACTTGCCCGGTCGATCAACCTGATCAGCAAAAACGCGCTGAGCCTCGGTGAGGGGGTGCTATATCCGGCATTGCACACCATGGAAATGCGCGGGCTATTGCGGTCGCGATGCATGCGCATGGACGGGCGAACGCGGATCTACTACCGACTGACGCCTCCAGGCAAACGTCGGCTCGTCCGCCTGAAGGCGAATTGGCGGCGCATGAGCCGAGGAGTGGAATCGATACTGGGGACTCCGATCCATGTCTGAACGGCGCTTCGCGGATCTTGCAGAAGCCTTATTGAGGAACGGCGTGGCCGCCAAGCGCGTACGACGTGCCGTCATTGAGATCGAGGACCACTATCGACAATTGGTGGACGATGCTCTCGCCCGGGGCAAGACTTTGACGGATGCCCGCAATGACGCGCATGCGTTGCTGGGCTCCGATCAGGTTCTCATCGATCGGTTTTCCGGCCAAGTCGAGCTGCGGGCCTGGTGGAGCCGCCGGACGCGCTTCTGCTTCGGGCTGGCTCCGCTCCTCAGCTATGTCGCCCTATCGGTGACGACGATGGCCATTCTCATGCTGATTGCGCGTCACATGGACCCGTATCTGCACCGCGTGCATGTGCCGCTCGGCATCTCGAGACGCATCGGTCTGGCGGTTCGCGTGATTTTTTTGTGGATTTTCCCCGTGCTGGTCGCCGCGGCATATGCATTGATCGCGTATCGGCAGCGTATACGGCTGCGCTGGCCCGTCGCCGGCATTCTTTTTCTGTGTGGTTTCGCCGCACTCGTCAACGTGGATATGGTGATTACGGGAGGATCATCGCCGGGTGAAGCGAATGGCGGCATCGGCGTTTCCGGCGCGTCATGGCCGGCCCAAGCCGCACGAGCGATCGCCACGGCGATGGTTGTGCTCGGACCGCTGTGGCTCGCGGTGCGTCGATCGAGGCGTGGCGGAAGCGTCATCGACTGACGCCGGTCATTACCGTCGTGGCGGATCATCACCTTCGTCGAGAACGGTTGGCGACCGCCGCAATTGTGGCGGCGCTGCATCTGGCCGTGTGCTGGCTGCTCTTGTCGGCCATGCCCCTGCGCGCGATCCGCCGCAGATCCGCGGAAGTGGAATTGGCGCTCATCGAACCTGCGGCCAACCCATTGGAAAGCGCTTCACCGAGGAACGAACGCGCGCATCGCGCGCATCCATTGCATGCGGCGGCTTTCAGCGCACCCGCAAAACAGCCGCAGGCGGCGACCGCAAAGTCGCAGAACGGCGCAATTCATCCGCCCACCGATTGGGCCGGCGAATTGACTCGCGAGGCAAGAGAAGCGCAAGCGCGGTCGCGGTCAACGCATTCGCAGGAGTTTGGCTTTCCGCACGCCGCAGTAACACCGGTACCAAAGACTTCGGAGTTTCCTTGGGATTACGCGCGGACCCATCGAGTGGAATCGATTGCCGGCGGCGGTCTGCTGATCCACATCAACGACCGTTGCATGATCGTACTGATGCCGTTTCCGTGGCCGGTCTGCAAAATCGGCAAGCTGAAAGTCAACGGCGATTTATTCAAGCGCTTACACGATCGCGGCAACGCGGGGGATTGGAACGATCCTTATCCGTAACAATCCGGGATCGGCGAGGCCGTGCAATTGCCGCTGATCCAGCCGGTAAAGCGCGGCTAAAATGGAATGCGGCCGATCAGGATGTCCTTGAACATGACCCAGTCGCCCAGCAGGCTGTAGAGGGGATGGCGGAAGGTCGCCGGTCGATTCTTTTCGAAGGCGAAGTGACCGATCCAAGCGAAGCCGTAGCCCGTCAGCGGCATCGCGATCAGCCAACGAGGGTTTGCGCTGAGGATCGCCAAGGCGAGCGCTACCAGCACGAGCGTGGAACCGATGAAATGCAGGCGCCGGCAGGTTCGGTTGGCGTGTTCGCCGAGATAGACCGGGTAGAAATCGCGGAAGCGGCGCGGCGCTGGTGTCGGGATGTCGGTCATGGCGCAGTCATCGGATTGCGATGGCGTGCATTCGGTAATCCTGCGGCGGGATAACTCGTGCCGGATGATAACATCGTCGATGCTCCGCAATTCGGCAGTCGCGGGCCGCGCTAATTCGTCGGCAAGCGCCGCGGCGGCGCTGCGCGCGGGAACGCCCGGTCGATGCTCGCGAGTTGCGCATCGCTGAGCCGCAGCGCCTGCGCGCCGGCATTCTCCTCGAGGTGCTCTATGCGCGCCGCCTTGGGTATGGCGAAGACGGCACGATGGCGCAGCAGAAACTGCAATGCCGCTTGCCGCGGCGTGGCGCCATGGGCGGCGGCGATTTCCGAGAGTACGCGGCCGGCCGGGGTCGCGGCGTCGAACGGCGCCGCCGACTGGCCGAACGGCGTATAGGCGACCAGCGCGGTACCGTGCTCTTCGCACCAGGGAAGAACGCCGTGCTCGATCGCGCGCTCCTGCAGATGGTACAAGACTTGATTGCATGCCGGATGACCGGGGCCGGCGAGATCCGCGACTTCCTGCAAATCGGCGACGTCGAAATTGCTGACGCCCCAGGAGAGGATCTTGCCGTCGCGCAGCAGCCTTTCGAACGCGGCGATCGTCTCAACAAGCGGATGGTGACCGCGCCAATGCAGCAGGTAGCAATCGAGCCGGTCGGTCTGCAGACGCCGTAGCGATTTGTCGCAGGCCCGTATTGCCGCACGCGTCGCGGCGTTCGTCGGCAGCACCTTCGAGACCAGGAATACCTCGTCGCGCCGCCCCTTGACGGCCGCGCCGACGATCTTCTCGGCGGCGCCCGCTCCGTACATTTCCGCAGTATCGATATGCGATAGGCCGAGATCCAGTCCCTTGCGCAGGGCGGCGACCGCCGCTCGATGCGCGCTTTCGTCGATTCGCCAAGTGCCTTGGCCGAGCGCGGGTACCCAGCGATGGGTCGTGCCGAAGATGCGCTTTTCCATGGATTACTCCCGTGTGCGATTGAGCTTAGCGGGGAATTTCGCCGCCCGACGACCGCCGCGCGCAGACGTTGGCACTGCGGTTGGGCCGTAAAGTTGTGACGACGGTCACGAAGGAAACGCAGTATTTGCGCATCAGTTCAGGCGGCGGCCCGCGGCCCGCAGCACAATTCGCAAGTCGGCGCCGGTGGTGCGCCATTCGACGGTAAGGATCAAGATTCATGCGCAGCGTACCCGTTGCGGCGGCGGCCGGCGCGGCACTGCTCGCCGCCGCCGCAGCCGGTGCAAGCACCGCAAGCGTAACGCTTCCGGTATCGGCCACCGTGACGACGGCGTGCAGCGTCGCCGCACTGCCCCTGGCGTTCGGTAATTATACGCCGCTCGCCGGTGCAGTCACCGGCACGACGCGCATCCGCGTCGGCTGCACGCGCGGCACGCGGTTCAAGGTCGCGCTCGGTCTCGGTGCGACCCCGGGATCGACGGTGGCGCAGCGTTTACTCGGGAACGGCGGCCATACCCTGCAGTACAATCTATATACGAATCCGGCGCACACACGGGTATGGGCCGACGGCACGGCGGGGTCGCGGACGCGGGGCGGCAGGGGCCGCGGTCCGGCGCGGCCCGTGGCGCTGACCGCCTATGGACTGCTGCCGGACAGTGCCGCCAATCGCCTGGCGGTGCCGGGTACGTACAGCGCCACGATCGTGGTGTCGGTATCTTACTAAGAGATCTGCGCGATGCGCGCCGCGCGGCGCGCCGTTCGGGCCGCAGGCGCGACTGCCCCCGGCAGGTTCAGTATCCTTGTCAGCAGGGGTCCGCCGCGCCGTCCGGGCAGTTGCGCTTCGCCAAAAACCTCGACATGCGCAGCGCTGCCTCGCGCCCTTGGTAATAGCCCGGCACGACGCCGGTTTCGGCGAAGCCCCTTTTTTCGTAGAACGCGCGTGCCGCCGCATTGTGGGCGCGCAGTTCGAGATTGATGCGGAACACGCCGGCGGCGGTCGTCGTGGCGCACAACCATTCGATCAGCCTGCCGCCGAGTCCCTGGCGGCGATGCGGCGGGGCGACGGCGAGAAGATTGAGATGCGCCGTGTCGTCGCCGACGTGCAGGATCGCGAACGCACTGATCTGCGCGTCGCGGCGCGCAACCACGACCGTGGAATCGGTGCCGCAAATGAACCGCTGCACACGCCCGGGCGTCCACGACCAGTCGAGGCCGTGTTCGATCAAGTCGCGAGACATTTCGGCGATTTCGCGGGCGTCGACGTCGCGGGCGAGCCCGAGCGTGGCGATGACGGACATCGCGTCATCTGCTCCTATAGCGATCCGTGGCCAGCACGAGTTCGTGGGCGTTTCCCGGTTCGAAGGCCGAATGTCCGGCGTCCACGACGAAGCGCAAATCCGCCTCGGGCCAGGCACGATGCAAGTCCCAGGCGCTGGTCGCCGGACAGACGACGTCGTAACGTCCCTGGACGATTGTGGCCGGCACGTGGCGAATGCGCGAGACGTCGTCGAGCAGCTGGCTTTCGCTGCGTAGAAAGCCGCGATTGACGAAGTAATGACATTCGATGCGCGCCACTGCCAGGGCGAACTCCGTTTCCGCCCATTTGCTGATGTTTTCCGGATTGATGTGCAGGAAGCTCGTCGATGCTTCCCAGACCGACCAGGCGCGCGCCGCAGCGAGCGCCGCCCGATGATCGTTGCCGGTCAGCCGTTTGTGGTAGGCGCTCAAGAAATCGTCCCGCTCGTCCGGCGGTATGGCGTCGCGGTACGCTTCCCAGCGATCCGGAAATATCGCCGACGCCCCGTGTTGGTACATCCAACGGATTTCGGTGTAGCGCAGCAGGAAGATTCCGCGCAGCACGAGCTCTGTGACCCGCTCGGGATGGGTTTCCGCATAGGCAAGCGCCAGTGTGCTGCCCCAGGAGCCGCCGAACACGAGCCAGCGCTCTATGCCGAGGTGTTTGCGCAGGCGCTCGATGTCGGCGACCAGGTGCCATGTGGTGTTCTCGATCAGATTGGCGCTCGGTCGGCTACGGCCACAGCCGCGCTGGTCGAAAACAACGATGCGATAATGTTGGGGGTCGAAGAATTGACGGGCGCGCCGGTCGGCTCCGGCTCCCGGGCCACCGTGCAGAAATACCGCCGGCTTACCGGCCGGATTGCCGCACTCCTCGAAGTACAGTTCGTGAACGTCCGAGACCCTGAGGAAGCCGTGCCGAAAGGGTTCGAGCGGCGGATACAATTGCCGCCGGCGGCTGGCTTCGGGAACGGCGCCGATCCGCGGCGCGGATTTGGCGAGTACGGTGCTCTTCGCCGCGGCGCGCTTCGCAGGCAGGCTTGCGCGCGGCGGCGTTCTCTTGCGGTTCGCCGGCGCCTTGCCCATGCCCGAAGGGCGCATCGCCCGTCTGCCCGCGGCATTCTTTTTCTTCATCGCCTGATCCCTTGTCGTTTTCAGCTCTAGTCGGCACTTGGCGCGCGCACGACCATCGGACCGAGCGGCCGGCCGCCCAGCAGATGCACATGCAGGTGATAGACCTCCTGGCCGCCATGCGCATTGCAATTGACAATCAACCGGTAGCCGCTCTCGGCGATTCCTTGTTGCTTCGCCAAATCGCGCGCCACCAGGATCATGTGGCCTATCAGCCCTTCGTCCTCGTCGGCGATATCGTTCACGGTAGCGATCGCCTTGTTCGGAACGATGAGGATGTGCACCGGCGCCACCGGCCGGATATCGAGAAATGCCGTTACCCGGGAGTCGCGCAATACGATGGTCGCCGGCAGGTCCCCGGCGATGATCCGTTCAAAGAGAGTCGGCATGCATACCCTCGATCCATGTCTTTTGATCAAGATTAGCAGGATCCGCGCGGTGCCCGAGATGGTTGTGAACCGTAGGCCGGATATTGCAACGCAGCAAAGCGCTTCCAATTAGGAATAGGAACGATTCTCATATAGAATTGCCCGCATGGACTGCGCTTGCACCGAACAACCGCCCGCAGCCGCGGCGGTCGGCGATATCGCGCTCGCCGATCTTGCGCCGGGCACGCCCGCGCGCGTCGTTGCGGTGGTGGCGGCGGGTTCCGCGACGCCGCCGCGGCTCGCGCAGCGGCTCGCGGAATTGGGGTTTTTACCCGGCGAGAGCGTGCGCGTCGTCGCACGTGGATTCCTCGCGCGCGAACCCGTTGCGGTGCGGGTCGGCACCGGTACCTTTGCACTGCGCCGCTTCGAGGCTGCGTGCGTGCGCGTCTGTCCGGAGCCGCTGCCGGCCGCCTGACCGCATGAATGCCCGGCCTGAATTCGCCGCGGTTCCCGTCGTCGCCTTGGTCGGCAATCCGAACTGCGGCAAGACGGCCTTGTTCAATCTTCTGACCGGCAGCCGGCAAAAAGTCGCCAACTACGCGGGTGTGACGGTCGAGCGCAAAGAGGGGTCGCTGTCGATGCCGGCGGGACGCCAGCTGCGAATAGTCGACCTGCCGGGCGCCTATAGCCTCGATCCCTTGACACCCGATGAGCAAGTGACCGCCGACGTGCTGCTCGGCCGGCGCGCCGGCGAGACGCAGCCCGACTTCATCGTCTGCGTCGCCGATGCCACCAATTTGCGGCAAAATCTGCGCCTGGTCTTCAGCTTGAAGCGCCTCGGCCGGCCGATGGTGGTCGCACTCAATATGAGCGACGTCGCGCGCCGCAAGGGCATCGTGATCGACTCCGCGAAGCTCGCGCTCGAGTTAGGCGTGCCAGTCGTCGCCACGGTAGGCGTGAAGCCGCGCGGCGTGGATGCGCTGATCGAGCTGCTCGATCGGGTCGCCGTGCCGGCGGCGGCCGCGCCGTGCAGCCAGACGGCGGGTTGGCAAAAGCCCTCGGTGGCCGAGATCGAGCGCGATCAAAGCGAGGTGCGGCGGATTCTCGCCGCCGTCGGCGCCGATCGTATCGAAGGCGCGACGTTCAGCGATTGCATCGATGCCGTCGTTCTGCATCCGCTGATCGGTCCTGCAATACTCGCGGTGGTGCTGTTTCTGGTTTTTCAGGCGGTATTCGCCTGGGCGCAGCTGCCCATGGAGGCGATCAAATTGGCCGTCGCCGGCTTCGGCAACTGGCTCAACGCCTCGTTGCCGGCGAGCCTGCTCAAGGACTTGCTGATCAACGGCGTGCTGGCCGGCGTCGGCAGCGTGCTGATATTCCTGCCGCAGATCGCGATCTTGTTCTTTTTCATTCTGCTGCTCGAGGAGTCCGGTTACCTGCCGCGGGCGGCCTTCTTGCTGGACCGAGTCATGGGCAGCGTAGGCTTATCCGGCCGCGCGTTCATACCGCTGCTGTCGAGCTTCGCGTGCGCCATACCGGGCATCATGGCGACGCGCACCATACAGAGCGCGCGCGACCGCTTGGCGACGATCATGATCGCGCCGTTGATGACTTGCTCGGCACGGCTGCCGGTATACGCCTTGATCATCGGCGCATTCATCCCGCACCGCGCGGTCTGGGGCGGATTGCAGCTTCAGGGCTTGGTGCTGTTCGCTCTCTACGTCGCCGGCGTCGCCGCCGCGATGGCCGTCGCCTTCGTCTTGAAGCGCATCGGCCACGGCAGCCGCTTCCAGACCTTGCTTCTGGAGTTGCCCGCCTATCATTGGCCGAACATGCGCAATCTGGCGATCGGCCTTTGGCAGCGCGTCGAAATATTCTTGACCCGAGTCGGCACGATCATTCTGGCGTTGATGGTGATTCTGTGGGCCTTGAGCACCTATCCTGCGCCGCCGGCCGGAGCCGCGGGGCCCGCGATCCAGTACAGCATCGCCGGCTACCTGGGCAGGGCCTTGGCGGTCCTATTTGCGCCGATCGGCTTCAATTGGCAGATATCGATTGCGCTGGTGCCGGGACTCGCCGCCCGCGAGGTTGCCGTCGGTGCGCTCGGCACGGTCTACGCCTTGTCGGCCACCGGCAGCGATTTGAGCGGCGCGCTCGCGCCGCTGATCGCAAGCTCGTGGAGCGTGCCGACGGCGCTATCCTTGCTCGCCTGGTATGTGTTTGCGCCGCAGTGCCTGTCGACGCTCGCGACCGTGCGCCGCGAGACCAATTCCTGGCGCTACCCGCTGATGATGGCGGGCTATCTGTTCGCGATGGCCTATGCGGGGTCGTGGCTCACGTACCGGGTCGCGTCGGCCTTCACGAGCTGACGCCGGCGCCGAGGGATCTTTAAGGCATAAACGATGCACGGCAGTTTCGATCAATTCCTCGTCTGGCTTGCGCTCTCAGTGAGCTGCGCTTACGCGGTGTCGGCTCTCGGCCCGCGAACCTGGAGGTGCGGCCTGCTTCGCGGCGGCGCACATCTTGCCGAGTTCTGCGGCCTGCGCCGCTTGGCTTCGCGTCTCGCGGATGCCGCCGCCGCCAAGGGGCAACGCGCCTGCGGCGGCTGCGACGGCTGCCGGCGCGGCTGACGGCGCGGCTGACGGCGCGACTGACGGCCTGCTCATCGACCCGTGAATTGCGGCAGGCGCTTGGCACGAAATGCGCGCAGGCCCTCGACAAAGTCCTCGGTATCGGCAAGCTGCGCCTGCAGCACCGACTCGACCGCCAATTGCTCGTCGAGCGTGCGCGGCAATTCGTCGTTCAGCACGGCTTTGATGCGCCGGTACGCCTGCGTCGGCCCGCAGGCGAAACGGCGCAAGATCTTCTCGGCTTCCGTCTGCAGCAGGGCGTCGTCGACGCATGCCCAAATGAGTCCCCAGGCGGCCGCGTCCGCGGCGCTCAGCGCATCGCCGAGCATCGCCAGGCCTTTGGCGCGGGCGCTGCCGAGCAACCGCGGCAGGTAAAAGGAGCTGCCCAAATCGGGCATCAACGCGAGCTTCGGCGCGAATAGCTGCGAAAACTGCGCCGAGCGGCCGGCGATGACGATGTCGCCGCATAGAGCAAGACTCATGCCCGCGCCCGCGGCGATGCCGTTGACGGCGACGACGACGGGGACTCGCAGCCGATACCATGCGCGCGCCATGGGGTTCAAATGATCGCGCAAGCGGGCGCCGACCGTGGCGCCGTGGCTTGCCGCCGCATCGGCGTCGAGTTCGTCCGCCGCGATGTCGGCTCCGGAACAGAACGCGCGACCCGCGCCGCAGAGCAGCACGGCGCGGATCTCGGCATCCGACTCGATCGCGCCGGCCGCCGCCGTCAGTTCGTCGGTCAGCCGCAGATTCAGCGCGTTCAGCCGCTCGGGGCGATTGAGCGTCACCCGCGCCACGCGTTCGCGGCGCTCGAACAGCAGTGTCTCGAATTGCATGCGATCGTCCCCGCGGTGAAAGCCGCAAAGCATAGGCCGACCGGCGGCAAACGTCACTCCGCAGATGTGCGTTGCGGCCGAGTGCGCGATACTGTGCCCGTCACCAGCAAGAGCGCATTGCATGCCGATACCGGGAATTCTCCAAGACCGCCTGCGATTGCCGCTGATCGGGGCGCCGATGTTCATCGTGTCGACGCCGCAACTGGTGCTCGCGCAATGCAAAGCCGGGATCGTCGGCTCGTTCCCCGCGCTGAATGCACGCCCGGCATCGCAGCTCGACGACTGGCTCGCGCAAATCAGCGATGAGCTCGCCGCCCACGCGCGCAGCCACCCCGACGCCAAGGTAGCGCCGTTCGCCGTCAATCAGATCGTCCATGCGAGCAATGATCGGCTTGCGGACGACGTCGAGATGTGCGTGAAGCACCGCGTGCCGATCGTCATCACCAGTCTGCGTCCGCCCGCCGAAGTGGTCGCCGCGGTGCACGGCTACGGAGGCATCGTCTTGCACGACGTCATCAACATCCGCCACGCGGAGAAAGCGGCCGCGCAGGGCGTCGACGGCATCATCGCGGTGTGCGCCGGGGCCGGCGGACATGCCGGCGTCTTGAGCCCGTTCGCTTTGGTCAAGGAAATTCGCGAGATCTTCGCCGGCACGATCATCCTCGCGGGTGCGATGAGCAGCGGCGCCGACATACTGGCCGCGCAGGCACTCGGCGCCGATCTTGCGTATATCGGCACGCGATTCATCGCCACCGAGGAGGCGCACGCGAGCGACGCCTACAAGCGGATGTTGATCGAAAGCCGCGCCGAGGACATCGTCTACACGTCGCTGTTCAGCGGTGTTGCCGGCAATTATTTGCGCGCCAGCGTCGCGCAAACCGGCTTCGATCCGGACAATCTGCCCGACACGGGCAAGACGACGATGAATTTCGGCAGCGGCGGCAATTCGCGGCTGAAGGCCTGGAAGGACATTTGGAGCGCGGGCCAAAGCGTCAGCGGGATTCACGACCTGCAGAGCGTCGGCGCGGTGGTCGCGCGCATGGCGACCGAATACGCGGCGGCGCGCGAGCGCATTCTGCAGGCGGCGCCGTCGGCGCGGTACTGCGCTTGCGGCTGAATCTCGATCAATTGCCGGCCGCGTTGACGCGCGGCTTGGCGGGCTCGTATCTGGTGTCGGGCGAGGAGCCCTTGCTCGCCGGCGAAGCGGCGGATCTGATCCGCGCCGCGGCGCGCGCTGCCGGGTTTGCCGAGCGGCGCGTGTTTCACGTCGACCGCAGCTTCGATTGGGATGCACTGCGCAATGACACGCAGTCGCTGTCCTTGTTCGCGCAGCGGCGCATCGTCGAGCTGCGAATGCCGAGCGGCAAGCCCGACAAGGGCGCGGCGCAGCTGACCGGTCTCGCCGAACAGCCGTCCGCGGACATTTTGCTGCTGATCGTCGCCGACAAACTGGACAAGAAATCCAGCGATGCCGCGTGGGTTCAAGCAATCGCTCGGCACGGCGTCTGGGTCCCGGTAAGGCCGATCGGCGCCGAAGCGCTGCCGGGCTGGCTGCGGGCGCGCGCAGAGCGGTCGGGTTTCGAGCTCGAGCCGGCGGCGGCGCAGTTGATCGCCGATCGAGTCGAGGGCAATTTGCTCGCCGCGAAGCAGGAGCTGGAAAAATTGAAGCTGCTGTCGGGCGGCGAACGCATCGACGCCGAATTGGCCTTGAGCTCGGTCGCCGACAGCGCCCGCTACGACGTCTTCCAGTTGGCCGCCGCGGCTGCCGCCGGAGAGGCCGCGCGGGCGCTGCACATTCTCGACGTCCTCAAGGAGGAAGGGCGCGAGCCGGCGCTGATCCTGTGGGCGTTGCTGCGCGAACTGCGCGGGCTTTGGCAAGCCAATGAACGGCTGCGCTTGCGCAGCTCAGAGCGCGGCGGCAACTGGAGCCAGGTGAGCGCGCCGTCGGCCAAGGCGCTGGCGCGCGTCGCCACGATCCCCTTGGCGGGACTCATCGCCGAGGCTGGACGCACCGACAGAATCATCAAGGGGCTCGCCGCCGGCGATGCGTGGAGCGCGCTGCTCGGCCTCACCGCGGCGCTCGCCGGTGCTTTGCAACCGCGCGTCGTTTCAGGCAGGGTAGCCGAATGAACCCGATGGGAATTTTCGGCGGGACCTTCGATCCGATTCACTACGCGCATCTGCGCACCGCGTTCGAACTGCAGCAGGCCTTGCGCCTGAAGGAGATTCGCTTCCTGCCCGCCGGCAATCCGCCGCACCGCGATCAACCGCTCGCGGACGCGCAGCTGCGGCTGAAAATGGTGCAGGCGGCCACCGCCGGCCAGCCGGGATTCGTCGTCGACGATCGCGAGGTGCGCAAGGCAGGGCCTTCTTATTCGGTTGAAACCCTCGGCGAATTGCGGCGTGAATACCCCGAGCGGAGCCTCTGTCTGCTCGTCGGCATGGACGCGTTCCTGAGTCTCCCGAATTGGTACCAGTGGCGGGAACTGCTGCAATTGGCGCATCTGGTCGTCGCCCACCGGCCGGGCTGGCGCGCCCCCGGCATGGGCCCGCTCGGCGAGCTTCTGGTCGACCGCGGCACCGGACGCATCGGCGATTTGCACGAGGCGCGCGCCGGCTGCATCTACATTCATGCGGTCACACAACTGGAAATCTCCTCGACCGACGTGCGGCAATTGATAGCGATGGGACGCGATCCGCGCTTCCTGATGCCGGATTCCGTGCGTCAACTGATTCTCGACGCCAACTGTTACTCCAAATCGCGGGTTACGCAGTGACACCCCCAAGAAAGAAGATCGCGACGACGCCGAAACGCCCTCGGAAGACCGCCGTCAAGCGCCGGGCCGTGAAGGCCGGGCGGTCGCTGCACGCGGTGGTCATCGACGCCCTGGCGGACATGAAAGCAGTGGAAATCAAGGTTCTCGACGTACGCGGCTTGACCGATGTCGTCGATCTGATGGTCATCGCGAGCGGCACTTCCGATCGGCACGTCAGGTCGGTCGCGCAGCGCGTCGTCGAAAAGACCAAAGCCGCGGGCTTTCGTACGCATGGCGTCGAGGGCGAGCGCGACAGCGATTGGGTGCTGATCGACTTGAACGAGATGATCGTGCACGTCATGCTGCCGCGCGTTCGGGAGTTTTACGGCCTCGAGAAACTATGGGACATCAAGGTCGCGAAACGCGCCGGCGCCCGCACCTGAGCCTGCGTTGCCGGGCGGCGTCGACATGCACTGCCGGCTGATCGCCGCCGGCACGCGCCTGCCAGAGTGGATCAATACGGGATTCCGCGATTACCAACAGCGCTTGCGCAAGCCTTTGACGCTCGAATTGCAGGAAATACCGCTCGGTGCGCGCAGCGCCGGCAAAAATCCGCGCACGGCGATGGCCGAGGAGGGCGGCGCGATGCGGGCCGCGCTGCGGGACGAAGATTACGTCGTCGCGCTGCAGGTGGACGCGCCGTCGATGAGCACGCCGCAGCTCGGCGCGTGGCTCGCGCGGCGCCTGCAAGACGGCAAACCGCTAGCGCTGTTGATCGGCGGCCCCGACGGTCTTGCGCCGCCGTGCCTTGAGCGCGCCGACTTTCGTTGGTCCTTGTCGCCGCTCACTCTGCCGCACGCACTGGTGCGCATCATCGTCGCCGAACAGCTCTACCGCGGCATGAGTCTGCTGGCGGGTCATCCGTATCATCGAGCATGAAGGGCCCGTTGCGCTATCCTTGACCTCATGTCCGCAGCATTCGTCTATCTGGCCTCGAACTCGCCGCGTCGCCGCGAACTGCTCATGCAAATCGGCGTGCCCTTTCGGGTCGTCGGCGTGGACATCGACGAGGCGGCTTTGCCGCAGGAGACGCCCGACGCCTATGTATTGCGGCTCGCCGCGGCCAAGGCCGGCGCCGGCTGGCGGCAAACCGCCGGCGACGCACCGGTGCTCGGCGCCGACACGGCGGTCGTCTTGGACGGCCGAATTCTCGGCAAGCCCGCCGACGAGGCGGACTGCGTACGCATGCTCGCGGCACTGTCGGACCGCACCCATCATGTCTTGACGGCGGTCGCCGTGCACGCCGCGGGCGGCACCGCGGCGCGCCTGTGCCGCAGCGAAGTGGATTTTCGCGCGCTCGACGCCGCGCAATGCCGGCAATATTGGCACACCGCCGAGCCGTGCGACAAAGCCGGCGGATACGCGATCCAGGGCTTGGCCGCGGTCTTCGTTAGGGGGCTGCGCGGCAGCTACTCCGGCGTCGTCGGTTTGCCTCTGTTCGAAACCGCGGAACTGCTGATGGCGGCCGGCGTGCCCGGGTGGCGCAGGGCATGAGCGTCGAGATTCTCATCAACGCGAATGCGCACGAAGCGCGCGCCGCGGTCGTCGACAACGGCGTCCTGCAGGAACTCTATCTGGAGCGCGCCAGCCGTCGCGGCCTGATCAGCAACATCTACAAGGGACGCGTGTCGCGCGTTCTTCCGGGAATGCAGGCGGCGTTCGTCGAGATCGGCCTGGAGCGCACGGCCTTCCTGCACGCCTCGGACATCATCGATCCGCGGCATGCGGACACCGGCATCGAGCCGCCGCGTACCGAGGGGATCCGCACGCTGGTCGCCGAGGGCAATGAAATCCTCGTGCAGGTCGTCAAGGATCCTCTCGGCACGAAGGGCGCGCGCCTCACGACCTACATCACGCTGCCGTCCCGCCACCTCGTCTACATGCCGCAGAGCCGCGGCGTCGGCGTTTCCGCGCGCATCGAGAACGAGGCGGAGCGCGAACGCCTGCGCTTCGATGTGCAGAGTTTTCTCGACGCGGACGAGAACGCAGGATTCATCGTGCGCACCGCGGCCGAGGATGCTTCCGCGGACGCCTTGCGTTCGGACATGGCCTACCTGCGCAAGCTGTGGGAAGTGATCCGCCAGAAGGGGCTGCGCGCCGCAGCCGGTGAATTGGTGCACGCCGATCTGCCGCTGCACCTTCGAGTATTGCGCGACTTGCTGCGTGCCGACGTCGATCGGGTGCTGATCGACCAAGCGGCCGCGCATCGGCAGATGCAGGATTTCGCCGGTACCTTCATGCCGGAGGCGCGGCCGCGCATCGAGCTTTATGCCGAGCCTCGGCCGCTGTTCGAACTGCACCACGTCGAGGAGGAGATTCAAAAGGCCCTGGATCGCAAAGTGCCCCTCAAGTCCGGCGGCCACCTGGTCATCGATCAAACCGAAGCGATGACGACGATCGACGTCAATACCGGCGCGTTCGTCGGCCACAGGAACCTTGAGGAGACCATCTTCCGCACCAATCTCGAGGCCGCAGTCGCCATTGCGAGACAGATGCGATTGCGCAATTTGGGCGGCATCATCATCATCGACTTCATCGACATGGAAGAGCCCGAGCACCGGCGGCAAGTGATCCAGGCCATGGAAAAGGCCCTGGCCGGCGATCACGTCAAGACCAGCATATCGTCGGTTTCGCCGCTCGGGCTGGTGGAAATGACCCGCAAGCGCACCCGCGAAAGCCTGGAACATGTTCTCTGCCGGCCTTGTCCAACGTGCGAGGGAAGGGGATTCGTCAAGACCGCCGAAACGGTATGCTACGAGGTATTCCGTGAGATTTTGCGTCAATCGCGGCAATTCGAGTGCCGGCAATTGATGGTCCTGGCTCACCAGGACGTCATACTTCGCCTGCTCGACGAAGAGTCCGCGGCGCTCGGCGAATTGGAACTCGGCATCGGTAAGCCGATCAGGCTGCAGACCGAAGCCCTCTATTGCGTCGATCAGTACGACGTCGTCCTGATGTAAATGAGTCTGCGTAAGCTCGGCAAGATCCTGGGGATTTGCTCGGCGGCCCTGCTGCTCTCCTTGCTCCTGTTGATGCTGGCCGTCAAACTGGCTCTCGACCGAGTGCCCGCCTACCAGGCCGAGATCAAAGCCTGGGTGCACCAGCAAACCGGCTTGCATATCCGTTTTTCGCGCGTTTCCCCGGCATTGCGCTGGTACGGACCCGAGCTTTCGTTCCGGCAATTGGAGCTGAGGTCCGCGGACGACCGCCGGATAATCGCGCGGGCCGCGCGCGGGCGTATCGGCTCGGACATATGGCGCCTGTTCTCCAGCGGCAAGTTGTTCGCCGCGAGGGTCGAGCTCGACGGCCCTGATATCGTCGTTGCGCGCACCGGGCCCACCCGCTTCGCTTTGGCCTCGGAAATCGCATTGCGCGGCGCCGGCGCGTCGACCTCGGCGATGAGCCTCGACGAGTTGCCCACCGGCCAGGTCCTGATCCGCCACGGCCGGGTAGTGATCGAGAATTGGAACGGCTCGCTGCCGCGCCTGGTATTGAGCGACGTCAATCTGGACATCCGCCGCGACGCCGGCGCCATTCGCGTTCGCTTCGATGCGCGGCTGCCGCCGGTGTTGGGCGGTAAACTGAGCGCCGCCGGAGCGGCGCGCGGCTTGGGCGATTTGCGGTCGCTCGCTTGGTACTTCGACATGCGGACACGCGACATATCATTTCCCGGGTGGCGCCTGCTGCTGCCCGAGACCCTGGCTCGCCTCGAGTCGGGCAGCGGAGCATTCGGGCTTGCCGCGAACGGCAGCGGCACCGATCTGGCGCGTGCGAATTTCGAGTTTGCGGCCACCAAGGTCGTCACCGCGCTGAGCGACGGCTCGAAGACCGAGTTCGACAAGATCAACGGCACTCTCGCGCTCACCCACGAAGGCGAGCGCTGGACGCTGCTCGGCCGCAAGGTGCGCGCGTCGCGGGCCGGCCGCTACGATCCGCCGTCGAATTTCGACGCCACTTGGCGCGGCAGCGCCGCCGGACTGCTCGATCTACGCGTCCATGCGAGCTATTTGCGCGCCGAGAATCTCTTGCCGCTGGCCGGCCTGGTGCCGCAAAAGGCGCTGCGCGAGCGGCTGCTCGCGACCTCGCCGACCGGTGAATGGAGCGACGCCGACCTGCGGTTGTCGCGCGCGCACGCCGCCGATCCATGGGCCTTCGAGGTACGGGCGCAATTCCGCGGGGCGGGGCTTGCGCCGATCGGCAGCGCTCCCGGCGTGCGCGGCTTGTCGGGAAGTCTCGCCGGCAGCCAAAACGGCGGCCACATCACCTTGGCTTCTCATGGGGTGACGCTCGAGTGGCCGCAGCAATGGCGGCAACCGGCTGCGCTGGCCGAGCTGGACGGCACGATCTATTGGCGGCGCACTGCGGCGGACCTGCTGTTCGCGACGCCCGGCATCACGGCGCAAAACGACGACGCGAAAGTCCATGCGCTCGCGTCCGTGTCGGTGCCCGCAAACGGCGGTTCCCCGCTGTTGACACTGGTCGGACATCTCGACGACGGCAACGCCGCGGACGCGCACCTCTATTTGCCGCGTGCGCGCATTCATCCGCGGACGCTCGCCTGGCTCGACAAGGCGTTCGTCGCCGGCAGCGTGCCGGCGGCCGACGTGATCTTCAGGGGCCCGGTGCGGCAATTTCCATTCCGAGACGGCAGCGGCCTGTTCCTCGCGCGCCTGCGACTTGCGGGCGTGACGCTCGACTACGGACCGGGCTGGCCGCTGATCAAAAATGCCGACGCGAACGCCGAATTCTTGAACCAAGGGCTGTCCGTCCACATCGAACACGCGAACGCAGGCGCCATCTCCATCCGGCACGGCGACGGCCGCTTTGCCGATTTCAAGAGCGGTGAACTTACCGTCGCTGCCGTGACTGCGGGCGACGTCTCGGCCGCGCTGCGATTTCTGCGCGCGAGTCCGCTCGACGCCAAGAGCGGGCATGCGTTTTCGGCGGTGCACGGCAGCGGACCGCTGCGCACGGCAGTCAAATTATTCTTCCCGTTCAAGGATTTCGAACGCCGGCGCGTGCTGATTCATGGCCAAATGCACGGCGTGACGCTGTCCGCGAGCGGTCTGCCGTTGACCGCGAGCGGACTTGAAGGAGACTTCACGGTCGACGGCGCGCAGCTGGCGAAAGCGAATCTGCGCGGGCGCTTGCTCGGCGGCGCGTTCCGTGCCGCGGCGAACGCGCCGCTGAACAGGCCGGTGCTCGGCACGCGCCTGCGCCTGCGCGGCACGCTCGACGGCGATGCGCTGCGCGCGGCGCTTGGCTTGCCGCCCGACCAGTCGATCCGCGGCCAGTGCGCATGGCGCGCGATCCTGAAAATCGGCGCGCCGCGCGCGCACCGCCGCTCGCTGCGCATCAGCACGAACCTCAAGGGGCTCGCGCTCGACCTGCCGCAACCCCTCGGCAAGAGCGCAGCGCAGCCGCTGCCCTCGTGGCTGCAGATAGAGTGGCTCGCCGCCGGCGCGCCGGTCGTCAATGTGGCGCTGGGATCGATCGTGCGCGCGACCTTCGCGCTGCGGCATGCCGCCGCCGGCCTGCGCATTGCGCACGCGGCGGTCATGTTCGGAGACTCAGAACCGGTATTCAGCGATACGCAGATATTCAACGTGCGCGGCAGGATCGAACGCTTGGATCTGGCCGGCTGGCATAAGCTCTATACGCCGGAAGAGAACGGCGCACCGCTGTCGAAATACCTGCGGACCGCGCACTTGGACGTCGGCGAAGTGCTCTACGGAGGCTCGGCGGTTCACGACGTGACGCTCGCTTTGCTCGCGGACGGCGATCATTGGCGCGTCACGGTCGGGGGCGCCAACGCCGCCGGCACGATCGAGGTGCCCGCGTCGGCGCCCGCGGCCGGACCCTGGGATTTGCGGTTCGACCGCCTGCGGGTCGACCGCCTGCAGGTCGCGAGCCGCGTGCCCGCCGCGGCTGGCGATGCGCCGCCGGGCAACGAGGCGCATGCGGCCACCCCGACCCCGCAAATCACGCCCCAGGAGGTGCCGGCGATCCGTTTACGCGCCAAACGGCTGATTTGGGACGGACGCGATTTCGGCGACGTGCAGGCGACGGTCTCCAAGGTCGACGATGGCGCGGTACTCGATACGCTGACGATGACCGGCACGAGTTTCCATGCCGCAGCGCATGGTGAATGGCGCGGCGCCGATGCGGGCAGCGGCCACATCACCGGTTCGTTCGCAAGCACCGATGTGCAAGCGACCTTGCACGAACTCGATTATGCGCGGGTCATCGCGGCGAAGAAGGGCCTGCTTGACTTCGATTTGCATTGGCTGGGCGCGCCGACGATCGATGCGCTGCGAATTGGCAAAGGGCACTTGACGGTGGCGCTCGAACATGGCCAGGTCTACGGCATCAAGCCCGGCGCCGGCCGCATGCTGGGGCTTGCGAGCGTGGCGGCGCTGCCGCGCCGGCTGGCGCTCGATTTCAGCGATCTGACCGACAAAGGCCTCGCCTTCGACACGGTCAGCGGCAGTTTCCATGTGCACGGCGGCAACGCCTACACCGACGATGTTTTGCTGAAGGGGCCAGCCGCGCAGATCGGCTTGATCGGCCGCATCGGCTTGAAAAGCCGCGACTACGACCAAATTGCCGTGGTGACGGGAAGCATCGGCAATTCCTTGCCGATCGCCGGCGCCCTAGCAGGCGGCCCGGTCGTCGGCGCGGCGGTTCTGTTGTTCACGCAAGTGTTCAAACAGCCGCTGCGGGGCTTGGCGCGGGGTTATTATCACATCACCGGCAGTTGGGATAATCCGACGGTCGAACGGATCAGCAGTGCGGATGCCGCCAAGGCTACCGCGGAGGCAAGAAATAAATGGGCAGAGTAGCCGCCATTCAAATGACGTCGGGTCATCTGGTCGCCGAAAATCTGACGGCGGCCGGCAAACTGCTGCGCGCGGCCAAGGACGCGGGTGCGGCGATCGCCTGCTTACCGGAGAATTTCGCGTTCATCGGCATGCGTGATGCGGACAAAGTGCAAGTTGCCGAGACCGATGGCGACGGGCCGGTGCAGGCGTTTCTGCAGGACAGCGCGCGCGAGCTCGGTCTGTGGATCCTGGCCGGAACGATCAATATTCGCAGCGGCACGGGCGGCCGCGTTGCGAACGCTTCATTGTTGATCGACGACGCCGGCAAGCGGGTCGCCCGCTACGATAAGATTCACATGTTCGACGTGTCGATTCCGGACCGCAACGAACAATACCGCGAGTCCACGCACGTCGCGCCGGGGCGCCGGTTGGTGACCGCGGACACCCCGGCCGGGCGCCTCGGCTTGTCGGTGTGCTACGACGTGCGCTTCCCCGAGCTGTATCGCGATTTGGTTGCCGAGGGCGCCGAGTGGTTGGCCGTGCCGGCGGCCTTCACGGTGCCGACCGGACGGGCGCACTGGGAAATCCTGCTGCGCGCAAGAGCGATCGAAAATCTCTGTTATGTCGCGGCGCCGGCGCAGAGCGGAACGCACAGCAACGGCCGCGAGACCTACGGCGATACGCTGATCGTCGACTTCTGGGGACAGGTGCTCGCACGCCTGGAACGAGGCAGCGGCGTGGTCACCGCCGACTTCGATCTCGCCAAACAGGCGGAAACGCGCGCGCGCTTCCCGGTGCTGGAGAATCGTCGCTTGCAGCGCGCTCGCAGCGTGACGGAGCCGGCGTGAGCTCGATGTCGCTGCAGATCGCGGAACGCACGATCCTCGCGCCCTCGGGTCTTGACCATGGTCGCTTGTCGGCTGTTCTCGACGGCTTGATGAGCCGGCGGATCGATTTTGCCGATTTATATTTTCAATCCTCGCGCGAGGAGTCCTGGTCGCTCGAGGACGGTATCGTCAAGGAAGGTTCGCACAGCATCGAACAGGGAGTCGGCGTGCGCGCCATCAGCGGCGAGAAGACCGGATTCGCCTACACCGACGAGTTGTTGCTGCCGGCGCTGGAAGAAGCCTCGCATGCCGCGCGGGCGATCGCGCGGGGCGGGGGGCGCAATGCCGTCAAGGCTTGGGAACGGCCCGCATCGCGCCGGCTGTACCTGCCGGCCGATCCGCTAGGGGCGATCGCCGACGAGGAAAAAGTCGCTTGCTTGATGCGCATCGATGCCGAGACTCGCCGCATCGATCCGCGCGTAAAGCAAGTCATGGCCTCCCTGGCCGCGGTGCACGAGATCATCCTGATCGCATCGAGCGACGGCATGCTCGCCGCGGACGTCCGCCCGCTGGTGCGCGTCAACGTCTCGGTCATCGTCGAGCAGGACGGGCGGCGCGAGCAAGGATACAGCGGTGGCGGCGGCCGCTACGGGCTCGATGAGTTGTTGCTGGGGGATGGGCCTCTCGTCCACGGCCGCGAGGCGGTCCGCCAAGCGCTCGTCAATCTGCAGGCGATCGCGGCGCCGGCCGGCTCGATGGCGGTCGTTCTCGGACCGGGTTGGCCCGGTATATTGCTGCACGAGGCGATCGGTCACGGCTTGGAGGGGGACTTCAACCGCAAGGGGACCTCGGCGTTTTCGAATCGCATCGGCCATAAGGTGGCGGCCGACGAAATCACCGTCGTCGACGACGGTACGCTCGACCGGCGCCGCGGCTCCTTGAACGTCGACGACGAAGGCACGCCGACGCAATGCACGGTGTTGATCGAGAACGGCGTATTGCGGGGCTATATCCAGGACAAGATGAACGCGCGTCTGATGGGGCAGGCGCCGACCGGCAACGGCCGGCGCGAGTCGTTCGCGCATATGACCCTGCCGCGCATGACCAATACCTACATGCGCGCAGGTTCGCGCGCGCCCGAGGAGATCATCGCGTCGGTCGACAAGGGCTTGTACGCGGTCAATTTCGGCGGCGGCCAGGTCGATATCACTTCGGGAAAATTCGTTTTCTCCGCGAGCGAAGCCTATTTGATCGAGAACGGCAAGATCGGCGCCCCGGTCAAGGGCGCCACGCTGATCGGCAACGGGCCGGATGTGCTGACGCGCGTCAGCATGGTCGGCAACGATCTGGCACTCGACGGCGGCGTCGGCACTTGCGGCAAGGAAGGGCAATCGGTGCCGGTCGGCGTCGGCCAACCGACCTTGCGTATCGACGCGCTGACCGTCGGCGGCACCGGTTGACAGGTCGGTGCGCGCCACGCCGAGCGGCGCGCGCGCCGACGATTATCTGCATATTCACGCGCCAATCCGCGATTCCACGGCGCGCGGCTGCCGCCGAGAATGTCCGCGCGGTCCGTTCATGGACGAACTTCGGTGGGTTCCTGCGGCTCGGAAGCCGGACCGCGGTGCGGGCGGAGCGCGCTTTTTGGCCGCGCTTGCGCCCGCACCTTCCCTTGCCGACGGTGCGCATCGGCGCCGGCGGCCGGCTATTCGGCGCGTGGCTGGTTGCGGGTCCTGGCGATGAATGCGGCGACATTGGCATGCAGCGCCCGCAGATCGGGTTCATGCACGTAGACCATGTGTCCGGACGTATAGAAGTGCATTTCGATGTTCTTGCGCAACGCCGCCTCGATCGGCAAATGGTCCATCTCGTACATCGCCGCGAAAAACGGTGTCGCCAAATCGAAATAGCCGCCGTTCAGCTGAATCTGCAGATTCGGATCGCGCTGCATCGCGGTCGCGAGATCCGGCATGACGTTCGCCGGACCCGGCAGCTTGATCTCGGAAGCCGGCGGCCGGTGGGTGAAATCCCAGGTCTTCCATAGATCGATTTCCGGCTTGTAGGTCATGTTCCGGCCGAATTTCAGCGTGCTGCGCACGTACTCGTTGAATGCCGCGACGTAGGCAGAGCCGATGTCCGCCGCTTGCGGATCGTAACTCGACTCTTCGCTCAAGGGATCGAGCGTCGGGCCGGAGAAGCGCGTGTCCAGCCGCCCGGTCGTGATTTCACTGCCTTGCAAGTTCTTCTCGAACTCGCCGCCGTTGATGCGCAAGTCCGCGTGCTCGATGTAGTCGAGCGGCAGCCCCGTGTAGTCGTGCAGCTTTTGCGCGACCGCCGCTTTGCTCTCTTCGCTCAACGTGGATCCGGCGGCGAGCGCCTCGGCGTAGCCGCCGAGCGCGAATTGTTCGACCTCCTGCAGGAGCGGGGCGAGCGTCGCCGGCGCGTTCGGCAGCTTATGGTGATACCACGCGGTCGCCGCGTAAGTGGGAAGCGCCAGTTCGTAAGGCAAATCGATGCCGGGGTTGAACTGGGGCCCATCGACACTGTCGTCGAAGTTCAAAATCTGCGAAAGCAGAATGACGCCGTTCACATCCACGAAATGCTCGTTTTCAAGCACGTAGACGAGTGCCGCCGAACGGGTCGTGCCGTAGCTCTCGCCGAACAGATACTTCGGCGAGTTCCATCGGTCGTGGCGCGAGAGAAACTCGACGATGAAGTCGGCGAAGGAATGCGCGTCCTGATCGACGCCGTAGAACGCCTTTTTCTTATCCTTGCCGCGCAGATGGCCGAAGCCCGTGCCGGGCGCATCGATGAAGACCAGGTCGCTCGCGTCCAGCAGGCTGTACTGGTTGTTGACGACGCGGTACGGGGCCGCCGGGCCGTGCGCCGCATCGACGGTGACGACGCGCCGCGGACCGAAGGCGCCCATGTGCAGCCAAACCGTCGAAGAACCGGGGCCGCCGTTGTACAAAAACGTGATCGGCCGCCGTGGGTCCTCTTTGTTCCCCTTGAAATAGGCGAAATAGGACATGCTCGCCTCCGGCGGCTGCGGCATTTCGGCGACGCCATGTTCGCCCGGCAACGGCGGCGGATCTTGGTCCATCGGATCCTTCAAGTGCACGACCATGACGCCCGCCTCGGCCTGGTAAGCGATCGGGCGGCCGCCGATGGTCACGGACCCTTGGGTGACCTGCCGTTCGTCGCGCAAAAAGCGCGGCGTCTCGCTGATCTTTGCGGCAGCGGTCGTTTTGCTGCCGGCGGCATCGCCGGCCGGCGCACGCGTGGCGCCGATCGCGGCCGCGGCGCCGGCCGTCGCGCAGAGGGCCGCGCCGAGCAGCGATCCGCCAAGAAGTCGAAAGACTGGCAATTTCATGAGGCGATTTCCCCTGGGTTCGTTCGAATAGGCGCCATCGAGACCATTTGGCCGCCGCGCGTCGCGGCCAGCCCCGAAGAGTATGGGTATCCGCCGCCGGCGTCCAACCCAGCCGGCGAGCGGATCAGCGCCGCGGGCTGCGCGTTCCCTTACCTTAATCCGAAGGATGCGGCCGGGTCCGCCGGCGGCCGGCAGATTGCGTGCGCTGCTTCACGCCCCCCGCGGCGCATGGTTCTGTAGGCTTATGGCCGTCAAACCCTGACTTCGACGGAGTGTTGCATGACCGACCATTCGGTTACCGGTAGCTTTGCGATCCGCCTGCCGCAGGAATTGCTCGCCGAAGCGCAGCGTATCGCGCCGCAAGAAAAGGCGGATTTGCGCATCGACGCCTGGCGCCGTTCGTGGCTGTCGCGGCTCTTCGAGCTGCTCGTCGGTAGCGACTAGCGATCCGCACCGGCCGGCAGGGCGCCGGCGATCGCGGCGGCCCGCGCCGGCGATCGCGGCGGCCCGCGCCCGATAAGTCAAATCAACCGCAAATTCCGGCACCTTCCGCGCTACCATGGGCTCCGGATCCTCAAGGAATTGCCGAAGTGCCCAGCATGCGATTGGCTCGTCCCCTGTACGAGGCCCTGCCGCTACTCTACGCGGTGATCGGTGCGTTCGCGATCGCCGTATCCTATGTCGATGCGCCGGGCCCGAGAGCGGCGGCGGCATCCGCGGTCGGCTTGGCCGCCGAGATCGCCGCGTTGACGCTTTATTTGCGGCGCCGCGGCTACCGCGAGATGCGCCGCGAGTATTCCGGCGCAGACATCGTCGCGCCGCCCGCGCTCGCTCAGCCGCGGCAATCCCACTTGCAGCTCGAGCTAGGCGCGACGCGCGACGCGCACGGCTGAGCGCGGCGGCGCCGCTGCCGCGCGGGGGTTCGGCGTCAGTCCTTTTTGCCGCCGGTTTCGGCGTCGTTGCGGGCGGCGGCCTGGCGCGTTTGCTGCGCGCGCTCGTCGATGTACATGATCTCGTGCCGGCCGACGACGACGACGTCGCCGTCGTTTAGATTGTGGCGCCGTACGCGCTTCGAATGCACGTAGATGCCGTTCGTGCTGTTCAGATCCTCGATGACGCAGGAGTCCGCTTGCGTCACGATTTGGCAGTGATGCCGGCTGATGAAGCGGCTGTCGATCTGCAGATCGTTGTCGGCCGTGCGGCCGATCACGACGCGTCCCGGTTGCAAATCGCGCTCGAGCGTCGTCTTGCCCTCGTGAGCCACCAAGATGCGCCCGACCTTCTGCCCGCCGGCCTGTGCGGGCGGAATCGTCTGATCGAGACTCAGCGTGCGCAAGCTGTTGGTGCGCGACGCATATTCGACCCATTGTAACTCCTCGATCGCCGCCTCCAGATCCTCGGCCGACACGCTGTCGGAATCGCGGCTGAAAGCCGCCATCATTGCCGTGTCGCACAGTGTATTGACGAGACGCGGCACGCCGCCGGTATAGCGATAGATCGTCGGGTAGATTTCCTCCGCGAAAATGCGCCGGCCCTGCGAACCGGCGACCTCTAGGCGGTGGTCTATGTAGGCGCTGGTTTCCGCCTTGCTCAACGCCGTCAAGTGGAAGCGCAGCCGCACGCGCTGCGCCAGCTGGACCAATTCCTTGGAATTCAGCTTGTCGTTCAATTCGGGCTGTCCGGCGAGGATGATCCGCAGAACCTTGTCCTTCGTGGTTTCTACGCCCGAGAGCATCCGCACCTCCTCGAGCACCCGATTATTGAGATTCTGCGCTTCGTCGACGATCAGCAGGACTTTGCGGCCGTTGGCATGCTGTTCGGTCAAGAATTCGTTCAGCGTGGCAATGACCTCGGGTTTGCGCATGTTGAACGGCGAGAAGCCGAATTGGACCAGCACGGACTGCAGGAATCCGGTCGGCGACAACAGCGTCTGGTTGATTTGCGCGACCACGACCTCGGTTTGCAATTCGCGCAGGAAGGTCTCGATCAGCGTCGTCTTGCCCGCGCCGATTTCGCCGGTGATGACGACGAAGCCGTCCGTGAACCAAATCGTCGATTCCATGTACGCTTTGGCGCGCGCGTGCTGCTTGCTGAGATACAGGAACTGCGGATCCGGGCTCAGCCGGAACGGCAGTTCGTGAAGCTTGAAGAGCTCGAGATACATTTGGCAACGATCCTTTCGGAATCATCGGCCGCGCCGCAGCGGCCCGATTCACGACCAAGTGATCGAGTTTAAGGCATTTTTGAGCGCCTGGTCGCGATCCTTGGCGCGCGCCTTGAGGATCGTGCAATGGCCCAATTTTCGGCCCGGCCGCGGCTCCTTGCCGTAATCGTGAAACGCCAGGCCGTCGATCGCGAGCAGCCGAGCCCGGTCGGGCATCCTGCCGAGGAAGTTGATCATCGCCGTATGCCCGAGCGCCCGAGTGCTGCCGAGCGGCAAGCCGCATATCGCGCGCAAATGGTTCTCGAATTGACTGGTCACGCAGCCCTCGATCGTCCAATGCCCCGAATTGTGCACGCGCGGCGCCATCTCGTTCGCGATCAGCCGCCCGTCGACGACGAAGAACTCGATTGCCAGGACGCCGACGTAGCGCAAATTACGCATGACCCGCGTCAAATACAGCTCGGCGAGGCGCTGCAGGCGCCGGTTCCGATGCGGCGCCGTGCCGTAACGCAGTATGCCTTGCCAATGATGGTTCGCGGAAAGAGGATAGGCGGCGCATTTGCCGTCCACGGCGCGCGCGCCGACGATCGAGATTTCCATCGAATAGGACAGAAACTTCTCGTAGATCGACTCCTGCGCGCCGACGCTTGCGCAGGCCTCATCGACATCCGCCGAGCGCCTCAGGAGGTATTGCCCCTTGCCGTCGTAGCCCAGCCGCCGCGTCTTCAGCACGCCCGGCAGACCCAGGCGTTTGATCGCCGCCAGCAGGTCGCGGCGGCCGGCGACCGCGGCATGCGGCGCCACGGGTATTTTCAAGCGGCGGAACAGGGCTTTTTCCAGCAGACGATCCTGGGACGCCTGCAGTGCGGCGGGCGGCGGGCGGATCGGCGCGAATTTGCCGAGCGGCGCCAGCGCCGCCGCCGATATATTCTCCCAGTCGAACGTCAAGACATCGCTGTGCGAGGCGAGCTCGGCGAGCATTCGCGGGTCCTGCAAATCGCCGAGCAGAATCGGCGCGACCTGCGCGGCCGGCGCATCGGCGCCGCGGTCCAGAAATACGCAGCGCAGGCCCAAGGGAATTCCCGCCAGGGCCAGCATGCGGCCGAGTTGTCCGGCGCCGACGATGCCGACCCGCGAACAGACTCGAGGGGTCAAGGTCGACGGGGATCCGGCTTGGCGAGGACCGCATCGGTTTGCGCCCGCCGAAACGCATCCAGCGCGGTGCGAATTTCCGGCGATTCGAGCGCGAGAATCGCCGCCGCGAACAACGCCGCGTTCTTCGCGCCGGGCGCGCCGATGGCGAACGTCGCAACCGGCACGCCGCCCGGCATTTGCACGATCGACAAGAGCGAGTCCAGCCCGTTCAGGACTTTCGACGGGACGGGTACTCCGAGTACCGGCAGGCAGGTCTTCGCCGCCACCATGCCGGGCAAGTGCGCGGCGCCGCCGGCACCGGCGATGATCGCTTTGATGCCGCGCGCGCGCGCCGTGCTCGCATAATCGAACAACAGGTCGGGCGTGCGGTGCGCCGATACGACGCGCGCCTCGTGCGCGATCCCGAGGGTGTCGAGCGTATCGGCCGCCGCCTGCATCGTCTCCCAATCGGTCGACGATCCCATGATGATTCCGACCACCGCTGTCATATTTGCGAGTGTAGCAAAGCGCTAATCCAACAGCTGCCGCAGGTAGGCAAAAAGTCCGCGGGCGCCGGCGGGCGCGCGTTGTTCATCGCGCTCCCTGCGTGCCTTGCCGACCAGCGCCGCCAGCGTGCTTCGGTCGGCGCCCGGCTGCGCGGCGAGCAGCTCCTCGAGCGCGCCCGGTTCCCCCGCGAGTAGACGATCGCGCCATCGCTCGATTTGTTGGAACTTTCGGATCTCACCGTCATGGCGCCGTTTGCGTACGGCCAGTTTGGCGATCACCGGATCCGGGTCTATCGTGCGCATCAGCCTGCCGATATACTGGCGCTGCCGCAATTGGGCCCCGTGCGAAGGCAGGCGCCGCAGCGCGAGCAGGGCGGCGACGAGATTCTCCGGCAAATCCAGGCCGTTGATCTCTTGATCGGCGAGCGCCGCGAGTTCGACGCCGAGTTCCTGCAAGGAATCCGCCTGCCGTTTGCGCAGACTCTTGCTCGGGTGTTGCAGCGCCGATTCGCTCGGATTGCCGGCTTCGTTTTCGTTCGCCATACCGCCCATGCTATCACCCGTGCCGGTAGAATCGACGTCCAGTACCCTCGAATCATCAGGAGACGCCGATGGCGGTCGTGCCGCGTAAACCATTGACGCTAAGCGAAAAAGACCTCGAATCGATCATCGAACTCGCGCTCGGCGAGGCGCGCACGCGCGGCGCGTCGCAGGCGGAGGCCGCCGTCAGCCATGATACCGGCCTTTCGGTATGCGTGAGACTCGGCGATGTGGAGACGCTCGAGCACCAGAGGGACCGCAGCATGGGCGTCACGGTGTATTTCGGCCGGCGCAAGGGTTCGGCGAGCACCGCGGATTTCTCGCCTCAGGCGGTGCGTGCGACCGTCGCCAAAGCCTGTAGCATCGCCCGCTTCACGGCTGAGGATGTTTGTGCGGGCCTTGCGGACGCGGCGTTGATGGTGGGCTCGCCGCCGGATCTGGATCTCGCGCATCCCTGGAATTTGGAGCCCGAACGGGCGATCGAGATCGCCACCGAGTGCGAAGCCGCCGCGCGCGCCTTCGACGCGCGCATCAACAACTCCGAAGGGGCGACTCTCAGCAGCCACCGCGGCCTGCACGTCTACGGCAACACCCACGGCTTCGTCGGCGGCTATCCGACGACTGCGCACTCCTTGAGCTGCGTGGTGCTCGCCGGCAGCGGCGAGCAGATGCAGCGGGACTATTGGTATACGAGCGCGCGCGATTGGCGGGAATTGCAGGACGGCGCCGAAGTCGGCCGCGAAAGCGCGCGCCGTACGATCGCGCGGCTCGGACCGAGAAAACTCGCCACGCGGCGCGCGCCGATACTGTTCTCGGCGCAGATCGGCCGCGGTCTGATCGGCCACTTCGTGGCGGCAATCCGCGGCACGAGCCAATACCGGCAGTCCTCGTTCCTGCTCAATGCCGCCGGATCGCAGGTATTTCCGCGCGGATTTTCGATCGTCGAACGGCCGCATATTCCGAAAGCCGCCGCGAGCGCGCCTTTCGACGCCGAGGGCGTGGCCACGCAGGATCGGGAATTGATCGCCGACGGCGTATTGACCGGCTACCTGCTGTCGAGCTACTCGGCACGAAAATTGGCGCTGCAGACGACGGGCAATGCGGGCGGTGTCCACAATCTGATCGTCGCGCCGACCGTGCGCGGCGGCTTGGCGCGCCTCCTGGCCGCGCTCGGCACCGGCCTCTACGTGACGGAATTGATGGGCCAGGGCGTCAACACCGTTACCGGCGATTATTCGCGCGGCGCCGCCGGCTTCTGGGTCGAAAACGGCACCATTCAATATCCTGTCGCGGAGATCACGATCGCCGGAAACCTTGCGGCGATGTTGCGCGGCATCGCCGCGGCGGGCGACGATATCGACGTGCGTGCCGGCGTGCGCAGCGGCTCGATTTTGATCGATGAAATGACGATCGCCGGCGAGTGAGGCGCGCTTGCCGCGAGCGCCGCGAGCGCTTTCACGCGGCGGCAATGAAATCGTAGAGGGTTCGCCCGGCGAGCCGCTCATGCACCGCGGATTGCACCTGCCGCATGAGTTCTTCCGCCGGCGCGGCGGTGCGCACGTGCAGCGGCGAGCGGCTGCGCTGTTGCGAACGGACGGCCGTCCATACGTCGATCAGCGCCACATCACGGGCGTCGCGGCCCAGCAGGAATCGATCCTGATCGGCCGCGACGATCAGCCCTGCGCGCTCCAAGCTCTCGAGCACCGGATCGAGCGCGGCTCCAGGTATGTCGAGTTCCGCGGCGAGCAAACCGGCGCTCCAGCGGCAGACGCCGCTCGCGTGGTCACGGCCGATCAGCCACATGACCATCAGGCCCGCACGTTCGCCGGCGTCGCCGGAAAGATCGACGATATCCTGGCCGTGGCGCAAATATTGCGGATGCTGCAGGTAGAACGCGAATTGCGCGCCGATCAGCAGGATCAGCCAGCTTACATAGACCCAGATCAACGTGGTCAAGACGACGGCGAAGCTCGTGTAAACGGCGAGCAGCTGCGACGAATACAGAATGAACGCCGCGAACATCTTGCCGACCAGAACCCAGGCGACGCCGGCGGCGATGCCGCCGATCAGCGCCGCGGCGGGCTTGACGCGCGTATTCGGGATCAGCGCGTACACTGCCGCGAAGGCCGCGCTGACGAGGATGTACGGCAGAAGGCCGCCGAGAATCGCAAACATCCACGGCAGCGGCACGATCGAGCCGAGCGAAAGCGCCAACGCACCATGGCGCGCAGCGGCGACGACGCCGAGAGCCGCGGCCATCAACAGCGGGCCGACGATCATGGCGGTCAGGTATTCGGCGAAGCGGCGCGCCAGGCTGCGCGGCCGCTCGATCCGCCAGACGTAGTTGAAACTGGCCTCGATTTTTTGCACCGTCGTGACCACGGTATAGACGAGGAACGCGAAGCCGATAGATCCGAGCACATCGCCGCGCATGTTTTTGACGAATTCCATCACGCTGGCCGTCAACTGCGCGGCGGCCGCGCCCATCGGCCGGAAGAATTCATAGATTATCCCGGCCAGGTCGACGTGCGCGCCGAGCCCTTTCAAGATCGAGAAACTGAACGCGATCAGCGGCACGATCGACAGCAGCGTCGTGTAAGCGAGGCTCATCGCCTGCACGTTCAGCTCGCCGGTGAAAAAGTCGCGCAGCAGCGCCGCTGGAAAGCGCAGGCCGCGCAACAGCATTCCCCACGGAGGCGCCGTGCGCCGCGAGTGCACCCATAGCGCGTCTTCCAGCCGATTAAGCCACTTGCGCATGGGGCGAGCGTTACACGACGGCTCCGTCACTGGCAAGATCAGGTCGCGGCATGCGCGCCCATTCGCCTCACGCGGTCAACAGCTCGAGCGCCTGCAGATAGTTGGCGCTGGTGCGCGCGACGATATCGGGCGGCAAACGCGGCGCCGGCGGCTTCTTGTCCCAGTGCAGCGACTCCAGATAGTCGCGCACAAATTGCTTGTCGAAGCTCGGCGGGCTGACGCCGGGCCGGTAGGAGGCGACCGGCCAGAAACGCGACGAGTCCGGCGTCAGGGCTTCGTCGATCAAGGCGAGATGGCCGCCATTGTCGATCCCGAATTCGAATTTGGTGTCGGCGATGATGATCTTGCGGGTTTGCGCGTGGGCGGCGGCGAATCGGTATAACTCCAGGGAAATGCGCCGGACCTCGCCCGCAAGATCGCTTCCAAGCAGCTTGGTCATCGCCTGATAGTCGATGTTTTCGTCGTGATGGCCGGCAGGGGCCTTGGACGCCGGCGTGAAGATCGGTTCCGGCAAGCGATCGGCAATCCGCAGTCCCGCCGGCAGGCCGATGCCGCAGACCGCGCCGCCGGATCGGTAGTCGCGGTATCCGGAGCCGATCAAATAGCCGCGCACGACCGCCTCGACGGGGAGCGCATCGAGGCGCCTTACGACCATCGAGCGGCCGGCGAGAACGGCGCGTTCCGCGGGGTCCGGGACGACGTCGCTCAATGGCAGATCGGCGAGATGATTCGGCACGAGATGGCGGGTCTTGCCGAACCAGAACAAGGAGATCTGATTCAATACCGCGCCCTTGCCGGGAATCGGATCCGGCAGCACCACATCGAATGCCGAGAGCCGATCGGTGGTCACGATCAGCAGGTGCGCGGCATCCACTTCGTAGACGTCGCGCACCTTTCCCTGGTGGATCTTTTTCAAGCCTTTCAACCGCGATTCGAAGAGCGGCGGCGATTGCGCAAATTGTTCCAAGTGGCTGCTGCCTGGCTGCTGATAACATTCCCTGGTCGATGTCCGGCGATTGTGGCGGTGCTGCACCCATAGGTCAACGCAGATGGCTCGGAAAGGACTGGTCTTTGGCGCGCTGATTGGGCTATTGGCCACCCGCAGCCTGTGGGGCGCCGTCGCCGGCGCAATCATCGGGCTGCTATTGGATCAAGCAGCCGGCGGCGGCGCCAGCGCCGCGGCGCCGCCGGTTTCAGAGGTGTTTTTCCGCACGACCTTCGAACTGATGGGGCAGGTCGCGAAATCCGACGGCCGCGTGTCGGAGGCCGAGATCGACGCGGCGCGCAAATTGATGCAGGAATTGACGCAGGGTCCCGAGCAGATCGCCTACGCGATCCGCTGCTTCCACGCCGGCAAATCCCCGGCCTACGACGTCGACCTCGGCGTCGAGCGGCTGCGCGAGGCCTGCGGCTGGCGCCACGATCTGTTGCGCACGTTCATCGAGCTGCAGCTGCGCGCCGCGCTTGCCGGCAACGACGTCTCGCCGCCGGCGCGGGCCATCTTGACGCGTGCGGCCGGCAGACTCGGCATGTCGGCTTTGGAGTTCGCACGCATGGAGGCCGCGCTGCGCGCGCGCCGCGAGTCCGGCAACGGCGACGCCGGCGGCCGCAGGGGGGCAAAGCCGCTGGCGGCCTGCTACGTCGAGCTGGAAATCGACGAGTCGATCGGCGATCAGGAATTGACCAAAGCGTATCGTCGACAGATGAGCCGCCATCATCCGGACAAGTTGGTTGCGAACGGCTTGCCGGAATCGATGGCGCAGATGGCCAAGGAGAAGACCCAGCGCATTCAGGAAGCGTACCAGCAGATACGCGCCGCCCGCGGCATGCGGTGATAGACTGCTTGCGGCATGGACATCGTGATCGCTCCATCGATCCTCTCGGCCGATTTTGCGCGCCTCGGCGCCGAGGTCGAGGCCGTGCTCGCCGCAGGCGCCGACTGGGTTCATTTCGACGTCATGGACAACCACTACGTGCCGAATCTCACGATCGGTCCGTTGGTCTGCGAGGCGCTGCGCAAGGCGGGTATTGCGGCGCCGATCGACGTGCACCTGATGGTATCGCCCGTGGACCGATTGATCCCGGACTTTGCGGACGCCGGAGCGACCTATATCAGCTTTCACCCGGAGGCGACCATGCATCCGGACCGCACGATTCAATTGATTCGCGCCGCCGGCTGCAAGCCCGGCGTGGTGTTCAATCCGGCGACGCCGCTGAATTGGCTGGACTACGTCTTGGCGGAGATCGATTTGGTCCTGATCATGTCGGTCAATCCCGGTTTCGGCGGCCAGAAGTTCATTGCGGGCGCGCTTTCCAAGCTCGCCCTGGTGCGCGAGCGAATCCGCGCCAGCGGGCGCAATATTCGCTTGGAGATCGACGGCGGGGTCAAGATCGACAACGCCGCCGCGATTGCCAAGGCGGGCGCCGATACGTTCGTGGCCGGTTCGGCGATCTTCGGCAGCGCCGATTATGCGGCGACGATCGCTGCGATGCGCCGCGAGATCGAGGCGGGCGGCAAGGGCGCCTAGGCCGCCGCGCTACTCGTCCTCGTCCTCGTCGTCCTCGTCGTCCTCCTCCTCATCGTCCACCGCGGCTTGCTCGGCCCGGGTATTCTTGCCGGCGCCGCCGACAGCTTTCACGGGGACGATCAGCGGGCGGGTCTTGACCTTGGGCCGCGCGTTGAACACGACGATGGTCTTGCCGGTGGCGCGCAACAGGCCCTGCTCCTCCAGCACTTTGAGCACCCGGCCGGCCATCTCGCGCGAACAGCCGACCAGCCGCGACAACTCCTGGCGGCTCACCTTGATTTGCATGCCCTCCGGGTGGGTCATCGCATCCGGCTCGCCGCATAGATCCATGATGGCGTGCGCAACGCGTCCGGTGACGTCGACGAAGGCGAGATCGCCGAGTTTGCGATTGGTGCGGTCCAGTCGGGTCGCCAGTTGCGTCGCCAATTCGAAGATCAGGCCGGGACTCTCCGCGGCGATTTGCCGAAAGCGCGGGTAGGTCATTTCGGCGAGTTCGGATTGCTGGCGCGTGCGTACCCAGGCGCTGCGCGTGGGTTGCTCGTAGAACAGGCCCATCTCGCCGAAGAATTGGCCCTTGTTGAGGTAGGCAAGCACCATTTCGTTGCCGTCTTCGTCTTCGATCATCACTTCGACGGAGCCGCTGATGATGTAGTAGAGAATGTCCGGCAAATCGCCGGCATGGATGATCACGGTCTTGGAAGGAACCGTGCGTATGCGGCAGTAGCTCAAGAAACGATTGATCGCTGGGATATCGCTTAAGGCCTTGGCCCCTTCTTCCATGGTATCTCCCTCGCTATTGTTGCAGCGCCGGCCAAATACCGATGCTGCCGGACGTTTTATTACATAAGCACCGGAACCGCAAGCCGGCATCGGGCGCCTGATGAAGCGGCTATCGCTGCCGGCCGCCTATGCCCAGTAGGAAGTTCGCGTCATCAGGCGCGAGCTCAGGCGCATCGCCGCGCGCACTACGAGCGGCAGATCCGATCCG
This sequence comes from Steroidobacteraceae bacterium, assembly GCA_035531435.1. Classification (GTDB taxonomy): domain Bacteria; phylum Pseudomonadota; class Gammaproteobacteria; order Steroidobacterales; family Steroidobacteraceae; genus Bog-1198. The sequence continues at coordinate 65,968 of DATKSW010000013.1, read as the reverse complement.
CCCAGCGCCGCCGAGGTCGCCGCGTGCCCCGTCTCGTCGTGTTTCATCTGTTCGAGGATCGCGCGACTGCGCAGGTCCGCGGCAGGCAAACGTTCCAGGTGATCGCGCAGATGCGATTCCACCTGCCGTTCGGTCTCGACGATGAAGCCGAGGCTCACGCGATCGCCGAGCGCTCCGGCGAGCGCGCCAAGCGCGAAGGAGCCGAGGTACCACAAGGGGTTCAAGATACTGGTGCGTCCGCCGAGTTCGCGCAGCCGCGATTCGCACCACGCGAGGTGATCCGCCTCCTCTGCTGCTGCGCGGCGCATCGCCGCCGCGACGCCCGGGTCGCCGGCCGACAAGGCCTGACCCTGGTAGAGCGCCTGCGCCGCGACTTCGCCGGCATGGTTGACGCGCATCAGGCGGCAGGACCTTTGGCGCTCTGCCTCATCCAAGTCCTTGTCGGCCGCTGCGGCCGCAGAGGGTGGCGGGGCCATTCGGGCGGCTCGCGCCGGGGCGGCTAACACTCTGATTGCCTTGTCTATTTCTCCAAGGACGCGGTCCAGCGGGGCGAACGTACGCGGTTCCATCGATACATTATATAATATGCATGCCAAGGGCGCACGGCGGGGCTGGTAAGCCGTCCTGAGCTTCTGTACACTTTCGCGCCTTTCGTCAAAGACGCCGAGATCTTAGAGTATTTCCATGTACACGGTATTTTCGAAACCCGAAGAAACGCGCGGCGACTGGTTCGTCGTCGATGCGGCAGGCAAGACCCTCGGCCGCCTGGCCTCGCAAATCGCGCATCGCCTGAAAGGCAAACACAAGCCGAATTATGCGCCCCATCAAGACCTCGGCGACCACATCGTCGTCATCAACGCGGCAACCGTGCGTGTCACGGGCGCCAAGCTCTCCGACAAGCTCTACCATCGGCACACGGGCTATGTCGGCAACTTGAAGAGCATCACGCTCGGCAAGCTCTTGAAAGAGCATCCGCAACGCGCCGTGGAGTATGCGGTCAAGGGAATGCTCCCGAAGGGGCCGCTCGGCCGCCGCATGTACCGAAAGCTGCATGTGTTCGGCGGCAGCGAACATCCGCATCAAGCACAGCAACCGAAGGCGCTGGAAATCACCTTTTGAGTCCGCAGGAACGCTAAACCATGGCACAGAACACAGCCGGCAATTCCTATTACGGCACCGGGCGCCGCAAGACCTCTAGCGCGCGGGTCTACTTGAAACCGGGCAGCGGCAAAGTGGTGATCAACGGGCGGACGTTGGAGGAGTTCTTCGGCCGGGAAACCGGACGGATGATCGTGCGCCAGCCGTTTCAGGCGGTGCAGATGGACGTCAAGTTCGATATCGACGCACACGTCGAAGGCGGCGGCATCACCGGCCAAGCCGGCGCCATTCGTCACGGCATCACGCGCGCCTTGATGGCATACGATGAAGCGCTGCGCCCCGGCTTGCGCAAGGCGGGTTTCGTGACGCGGGATGCGCGCGAGGTGGAACGCAAGAAAGTCGGTCGGCGCAAGGCGCGCCGCGGTACGCAGTTCTCCAAACGCTAAGTGGCGGGCATGTCTGCCGATAAGCGATCGGTTTTGGGGGATCGTCTAGCGGTAGGACAACGGTCTCTGACACCGTTTACCTAGGTTCGAATCCTAGTCCCCCAGCCAAATCCGGGGCCCGCTTTCGCGGGCCCCTTACCCGCAGGGAGCGCCAGTCGGCATGTCGGTTGAACGCGGCTCGGGTGGACGCATTGCGTTGCTGGCGCTCGGCGCCCTCGGCGTCGTGTTCGGCGACATCGGCACGAGTCCCTTGTATGCGGTCAGCGCCTGCTTCACCGGCGCCCACGTCGAAGTCTCGCCGCTGCACATTCTCGGGGTGCTGTCGCTGATCTTCTGGTCCTTGATAATCGTGATCCTGCTGAAGTATGTCTCGGTCGTATTGAACGCCGACAACAAAGGCGAGGGCGGCGTACTCGCGCTGACCGCGCTGGTGGTCAATACCGAGCGGGTCAGTCCGCGCAAATGGCTTTACGGGACCCTCGGTATCCTCGGCGCCGCGTTGTTCTTCGCGGACGGCGCGATCACCCCGGCGATTTCGGTGTTAAGCGCGATCGAGGGCTTGCATGTGGCCGCGCCGGCATCGCAGATCCCCGTTTTGCCCATCACGGCTGTCGTGCTGTTCGCGCTGTTCATGATCCAGCGCCATGGAACCGGTTCGGTCGGCCGGGTGTTCGGACCCGTCATGCTCGGCTGGTTCATCGTCCTCGCGGTACTGGGGGTATCCTGGATCGTGCGCCAGCCGAGCGTTCTACTCGCGATCGACCCGTCCAACGCCGTGCGCATGCTGATGGAGCACCAGGTCGGCACACTGGCGGTGCTTGCCGGCGTCTTTCTGACGGTCACCGGCGGAGAGGCGCTGTATGCGGACATGGGGCACTTCGGCAAGACGCCGATACGCCGTGGCTGGATCTTCGTCGTCATGCCGGCGCTGGTCTTGAACTACTTCGGCCAAGGCGCACTGCTGCTCGAGCATCCGGCGGCGATCAGCAATCCATTCTACCTGATGGTGCCGGCCTGGGGGCTGTGGCCGATGGTGTTGCTCGCAACCGCGGCGACCGTGATCGCCTCGCAGGCCGTGATATCGGGCGTCTTCTCGGTGACCGGGACCGCGGTCAGCTTAGGGTTGCTGCCGCGGCTTCGCGTCGAGCATTCGTCGGCGGTCCATGCCGGTCAAATCTACGTGCCGTCGATGAACTGGATTTTGATGGCCGCGGCCGTGGCTCTGGTCGTCGGCTTCGGCAGTTCGGCGGCATTGGCGGGCGCATACGGTTTGGCGGTGTCGGGCGCGATGACGATCGTGACGCCGCTCACCTTGAGCCTGATCAAGTCGCGGACCGGCAAGCACAGTCTGCCGCTGCGCATCGGGCTGTCGTCGTTGTTCGTCGTCGACGTCGCGTTCTTGTTGGCGAACCTGACGAAACTCGGCCAAGGCGGCTGGCTGCCGATGCTGTCCGGATTGATCATCTATTGGCTGATGCAGACCTGGCAGAGAGGCCGCGCGTCGGTGCTGGCGCGGCTCTTGCGGGGACAGAAGCCGGTGCGCGATTTTCTGGAGGAATTGAAGCGCGACCCGCCGGTGCGGGTTCCGGGTACGGCGATCTTTCTCGACGCGAAGGCCTCGGGCATTCCCCGCGCGCTGCTCAACAACATCAAATTCAACCGGGTGATGCACGCGCGGGTCGTGCTGCTGACGATCGTGACGCGCGAGGAGCCGCGCATTCCGGCCGCCAAGCGCGTGACGATGACGCCGGTCGGCGAGGGCATCGTGCGGGTCGTCGCGCAGGTCGGCTTCATGGACAAACCCGATATCGTGGAGATTCTGCGCATATCGGAGAGCTATGGGCTGCCCTACGAACCCGAGCGCACGACCTATTTCTTGAGCCGGGAGGAATTGATCCCCGGGCGCCGTTCCGACCTTCCGCCGCTCAGGCGCCGGGCGTTCATCCAAATGGCGCGCAACGCCCAAATCGCGGCCGACTTTTACGGTCTGCCTCCCGGCCGTGTCGTCGAAATAGGCACGCGTGTCGAGATCTAGGGACGGGGCGGCGGCTTGCCGTCAGGGCGAAATCCGCTGCACGCCGTCATCGCCGGCGACGATCAACTCGTCGGCGCCGCGGTGCGCGAACAATCCCACGGTGACTACGCCGGCGATTTGATTGACCGTGGTCTCGAAGCCGACGGGGTCCACGATCTTCAGCTGATGGACGTCCAGGATCACATTGCCGTTGTCGGTGACGAGGTCTTCCCGCCAGACCGGCTGACCGCCGAGCGCGGCGAGCCTGCGGGCCACGTACGAGCGCGCCATCGGTATCACCTCCACCGGCAGCGGGAAGCGGCCGAGGATGTCGACCAGCTTGCCGTCGTCGATGATGCAGACGAAGCGCCTGGATGCCGCGGCGACGATTTTCTCGCGAGTCAAGGCGGCGCCTCCGCCCTTGATCAATGCGCCCCGGCGGGTCGCTTCGTCGGCGCCGTCGATGTAGAGCGGCAATTCTCCGGCGCCGTTCAGGTCGATCTCCGCAATCCCCGCCGCCGCCAGGCGCGCGGAGGTCGCGCGTGAACTGGAGACCGCTCCCGCAAGCCGTATTTCGCGCTCTTTCAGCGCGGCAATGAACTCATTGACCGTGGAGCCGCTGCCGATGCCGAGCACCATTCCGGGGTCGACGAATTGAAGGGCGGCCTGCGCCGCGAGCCGTTTTTTTTCCTGCGGTAGCATCTTTTTGCACCCCCCAGAAACGACTGTGCCCGCTTACGCGGGCACAGTCGATTACTTTCGAAGGCTTACTTTTTCTTGGCGGCCTTTTTCTTGGCTACCTTCTTTTTCGCCTTCTTCGCTTTCGCTGCCATGATAGAAACTCCGTTGTCGGGTTAGTCCGGGGACCGAGTATATACACCAAAACCCAAATTACAAGTAATACGTCACGCTTCTTGCGTGCCGATGCGTCGGCCGCGAGTTCGAGTTCATTCCAAAGCGAGAACGAAATCCCAATTCCTCTTCGACACCGGCGTTACCGACAGACGATTGCCTCGGCGCAGGATCGGAAGATCGGCAAGCTCCGTCGTCGCATGTGCGCGCAACTCGTCGAGCGTGATGAGGCGCTTGAATTCGCGGATCAGCTTGACGTCGACGACGTACCAGCGCGGCCTTGAGACGCTGCTGCCGGCGTCGTAGTGGATATGCCGCGGATCGAGGGCCGTCGCGTCGGGGTAGCCCTGCCGCACGATGCGAACGATGCCGGCGATGCCGGGCAGCGCGCCACCCGAGTGGTAGAAAAATGCTTGATCGCCTCGTTTCAACGAATCCCGGAGCATATTGCGCGCCTGGAAATTGCGTACCCCGTCCCAAGAGGTGGTCCTCCCGGGGCAGAGCGCGAGGTCGCCGATGCTGAATGACTGCGCGTCCGACTTCAACAACCAATGTTTCATTGCGGCTGCCGCGCGAATCGGATCAGCCCCGTCTCCGTCGCCAGCATATCCAAGCGCAGGTCCCAGGGTTGCGCACACACGGAGGCGACGCGTTGGCAATCGAACGCCAGCCCGATCAGCCGCGGACCGCGCCAATGGCGGCGCGCGCTGCGGAACGCCAACGCCCGATCATAGAAGCCGCCGCCCATCCCCAGGCGGCAGCCGCCGGCATCGACGCCGACGACCGGCACGACGATCAGGTCCAGCCATCGCGCATCGACGGCACGGGAAGTGCCGATCGGTACGAGGATCCCATAGGCGCCGCGGCGCATGCGGCCGGCGAGCGGATAAAAGCGCAGCCGGCGGCGGCGCATGTCGCTGACGACAGGAACGAATATCTTCACGCCGCGGCGGCGCGCGGCCGCGACCAACAACGCGGTGTCGGCTTCACGGTCGATCGGCAGGTAAATGGCGACGCGTGCGCCCGCGGCGAACAGCGGCAGGCGAGCGATCGATTTTGCGGCGCGGCGCGAGCGTCCCCGATGTTCGGCATCGGCGAGTGCGCGGCGTTTGCCGCGCAGCTCACGGCGCCGGGCCGTTTTCCCTGCTCTCATGAATGCCTACCCGACAAGGGGATGGCGCCACCCGCATGTGCCGTTTTGGACCGTTGCTCCCGACCTGAGCAACAGGTGGGGCTCACTGCGGCAATTAAGGCTTCCCGCTCGCGGCGGACTTGCACAATGTTGCCAGCAAGCAAAGGCCCCGGGGTTTACAAATTAGGGTCGAGAGGTAACCCGATCCGCATCGAACACCGCAGGCAGCGCCAAACTTGAAACTGCGAGAAGGGCGCCTCAAAATTCCAGCTGCTGTCCCTTCTCCAACGCCGACTCTACGCGCTCGCGCAGGATTCGCAAGCGTCCCGATACGTCCGCTTCGAGTTTGCCGTCGTTCGAGTGCGAACGGATCAATTCATTCGCCAGGTTCAGCGCCGCCATCACCGCGATGCGGTCGAGCCCGAGGACCTTGCCGCTGTCGCGGATTTCGCGCATGCGGGTATTGAGGTATTCTGCCGATTCCAGCAAATCCGCACGTTCCTCGGCGGGACAGGTGATGTGGTAATCCTTCTCGAGGATCCGCACGCTGACTCGTACCGCGGTTGCGCTCATGCCAGCTCCATCGATTTCAAGCGTCCGATCATCGCTTCCACGCGGGCGCGCACCTGTTCGTTCTTCTGCAGCAAGCTCGCGCGCTCCGCCGTCAGCGCCTCCTGGCGCTGCCGCAATGCGCGGTTCTCCTCCTTGATCTGTCCGACCGTGACGATCAGATCATCGAGGCGCTTCTCGAGGCGCTTCAACTCGAGTTCGACGGCGGATTTCGCGGCGTGTTCGTTCATATAGTAGCAATATAGAGCGGCGCAAACCGCAATGCAAAGGGCGGTGTTGGGCGGCGCTGCGGTATCATTGGAAACCCATGATGTCCGAAATTCGATTCCAGGACTTCGAGGACGTGCTCGCCGCCGCCGGTAGCCATGCCGATGCGGCGGAAGCGCACGGCTCGTTGTGCGGTGCGCTGTGCTCGATGGCGCCGTACCGGATGCAGGATTGGGTCAACGAGATCCTTCCCGACGGGGCGGGCTTGTCCGCGGAGTCGGCGGCGGTTCTCGAGCGGGTGTTCATGGCGACCGCGACGTCGTTCGGCGAACAAGGCATGGCATTCGAACCGCTGCTGCCCGACGACGAACAGCCGCTCAACGGCCGCGCGAACGCATTGGCGCTCTGGTGCACGGGATTCTTGTACGGACTCGGCACCGGGCAAATCGCCGATCTCGACGCGCTGGCCGGCGATGTCGGCGAGATCGTGCGCGATTTTACGGAAATCTCGCGCGCCGCGGGGGACGAGGCCGATGCCGACGAGTCCAATGAACAGGCCTACGCCGAACTCGTGGAATTCATTCGCGTTGCGGCCCAGGTGGTATTCGAGGAGCTATTGCCGCTGCGCAGCCAAGTCTACCCGTCGGCGCAGCGATTGCATTGAACTCGTCCGTGGATAGACGGGAGTTCGTTCGCCGGCGCCGCCAGTTGATGCGTATGCTCGGCAAGGATGCGATCGCGATATTGCCGGCGGCGCCGGTACGCCGCCGCAACGGCGATGTCGAATATGCCTATCGTCAGGACAGTTACTTTCACTATATCAGCGGATTTCCCGAGCCCGAGGCCGTGGCCGTGCTCGCCCCGCACCGTCCGCAGGGCGAGTACCTGCTGTTCGTCCGCGACCGCGATCCGCTGCGCGAAGCCTGGGACGGCGTGCGCGCCGGACCGGACGGCGCGGTGGACAGGTACGCGGCGGACGACGCCTTCCCGATCGCCGACATCGATGAAATTCTGCCGGGACTGATGGAGGGCCGCCCGCGGATCTACTATTCCATGGGCGGCAGCGAAGATTTCGACCCGCGGGTGGTGGGCTGGGTCAACGGTTTGCGCATACAGGCGCGCGCGGCGGGCAGCGCGCCGCCGGAGATCGTCGCCCTCGGTCATCTGATCGACGATTTGCGACTATACAAAAGCCGTGCCGAGCAGACGGGGCTGCGCCGCTCGGCGCAGGTGGCGGTCGCCGCGCACCGCCGGGCAATGCGCTTTGTGCATCCCGGCGCGATGGAATACGAGGTCATGGCCGAGGTGGTCCACGAGTTTCGCCGTCACAACGCCGACCTGGCGTATTACCCCATCGTCGGCGGCGGCGCCAACGCCTGCGTCATGCACTATCGCGCCAACGATAAACCCTTGTGCGACGGCGATTTGCTGTTGCTCGACGCAGGTTGCGAGCTCGACTTCTATGCTTCGGACGTCACCCGCACTTTTCCGGTCGGCGGCCGCTTCCGGCCGGCACAAAGGGCGGTATACGAAGTCGTCCTGCGGGCGCAGTCCGCCGCCATCGACAAGGTGCGCGCGGGCAACGACTGGAACGAACCGCACGAAGCGGCCGTGCGCGCAGTGACGCATGGCCTCGTCGAACTCGGCGTGCTGACGGGGCGACCGTCGCGGCTGATCAAGGACAAGGCCTATTTGCAGTTCTTCGGCCACCGCACCGGCCATTGGCTGGGGCTCGACGTGCACGATGTCGGCGACTACCGCGTCGGCGGCGAATGGCGCATCTTGGAACCCGGCATGGCCATGACCGTCGAGCCGGGCGTCTACATTCGGCCGTCGCCGAAAGTGCCGAAGGAGTTCTGGAACATCGGCGTACGCATCGAGGACGATGTGCTGGTGACCGGCGGCGCCGCCGAGGTGCTGACCGCCGATCTGGAGAAGGATCCCGCGGCGGTCGAACGGCTGGTGCAGGCGGCCTGATGGAATCGGTCGATATCGCGATCGTCGGCGGCGGCATGGTGGGGGCGAGCCTCGCGGTCGCGCTGCAGAACCTTCCACTGCGCATCGCGCTGATCGAGGCGGTTCGGCACGATGCCCTCTCGCAGCCGAGCTTCGATGAACGCACGACGGCTCTGTCGAACGGCAGCCGGCGCATCCTGGAGACGCTCGGCGTCTGGTCCGAGGTGAGTGCCGCGGCGACGCCGATACGCAGGATCCACGTCTCCGATCGCGGCCGCTTCGGCTTCGCGCGCATCGATGCCGCGGAGCAGGGTTTGGCGGCGATGGGCTACGTCGTGCCGAATCGCGCACTCGGCAAGGCGCTGTGGTCGCGCATCGGCACAAGCGGCGAATCGCGGGTCTTCTGTCCGGCAGAGATCGCGGCGGTGACGCCCTCAGAGCACACGGTCGCACTGCGGCTTTGCGCGGGTAAGCTGCCGCCGACCTCGATCGAGGCTCGGCTGGTCGTCGCCGCCGACGGCGTTCAGTCGGCCGTTCGCGCGGCGTTCGGCATCGTCGCCGAAACGCGCGATTATGGGCAGAGCGCGGTGGTGACGACGGTGTTGCCGCAACGCTTCCATCAGCACGTGGCCTACGAGCGGTTCACGGACCAGGGGCCGCTCGCGCTGCTGCCGCTCGCCGACGGCCGCTGCGCTCTGGTGCTGACCTTGCAGCGCCAGCAGGTGGAGGCGGCGATCTCGGCCCCCGATTCGCAATTCCTCGCCGAAGTACAGCGGCGCTTCGGCTTTCGGTTGGGCCGATTCATGAAAGTCGGGCGCCGCACGGCCTACCCATTGGCGCTGACCCAAGCCCTGCGTACCAGCGCCGGCCGCTGCGTGATTGTCGGCAACGCCGCGCAGAGCCTGCATCCGGTCGCGGGCATGGGCTTCAATTTGGGGCTGCGCGATGCCGCGAGCTTGGCGGAACTGGTCGCCGACGGCTGCGGCGGCGGCCGGCAGGACCCGGGAGACGGCCGCATGCTCCGCGAATACGATGCATGGCGGCGCGCCGACAGGCGCGCGATCATCGATTTTACCGATCTGCTGGTGCGGACATTCTCCAATCCTCTTTGCATCGTGCGGCGGCTGCGCAATCTCGGGCTGCTGGCGTTCGATTTGCTGCCGCCTGCGAAAGCGGCGTTGTCGAGCCTCAGCACCGGCGCCGCCGGCCGCGTACCGAAGCTCGCGCGCGGAGTGGCGCTCAAATGAGGCGGGAATTCGACGTCGTCGTCGTCGGCGCCGGCGCGGTCGGCACGGTCGCGGCGAGCTTGCTCGTGGCCCGCAAGCTGTGCGCGCCCGGCCGGGTGGCGGTGATCGCCGAGCGCTTTGCGCAGGCGCCGCCGGTGGCTGACTGGGATTTGCGGGTCTTCGCGCTCAGCCGCGCCTCGCAGCGCCTGCTCGCGGCATGCGGGGTTTGGGAGCGGCTGCCGCGCGACCGCATCTTCGGCTACCAACGCATGTGCGTCTGGGACGCGAGCACCGCAGCCGGCGGCGCGGGCTCGCTGGTCTTCGATTGCGCCGAGATCGGCGAGCCGAATCTCGGCTCGATCGTCGACGGCCGCGAGCTCGCCTGGCACTGTCTGCAAGCCGCGCGTCACGCGGGCGTCGAGATGATCGAAGCGCGCTTGCGCGAAATCGCCCGCGACGACGCCGGCGTGATGCTGCGCCTCTGCGGCGGCGGGGAAGTGGCCGCACCGCTGTTGCTGGTCGCCGACGGCATGCAGTCGGCCGCCCGGGACTTGCTCGGCATCGGCACCGCCGGCCATGGTTACGATCAAGATGCCTTGGTCGCGCACGTGCAGACCAGCGAGCCGCACCAGAGCACCGCCTGGCAGCGATTCCTCGCCAGCGGGCCGCTCGCGCTCCTGCCGCTGCCGGACGGCCGCTGCTCGATCGTCTGGAGTATTGGCCGCGCGCAGGCGGCGCGTTTGCGGGCGCTCGATGCGGCCGCGTTTGCGCAGGCCCTCGACCGCGCCAGCGGGAAGGCGTTGGGCCGTACCGCGCTGCTCAGCGCCGTCGCGAGTTTCCCGCTGCGCCTGCAGTACGCGAGCCGGTACGTGTGCGCGGGCGCGGCGCTGCTCGGCGATGCCGCGCACGTCGTGCATCCTCTGGCCGGTCAAGGGCTGAACATGGGTTTGCTCGACTGCGCAGCGCTCGCCGAAGTGCTTGGCAGCGTCAAGGACGCCAAAATGTTCGGCGACTTGCGCGTACTGCGCCGCTACGAACGGTGGCGCAACAGTGAGATTCTGCCGGCCGCCGCCGCGTTCGACGGTTTGGATCGCTTGTTCTCGAACTCCAATCGGGGATTCACCGCGCTCAGGGTCGCGGGGCTCGAACTCCTCGCCGCGTGGCCGCAGGCGAGGCGGCTGCTTGCGCGGCGGGCGCTAGGGATAAGCGGCGACCTGCCTTCGTTCCTGAAGTCCTAGGGCATGCCGCAAGACGGCGGCGCGGGCCGGCGGCCCTTCACAGCAGATCGATTTTCGCCGCGCAGATGAAATCGTTCTCCGACAAGCCGCCGATCGAGTGCGTCGTGTAGGCGATGCGGCAATGATCATAGCCGACCGCAAGATCAGGATGGTGATCCTCGCTGTTGGCTATGTGGGCGGCGGCATTGACGAAGCTCATCGTGCGGTAGAAATCCCGGAACTTGAAGGAGCGCCGCAGGCTCTTCGCGTCCGCCGAGATGCTCCAGCCTTCGTGCAGCTTGGCGCGCAAGGCGTTCGCCTTGGCCGCGGTCAAGGGGGGCACGCCGCCTTCGCACGGCCTGCACTTTTTCGCGGACAATTCCTTCATGCCGTCCTCCTCGCGTAGGTGCGCTCGATGTAGCGCTCCACCAGCTCTTGAAAGTCCTCGGCGATTCTCTGCCCTTTCAGCGTGACCGTCTTTTCGCCGTCCTCGTAGACCGGCGCGACCGGTACTTCGCCGGTGCCGGGCAGGCTGATGCCGATGTTGGCGTGCTTGCTCTCGCCCGGTCCGTTGACGACGCACCCCATCACCGCGACGGTCATTTCTTCGACTCCCTCGCGCGCTTTGCGCCATTCCGGCATGCGCTGGCGGATGTGGCCTTGGATTTTCTGCGCGAGTTCCTGGAAATACGTGCTCGTCGTGCGGCCGCAGCCCGGGCAGGCGATGACCATCGGCGTGAAGGAACGCAAGCCCATCGTCTGCAGGATTTCCTGTGCGACGATGACCTCCTGCGTGCGATCGCCGCCCGGCTGCGGCGTCAGCGACACGCGAATCGTGTCGCCGATGCCCTCCTGCAGCAGGACGCTCATCGCGGCGGTGGACGAAACGATGCCTTTGCTGCCCATGCCGGCCTCGGTCAGGCCGAGATGCAGGGGATAATCGCAGCGCTTGCCTAAATTGCGGTAAACGTCGATCAGATCCTGAACGCCGCTGACTTTCGCGCTGATGACGATCATGTCGGCCGCCAATCCCAGCGATTCCGCCCGCTTGGCGCTGTCCAGCGCCGAGACCACGATCGCCTCGCGCATGACGTCGATCGCAGGCTTGGGGTCGGCCAGCTTCGAATTCTCGTCCATCATGCGCGTCAGCAGATCTTGATCCAGGCTTCCCCAGTTGACGCCGATGCGAACCGGCTTTCGGTAGCGGCAGGCGACCGCGATCATTTCCGCGAACTGCGGGTCGCGCTTGCTGCCGCGGCCGACGTTGCCGGGATTGATGCGCAGCTTCGCCAAGGCCTGCGCGCATTCGGGGTGCGACTTCAGCAGCTTGTGGCCGTTGAAATGGAAATCGCCGACCAGCGGCACGCCGATGCCGCGCGCGTCCAAGCGTTCGCGGATGGCGGCAACCGCGGCCGCGGCCGCGTCGTTGTTGACCGTGATGCGGACCAATTCCGAACCGGCGCGGGCGAGCGAGGCGATTTGAGTCGCCGTCGCCTCGACGTCCGCGGTGTCGGTGTTGGTCATCGACTGCACGACGATCGGCGCTCCGGCGCCGATCGTCACGGCGCCGACCTTCACGCTGCGGGTGCTTCTGCGGGAGATCATGGTTAGGACTTGTGCCAGGGCGAGTTTGCCCGGGCGCCATTCTAACGCCACCGCCCGACGGTAGGAGGCCGGGATGTTTGTCGGCATTATGCGCGAATTGAACGAAAGGCTCATATACTCGGGCGCAACCGGCACGCGCCGCCCGAATTGCCGCAAGGCGGCGCTCCAGTACGACTGCCCCCGGGGTGCGACCGGCGCTTCAGGAACCGCGCGGCGGTTGGACTTGTCCGATCATGGCCGCCACCAGTATTCACATCCAAGGATCCGCATGCCGCGCGTCGCCGCCTTCTGCTACTCCGTCCTCCTGTTCGCCGGCGCATCGTTGGCCGCGGGCGCATCGCCCGCTGCCGGGTCGCAGGACGAATGGGCGCAAACCCTCGATAGGATATCGAGCGCGGTGGTGTCGATTCAGATCGACAGCACGCGCGCTTTCGATACGGAGTGGAACGAGAGCGCGCAAGCAACCGGGTTCGTGATCGACGCCAAGCGCGGCTTGATATTGACGAATCGCCACGTGGTCACGCCCGGTCCGGTGATCGCGCAAGCGATCTTCCAGAACCGCGAGGAAGTGCAGCTGTATCCGGTGTATCGCGATCCGGTGCATGACTTCGGCGTATTTCGATACGATCCGTCGAAGCTGCATTTCATCAAGCCGACGCAGCTGCCACTGTACCCGCAGGGCGCGGTCGTCGGCCGCGAGATCCGCGTGGTGGGCAACGACGACGGTGAACAGTTGTCGATTCTCTCCGGCACCCTCGCCAGATTGGACCGCGAAGCGCCGAATTACGGCTACGGCAAGTACAACGATTTCAACACGTTCTATTACCAGGCCGCTTCGGGCACCTCCGGCGGCTCTTCCGGGTCGCCGGTCATCGACATCAAGGGGCGCGTGGTCGCCTTGAACGCGGGCGGCGCCACCGGCGCCGCATCGAGCTTTTATTTCCCTCTGCCCGAGGTGGTTCGGGCGCTCAAGTTCATCGAGGCCGGCAAGCCCGTGCCGCGCGGCACCCTGGAGACCGTTTTCAAGTACACGCCGTACGACGAGTTGACGCGTCTCGGCCTAGGCCGGCGGACCGAGGCGCGCATGCGCCGCGCCTTGCCGAATTTGACGGGCATGCTCGTCGTGGACGACGTGCAGCCGGGATCCGCCGCCGACCGCTTCCTGCAGCCCGGGGACATCTTGATTTCGATCGACGGCAAGCCCGTGCCGGAGTTCTTTTCGCTGGAATCCGTGCTCGACGATCACGTCGGCCGGCCGATCACGGTCGAGGTGCAGCGGGGCGGCACGAGGCTCACGCAGGTGCTGAGGGTGACGAACCTGGATTCGATCACGGCCGACAGGTACATCGAGTTCGGCGAGGCGGTCGTGCATACCCTGTCATACGAACAGGCGCGCAATTTCCATCTGCCGATCAAGGGCGTCTATGTCGCCGATCCCGGTTACGTATTCGCGAGCGCGGGCATACCTCGGGCGGCGTTGATAAGCTCGGTCAACGGCAAGAAAGTCGCGAAATTGTCCGATTTCGCCGCGGTGCTCGCCACTTTGGCGAACGGCGACCGGGCGGTGGTGCGCTACGTGACGCTCGACGATCCGCACGCCGTTCAGGTCAAGGTCATCCGCATGGACCGGCTCTGGTTCCCGGCACGCGAATGCGTACGCGACGACCGTTTGGGAACCTGGCCGTGCCGGCGCATCGCCCCGGGTCCGGCCGCCAAAGCGCTGCGGCCGGCGTCGACGCAGTTCCCGCATACCGGCGATCCGCGCATCGACCGATTGGCCCCGTCCCTCGTGGCGCTTAACTTCGACATGCCCTACTCGGTATCCGGCGTCACGGAGCGGCACTATAGCGGCACCGGGGTGATCGTCGATACCAAGCGCGGTCTGGTGGTGACCGACCGAAACACCGTGCCGGTCGCGATGGGCGACGTGCGCATCACCTTCGGCAACACGATCGAGGTGCCGGGTAAAGTCGTCTTCATACATCCGCTGCACAATTTGGCCGTGATTTCCTACGACCCCAAGCTGATCGGCAACACTCCGGTGCGCGCCGCCACCTTCAATACCCGCGAACTTCAGGCCGGCGACGACGTCTGGGTGGTCGGACAGCACGGTGATTCGAAGCTCACCTCCGAGAAGACCGAAGTCGCCGGTCTGCACGTGCTGAATTTTCCGTTGTCGCGCACCTTGCGCTTCCGCGACAGCGACCTCGAAGCGGTCGATCTGGTGAACCCGCCGAGCGACGTCGACGGCGTGCTCGCCGACGCAAAAGGCGAAGTGCTGGCGCTGTGGGCGAGCTTCGCGTTCGAGGCGGCACAGGGCATCGCGCAGGCGAATCACGGCATTCCGTCCGACATCATCACGCAGATGGTCAAGGATGTCGTCGACGACAAGCCGCTGTATTCGTTGGAGGCCGAGTTCGACGTCGATTCGCTCGCCGGCGCACGCAAACTCGGGCTGCCGGACTCCTGGGTGCGCCGCTTCGAGGGTCACAACGAGGTACGCCGGCAGGTACTATCCATCAGCCGCCTGGCGGCCGGATCGCCCGAATCTCGGCTGCTGCAGCCGGGGGATCTGCTGCTCGCGATAGACGGCAAGATCGTCAACCGCTTCCGCGAAGTCGAGCTCGCAGTGCAAAAGCCCAGGGTTTCCGTGACCCTATGGCGCGACGGCGCCGAGAGGACCTTGCGGATGGCGACGGTGCCGCTTTGGGGCCGTGGGATCGACCGCGTGCTGATTTGGGCGGGCGCTACGCTGCAGGCGCCTTATCGCTCCATGGCCATTCAGCGCGGCATTCCGCGCACCGGCGTATTCGTCGCGTTTTTCTATTACGGTTCGCCGGCGACGCATTATGGGCTGTTCGCGGGGCGGCGCATCACGCAAGTCGACGGCCGGCCGACGCCGGATCTCGGCGCATTCATCGCCGCCGTCAGCGGCAAGCCGGACCGGGCCTCGGTGCGCCTGCAAACCGTCAGCTGGAACGGCCAGGTGGACGTCATTACGCTGAAGCTCGACAAGCACTATTGGCCGGCCTACGAACTCGAACGGCAAAGCGACGGCAGTTGGCGGCGCATCGATCTCGATCCGCTCGACGTCGGCTCGATGCCGTCATCTTAGGGAGCGGCCGCAACCTCAGTCTTGTTATCATGCAGCCGTGGTCAGAGCAGCACAAACCGAGATTTACGCAGCCGTGGAAGCGTTGCGCGCCGGCGGCTTGGTGGCGTTTCCGACGGAAACCGTCTATGGACTCGGCGCCAACGCGGCCGACGCCGCGGCGGTCGCGAGGATTTTCCAGCTCAAAGGCCGCCCTGCGGATCATCCGGTCATCGTCCACCTCGACAATCCGCGCTATCTGCACCGCTGGGTCAGGCAGATGCCGGAAATCGCCCTGCGCTTGGCCGACAAGTTCTGGCCGGGTCCGCTGACCTTGATCCTGCCGAAGGCGCAGGACGTCAATAGCGTCGTCAGCGGCGGCCAGGACAGCATCGGTATCCGCGTGCCCTCGCATCCCATCGCGCAGCAGCTGTTGACGGCGTTCGGCGGCGGGATCGCCGCGCCGTCGGCGAATCGCTTCGGCCGCTTGAGTTCGACGAAACCCGAGCACGTGCGCGAGGAATTCGGCGAGTCCGCGCCCCTGATACTGGAGGGCGGCGAAGCGTCGATCGGCCTGGAATCGACGATCGTCTCTTGTCTCGACGGCGTCGCGCGCCTGCTGCGTCCGGGCTTCATCACGCGCTCGCAGCTCGAACGGGTAGTCGGCGAACTGGCCGACGCCGGCGATGCGCCGCGCACGCCGGGCGATCGCAGCGTCCACTACGCGCCGCTGACGCCGCTCGAGATCGTCGCCTCGGAGCAGTTGGAGTCGCGCGCCGCCGAATTCGCCGCAGGCGGCTCCAAGGTCGCGGTTCTGGCGATGCGCCCGCCGATGCACGCGCAGCGGCTGATGACCTGGATCAATGCCGGCAAGAAGGCCGAGAACTACGCGCATAATCTCTACAATCACCTGCGCAACTTGGATCGCGCCGGCTGCGCGCGGATTTTCGTGCAGGCGCCCCCCGCCGACGAACGTTGGGCGGCGGTCATCGACCGCTTGCAGCGAGCGGGCGGCATCGGCCGAAAAAGCGGCGATTCCGGCGCCGCCTAGTCGCGCAGCAGGCATTTGCCCAAGCCACGGAGGCGCGGCGCGCAACGCCGCTGAAATCATCGATGCCGGCAAATCCCAAAGCGGCCGCGCCGCCTACCGCCATTCATCGAATCGTCGAGCGCTGCCGCGGACGGGCATACCCCGGCGTCATCGCCAGGCTCGACTCGGGCTGGGCCGTCATGGGCGAGCGGCAGGTGCTCGCCGGATATTGTCTGTTGCTTGCCGATCCGGTCGTCAAGCATTTGAACGAACTGCAAGCGCAACGGCGCAGCCGCTTTCTCGCGGAGATGGCGCTGCTCGGCGACGTGCTGCTCGAGGTCATGCAAGCGACGCGGATCAATTATGCGCTGTTCGGCAACCTCGAGCCGGCACTGCATGCGCACCTGTTTCCGCGCCATGCATCGGAGCCCGAGGCGACGCGCAGCGCGCAGCCTTGGGCGCTCGATTGGCAGCGGGCGCCCGGCTACAACGACTCCATGCACGGCGATTTGCGAGTGCGCATCGGTGCGGCACTCGAGCGCCGCGCTTCGTTGCATGGCGCCTGATGTGTGTTTATCCTGCGCTCTTGCGCCCTGACGCGGCCGTGGGAGATCATCGACGTGCGTAGATTGGCCGTTGCCTCGAGTTTCTGGCTGTGCATCGCGGTTGCGGGCACGGCTTCGCCGCAGCCGCCGAGCTGCGAGCATCCGATCTTGGGCGAGATCGCCGGCCGCATCGATCCGGTCGCGCTGCATACGGTGCTCGCCCGATTGGTCGGATTCGGCACGCGGCAAACCGCCTCGGCGACGACCTCCGCAACGCGCGGCATCGGCGCCGCGCGCCGTTGGGTGACCTCGCGCTTCGAGGAAATCGGCCGCGAATGCGGCGGATGCCTGCGCATCGACGACGTACCGTCCATCGTCAGCGGCGAACGCCTGCCGAAGCCGACGAAGATCGTCGATGTGCTCGGCATCCAGCGCGGCACGAGCGATCCCGGCCGGGTGGTGGTGATATCGGCCCACCTCGATTCGCGCGTCAGCGACGTCATGAACGCGACCGCCGATGCGCCGGGGGCGGACGACGACGGCTCGGGCGTGGCGGCGGTGATCGAGTCTGCGCGGGTCTTGTCGCACTATCGGTTTGCGGCGACGATCGTCTATGCCGTGCTGTCCGGCGAGGAGCAGGGGCTGTACGGCGGAAAACTGCTCGCAGCCACCGCCCGCGCGCGCGGCTGGCGCGTCGAGGCGCAGCTGAACAACGACATCATCGGCAATATCCACGGCGAAAGCGGTGTCATCGACAATACGCACGTGCGCATTTTCTCGGAGGGCACGAAGAGCACCGAAACGCCGCAACAAGCGGCGCGCCGCCGCTACAACGGCGGCGAATTGGACAGCCCGTCGCGCAATTTGTCGCGCTACATGGCGCACCTGGCCTTCCGAGTACTGACGAATCTCAAGGTGCGCATGATCTATCGGACGGACCGCTATCAGCGCGGCGGCGATCAGGTGCCGATGTTGGCGGCCGGCTATCCGGCCGTGCGCGTCACCGAAGCGGCGGAAAATTACACGCGCCAGCATCAGGATGTGCGCGTCGAGAACGGCATTGCCTACGGAGATGCGCTTGCCGGCGTCGATTTTGCCTACCTTGCGCAGGTCACGCGCCTGAACGCCATCACGCTGGCGAGCCTCGCGTGGGCGCCGCCGCCGCCGACAACCGTTTCGATAGCGGGCGCGGTGACGCCGAATACCACCGTCAGCTGGTCGCGTGTGCCCGGAGCCGCGGGGTATCGGGTCTGGTGGCGGCAAACGACGGCGCCCCAATGGAGGTTCAGCCGCTGGGCGGGCGATGCCGCCGGCCTCACGCTCGGCGACGTCAGCATCGACGATTATTTCTTCGGTGTCTCGGCGGTATCCGCCGACGGCTTTGCGAGCCCCATCGAGTTCCCGGGGCCGGCCGGATCGTTTTTTGAGGCGCGCGCCGCCGCGCGCGCCGGCGCTCAGCGCCGCACGCGCAAACCGAGCGCGCGGGCGATTTCGCCGAGATCCTCGATCGGCGCAGAGCAGGCCGTGCCGCTGCATAGATAGGCGACCGTACCGCCGGCGGCGCGCTTGTCCGCGAGGGCGCGCGGCAATCCCGGCGCGTCGTCCGGAATCGCCAACAACAGCCGCGACGGCGCGTAGACGCGCCCCAGTTCGCGCGCCCAGTGCGCGGCTTGCTCCGCGCCGCCGCGAATGATCACGATCTGCGTCGCTTGGAGCGCGTCTTCGAGGGCGTTCAGCAGGCTCATGTGTTCCGCGGGGCTGCGCATCATCATCGGCAGGCCGGCCGTGAGCGTGCGCCGGGCGGCCTCAAGGTAGCGCGGCTCGCCGAGCAAGCGGCCGAGCCGGCAGAGCACGCCGGCGGCGACGCCGTTGCCGGAGGGCATGGATTCGTCGGCGAACGACTTGCTGCGATGGATGAGCCTTTCGTGGTCGCAAGCCGTGAAGAAAAAGCCGCCGACTTCGCGGTCCGCGAATTTTTCCAGCAAGGCTTCGACGAGTTGCTCGAGAAACTGCAAGTCCGCGCCGCGCCAGCGTGTTTGCAGAAGCTCGAACAGCGCATCGGCCATGAACGCGTAGTCGTCGAGGTATGCCGGCAGGCGCGCGGCGCCCCGCTGGTAGGTCGCGAGCAAGCGGCCGTCCCGCCAAAGCTGCGTGCGCACGAAATCGGCCGCTGCCGTCGCCGCGGCGGCGAGATCCGGCCGATCGAGCACTCGGGAGGCGATCGCAAGACCCTTGATCAGCAGTGCGTTCCAGGCGGTGAGGATCTTTTCGTCGCGAGCCGGCCGCACACGCGCCGCGCGGGCGCCGAGCAGCTTGCTGCGCGCCGCATCGATCTGCGCGGCGGCGGCGGCCGGCGTTCGCTGCAGGCGCGCGGCGATCGCGTCGATCGCTTCGGTGGCATGCAAATGCCATCGGCCGTCGAAATTCGCGCTTCGTTCGAGGCCGAAGCGCGCGGCGAACGCCACATACTGCGCGCTACTCAAGAGTGATTCGATCTCGGCCGCGGTCCATGCGTAATATTGCCCCTCGCGCCCCGCGGAATCGGCGTCCAGGCTCGAATAGAAGCCGCCCGCCGAGGAACGCATCTCGCGTAGCGCCCAATCGGCGGTTTGTGCCGCGGCCCGCGCGAACAGCGGCTCGCCGGTAGCGAGGTGCGCGTTCGCATAGAGCGCGAGAAGCACGCCGTTGTCATAGAGCATTTTCTCGAAGTGCGGGATCATCCAGGCCCGATCGACCGAATATCGGAAGAAGCCGCCGCCCAATTGGTCGTATATGCCGCCTTCGGCCATGCGAGTCAGCGTCAAGGTGGCGATGCCCCGCGCCTCGAGATCGGGTTCGGCGCCATCGCAGGTCGATCGCCAATGCCGCAGTGCGCGCTCGATGGCCGCCGCGTGCGGGAATTTCGGCTGCGCGCCGAAGCCGCCGTAGCGGGCATCGAAGCGTTCTGCGAGCGCAGCCCGCGCCGCATCGAGCGGCTGCCGGTCGAGTTGCGAGCTGGGCGGCCCGCCGGGCGGCATGATTTCGGCGAATGCGCGCCGCAGCGGTTCGGCCTGCGCGCCGATTTCGGCGCGGTGGTTGCGGTGGTAATCGGCGACCCGCCTCAGCAGATCGCCGAATGCGGGCAGCCCGTAGGCCGCTTCCTTCGGAAAATACGTGCCGCCGAAAAAAGGCAATTGATCGTCGGCGCTCAAGAACATCGTCAATGGCCAGCCGCCGGCGCGCTGCGTGATCAATTGCTGCGCGACCTGGTAGATCTTGTCGAGGTCGGGGCGCTCTTCGCGATCCACCTTGATGTTGACGAACAGCGCATTCATCAGCGCCGCGGTATCGGCATCCTCGAACGATTCATGCGCCATCACATGACACCAGTGGCATGCCGAATAGCCCACCGACAAGAGAATCGGCTTGTCCTCGGCGCGGGCGCGCGCCAGGGCCTCCTCTGCCCATGGGTACCAGTCGACCGGATTGCCGGCGTGCTGCAGCAGGTACGCGCTGGTTTCGGCGTGCAGTCGATTGCGCCGCATGGGAGGCGTCCGCGTCGGTTAGAATGCGCGCCACTATAACCGAAGTTCCCACGATGCCAGTGACCGAGACCGCCGCGAATTTGCCGTCCCTGCGCTTGAAGCGCAACGAGGATCGTCGCCTGCGGGCCGGGCATCTTTGGGTATACAGCAACGAAGTGGATGCCGAGCAAACGCCGCTCGGCAAATTTCAGGCGGGCGAGCTGGTGCGGGTGCTGGCGCACAACGACCGCGCATTGGGCCTCGCCTACGTCAATCCGCAATCGCTGATCTCGGCGCGCTTGCTCGATACTTGGAAGATACCGGATGTGCCGTGGTTTGTCGGGCGCATGCGCCGTGCGCTGGCGCTGCGCGAGCGCTTGTACCCGGTTCCCTTTTATCGCCTGGTGTACGGCGAGGCCGATGGGCTGCCGGGGCTGGTCGTCGACCGCTACGGCTCGAGTTGCGTCGCGCAGGTCGGCACCGCCGGCATGGAGCGCCTGAAAGCGCAGATCCAGCAGGCGCTGTTCGAGGTTTTGCCGATCGACTCAATGCTCTTCAAGAACGACGGCGGCTCGCGCGAGCTGGAGGGCCTGCCGGCGTACGTCGAAGAGGCCGGCGGCAAGGTCGCGGACGCCGCCACCGTCATCGAGGACGGCCTCGAGTTTCGCGCGCCGCTGCGCGAAGGGCAGAAGACCGGCTGGTTCTTCGATCAGGCGGCGAACCGCCGGGCGCTGTCGAAATACGTGCGCCGCGGCGCCCGCGTCCTGGACGTGTTCAGCTACGTCGGCGCCTGGGGCGTGCGCGCGGCGCGCGCCGGCGCGCAAGAGGTGCTGTGCGTCGACAGTTCCGCGCAGGCGCTGGAACTCGCACACAGCAACGGCGCACGCAACGGCCACGAGATCCGCACGCGCAAAGGCGATGCCTTCGACGTGCTGGCGGAGTTGGCGGGCGAGAGGCGCAAGTTCGATCTCGTCGTCGTCGATCCTCCGGCGTTCGCGAAGCGAAAAAAAGAAATACCGAAGGCACAGGCCGCGTACAAGCGCTTGAATCAGCTCGCGATGCAGGTGTTGACCGAGGACGGCATCCTGGTGTCCTGTTCATGCTCGCATCACCTGAGCGCGGAGGCGTTTCAGGAAGCGATCGGCAAGGCCGCCCGCGGCGCCGAACGGCACCTGCAACTGCTGGAAGCCGGCGGTCAGGCAGCAGACCATCCGGTGCATCCGGCGATTCCCGAAACACGGTACTTGAAGGCGCTCTATTGCCGGGTCGACGAGCCGCCGCAGTGACGGCGGGATCCTCGGCGACGCCTGCACTGCGGTAAACTTCGAGCGCATGCGCCAGTACCTCGATTTTCTGCGCCATATCAAGGATTCCGGCGTCCGCAAGAGCGACCGGACCGGCACCGGCACGGTGAGCGTGTTCGGCTATCAAATGCGCTTCGATCTGGCGGCCGGATTCCCGTTGGTGACCACCAAGAAACTGCACACGCGCTCGATCGTTTACGAACTTCTGTGGTTTCTGCAGGGCGGCACGAACGTCAAAACCCTGCGCGATCACGGCGTCACGATTTGGGACGAATGGGCCGACGCCAACGGCGATCTCGGCCCCGTATACGGCAAACAGTGGCGCAGCTGGTCGACGGCCGACGGCCGGCAAATCGATCAGATCGCCAAGGTCGTCGCGCAGCTGCAGAGCGATGCCCATTCCAGGCGCATTCTGGTCAGCGCGTGGAACGTCGGCGACTTGGAGCAGATGGCCTTGTTGCCCTGCCATGCGCTGTTTCAATTCCATGTGGCCGGCGGCAGGCTCTCGTGCCAGCTCTATCAGCGCAGCGCGGATGCGTTTCTCGGCGTGCCGTTCAACATCGCCTCGTACGCGCTGCTGACGCACATGTTGGCGCAGCAGTGCGGTTTCGAGCCCGGCGAGTTCATCTGGACGGGCGGCGATTGCCATCTTTACCTGAATCACCTGACGCAGGTAAAGATGCAGCTCGAGCGCGAGCCCTATCCATTGCCGCGGCTGCGCATCAATCGCCGGCCGCCAGGCATTTTCGACTATGCATTCGACGACTTCTCGATCCTGGATTACCGATGCCACGCAGCAATCAAAGCGCCGATCGCCGTATGACGAAGAGGGCGGCGCGGCGCGCGCCGATGACCGAAGTCAGGTATTCGTCGATTCATGGGGTCGGCGTGTTCGCGCGGCGTAGCATCCGCAAGGGCAGTGCGATCATGGAATATATGGGGGAACGGATCAGCCACGCGCAAGCGGATGCCCGCTATGCGGACAAGGCGGACGGCGACAACCACACGTTTTTGTTCACGGTGGATTCGAGGACGGTCATCGACGGCGGCGCGGGCGGCAACGAGGCCCGGTTCATCAACCACGGCTGCGAACCGAATTGTGCGAGCACGATCAGAGACAAGCGGATCTTCATCGGGGCGATACGCACCGTCCGAGCGGGCGAGGAACTCTTCTACGACTACCAGATCCGGCGGGACGCCGACGACGCGCGGAACGTCGACGCGGTATTCGCCTGCCGTTGCGGCGCGAAGCATTGCCGCGGCAGCATGCTCGAGCGGCGCTGCGCTGCGCGCAGCGGCAACAGGCGCACCGCCGGGAAGCACGCCGGCAGGACGCGCACCGCCGGGAAGCACGCCGGCAAGAGGCGCACCGCCGGGAAGCACGCCGGCAAGAGGCGCGCGCAGCGCCGGCCGCGCTGAGCTGCCCCGGCGGGGCGAGGCGACCCCTTTTCGCGGCCTTGCGATCCGTGGCACGCCGTTTGCTTCTATAATTGCGCCGCTTGCCCGGGGGAAGCCGTTGCCGGGAGACGACCCGATCCAAATCCCGTCTGCTTCATGCGTTGGTCGAAAATATGCGCTTGCCGTCGCTCAAATTTCTGAAAACGTTTCAGGTTGCGGCCAAGCGCCAAAGCTTCAAGGCGGCTGCCGAGGAGTTGTTCGTGACGCCGTCGGCCGTCAGCCACCAGATCAAGGCGCTCGAGGAGCAGCTCGGCGTGTCGCTGTTCGAGCGCGGCGCACGCGGCGTGCGCACCCTCGAGTTGACCGATGCGGGGGCTCATTATCTCGATCACATCAACGATATCTTCTCCAAGCTCGAATCGGTCACCGAACAGCTGCAAATTCGCTACGGCCGCACGATCATCCGCCTCAACGTGCCGCCGTTCTTCGCCAACGAGATGCTGCTGCCGCGATTGGCGTCGTTTTCTCAGGCGCGCGAGGAAACCGATATCCGCATCGAGACGGCGTTTTCGGCGCCGAGGACGCACCCGCCGGAGGCCGACCTGTCGATCGTCGTCGGCTCGGGTCCGTGGGAGGGCTTGACCGTGCACGAGCTGTTCGCGCAGACCTTCATCGTCGCTTGCTCGCCGGCGTTCCTGCTCGAGAACCCGATTCGCAGCTACGCGGACCTGAACGGCAAGACTCTGCTGGTGCACGAGGAGCGGCGCGACGCCTGGGAGCGTTGGACGCTGGGCCTAGGTCTCGAGCCCATAAAGCCGAATAGGCTGGTGCGCCTGGACACGATGTCCGCGGTGGTGCTGGCCGCCGAACAAGGGGTCGGGGTGGCGCTGGTACCGGCGCGCTTGAGCGCCGATCGGTTCGCGGCCGGCGGCCTGGTCAAGCTGTTCGACGCCGAACTGGCCACCAACGAAAACTACGTCATCCTGCAAAGACCGGAAGACGGCGGCCGCGAGGACTTGCAGGAACTCACGCGCTGGATTTTGAGCGAGTGCCGGGTGGCGTAGTGCGCGAGGCGCCTATCGCCGGCGGCGGGGGCGCGGTGGAGCTGGTCGTCGCCGTGTCGGAAAATGACGTCATCGGCCGCGACCACCGATTGCCGTGGCGATTGCCGGCGGATTTGCGGCGCTTCAAGGCGATCACCCTCGGCCATGACGTGTTGATGGGGCGCAAGACGCACGAGTCGATCGGACGGGCGCTGCCCGGCCGGCGCAACCTGGTGTTGACGCGTCAGCCGGGCCGCGTGGCGCCGGACTGCATCGCGGTCTCGTCGATCGAGGCGGCGATCGAGGCGGCGCAACCCGCGCGCCCGATCATGGTCATCGGCGGCGGCGAAGTCTATCGGCTGTGCCGGCCGTTCGTGACGCGCATCCATTTGACCTTGGTGCACGCGCGGATTGCCGACGGCGACACTTTCTTCGACGGCTGGCGCGGCGCGCAGTGGCGCGAATCGATGCGCGAACGCCATGAGGCGGACGAGCTGCACGCCCTTGCCTACAGTTTCATCACGCTCGACAGGTCTTGAGCGAGCGGCGCCAGCCGCGCGTCGATTTCGCGCCGCGCGCGTTCGAAATCGACGTCCTCTATGCGCGCCGCGTCCCGCGTCAAGTCCTCGAGCAGGCCGCTTTGAACGCAGCCGCGCCGCAGGGCGATGCGGTAGGGGATTTCGGCGTGAAACATCACCATCGAGTAGCGCGGCACGAAGCGTTCCGGGTGGCGGCGCTCGAGTTCGTGGGACAGCGAGCTTTGCAATTGAAATTTCGGATGGGCGACGCGGTCGCGCATTTCCAGGTAATTCTCCAGCGCCATCGCGGCAATCGCATCCGTATCGCGCTTGCGCGCGGCGTAAAAATCGGCGAACCGCCGTTCCCACGGGGCCTCTGCTTCGAGGCAAGCGTCGAATGCCAGGCAATCCTCCAGGCAGCAATTCATTCCCTGTCCATGAAACGGTACGATCGCGTGGGCGCTGTCGCCGATCAGCGCGGCCGCACCCTTGTAATGCCACGGCGTCGCGCGGACCGTGCCGAGCTGGCCGGTCGGATTGGTTTGGAATTCACGGATTCGATCCGGCATCAGATCGACGACGTCGGCGAAGCTCGCGCGCAGGAACCGCTCGATCGAAGCGGCATCGGTCAAGCTTGCGAAGCTCGAGCGGCCGTGCGTCGGCAGAAACAGCGTGCCGGTGAAGCTGCCGCCCTGGTTCGGCAGGGCAATCAACATGTAGCCGCCGCGCGGCCATATGTGCAGGGCTTCGGGGTTCAGCGGATATGTTCCGCCGGCGCCGGCCGGTATCGATAATTCCTTGTAGCCGTGCCGCAGATCATCGACGCGCGCATCGATCAGCCGCGCCGCGCTCAGCGCGCGGCGCATCGCCGAGCCGGCGCCGTCGCAGGCGAGCAGCGGCCGCATCGGCACCGCCAGCAGAACATCGCTGCGCAGGTCGCGCAGAGTGGCGACGCCGGCGCCGAAATCGGCAGTCTCCAGACGATGCTCGAATCGCAGCTCGACGCCATGGCGGCGCGCGGCGATATCCAGCAAGGTTCGATTGAGGAGAGCGCGGG
The DNA here is from genome assembly GCA_035531435.1 of Steroidobacteraceae bacterium. Lineage (GTDB taxonomy): Bacteria > Pseudomonadota > Gammaproteobacteria > Steroidobacterales > Steroidobacteraceae > Bog-1198. The sequence continues at coordinate 40,156 of DATKSW010000013.1, read as the reverse complement.
ATATCGAGTAAATCACTTCCCCCGGGCGGTTGCCGTAGGGCTGCAGCGCGGCGCCGCCTGCGCGGTCATGGACCAGTCGGCCGCGCATCGGCAGGAGCGCGCCGCGCAGCTCGTCGTATACGCCCACTCGCCGCAGGGCGTTGATGCCGCGCGCCGCCAGGGCGAGGTTGATCGAGCGGCCCGAATCGCCGGGCTCGCCGCGCGGATCGGCGCGGCTTTCGTAGATCGTCACGCCGAACCCGCGCCGGCGCATGAGGATCGCGAGCAGCGCGCCGGTGGGTCCCGCTCCCACGATGACTACGGGCGCGCCATCGACGCTCATCGCCGCACTGCGTCCGCCAGCACCTGCGCGGCCAGGAAAACTTCCCCGTAGGAGTTGTAGGATGGCACCGGCGTCAGCCGCAAAATATCCGGTTGCCGCCAATCGCCGACGACGCCTGCCGCGGTGAGGCTAGCCGCGGCGCGCGCCGCTGCCCGGGGCAGGCGCATGCTCAACTGGCAGCCGCGCTCCGCAGCGGCCCGCGGCGTGATGAATTCGACGAGCCCCGGCGCCAAGGCCTCGATCGAGCTGCGCAAATAGTCCGTCAGCGCGATCGACTTGGCGCGCAGCCGTCGAAAGTCGGCGCGCCGAAACAGTTCCAAGGACGCCAACAACGGCGCGGCGGACAACACCGGTGGATTGCTGATCTGCCAGCCCTCGGCGCCGCTCATCGGCTGGAAATCCGGCCCCATCGCAAAACGCGTACGCTTGTCGTGGCCCCACCAGCCGGCGAAGCGCGGCAGATCGAAGCGCGCGGCATGGCGCGCGTGCACGAAACAGCCACCCACGGCTCCCGGGCCGCCGTTCAAGTATTTGTAGCCGCACCAGACTGCGAAATCGACGTTCCAGTCGTGCAGCCGCAGCTCGGTGTTGCCGACGGCATGCGCAAGATCGAGGCCCACGGCCGCTCCGCTGTCGCGCGCCGCGGCGACGATCGGTGCAAGCTCCAGGCACTGGCCGGTGAGGTATTGGACGGCCGGCAACAACACCAGCGCGAGCCGCGGCCCGGCGCGCGCGACGGCCTCGGTAAGGTCCGCGGTGCGCAGGCACCATTCGCCCGGCCGCGGCGCCACTTCGATCAGGTGCCGATCGGCATTCAGTCCATGAAAGGCGAGCTGCGAGCAAATCGCATAGCGATCGGATGAGAACGCCGATTTCTCGATCAATACGCAATCCCTGCCGGCGGCGGGCCGGAAGAAGCTGACCATCATCAGGTGCAGGTTCACCGTCAAGGAGTTCATCGCGACGACTTCGGCGGCGTCGGCGCCGAGCAGCCCGGCCAGCGGCTCGGCGAGCTGTTCGTGATAGCCGATCCAAGGCCGCCGCGCGGCGTGATGACCGGTCACCGCCAATTCGCGCCAGTCCGCCAATTCCTGTTCGACGAATTGCGCCGCCGCTCGCGGCTGCAGGCCGAGCGAATGGCCGCATAAATAGACGGCCCGGCGCCCGGCAGGGCCCGCCGGGTGATGAAATTCCGCGGCGAAGGACGCCAACGGATCGCGTTCGTCGGCGAGTTCGGCGGCCGCGGCGCTTGCTTCCGGGATCAGCAATTTGCGTCGCCTGCGGCCATCAGCCGGCCGGAGCTTGCATCACGGTGCCGCAGGCGCTGCAGGTGCGCTGTTGAATGTTCGCATAGAATCGCGCGAATATACCCGGCAGTTGGCCCTCGATATCGGCGACGGCGACGCGTTGCAGGTGCAAAGAATGACCGCAGTTCTCGCAATACCAGGAGAAACCGTCCAATTCGTCCGCTCGCCGGCGCCGTTCGACGACGATGCCGATCGTGCCCGCGGGTCGCTGCGGCGAATGCGGCATCTGCGCCGGCAGCAGAAATATGTCGCCTTGCCGGATGCTCACCGCGATGATGCGGCCGTCCTGGATCGTATTCAGGACGATATCCCCCTGCAATTGGTAGAAGATCTCTTCGCTGGGATCGTGGTGGAAGTCCTTGCGGGAGTTCGGGCCGCCGACCGCCATGACGATGAAGTCGCTGTCCTGGAACAACAATTTGTTGCCCACCGGCGGCTTCAATAAGTCGCTGTTGCGATCTATCCAACGCTGCAGATTGAAGGGCGCGGCAACGGCCATCGGCACATTATAGCGACCGCGCGAAACTTCGGCGCTTACCGTGCGGTCTGACGTTCTGGCGGGATTCTAATTCGAGAGAGCGGGGTAATTTATGAGATTCATCGGTTTGCAGGCCGCATGTTGGTTGACGGCAACGCTTGGCGCGTGTCCGGTCGTTGCCGCAACCGGTGTGCCGATGCCCGCCGTATGGAAGCAGCATCACGTGAATTTCGTCTACATGGGCGTCACCTCGCGCTATTCATGCGACGGTTTGAGCGACAAAGTGCGGGCCATGCTGATGAATCTCGGCGCCCGCAGGGATCTGCGGATCGTCGCGCTCGGCTGCGAGGAATTCGGCCGCCCGCCGGGGCCGCACTCGATCAGCCCGAGCCTGGAGATCCGCTTTTCGGCGCCGGCCGTGCCGCAAGCGGGCATAAAGGCCGCCAGTCCCGGCGACCTGGCGCCGGTCGATGCCCGCTTCGAATCCTTCACGATAGCGGCGGACGCGTTTCGCAACATGGGGGTCGGCGATTGCGAGTTGGTCGAGGAGTTCGCCCGGCAAATCCTGCCGAAGCTCTCGACGCGCGACGTCGAAAAGGAGATTACCTGCGTGCCGTATCAATTGAGCGGCAGCCGCTACTACATCCACGGACAAATTCTGCGGGCGCTGTCGCCGGCCGAGCAATCGGCACTGGGAAAGTCGGGCGGCGGGTAGTGACCGGCGCCGGGGAGCGGTCGGCGCCGCCGCGCGTCGATCTGCCGCCGCGCGTCGATCTGCCGCCGCGCGCGGATTTTCCTCTCAGGCGCCCGCCGCGGCGGCGCCGGCGCAGCCGATCTGCACGGGCGCGGCGTCGGCGACGTCCAGGCGCAATGCCGTCAACGCGCCGCCCCAAACGCAGCCCGTGTCCAGGGCCAGCACGTCGGCGCGGCGCAAGAACCCCAAGGTGGACCAATGACCGAAAATGATGCGTGGGCCGCGCCATGCGGCATTTTCGGCGTCGAACCAGGGAATCAGCGACCTGCCGTGGGTTTTCTGCGGTGCGCCCTTGACGCGTAAAACGAGCCGGCCGGCGCCATCGACGTAGCGCAATCGGGTGAGACAATTGGCGATGAACCGCAGGCGGCGCGCGCCGTCGAGTTCGGGCGTCCACCGGTCCGGCGAATCGCCGTACATGCGCTGAAAAAGCCGCTCCGGCGCCCGCTGCAACGCCTGCTCCAGTTCGCGCGCGCAGGCGTGCGCGGTCGCGACATCCCACTGCGGCGGCAGGCCGGCGTGCAACAGCAGGAGTCCGTGGGCCGCATCCTCGTGCAGCAGCGGCAGCGACATCAGCCAGTCGGTCAATGATTTGCTGTCCGGCGCCCGCAGCAAAGCGTCCAGCGTGTCGCCGCTGCGTGCGCCGGCAGCGCCCAATGCCACGGCCAGGAAGTGCAGATCGTGATTGCCGAGCACGCAGACCGCCGCGGATCCGAGCGCCCGAACCCGGCGCAACACCGCGAGCGAATCGGGGCCGCGATTGACCAGGTCGCCGACGAACAACAAGCGGTCGCGGCCGCTGGAAAAGTCGAGCGCATCGAGCAGCGCGCCGAGTTCCCGGTCGCAACCCTGCACGTCGCCGATCGCGTACAGCGCCATCGGCCTAGTGCAGCACTCCGGGCATCGCCAACCTGAACGGCGCGATCGGTGCATCGAACTGCTGACCGTCGTCGGCGACCATTTGGTAGCTGCCTTGCATCGTGCCGACCGGCGTTTCGATCACCGCGCCGCTGGAATATCGAAATCCTTGGCCGGGCTTCAGGTACGGCTGCTCGCCGACGACGCCGTCGCCACGGGTCTCTTTGACGTTGCCGTTGGCGTCCGTAATGATCCAGTGACGGGTCAGCAACCGCGCCGGCAGCGGGCCGTCGTTGCGTATCGTGATCGTGTACGAAAATACGAAGCGCTTGTCGTGCGGATCGGATTGCTCCTCGAGATACGAAGTCTCGACCTCGACGCGGATTCGTGGATTCGCTGGCTCTGCTGTCATGGATCGCATCGCATTATTTCAAGCGAATCGCGAGCACGTCGCAATGCGCCGCGTGGAGCACCGTATCTTCCGTGAAATTCACCAGGATTGCGAGGCCGTGCCGCTCGCGGCTGCCGAGCACGATCAAATCCGCGCGCTCCTGCGCGGCGACACGCAGAATCTCCGCCTTGGTGTTGCCGGCTTCGACCCGGCAGATGGTGCGCTCGAGCGCCAGCCGCCGCACCAATTCATCGAGCTTGTCGCGCGATCGCTTGATCAATTCGTCCTCGATCTGCACCGCGGGCATCAAGGATTCCCCCATCGGTTCGACCGGTGCGAACTCGACGACATGCAAGGCGACCAGCGATGCGTTCCAGTGGACGGCGAGCTCGCGTCCGGCGGCGGCGACCTGCTCGCTGCCGTCGGACAGATCCAGCAACAGCAGTATTTTCCTGTAGGGCGGCATAGCGCGCAGTATAGCCGAGGGTTGCGCGGCCTATGCGGTTTGTCGGGCATCGGCCGCGGACTTGGCATGCAAGCGGACCGCGAGCAGCCCGAATTGGGCGGGCGTCAGGACTTCGGGCCGTAGCGCGGGGTCGATGCCGCAGGCGGCGATTTCCTCGGCCGACAGCAAGCCCTTCAGGCCGTTGCGCAAGGTCTTGCGGCGGTGGGAAAACGCGGCGCTGACGACGGCGCGCAACACCCGTTCGTCGCCGATCTCGAAACGAGGCGCCGTCGTCGGGCGCAAGCGCACGACCGCCGAGCAGACCTTCGGCCGGGGGTGAAAAGCTCCCGGTCCGACGTCGAACAGCGCTTCGACCCGCGCGTACGCGGCGAGCATCACGGTCAAGCGGCCGTACTCCCTGCCGCCCGGCATTGCGGCCATGCGGTCGACCACCTCTTTCTGCAGCATGAAATGCAGATCGAAGATCGCCGCGCGCTGGCGCAGCAATGCAAACAACAGCGGCGTGGAGATATTGTACGGAAGATTGCCGACGACGCGCAGCGGCGCACCGCCGCCGCGCAGGAGCGCGAAATCCATCTCGAGGGCGTCGGCGACGTGCACCCGCAGCCTGCCGGCCGCGCGCGGATCGCGTTCGAGACCCGCGGCGAGGTCGCGATCGATCTCGACGGCATCCAGCCGCCCGGCGCGCTCCAGCAGCCTGAAAGTCAACGCTCCGCGGCCGGGGCCGATTTCGACGATGCGCTCGCCGGCGGCGGGAGCCACGGCGTCGACGATTCGGCCGATGACCGCCGGATCGTGCAGGAAGTGCTGGCCGAACCGCCTACGAACCGGCATGGACGGCGCCGGTCAGGCGGACGGCGAGCGCGACCGCGGCTCGCAGACTGCCGGCGTCGGCTTTGCCGGTGCGCGCCACCGACAGGGCCGTGCCGTGATCGACGCTGGTGCGCAGGATCGGCAATCCCAGAGTGATGTTCACGGCATTGCCGAAGCTCGCATGCTTGATCACCGGCAAGCCCTGGTCGTGGTACATCGCGACGATGACGTCGGCGGTTGCAAGCACCTGCGGCGCGAAGGCCGTGTCGGCCGGCAACGGCCCGCGCGCGTCGATGCCTTCGGCGCGTATCTGCCGGATGAGCGGTTCGATGACCTCGATTTCCTCGCGCCCGAGGTGCCCGGATTCACCGGCATGCGGGTTGAGGCCGAGGACCACGATGCGCGGCGACTGCACGCCGAAATGGCGGCCCAAGTCCGCATGCACGATGCGCAGCGTCGCCTGCAGGCGCTCCGCCGTGATCGCCTTCGGGACTTCGGCGAGCGGCAAGTGCGTCGTCACCAGCGCGACCCGCATCCGATCGTCCGCCAACATCATCACGGGCATCGCCGCGCGGGTTCGAGCCGCCAAATATTCGGTGTGGCCGCTGAATGCGAAACCGGCGTCCAGCAGCGTGCTCTTTTGGACCGGTGCCGTCACCATGGCGGCGAACTCGCCGTTCATGCAGCCGTCGCAGGCGCGATCGAGCATGCGCAGCACGGAAGCGGCGTTGCGCACATCCAGTTGGCCGGCGACGACCGGCAGCGCGCAGTCGATATTCAGCAACTTGAGCGTGCCCGCGCGCTGCGGCCGCGCCGGCGCCGAGGGATCGTAGCTTTCGAGCGCGAGCGGCAGGCGCAAACTCGCCGCCGCGGAGGCGATGACCCGGCGGTCGCCGGCGACGATCAATTCGGCGTCGGAGTCCGATTGCGCGAGCATGACGCAGGTATCCGGCCCGATACCAGCCGGTTCGCCCGACGTAATGACGATCCTCGGCGTGTACACTACATCTTGATTTCGACGAACGCCTCGTCGCGTAATCGTTGCAGCCAAAGCTCGGTCTCTTCGTCCGCCTTGCTTTCGCGAATCGCCTCGAACGCACGCCGCCTGCGGATGTCGGAGGAACTGTCGTAGCTGCGCTTGCCGAGCAGCTGCACTATGTGCCAGCCGTAGCGGGTCTTGAACGGCATGCTGATCTCGTTGATCTTCAGATTTGCGATGGCCTTTTGGAACTCGGGCACGAACGAGCTCGGCGAAACCCAGCCGAGATCGCCGCCGTCGGGCGCCGAGCCCGGATCCTCGGAGGTCGTCGTGGCGATGCCCGCGAAATCCTCGCCGTTCAAGATGCGCTGACGGATCTTCAGCAATTTCTGCCGCACCGTTTGATCGTCGTCCAATTCATTGGGTTTCATGAGGATATGCCGCAGGTGAATCTGGTTGACGATGACCGGCTTTTCTCCGGTGCGCACCTCGTTGAGCTTGACGATGTTGAAGCCGCTCGCCGTGCGCACCGGCCCGCCGATATCCCCGGGCTTCATCTTGGTGACGAGCTGCAGGATGAAGTTCGGCAGCTGACTGCCCTTGCGCCAGCCGAGCGTGCCGCCGTCCAAGGCCGTCTGGCTGTTGGAATTGGCGATCGCCAGCTGCGCGAAGCTCTCGCCCTTGCGGGCGCGCGCGGCGACGTCCTGCGCCTTCTGGGTCAGCTGTTCGATTTGTTGCGGCGAAGCAGCCGCAGGAACCGCTATCAGGATGTGCGATATGTTGAACTGGTCGTGGGCGGCCGCGCTGTCCTCGCGCTTCAAATACTGATCGATTTCACGCGGCGTGACGACGATACGCGCGATCACATCGCGTTCGCGCAGCGCCTGCAGCGTCAACTCCTTGCGCATCGATTCGCGGTACTGCTTGTAATCGATGCCCTGTGCGGCGAGCGCCGTCGGCAGTTGATCGAACGGGATCTTATTGCGCGCCGCGATCTGCTGCAGCGCGCCGTTCAGTTGATCGTCGGAAATGCTGAGGCCGATGCGGTTGGCCCTCTGCATCTGGATTTCTTGCAAAATGAGGCGGTCCAGCACCTGCTGCTGGAGCACGCTTTGCGGCGGCAGCGCGACCTTCTGCTCCTCGAGGCGCTTGGTCACCGCGTCCATCTGCTGGTCCAGCTGGCTGCGCAGGACGATACCGTCGTTGACGACCGCTGCGATGCGATCGAGCAATATTCCGCGCGTGCCGATATCCCGAGTCTGCGCCTGCGCCGTGCAGCAGAGCGCCAACGCCGCAATCGGCAAGCAGAAAAGGCGGGAAATCATGCGCATGGGCGATCGTTACTCGGGTCTAGGGAACTGGGTTGACGGCGGAGTATCCGCTAATCGACCGTCGCAGGAAAGTATCCGCTGAACCTCCGACCGAACTCAGGCCCAGGAGTTCCAATTGTACGGCAATCGACGTGTCCATCGCGCCGGTGCGGTTGACGACGTAGCGGCGCTGCACCACTTGAACGCGCCAACAGCAGCTCGTGTATTCGAACCCGGCCACTTGCTCGATCGCTTTCCTATCCAAGGTCGAATACACCAGGCGGCCGACCGCATTCCAGTGAGCGGCGATCGGCCACGCGGCGGAGCCGTCCCATTGGTCGAGGACGCCGTGCTGGAATCGGTACCCCAGGTTGACCATGCGGGCGGCGTCCGGCCGGTACTGGACGGACACCTCGGATTTCTCGGTCGTATTGACGTACGGGTTCCACTGGTAGTTCATTTTCACGCTCCAGTTCCGGTAGGCGGTCACGGCGAGTTCACCGACGATGTTGGAGGCGCCGTAATTGACCGGCGTCTCGCCGGGAAGCGTCACGCGCGGCTGCGAAAAATAGCGCGTCTGTCCCAGGGTGGCCGACAGGTACTGCTGTCCGCTCTGATGATCGAATAGGCGCGTCGTGACGCCGAGGCTCAATTGGTTCGCATCGCCGATGCGGTCGCCGCCGACGTAGCGGTTGGTGCGGTACAGTTCCGTCAGATTCAGATCCGGCAACGCCGTGTCGAAGACCGGCAGATCGTTCTGGTTGCGGTAGGGGATGTAGCTGTAGACGACGCGCGGCTCCAAGGTCTGCGTGCGCCCTCCGCCCGCGCCGGTATCGCGCTCGAAAACCAGCCCCATATCGAGTCTGCCGTAAGGCAGCGAGCGGGTCGGCGAACTCGGTAGGCTGGCGCCGGCGTTCTGCAGATCGTACTGCGTAAAATTCCAGCCGATCGCCGGGACGAAAAAATACCCGGGCGCCCGCCGCGCCCAGCGCAGCTCCGGCGCGAGGTTCAGGCGGATGCCGGTCGGGCCCACATCGCGCAGGAAATTCACCGCCTCGCTGTCCAGAGAGAATTCCAGGCCGGTACGGGCGATCGGCCAGAGCGCGTCGGCGGTGACGCGCGGCACGCGCGAATAGGGCCGGTCGATGGCAGCGACCGAAATGTCGATCGTCTGAAAATTCTGCAATTGCGCGCTGACCCGCCAGGCGTCGTCGTGATACAAATACTCGGCGCGGCGCTGCAGATAGGTGACGCTGGTCTCGGCGGAGCCGACCGCGAAGTCCTGAAAGTAATTGCTGTCGCTGACGCTCGCGATGTCGAAGCCGACGCGGCTGCGCCGATCGAGTTCGGTGACGTCCGTCGCGCGAAAATAATTGCGCTCCGCTTGAGTCTGCAGATCCTCGGGCAGGAAACTCGTGTCGATTTGCCCGTGCGAGGAGGTCGTCAGATAGCGGTATTGGCCCGCGATATCCGCGCCGCGGGCCGACATGTATCCGGGCGTCAGGGTCAAATCGTAGTTCGGCGCCAAGTTGAAATAATAGGGAATGCCGATCGAGTAGCCGGTGTTGCCGGAGTGCGCAAAGTTCGGATACAGGAATCCGCTCTGCCGCGCGCTCCCCAAGGGAAAGGACAGATACGGCGTATAGAACAGCGGCACGCCCTTGAACAGCAGATGCGCGCCGTGCGCGGCCCCTTGCTGGCGCGCCGTGTCGAGGTCTATCGACGAGGCGCGCAGCGCCCAATCCTCGTTGCCGACGGGACAGGCCGTATAGCGGACGCGGTGCAGCGTGATCTTGCCGCCCGGCTTCACCTCGATCTGCTTGGCGAATCCGCGGCCGTTGCGGTTGAGCAGCTTGAAGGCGGCATCGCCGAACTCGGCGCCGCCGCTTTGGTCGTAGCTGCCGGCGTCGCTCTGAATCCGCAGTCGCGGATCCTCGAAGCGCACCTTGCCCTTGACCGTGACCCGGCCGGTGCGCGGATCGTAGGTGACCGAATCGGCAGTCACTTGGCGCGCATTCTCGGTGACCATGACCCGGCCGTTTACCAAGGCCTTGCCGTCGGCGGCGAGCGTCGCGGCGTCGCTGTCGATGTGGATGCGATGATCGCCGGCCGGGATGGCGGCGGAGCGCGGCGTCGGCAGCGGCGGCGCCGGACAGAAGTCGGCCGCCAGCACGGACGGGACCGCCGACAGAGCGATCAGCAGCGCTACGGCGCGGACGTGAGAGGCCATCGGCAAAATTCGTCGCCCAGAGGTTATTGTGAACAGCGCCGCGCGTTGCGAAGACGCGCAGGCCCCGCATTATAATCGGTATAATTGCGCGCGCCGCATTTGCGGTTCGCCGAATTCGCATCATGACTCCATCGGACGCAGGCGACCTTCGCTTCCTAGAGATCACGCGTTGGCTTGCCGAAGACCTGGGTTTTGCGGGCAGCCCGGTGGTGCCCGCCTCGTCCGACGCGAGCTTCAGGCGCTATTTTCGCGTTACCCGGGCCGGCGAGAGCTACATCGTCATGGATGCGCCCCCGGAGAAGGAAAGTCTCGGGCCCTACCTGCGGGTGGCCGCGATGCTGGCGGCAAGCGGCCTCAACGTGCCGCGCGTGCTGGCGCTCCATGAGGCGCGCGGTCTGGTGTTGATCAGCGATTTGGGTTCGCGCCAATATCTCGACGCGCTGGCTCAGGGCGAGGACGTCGAGCGGCTCTATGCGGATGCGCTCGACGCCTTGCTCGTGATGCAATCGATGCGCCGGCCGTTCGCGAGCGAGCTGCCGGCCTACGACCGCGCGCTATTGATGCGCGAAATGGAGCTGCTGCCGGAATGGTTTTTGCGCCGTCATCTGCGGCTCGATATCGGCCGCGCGGAACGCGCGATGTTGGACCGACTGTTCGAGCAGCTGCTGCAATCGGCGCTGGCGCAGCCCGCCACCTTCGTGCACCGCGATTATCATTCGCGCAATCTGATGATCGCGGACCAGGCCAATCCCGGGATTCTCGATTTTCAGGATGCCGTCGTCGGGCCATTGACCTACGATCTCGTATCGCTGCTTCGCGACTGCTACATCGCATGGCCGCGGCACAGGGTGCGCGCTTGGGCGCTCGGCTACCGGCGGCGCCTGCTGGAGCGGGGATTTGCGCTCGCCGCCGGTGAGGAGCAGTTCATGCGCTGGTTCGACATGATGGGCCTGCAGCGGCACATAAAGGTGTTGGGCATATTCTGTAGGCTCAATTACCGCGACCGGAAATCGCAATATCTGGCGGATTTGCCGCGCGTCCTCGATTACCTGCGCGCGGTCGCGGCCGCACACCCCGAGACCGGCGAGTTTGCCGAGTTCATTACCTCGCGGATCGACGGCCAATTCGAGCAAGCGCAGGCGCGGGCACTGGCGCAAGCACGCGCAGAGGCGCAGCCGCAAGCACGGGCACCGTCATGACGTACGACGAAGGCGCAAACCTTCCGCGTGCGGCGATGATTCTCGCGGCGGGGCGCGGCCTGCGCATGCGGCCGCTGACCGAGGCGACGCCGAAGCCTCTTTTGCGCGTGTGCGGCGCGCCGCTGATCGAGCATCACGTCCATGCCCTGGCCCGCGGCGGAATCCGCGACATCATCGTCAATCTGTGCTGGCTCGGTGCGCAGATCCGCGATTATCTCGGCGACGGCGCGCGCTACGGCGTCAGCATCCGTTATAGCGACGAGACGCCGCGCGCGCTGGAGGCCGCCGGCGGCATCGTCCGGGCGCTCGCGCTGCTGGCGCCGGGACCCTTCGCGGTCGTCAATGCCGACATCTACTGCGACTTTGCGTTCGAGAATCTGCGCATCGGCGCCGGCGCCGATGCGCATCTGCTGCTGGTCGCCAATCCGCCGCAGCATCCGCAGGGCGATTTCGGCCTGCAGGACGGCTGGGCCGTGGCGAGCGCGCCGCGGCAGTTCACGTTCGCGGGGATCGCCGTCTACCGCACCGCGCTATTTGCCGGGCTCGCCGACGGCGTGCGGCCGCTGAAGCCCTTGCTGATCGAGGCCATGGCGGCGCGGCGCTGCTCGGCGCAAATCCATGGCGGCCTCTGGGAGGACGTCGGTTCGGTGGAACGGCTGGCGGCGTTGAACGCCCGTCGATGCGATACAATCGGCCGATGACCGACTTCAAGGGTATCCCGATCAGGCCCGCGGCGGCGGTGCCGAGCGGCGACAAATACACGACTGCGCAGGGATTCACGGCGATCAAGGACGGCATCAAATCCGCCGCGGCGCCACGGCCGGCCGCGGCGCGGGCCGCGGGCAAACCGCGCTGGTTGCGCGCGCGCATGGCGGCAGGCGAGGGCTACTCCGCGGTCAGGCAAATCGTCAAACAGCATCGGTTGAGCACGGTTTGCGAAGAAGCGAAATGCCCGAACATCGGCGAATGCTGGAATGCGGGCACCGCAACGATCATGCTGATGGGCTCGGTGTGCACGCGCGCCTGCCGCTTTTGCGCGGTCGATACCGGCAATCCGCGCGGCTGGCTCGACGCCGATGAACCGCAGAATGCGGCGCGCTCGGTCGCCTTGATGAAGCTGCGCTACGTCGTTCTCACGTCCGTCGACCGCGACGATTTGCCGGACGGCGGCGCCGCCCATTATGCGGCGGCGATCCGCGCCATCAAGACCGCGAACCCGCACACGGCGGTCGAGGCCCTGACCCCGGATTTCCAAGGGTCGCTGGCCGACGTGCGAACCGTGCTCGACTCCGGGGTGGACGTGTTCGCTCAAAACGTGGAGACCGTCGAACGCCTGACCCATCCGGTGCGAGATCCGCGGGCGGGCTACGCACAGACGCTCGCGGTGCTGGCGCACGCCAAGGCTCACCGGCCCGCGGTGCTGACGAAGACCAGCCTGATGCTCGGTCTCGGCGAGACGGATGCGGAAATCCTCGAGACGATGCGCGCCCTGCGGTCCGCGGCGGTCGACATACTGACCCTGGGGCAGTACCTGCGGCCGACGCCGCAGCATCTCGACGTCCGGCGCTACGTGACGCCGCAACAATTCGACGAATACCGCGCCTGGGCGCTCGAGCTCGGCTTCGTCGAGTGCGTGTCCGGGCCCTTGGTCAGATCCAGTTACCGCGCGGAACGGGCCCTCGCCCGCAACAATGCGGGTTTGGACAACCGCCGCCTGGGTTGATGAACGCCGCGCCGCTGATCCGCCGCTTGGGGCTGGTCGACTACGAGCCGACCTGGCGCGCGATGCAGCGCTTCACGGACGAACGCGGGGCGGAGACGCGCGATGAGATCTGGCTGTTGCAGCACCCGCCGGTGTTCACCCTGGGGATGAACGCGAGCCGCGATCACCTCCTCGATCCCGGCGGGATCCCGGTCGTGCAAATCGACCGCGGCGGCCAGGTCACCTATCATGGGCCGGGACAGCTGGTCGTGTATCCCTTGCTCGACTTGCGGCGCCTGCGCTTGGGCATCCGCGATCTGGTCACGGCTCTCGAGCAAGCGATCATCGGCTACGCGGCAGAATGGGATTTGCGCGCGGTCGCGCGGCGCGATGCGCCCGGCGTCTACGTCGACGGCGCGAAGCTCGCGAGCATCGGCCTGCGTATTCGGCGCGGCGCCAGTTATCACGGCGCGAGCCTCAACGTCTCGCCGGATCTGCAGCCGTTTCGGCGCATCAACGTATGCGGCCATCGCGGACTCGCCGTGACCAGCCTCGCCGAGCTTTGCGCAGCCGCTGACGTCGACGCCGCCGGCGAGGGCGTCGCGCGCCACCTGTTCGGCCAGTTGGGGTTCGAGCCGCGCTACAGCGCCATCAACACGGATTTGCAGGCCGACAGCTCGCGATAGATCGCGTCCAACTGCGCGCGGCTCTCTGCATGGATCAAATAGGTGACGGCCAAAAAATTGCCGTCCGCGCTGGTGCGCGTGCGCACCCGCGCCTCGCCGAGCGCGCCGCTATGCTTTTCGACGATCGCGGTCGTGAGCGCGCGCAGATCGCTGTCGCAACGGCCCATGACCTTGATCGGAACGTCGCTCGGAAAGGCCGGCGGCGATGCCCCTTTCATAGCGCTGGGGTCGGCGCCAATTCGCGGACGTACGCCTCGAAAGCCGCGTGCATGCGCCGGAACACAGGCCCGGGCAGACCGCTGCCGACGGCGGCGCCATCGAGCGAGGTGACGGCCAGAACGCCGCGCGTGGAGAAGCCCAGCCAAATCTCGTCGGCGGCACGCAATTCGGCCTCGGTCACCTGGCACGCTTGGTTGGCGATATTTTGCCGGGCGGCGAGTTCGTCGACCACGTCGCGCGTCGTTCCCGGCAGGATCTGCCGGCCGTTCGGCGGCGTACGGATGATGCCGCTCTTGACGACGTGCACGCTCGTCGACGAACCCTCGGTCAGGTAGCCGTCATCCAGCAATATCGTTTCGAAGGCGCCGACATCGGCCGACATTTTCTTCAGCATGACGTTCGCGAGCAGGGCGGTGGACTTGATGTCGCGGCGCGCCCAGCGGATGTCCGCGGCCGTCACGGCGGCGACGCCGCGCTCCAGCATCTGTGCCGAGATCGCCTCGAGCGCCGAAGCGAAGGCGAAGATCGTCGGCGTGAGGCCGGCCGGCCACGCATGAGTGCGGCCGAATTCCGCACCCCGACTGACTTGTATGTAAAGATACATGTCGCCGCCGCCGTTGCGTTCGCTCAATTGCCGGCAGACCTCTGCCCACTCGGCGTGCGTCAGCGGCGCTTGCATGCCGATCGCCTTCAGGCTGCGCGCCAGCCGGTCGAAATGCTCGCGCAGTCGGAACGCGCGACCGGCGTACACCGGCAGCACTTCGTAGACGGCATCCGCGAACAGGAACGCCCGATCGAGCGGTGAAACCGCGGCTTGCGCGAGCGGCAGGTACTGTCCGTTCAGATAGCAGATAGGTAGCGGCATCCGCGCCACCCCCTCAGGCGAACCAGAGCCGAAGCGTATCGACGAGGCTGCGCCACCAGCCGCCGGCGGCGTCGCGCGCCAGGGGGTGGAGGGTGCGCGTCGCGATGGTTTTGCCGCCCGCATCGACGCGCAATACGCCCACCTCCGAATTCCTGCCGAGCGGCGCGATCAATCTCGGTGAGAGCAGCAGCGAGGTTCTCAGGGTTGCCGCCTGGTCGCGCGGCACCGTCACGTACAGGTTATGCGCGATGCCGACGCCGATCGGCGATGTCGCCGCCTTCCAAACGCGCGCCGCGGCGAGCTGCGCGCCGCCCTTGGCGACCAATTTCGTATCGTAGAAAGTGAATCCGTAGTTCAGCAAGGCGGCGCTCGCGCGTTCCCGGCCGTGGTACTTGGCGCCGCCGAGAACGACGGATAGCAAACGCATGCCGTTGCGCACCGCCGAGGCGACCAGGCAATAGCCCGCCTCCTCGGTGTGGCCGGTCTTCAATCCGTCGACGCCGGGATAGCTCTCAAGCAGGCCGTTGCGGTTCTGTTGATTGATGCCGTTGTAGGCGAATTCGCGTATCGCGAACCACGGGTAATATTGCGGGAAATCGCGGATCAGAGCGCTCGCCAGCAGCGACAAATCGCGCGCCGTCGTGTAGTGCCCGGCAGCCGGCAGACCGGTCGCGTCCTCGTAGCGCGTGTCCAGCATGCCGAGCCGTTTCGCGGTCGCGTTCATCATTTGCACGAAGGTATCCTCGGTACCCGCAACCTGCTCGGCGAGCGCGACCGTCGCGTCGTTGCCGGACTGCACGATCATGCCGAGAATCAGCGATTTCACTGGCACCTTCGAGCCGACCTGCACGAAGGTGCGCGAGCCGCCCGTGTGCCACGCCTTGGCACTGATCGTCACCGGCTCGTCCAACGCCAGCTTGCCGGCGGCGAGTTCCTGAAAGACGATGTACGTGGTCATCAGCTTCGTGAGGCTCGCCGGCTGCATGCGCGCCACGGCGTTCTGCGCGGCGAGAATCTTGCCGCTGTGGTAATCGACGAGTATGTAGGCCTGCGCATCCACCGACGGTGGCGTCGGGATTGGTATGTCGGCGAAACAGGGGGCGGCGGCGAGGATCAGCAACAAAAGGCTGGACGACACTGAACGCGGCATGGCGGATGAGGGCCTCGGTGATCGGCGGGTAAAGGGTGCGACGCTAATTGTGCGCCAATATTGCATTAATTCAGCGCAAGATGCGCATCCTTGAGGCCGATGCGGGCGAGCGCGTTCACGGTCCGATCGTAGTCGTCGACGCCGCCGACGGGGCCGATGCGCACCCTGTACAGTTTGCGGCCGCCGATCGTATCGGCGCGCACGAACGCGTCGGCGTAGCCGTCGCCGCGCAATTTGCGCAGCAGGCGGTCCGCATTGGCGGGAGCGGCGAACGCGCCGACCTGGACGAACAGCGCGGCCGGTATTGCCGGCGCGGCGGACGCTTGCGATTTTGCCGCGGCTTGCGGCGCGGCTTGCGGCGCGGCTTGCGGCGCGGCGTCGGCGAACGTCGGCCCGGCGGCTGCCGCGGGCGCTGTCGGCGCCGCCGGGTCGACGTCCCGCACCTCGACGAACGCAGTACCCTTCGCCAGCATGCCGAGCTTGGCGGCCGCCGTGTACGACAAATCGATGATGCGATTCGCCACGAAGGGACCGCGGTCATTGACCCGCACTATGACGCTGCGGCCGTTGCGCAGATTGGTGACGCGTACGTAGCAAGGCAGCGGCAGCGTCTTATTGGCCGCCGTCATCGCGTACATGTCGTAAGGCTCATGCGTCGAGGTGCGATCCTCGTAAAATCCCGGTCCGTACCAGGAGGCGACGCCGCGCTCGTCATAGCCGAGGCACGACGGCAGGACGTAATAGCGCTTGCCAAAGACCTCGTAGAACGGCGGATTGCCGTAGCGGGAGCGCGGTTCGATGCGCGGCACGGCGTCCGGCACGTCCATGACGTCGGCCGGCGGCGGCGGCACTCGTTGCGCGGCAACCGGCGGCAGCGGCGTCTTGGTACGCAGAGGCGGCGCGCTTTGGCAGGCCGAGAGCAACAGCGCGGCGAGCGCGCCGAGCAGCGCCGACCGGCGCGCGCGGCGCCCGCGGCGCCCGCGGCGCACCGTCATGGCGAGCCGCGCGGCGCGGCGTCGCGCCCGGCGATCGCGGCGCGTTGCGGCGCGTCCGCGGGCCGCGGCGCGCCCTCGACCCGCGATTGCAGCGCGCAGGCGAGTTCGTAGACGGCCATCGCATACAGCGGGCTGCGGTTGTAGCGCGTCAGTGCGTAGAAATTCTCATAGCCGACGCGCCAGTGGACGCCGTCGGCTTGCTGGGCCGGGATCAATACCGCCGGCGTATCGGCAGGCGGCGCTCGGTCGATGCGCACGCCCTGCGCTTGCAGCGAGCCGACGGTTGCCGACAGGCGGATTTGCGCCTCGCCGGCCGCCAGCGCGCCGGCCGCGGCGGCCGGGACGATGTCCGGCGCGACGGACGCATCGCTGAGCACCGGCGCGCCGCCGGTCCAACCATGGTCCTTAAGAAAATAGCCGACGCTGTCGAATACGTCCGGCCAGTTCGACCAGAGATCGACGCGGCCGTCGCCGCTCGCGTCGAGCCCGTAGCGCCGGTAAGCGGACGGCATGAATTGCGGCGCGCCCATCGCGCCGGCGTAGGAACCCGTCGCCGTCAGGGGATCGATTCCCTGATCCCGTGCCAACAGCAGAAACTGTTCCAGCTCGCTGCGGAAAAATTTCGAACGCGACGGGTAATCGAACGCCAGCGTCGTCAAGGCGTCGAGCACCCGGTACTGGCCGGTCAGCGTGCCGTAATAGGTCTCGACGCCGAGAATCGCCACCACATATTGCGGGGCAACGCCGGTGCGGGCGCTCGATGCGTCCAGTTCCCCCTGGTGCGCGCGCCAAAAGTCGACGCCTTCCTGGATGCGCTTTTCATTGAGGAAGATCGGCCGGTACTGATACCAGGGCAGCGTCTTTTCGACCGGCCTCGCCATCGCCGCGATGATCGCGGGCTGGCTCTTTGCGGCTGCGAGCAGCGCGCGCAATTGCGGCTCGTCGAAGGCATCGTGGTATGCCATGTGGCCGATGAACCGCTCGACAACGGCGCGGTGCGTGTCGAGCGCCGCCGCGGGCCGCCAGGCGCCGATGGCCAGGGCGGCGGCGAGCAGCAGGCGATGCGCACGAATTGCGGCGATCACGGTCAGGATCCGACGAGCTTGCGGTGCGAATGCAAGGACATGAGGATGCCGAATCCGGCCATGATCGTCACCATCGACGTGCCGCCGTAGCTGATCAGCGGCAGAGGTACGCCGACGACCGGCAGGATGCCGCTGACCATCCCCGAGTTGACGAACACGTAGACGAAGAAGCTCAGCGCGATCGCGCCGCCGGTCAGGCGCGAGAAGGTGTCCTGACCCTGCATCGCCATGTACAGCGCGCGGCCTATGACGATGCCGTAGAGCGACAGGATCAACAGTTGGCCGAGCAGGCCGAATTCCTCGCCGATGACCGAGAATATGAAATCCGTGGAGCGCTCCGGTAAAAAATCCAGCTGCGCCTGACTGCCGTGCATATAACCCTTGCCGAAGACGCCGCCGGAACCGATCGCGATTTGCGACTGAATGATGTGGTAGCCGGCGCCGAGCCGGTCGCTTTGCGGATTCAAGAACATCGACAGGCGCTGGCGTTGGTAGGCATGGATGAAATGCCAGCCGGCCCAGGCGGCCGCGCCGAGCAGCGGGATCGACATCAAAATGACGCGCAGCTGCAGGCCCGCGAGCAGCACCACGATCAAGCCGGCGGCCGCGACCAGGAGCGCCGTGCCGAGGTCCGGCTGTACGACGATCAGCGCCGTCGGCAGCGCGATGATCGCCGCCATCACCACGAGATCCTTGAACGTCGGCGGCAGCGGCCGCTCGTGCATATACCAGGCGCACATCATCGGCACCGCGAGCTTCATGATTTCCGACGGCTGAAAGCGCACGAAGCCCAGATCCAGCCAGCGCTGCGCGCCCTTGCCGACGTGGCCGGTCAGCGCGACGACGAGCAGCAGCAGCACGCCGATGAGATAGGCGGGCGGCGTGAACAGGCGCAGGTATTGCGGCGTGGAGAACTTCGCCAGCGCGATCAGCGCCGCCACCGCGATTGCGATGTTGCCCAAATGATGTTCGACCATCTTGAGGTTCTGGCCCGAGGCGCTGTAGACGACCAGCAGCCCGATGCAGACGATGATCGACAGCACGCCGGTGAGCGGACCGTCGAGCCCCAAAGCGCGCAGCGCGCGGCTGCCGGCGGTCAGCGTGCGGCGCGCCCGCGAAGGCGAGAATTCATCGAGGATCATTGAGGTTTTCCCGGCACCAGTGTCTTTTCCGGCAGTAAATAGGCATCGAATACCTTGCGCGCGATCGGCCCGGCGACCGAGCCGCCTTCGCCGGCCGCATTTTCGACCATCACGGCCACCGCAAGTTTAGGATCATCGGCCGGGGCGAAGGAAACGAACAGGGCATTATCGCGCAAACGCGCTGCCACTTGCTTGAGGTTGTATTTTTGATTCTGGCCCAGCGAAAAGACCTGGGCGGTGCCGGTCTTGGCGGCCAGCTTGTACGGCGCGCCCGCCGCCATGCGCGCGGCGGTGCCGCCGGGTTGGGCGGCCTCCTCCATCCCCTCGACGACCACGCTCCATTGATCGGCCGTCACGAACGCAACGCCGGGCTGCGGCTTGAGCGGCAGCCGGGTCACGTGCCGCGAGCCGGGCGCGCGCACGCCGGTGACCAGACGGGGCGCGAATTCCCGGCCGCGCGTGGCGATGACGGCAACGGCGTGCGCGAGCTGCAAAGGGGTCGCCAACATGTAGCCCTGGCCGATGCCGACGATCACCGTTTCTCCCGGGAACCACACCTGATCGGCGGGATTCTTGTAGGCGCGCCGCTTCCATGCCGGCGAGGGCATCAAGCCGCGCTGCTCTCCGGGTATATCGATGCCGGTCAGGCGCCCGAAGCCGAACTTCGTCATGAACGAATGCATGCGGTCTATGCCCAGCTTTTCCGCGACGTTGAAGAAGTAAACGTCGCAGGACTGCGCTATGGCGCGGCGCATCGATATGGTGCCGTGGCCGCCGTGTTTCCAGTCGTGAAAGATGTGCCTGCTGCCCGGCAGATTGAAATGGCCCGGGCAGAAGATCGTCTGATCCGGCGTCATCACGGCGTAGTGCAGAGCCGCCAGCGCATAGTACGGCTTGACCGTCGAGCCGGGAGGATAGGCGCCGCGCAACGCGCGATTGATCAGGGGCTTGTCGGGGTCGCTCTGCAGCGCGTCGTATTGCTTGTTCGTCAAGCCGCGCGCGAATTCATTCGGGTCGAAGCCCGGCGTGCTCGCGAGCGCAACGACATCGCCGTTGTTCGGGTCGATGGCGACGACCGCGCCGCGCAAGCCTTGGAGCCCCTCCTCGGCGGCGCGCTGTACGCGCATGTCGAGGCTGAGGATCAGATCGGATCCCGCGACCGGCGGGCGCGTGGCGAGCTTCGGCGTGTACGCCCCCTGCTTTTGCACGGGCCGCCCGGCGGCGTTGACCAACACTTCGCGGAATCCGGGTTTGCCGTGCAATACGCTCTCGTATGCTCCCTCGATGCCCAATTTGCCGATCAAGGTCGTGCCGGCGTAGGCGGCCGGGTCGATATGCTTCAGATCCCGCTCGCTGATGGCCGCGACGTAGCCGAGCGCGTGGACCGCGAGCGGCCCGAACGGATAGTGCCGGGTCAGCCGGGTGTGAATGTCGATGCCGCCGAATTGAAATCGATGCAGCGCAAATATCGCCATCTCTTCGTCGGTCAACTGCAACTTGATCGGCACGCTTTCATAGTTGCGGTGCGACAGGATGTCTTCCTTGATGCTCGGCACATCGCCGGCGTCAAGCAGGCCGATCGCCACCAAGCGCGCCAGACTCTCATCGAGCTGCCCCTGCGTGCCGACCTGTTCGCGCACCAACTCGAGTTGGTAGGACGGCAGATTATCGGCGAGCACGACGCCGTTGCGATCGAAGATCAGCCCGCGGTTCGGCGGAATCGGCTCTATGCGCACGCGGTTGCCCTGCGAGAGCGCCGCGTAATAGTCGTAGCGCAGCACCTGCAGGAAATACAAGCGGCTGGCGACGGTCAGGAGCAGCAAGGCGACGATCACGCCGGCGACGATGCTGCGGACCGTGAATATGCGCCTTTCGCCCCAATGATCCTTGATGCGAACGCGGCGGACCAATTAGCCGACTCCGGCGCCGTCAGCGCTCATGCAGGCGGCTCAAGGTGCCGACCATCAACGGCCACACCAGAGCGTCGATGACCGGCGCGAGCCAGCGCGCCATCGAGGTCAGCGGGTAGCCGGTGGCGCCGTCGACCCAAAAGAGGATGAATTGATAGCCTGTCAGCAGCGCGAAGATCGTCAGCGATTGCTGCAGCATCGAGAAGACGCGCAGCCGCAGGCGCAAATGCGTCGTCCATGCGGCCGTCAACGTCAGCGCCAGGGCGTGCTCGCCGAGCACGACGCCGTTCAGGAGGTCGAGCGCGAGGCCGGCGGTGAAGGCGAGCGTCAGACCGCCGATGCGCGGCGCTTCGATCGACCAATAGAGGACGACCAACACCAGAAAATCAGGGCGCAGAACATCGAGCACGCTCGGCAGCGGCACGATCGCGATTGTCAAGGCGGCGAGCGCGGAGAGCGCGATGGGCGTGCGCCGCACGGGCCGGCTGCGCATCATTGGCGCACCACCACAGGCTTCGCCGGCGGCGGCAGCGACGCCGGCCGCCTCACCCATACGAATAGCAGTTCCCGCGACCGGTTGAGCGCGGCGGCCGGCCGCACGTCGACGTCGGCGAGCGACTGCACGGGATCTCGATTGACGCCGACGATCGTGCCCACCGGATAGCCTTCCGGAAAGCCGCCGCCGAGCCCGGAGGTCACCAGCAAGTCTCCCTTCAGCACGTCGGCGTTGATCGGCAGATACGGCAACTTGAGCTGCCCGGGATCGCCGGTGCCGACGGCGATGGTCCGCAGGCCGTTGCGATTGATCATCACCGGGATTGCGGCGGTGGCGTCGCTGATCAGCATCACATCGCAGGTCCTCTGATCGACCTGCACGACCTGCCCGAAAACCCCGTGGGCGTCGAGCACCGCTTGCCCTACGAATACTCCGTCGCGCGCCCCGCGGTCGACGAGCACGCGTTCGCGCAGCGCGTCGAGTTCGACATCCATGATGTCGCCGACGATGAATTTGGCGCCGACACCGATGGTGCTGTTGCGCAGCGCGCGCAGGCGGGCGTTTTCGGCCTGCAGCGCCGCGTAGCGCTGCAGGCGAAAATCGGCGTCGCGCAACCGTTGTTCGAGGCGCCGATTGTCGGCCCGCAGCGTATCGCGCGTCGTCACACTCTTGCGCAGCCAGCTCCAGCCCTCGAAGGGGCTGGTCACGGCCAGCTCGAGCGGATAGACGACGATCGACAGGGTGCGGCGGATCCTGCCGAGCTGATCGTAGCGCTTGTCGACGACGATCAGCCCCAAGGCGAGCAGTGTGAAGAGCACGCTGCGCAGCAACAGCCCGGAGACGCGGCCGGATGCGTCGTGGTTACGAAAGGCGACCATGGGCGGCGGATTCCCTAGTCGCGTGCATCACTCCAGTCCGAAAATGCCGGGTCCGTGCTGCTCGGTGAGTTCGAGGATGCGACCGCCGCCGCGCGCAACGCAGGTCAGCGGGTCGTCCGCGACGACCACGGGCAGTCCGGTTTCTTCCATCAGCAATTTGTCGACGTCGCGCAGCAGCGCGCCGCCGCCGGTCAACACGATGCCTCGCTCGGCGACGTCCGCGCCGAGTTCCGGGGGTGTCTGCTCGAGCGCTTGTTTGACCGCGCCGACAATCCCCTGCAACGGCTCCTGCAGGGCTTCGAGTATCTCGTTCGAGTTCAGCGTGAAGCTGCGCGGCACGCCTTCGGACAAATTGCGGCCCTTGACGGAGATTTCCCGCACTTGCTGTCCCGGGTAGGCGGAGCCGATTTCCAGCTTGATGCGCTCGGCCGTCGCCTCGCCGATCAGGATGCCGTAATTGCGGCGCACGTAGTTGGTGATCGCCTCGTCGAATTTGTCGCCGCCGATGCGCACGCTCGCCGCATAGACGATACCGTTCAGGGAAATCACCGCGACCTCGGAGGTTCCGCCGCCGATGTCGAGAACCATCGAGCCTCGCGCCTCCTGCACCGGCAGGCCTGCGCCGACCGCCGCCGCCATCGGCTCGGGAACGATGTCGACGCTGCGCGCGCCGGCGCCTTCGGCCGATTCCTTGATCGCGCGCCGTTCGACCTGCGTGGAGCCGAACGGCACGCAGACCAGCACGCGCGGGCTCGGGCTGAGGAAGCGGTTGCCGTGCACCTTCTTGATGAAGTACTGCAGCATCTTCTCGGTATAGGTGAAGTCGGCGATGACGCCGTCCTTCATCGGCCGCACGGCCGTGATGTGACCCGGCGTGCGGCCGAGCATGTTCTTCGCTTCGACGCCGACCGCGACGATGAATTTGCCGCCGCGCGTCGGTTCGTCCTGTACGGCGACCACCGACGGCTCGTTCAGAACGATGCCGCGTTCGCGCACGTAGATCAGCGTGTTGGCGGTCCCAAGATCGATGGAGAGGTCATTCGAGAAATAACCTCTAAGGCGTTTGAACATACGGTGTTTTCTAGTGCGAAACGGGGTGAAAAAAGTTGCGCTAATGTAACAACCGACAGGACTTTCAGCAAGGCGGCGTGTATCATTCTGCGAGCTAATTCCGGTGCGTTTGCGGCGCACACCCGGGCATTCGTATGAGCCTTACCCGTCAAGACGTCGAAAAGATTGCGCACCTCGCGCGCCTGGCGATCGCGGATCGCGAGATGCCGGTCTACGTGCACAGCCTGTCGCGTATCGTCGAGTTCGTCGATCAGCTTTCGCGGGCGGATACCGGCCGAGTGACGCCGATGGCGCATCCGCTCGCCGGGCAGACGCAGCGGCTGCGGCTCGACCAAGTCACCGAGACCGACCATCACGATAAATACCAGGAAAATGCGCCCGCGGTGCAGGCCGGTCTTTACATCGTGCCGCGCGTCATAGAATAGGCCTTAGGACCCGCAGGAAGCGATGCTGCATACCCGTTCCATCGGCGAACTGGCCGAGACTTTGAGGCGACGCGAAATATCGAGCGTCGAATTGACGCGGCATTACCTCGAGCGGATCGAATCGCTCGACCCGGCGCTGAACGCTCTGATCACCAAAACCGCCGAGCAGGCGCTTCTGCAGGCGGCGGCGGCCGATCGCCGCCTGGCCGGCGGCGAAACTGCGCCGCTGCTCGGCATCCCGCTAATTCATAAGGATATTTTCTGCACCGACGGGGTGCGCACCAGCTGCGGATCGCGGATGCTCGACAATTTCGTGGCCCCCTATGACGCGACGGTCGTCGCGCGCCTGAAGGCGGCCGGTGCGGTGATGCTCGGCAAGGCCAATATGGACGAGTTCGCGATGGGATCGTCCAACGAAACCAGCCATTATGGGGCCGTCAACAATCCGTGGGATCACGGCAAAGTGCCGGGGGGATCCTCCGGAGGATCGGCGGCCGCGGTCGCGGCGCGGCTCGCGCCGTTCGCCACCGGCACCGATACCGGCGGGTCGATCCGCCAACCGGCGGCGCTCACCGGCGTGACCGGCGTCAAACCGACCTACGGCCGGGTGTCGCGCTACGGCATGATCGCATTCGCATCGAGTTTGGATCAGGCCGGGGTTATCGCCCGTTCGGCCGCCGACGCGGCGATCGTGCTACAGCTGATGTCCGGATTCGATGCCAAGGACTCGACCAGCGTCGACATGCCGGTGCCCGACTATGCAGCGGCGCTCGGTGCGCCGCTGCAGGGCCTGCGGATCGGCGTGCTGAAGGAGTTCGCGGACGGTTTGGAGGCGCGCAACGGCGCGCTGCTCGGCGCGGCGCTCAAAGTGTACCGCTCGCTCGGCGCCGAAACCCTGGACGTCAGCCTGCCGAGCCTGCCGCTGTCGGTGCCTACCTACTATGTCGTCGCGCCGGCCGAATGCTCCTCGAATCTTTCGCGCTTCGACGGCGTACGCTTCGGCTATCGCTGCAAGGATGCGAAGAATTTGCAGGATTTGTACGAGCGGTCGCGCGGCGAGGGCTTCGGCGCGGAGGTCAAACGGCGCATCATGACCGGCACATACGTGCTGTCGGCCGGCTATTTCGATGCGTATTACCTGAAGGCGCAGAAGGTGCGCCAGCTGATCACCGACGAGTTTCGCGCGGCGTTCGAGCGGGTCGACCTGCTGATCGGGCCGACGACGCCGACACCGGCGTTCGCCATCGGCGCCAAGATCGACGACCCGGTGACGATGTACCTGAACGACATTTATACGATCGGTGCAAACCTCGCGGGCCTGCCGGCATTGTCGGTGCCCTGCGGATTCATCGACGATCTGCCGATGGGCGTGCAGTTGATCGGTCCGCATTTCTCGGAAAGCCGCCTGTTGAACGCGGCCCATCGATTTCAGCTGGCGACCGACTGGCATCAGCGCGTTCCGCCGGGCTACGAATGATGCAAGACTGGGAAGTCGTCATCGGCCTGGAGACGCACGCGCAGCTCGCCACCAAGTCGAAGATTTTCTCCGGCGCGGCGACCACCTACGGCGCGCCGCCGAATTCGCAGGCCAGCCTCGTCGACCTGGCCTATCCCGGCGTGCTGCCCGTTCTTAACGCGGAAGCCGTGCGCATGGCGGTGAAATTCGGCCTGAGCATCGGCGCGCCGATTGCGCAGCGCTCGATTTTCGCGCGCAAAAATTACTTCTACCCGGACCTGCCCAAGGGCTATCAGATCAGCCAATACGAGATTCCGGTCGTCGGGCGCGGTGCGCTCGAGATCATGCTCGACGACGGCACGGTGAAGTCCGTCGGCATCACGCGCGCGCATCTCGAGGAGGATGCCGGCAAGTCGCTGCACGAGGGCCTCGCCCACGCCAGCGGCATCGATTTGAACCGCGCCGGCACGCCGTTGCTGGAAATCGTCTCGGAGCCGGACCTGCGCTCTGCGAAGGAGGCGGTCGCCTACATGAAGAAACTGCATACGCTGGTGCGCTATCTGGATATTTGCGACGGCAACATGCAGGAGGGCTCGTTCCGCTGCGACGCGAACGTGTCGGTGCGGCCGCGCGGCCAGGAGAAATACGGTACGCGCGCCGAAATCAAGAACCTGAATTCCTTCCGCTTCGTCGAAAAGGCGATCCAGCATGAAGTCGCCCGGCAAATCGAGCTGATCGAAAGCGGCGGCAAGGTGATCCAGGAGACGCGTCTTTACGACTCCGACAAGGACGAGACGCGCGCGATGCGCTCCAAGGAGGAGGCCAACGACTACCGCTACTTCCCCGATCCGGATCTGCTGCCGCTGCAAATCGACGCGGCCTTCATCGAGGCGGTGCGGAGGACCCTGCCCGAGTTGCCGGACGAGAAGGCGGCGCGCTTTTCCGCTCTGTTCCAATTGTCCGCCTACGATGCGGGTGTGCTCTCGGCGAGCCGGGAGCTCGGCGCGTACTTCGAAGCGGTGGTCGCCTTGACGGGCGCGGCGCACGCGAAGCTCGCCGCGAACTGGATCATGGGCGAGCTGGCCGGCGCCCTGAACCGCGACAATCTGGAAATCGGCGCCTCGCGGCTCGCGCCGGCGGCCTTGGCCGGATTGCTGGGGCGCATCGTCGACGCGACCATCTCCGGGAAAATCGCCAAGGACGTGTTCGAGGCGATGTGGCGCGAGGGCGGCGGCGCCGATTCGGTCATCGCGGCGCAGGGCTTACGACAAATCACCGACGCCGGCGAGATCGCCGCGGTCATCGACGCGGTGATCGCCGCCAACCCGAAGCAGCTCGCCGATTACCGTGCCGGCAAGGACAAACTGTTCGGATTCTTCGTCGGTCAGGCCATGAAGGCGACGCAGGGAAAGGCGAATCCCGCGCAGCTCAACCTGCTCTTGAAGAGCAAGCTCGACGGCGCTTGAATGCCCGCATGCGCCGTTAAAGCGCCGACACGCCGCGCAATTCGGTCAAGCTCAGGGTGCGCGTCAGCGCGATGAATTCGCGGATGTACGCGGTCGCCGCGCCGGCATGGCTGGTGGCGGCATGCAAGTCGCAGCGCAGTCCGTCGCGTCCGAGCGGCCGCGAAACGACGTAGCCGCGGTCGAGGTAGCTGCCGATCGTCCAGGCCGGCAGCGCCGCAATGCCTCGGCCGCTCGCGACGAGCTGCAAAATGGCGACAGTGAGCTCGGCCGTGCGGCGCCGCGGATTCACGCCCGCCGGCCGCAATAAGTGCTTCATGACATCCAACATCTCGTCGGCAACCGGGTAGGTGATCAGCGTCTGCTCGGCAAAATCGGCCGCGTCCAGCCATTGTTTTGCCGCCAGGGGATGCTTCGGGCTCATCACCGCCACGCTTTCGTAACGGAATAAGGGAAAGAAATCCACCTGCGCAAGCGCCGCGGGCCGCTCGTGGACGACCGCGAGTTCCGCCTCGCCGCTTTCCAGCAGCGGCAGCGGATCGGCGAGGAACCCGGAAATGATGTCGAGTTCGACGTCAGGCCACAGCGATCGGTAGGCGTCCATCGCCGGGATCAACCAGTCGAAACAATTGTGGCATTGCACGGCGATGCGCAAGCTGCCGCCGCGTCCCTCGGCGAGGCGGGCGACGTCGCGGCCGGCTTCGGCCACCTCCGGCAGCACGCTGCGCGCGAGCGTGAGCAGCCGCAGTCCGATGGCGGTGAAGCGCAGCGGGCGCACGTTCTTTTCGATGAGCGTCGCGCCGTAATGGGTTTCGAGCGCCTTCAGCTGGTGCGAAAGCGCTGATTGGGTCAGGTAGAGGCGCTCGGCCGCCTTGGAGAAGCTGCCGCACTCCGCGAGCGCCAGCAAGGTTTCCAGATGCCGCAATTCGAGTATGGCCGTACGCATGAATGGATTTCGCAACATCCATGAAAATAACGAGTTTGAATCATACTCCTGAGTCTTGCATCTTATTCGTCGCGCCGCAGTGCTTGCCGCGTTGGAGACGCATCGATGCCGACCCCCGTGATCGTGTCCTTCGAATTCTTTCCGCCGGCCGATGATGCGGCGGCGCGTCAATTATCGCAGGCTTTGTTGCGCCTCGCGCCTCTGCAGCCGGCGTTCATCTCGGTGACGCACGGCGCGGACGGCTCCTGCCGCACGCGGACCTTGGAATGCGTGCGCCGCATCATGCGGGAAACCGATCTGCACGTCGCACCGCATATCACGTGTATCGGCGTGCGCCGCAGCGAGGTCCTCGAACTCGCGGCCGAGTACTGGCGCGCGGGCGTTCGCCGCCTGATCGCGCTGCGCGGCGATGCCCCGGCGATCTGCGGGGCGCCCCAGAGTGCGGATTTTGAGTACGCGGCCGACTTGGTCAAGGCGCTTGCGGGTGCGCAACGTTTCGATCTTACGGTGGCCGCTTATCCCGAGGGCCATCCCGAGAGCGGCACGATCGACGCCGATATCGAGAATCTCAAACGCAAGATCGACGCCGGCGCGCACCGCGCGATCAGCCAGTTCTTCTTCGATACGGACGTGTTCCTACGCTACCGCGACCGCTGCCGGCGCGCGGGAATCGGCATTCCGATCGTGCCCGGCATATTGCCGATCGCCAGGTTCGCCCAGGTATTGCGCTTCGCGGCGCGCTGCGGTGCGGCGGTGCCGAGCTGGCTGCAGCGGCGCTTCGAGGGACTCGAAGAGGATCCCGAGACCCACCGCTTGATCGCCGCGCACCTGGCGATCGAACAGATACGGCGCTTGCGGCGCCACGGCGTCGATGAGTTCCATTTTTATACCTTGAACCGCGCCGAGCTGACCTACGCGCTGTGCCACGAGCTCGGTCTGCGGCCGCAAGCGGGCGCCGATCAGCGCCGTCTATTCGGATAGGCGTCGATTTCGCGCAGCATTTGCGGGCCGCCCAGCGCGCGCATTTGCCGCAAGATCCACGCGCGGCGCCGCTCGATGTAGGGCGACGGCGCGGCGACCCTGAAGCGCTCGGGGTCGGGCAGCACCGCGGCGAGCAGCGCCGCCTGACTGCGCGTCAGATGCGCGGCGGACTCGTGAAAGAAGCGCTCGGCGGCCGACTCGGCGCCGTAGGTGCCTTGGCCGAACTCGGCGACGTTCAGGTAGATCTCGAGGATGCGCCGCTTCGGCCAGCAGCTCTCGAGCCAGACGGTGAAGTACGCCTCCAGCGCTTTGCGCAAATAACTGCGGCCGCCCCACAAGAACAGGTTTTTGGCGACCTGCTGCGATATCGTGCTCGCGCCGAGGATGCGGTGGCTGTGCTGATTGAGCTCGTAGGCTCTTTCAATCGCGGCGACATCGAAGCCCCAGTGCACGGGGAACTTCTGATCCTCGGCGGCGACCACGGCGAGCGCCAGGTTCGGCGAGATGCGCCGTAAATCGACCCAGCGATGCCGGAACACGTATTCCGGGTCGCGCCGGTACCAGGAGGCGAGCCTCGACTCGACCATGAATGCGTCGATCGGCGGATTGAGCCAGCGCAGCGGCACCACCAACGTCGCCGACAGCAGAACCCAGGCCGCGGCGAACCACAGCGACGCGCGCAGCGCCCGGCTCGGGTGCGGCCGTTTGCGCGCCATCAGCGGCCGCCGCGCCGCAGCCGCGGCGGCCGCGGCGCCTCAGGGCTCAAATTGGCGCACGCTCGTCATGACGACCGCCTGCAGCGGCACGTCGTCGAAGGAACGCCGCCGGCCCGTCTCGACGGCGGCGATCTTGTCGATCACCTCCATCCCGAACGCCACGCGCGCGAACACCGCATAGCCGAAGCTGCCGCGCCGATGGTCGAGCGAACCGTTATCCTTCAAGTTGACGAAAAATTGCGAGGTCGCACTGTGAATGTCGTCGGTTCGCGCCATCGACAAGGTGCCGCGCAGGTTCCTCAGGCCGTTATCGGCCTCGTTCTTCACCGCCGGGTGGACGCGTTTCTGCGCCATGTCCTCGGTGAAGCCGCCGCCCTGGATCACGAACCCCGGAACGATGCGGTGGAATATCGTGCCGTCGAAGAATCCGTCCTCGACGTAGGTTAAGAAGTTCTTGACCGTTTCCGGCGCTTGCGCGGGGAACAATTCGATGCGAAATGCGCCGAGTGTGGTTTCGACAGCAATCATATCCGCTCCTTTGCCGACCCATTGAGCTTGCCGAGCGTGACCCGCGGCCGTCCGCCGCGATCGCGCAGAGTACGGATGCCGGTGAATTCGTGGCGCGCGAAAAGCGCCGCGACGGCAGCGCGCTGCCCGCTGCCGTGCTCTACCGCGAGCAGGCCGCCGTCTCGGAGGTGCCGGCCGGCGCCGGCGATGATCTGCTCGAGCGCCTCGAGTCCGCTGGCGCCGGGCGTCAGAGCGAGCAAAGGCTCGGCGCCGAGCGAGGCGATGGCCGGGTCCTCTGCGCCGATGTAGGGCGGATTGGCGAGCACGGCGTCGAAGCGCTCGTTCGCCACGGCCTCGAACCAGGAGCCCAGCCGCCAATCGATACGCGAAAGTGAAAGCGCCTGCGCGTTGCGGCGCGCGACATCCAGCGCCGGCCGCGATATGTCGGTCGCCGTGAGGCGCGCGAGCGGCCGCTCGCTGGCGATCGCGAGCGCAATGGCGCCACTGCCGGTGCCGAGATCGAGCACCGCGCACTCGCGATCGGCGGGCAGATGCAGCAGCGCCGCTTCGACCAAGGTCTCGGTGTCGGGCCGCGGCACGAGCACCGCCGGCGTCACGGCGAGCGGCAACGACCAGAATTCGCGCACACCGGTCAAGTAGGCGACCGGCGCGCCGGCGCGTCGGCGGCGCAGCAAATCCGCGTACCGTTCGCGCGCCGCCGCGTCGACGGCAGCCGCCGCGTGTACGATCAGTTCGGCTCTGCTCTGCCCGAGCACCTTGCCGAGCAGCACTTCGGCGTCGAGGCGCGGCGATTCGCTGCGGCCGCGAAGCTCGCCGGCGGCGGTCCATAACAATTCGGCGATCGACGGCGTCGGCTTCATTCGGTCTGCTGCGCGAGTTCTTCGGCTTGGTGTTCTTGGTTTAGCGCGTGCACGAGATCGTCGAGATGGCCGCTCATGACCTCGTCGAGCTTGTAGAGCGTCAGGTTGATGCGATGGTCCGTGACGCGGCCCTGCGGAAAATTATAGGTGCGGATGCGCTCGGAGCGGTCGCCGGAACCGACCTGCAATTTGCGCGTCCTCGCCTGCTGGTGCAGCTGCTTGTCCCGCTCCGCCGCCAAAAGCCGCGCCTTCAGCAGCGACAGCGCGCGCGAGCGGTTCTTGTGCTGCGAGCGTTCGTCCTGGCACTCGACGACGATTCCCGAGGGTAAATGCGTGATGCGGATCGCCGAGTCGGTCTTGTTGACGTGCTGTCCGCCGGCGCCGGAGGCGCGATAGGTGTCGATGCGCAGGTCGGCCGGATTCAACTCCACGGCCTCGACCTCGGCGAGTTCCGGCAGGATCGCGACCGTGCACGCCGAGGTATGCACTCGGCCCTGCGCCTCGGTCGCCGGCACGCGCTGCACGCGGTGGGTACCGGACTCGAACTTCAGCGCCGAAAAAGCGCCGCGGCCGATGATGCGGCTGATGATCTCCTTGTGGCCGCCGTGCTCGCCCGGGCTTTCGCTCAAGACCTCCACGGTCCAGCCCTTGGATTCGGCGTAGCGCGCATACATGCGAAACAGGTCGCCGGCGAAAATCGCCGCTTCATCGCCGCCGGTGCCGGCGCGCACTTCGAGAAAGATATTGCTGTCGTCGTTGGGATCGCTCGGCACGAGCAGCCGCTTGAGCTCCATTTCCAGCGCCTCGGCGCGTGCCGCGAGCTGCGCGCGTTCCGCGTCCAGGTGCAGCTCCTCGGCGACCGCGATATCGCCCTGCAGGCCGGTGAATTGCCGATAGCGTTCGAGCAGCGGCGACAATCTGGAATATTCCACCGACAGCTCGCGGAACCGGTCTTGGCGGGCAATCACGCCGGGGTCGGACAAGAGCCGGCTGATTTCTTCGAGGCGCTCGTCGAGCTTTTCGAGCTTGCGGCGGATGGAGTCTTTCATGGCCGCGGATTATAGCGGCCCGCGAACTCAATTCCGTCGGCGTTCTTCGACGAGCAATCGCGTCAGCGCTTCGCTGGCCGCCTCGTCGGCCGATTCGGCCGCCCGGCGCAGGGCTTGAGTGGGCGCGTGCAAAAGCCGGTTGGTCAGCGTATTGGCGAGATATTCCAACACTTCCTCGGCGCTGCGCCCCGTCGCCAGCATGCGCCGCGCCTGCGCGAGCGTCTGCAGGCGGATGTCGTCCGCCTGGCCGCGCATCGCGCGAATCGCCGGCCCGGCATCCTTGGCGCGGGTTTCCGCCAGAAAGCGCGCGACCTCGTCGGCGATGAGCACTCTCGCGTCGTCCGCGGCCGCCTCGCGCTGCTGGCGGTTTTCGGCGACCAGTTGTTGCAGATCGTCGATCGAAAAGAGGTAGACGTCCTCGAGGTCCGCGACCTGCGGCTCAATATCGCGCGGCACCGCCAAATCGACCATATAGATCGGCCGGCGACGCCGGGCGCGCACCGCGGCGGCGGCGAGCGCCTTGGTGATGATCGGCCGCGGGCTTGCGGTGCAGCTGATGACGATGTCGGCTTGCGCGAGCTCCTCGCCGATGTTCTCGAGGTCGATGGCATAGGCCTTGACCTGCGCCGCGAGCGCCTGCGCGCGCGCCAAACCGCGATTGGCGATCACCATGTGGCGCACTCCTTGCGCCGTCAAATGCCTGGCCGCAAGTTCGGCCATTTCGCCGGCGCCGATCAGCAAGGTCCGGCGCGAGGCCAAGTCCGAATAGAAGCGCCGCGCCAGGGCGACCGCCGCCGAAGCGATCGAGACCGCGTTGGCACCGATGCGCGTCTCGGTACGCACTCGCTTGGCGGCCGAGAATGCCGCTTGGAACAGCCTGTTGAGCGTCGGGCCGGTACTGCCCGCTTCCTGTGCAATGCGGTATGCCTCCTTCAATTGCCCCAGAATCTGCGCCTCGCCGATCACCATCGAATCGAGTCCGGAGGCGACGCTGAATGCGTGCGCGACCGCCTGGTGCCCTTGATGATGGTAGAGACTCGGCGCGAAATCGAGGTGCGGATCGTGGTGGCGTTCTAGCCAACGCGTCAACTCCGGGCTGTTGGCGGAACCCGCCCAATAAAGCTCGGTCCGGTTGCAGGTGGAGACGATCACCGCCTCGGCGACGCCGCTCTCCTCGCGCAGCGTACCCAAGGCCGTGAGCAGGCGATCTTCGCTGAACGCCATCTTTTCGCGCAGCTGCAGCGGAGCGGTCTTGTGATTGATGCCGAGAACTTTGAGTGCCATGGGAACGATTCAAGCCGGATTCTGCGGCGTCAGCATAACCATTTCGCTATAGTGGGTTCGTGTTCAGGATCTCAATCCGCGCGTGGGCGCCCGCCATCATCGTCTGCATCGCCTGCGCCGGCTGCGCAGGGCACGAGGGTCTGCAGAAGGCGCCGCCGGGCGCACCCGCCGAATTTTATACGCTCATGGCCGAGATAGCGCGCGCGCGTGGTGAACCGCGCGTCGCCGCCCTGGCCTATGCCGCCGCCGCGCGGTCCGACGGCCGGTTATGGCCGCGCGCCGCCACGGTCGCCGCCCGGTCATTGCAACCGACGCTTGCCCTGGATGCGGCGCGCCATTGGCTGCAGCAAGAGCCGAATTCGCAGGCTGCGCACCTGATCGGCGCGGACGCCGGCTTATCGCTGTACAAAATCGCGCAATCGGCCGCCGATTATCGCTTCATCGTCGCCCATTCGGGCGCGGGGGTCGAAGCGTCCTTGACAGCTCTGCAGCCGGATTTGCGTGCGGCCGAAAGTCCGTTCGCGGCACGCGCGGTCGCCGATCGCCTGGCAGCGTACTTTCCCGCGTCGGCGGCCGCAAGGCAGCTGCAGGGTTTTGCGGCGCTGCGGGCCGCAGATCCGGCCGCGGCCGTGCGTGCATTCACGGCGGCGCTCGCAACAAGCCCTGCGGCCTCGACGTTGCGGGGCGCAGCCGCCGATGCGCGCGGTGAATTGATCGAGGCGCTGCGGCGCGCGCGCGTGCAAAGCGGCGATGCGGCCGGACCGCTCGCCGATTCTCTGGCGGATCTGCAGCGGGACGGTACTGCGGCGAAGCGATTCGACTATGCAATGCTGCTGCTCACCGCCAAGCGCAACGCGGCGGCGCGCGCGCAGTTACAGGGCTTGCTGGCAAAATCCGATGCAGCCGCGGACGCGCGCCGCATATTGGGGCTCATGGATTTCGCGGACGGCGATTTCGCGGCGGCGCGCGCGCAATTCGCCGAGCTGCTGATGCACGGCCATTACGTCGACGATTCCCTTTACTATCTCGGGTTGATTGCCGATCAAGGGCAGCATTGGCTGCGGGCGCTGCGTTATTTCTCGCGCGTGCAGCGCGGCGACAATTTCCTGCCAGCGGTGCTGCGCGCGGCGGCGATCCTGCAGGCGCACGGCGCAGCGTCGACCGCCGACGAACTTCTCGATCGGCTCATCGATGAGGATCCCGGCAGCGCGACGGAAATTCTCGTCGCTCGCGCGCAGATCTACGCGCGGGCCCATGATGCGCGGCGCGCGCTCGGGATATTGCAGCAGGCGATTCGGCAATATCCGGACAGCGTGGATTTGCGCTATGAACGCGCATCGATCGACGACGATGACGGCCACGTCGCGGCGGCGCTCGGCGAGCTGCAAGCCATCCTCGATGCGCGGCCCGGCGACCCGGAGGCGATGAACGCGCTCGGCTATACGCTCGCCGATCACGCGCGCCGCTTGGGCTATGCGCGCAAGCTGATCGAACGGGCGCTCGCCGAGGCGCCGCAGGACGCGGCGATTCGCGACAGCTTAGGCTGGGTGCGCTACCGCGAGGGGCATGCCGAGCGGGCGCTGCCGTTGTTGTCGATCGCCTACGCCGATGCGCCCGGCGGCGATATCGGCGCGCATTACGGCGAAGTCTTGTGGCGACTCGGCCATCGCGCGCAAGCCGAAAGGATCTGGTTGCAGGCGGCGGCACTGGATCCGCGCAATCGGCTGTTGCGGGCGACCCGGCAACGGCTGCAGGGCGCGGCGGCGGCCACTGCGGCGCCCTAAAGGTTGCCGAGCGCCGCCATGCAGCGATTGCCGCTGAAACCGTTTGCCGCGACGAGTCTGCTGGTCCTAGGCCTGCTTGCGGCCTGCGTGTCGACGCTGCCGCCGGGCACCGTGCCGCCGGAATGGGCGCTGCGCTTGCCGGCCCTGCAGCAGAACGCCGACTGGGACATGCAGGGACGCGCTGCCGTCAAGGTCGGCGCGCGCGGCTGGCAGGCGAGCGTCGATTGGCGCCAGCACGGCGCGAATACCACCGTGCACCTTGCCGGCCCGCTCGGCGTCGGCGCGACCCTGCTGCGGCTCGACGCGCAGGGACTGTCGGTCAACGATGCCCCGCCGAGCCGCGATGTGGTCAAACTGCTGCAGCGGCACTTGGGGTTCGATCTGCCGCTCGCGAACCTGCGATTCTGGCTGCTGGGCGCTCCGGATCCAGGATTGCCCTATACGGTCGCGCTCAACGATCAGGATCGCGCGCAACGGCTGACCCAGGCGGGTTGGCAGATCGATTTCGCTCGCTACCGGCGCGCTGGCGGCGATTGGCTGCCGGCGACGATGACCTTGACCCGGCCAGGCGTGCGCGTGCGGATGGCGATCGACCGCTGGGATGGAGTGCAATGATCGGCGAGCGGATGCAGTACTTTCCGGCGCCGGCGAAGCTCAATCTGTTTCTGCATCTGGTCGGCCGGCGCCCCGACGGGTATCACCTGCTGCAGACCTGCTACCAGTTCGTCGATCTATGCGATCAAGTGGGCTTGCGCGTGCGCGGCGACGGCAGGATCGAACGATTCGCCGGTGCCGACGGCGTCTTGCCGCAGGCGGATCTCGCGGTGCGTGCAGCGCGCGCGCTGCAACAGGCGAGCGGTTGCCGGCTGGGGGCCGACATCAGCGTGCTGAAGCGCATACCGATGGGGGCGGGCCTGGGCGGCGGCAGTTCGGACGCCGCGACGACTTTGGCGGCGTTGAACCGGCTGTGGGAGCTCGGTCTGGGTCCGCAGGATTTGGCCGATCTCGGCCTCGGTCTCGGCGCCGATGTGCCGGTGTTCGTCCACGGGCGGGCCGCTTGGGCGGAAGGCGTCGGCGAACGCTTGACGCCGCTCTATCCTCCGCAGGCGCCCGCCGAAACCATGTACTTGATATTGAAGCCAAATGTATCGATCAGCACGGCCGCCGTGTTCCAGGACCCTGATTTGACAAGGAATTCCCCGACGATCACAATTAACGGCTTTCTCGCGCATGGTGGGCGCAATGATTGCGAAGCGGTCGTGCGGCGCCGATATCCGCAAGTGGCGGGCGCCATCGACTACCTGTCGAGGTTTGGCGGCGCGCGTTTGACGGGAACCGGCGCGTGTGTGTTCATCGACTGTAAAACGAGCGAGCGCGGCCGTGAGATGATGCAGCGCATGCCGCCGGCGTTCGCTGCGTTCTTGGTGCGCGGATTGAACGACTCGCCTTTGCTTGAAAGATTGGCGTGCGGCGGAGCGTCAGAGGCGCCGTCCGCTGAAAATTGATTCAAGTTGGGGTGTCGCCAAGTGGTAAGGCAGCGGGTTTTGATCCCGCCATTCGGAGGTTCGAATCCTTCCACCCCAGCCATTTTGGCCGAGTTTTAGCTATGTCGCGACCTAACGAGTTTGACTCACAATCCATCGCCGTGTTCACGGGCAACGCAAACCCGGCGCTCGCGCTGGAGATCACCAAGCATCTGCACGTGCCGCTTGGGCGCGCGCACGTCGGGCGCTTCAGCGACGGCGAAGTCAACGTGGAATTGATGGAGAACGTGCGCGGCCGCGACATATTCATCGTGCAGCCGACCTGCCCGCCGGCGAACGACCATTTGATGGAATTGCTGATGATGACCGATGCGTGCCGGCGGGCGTCGGCCAAACGGGTGACGGCGGTCGTGCCTTATTTCGGCTATGCGCGCCAGGATCGGCGGCCGCGCGCGACGCGCGTGGCGATCGCCGCGAAGCTGGTCGCGAACATGATCGCGAGCGCCGGCGTCGACCGCTTGCTGACGGTGGACCTGCACGCCGACCAGATCCAGGGATTCTTCGACATACCGGTCGACAACGTCTATGCCTCGCCGGTTCTTTTGGGCGATGCGTGGAAACAGAAATACGCGAACATGGTGGTGGTCTCTCCGGACGTGGGCGGCGTCGTACGCGCGCGCGCGCTCGCCAAGCGCCTGGACGATGCAGACCTCGCGATCATCGACAAGCGCCGCCCGCGACCGAACGAATCGAAAGTGATGAACATCATCGGCGAGGTGACGGGGCGCACCTGCGTGCTGATCGACGACATGGTCGATACCGCGGGCACCTTGTGCCAGGCGGCGCAGGCCTTGAAGGACGAGGGAGCGGTCAAAGTCGTCGCTTACATCACGCACGCCGTACTTTCAGGCGCGGCGATCGAACGCATTTCGACATCGGTCATGGATGAACTGGTGGTGACCGACACGATTCCCTTGACGGATTCCGCGCGCGAAAGCGCGCGCATTCGCCAACTCAGCGTGGCCGGTCTGCTGGCGGAGACGATCCGCCGCATCAACGACGAGGAGTCGGTCAGTTCGCTGTATATCGATTGAGCGCGAGGACCTATCGGTCGGCGTCCCGGCAACTGGTCGCGGTGCCGGCACGCCGTGTTTTGGACGTAACTGGAGAAGATCATGAAAACCTCATTTGAACTCGTCGCCGAGTTCCGCGAGACACAAGGCAAAGGTGCGAGCCGCCGCCTGCGTCGCAGCGGAAAAGTGCCGGCAATCCTCTACGGGGGACATGCGGATGCGCGTCCCTTGAGTCTGAGCCACGAGAAGCTGCTGATCATGCTGGACAATGAGCGCTTCTACTCGACGATCCTGAGCCTAAAAGTCGGCGAGCAGGCGCAAGCGGCGGTCCTAAAGGACGTTCAGCGCCACCCGTTCAAGAACGCGGTTCTGCACATCGATTTTCAGCGCGTCGACGAGAACGAGAAGATCCGCATCAGCATTCCCCTGCACTTCAAGGGCGAGGCCGTGTCGCCGGGCGTCAAAACGCAGGGCGGCATCGTCTCGCATATGCGCACCGAGGTGGAAGTCGCCTGTTTGCCGAAGGATTTGCCGGAATTCATCGAAGTCGACATTTCCGGCCTGGCGCTGAACGAAAGCATTCACATGTCTCAACTGACGGTTCCTGCGGGCGTACAACTCGTGGAACTAGTCAAGGAAGACTCGGCGGTGGTCGCCATTCACAGTCCGCGCGCGGAGGAACCCGAGGCGGTGCCGGAGGTTGCGGAGACGCCGGATGCGGCGGCGGCAGCGGCGACAGCGGCGGCGCCTGCAGCAGGGGCGGCACCGGCGGCGGCCGGCGATGCGTCGAAAAAGGCGGAGCCGGCGAAGAAAGCCGAGCCCGCCAAGAAAGCCGAAGCGGCCAAGAAGGCCGAGCCGGCCAAGAAAGACGCGAAGAAGTAGTTTAGGCGGGAGACGAAGCAGCGGGGCCGTCCGCGTGGCGGCCCCTCTGCTTTTTTCGATGCCGGTTCAAGGCAAGTGAGCGCAGCGACGATGGCAGGTTTACCGTTGCGGATAATCGTCGGTCTCGGCAACCCGGGACCCGAGCACCAGCTGACCCGGCACAACGCGGGCTTCTGGTTCGTCGACGTGCTCGCACGGCGGCACCGCGGCGAATTTCGCGACTACCGCAAATATTCCGGCGAGATCGCGCGCATCGGCATCGACGGGCGCGAATTGATCCTGCTGAAGCCGACGACCTATATGAACCGCAGCGGGCTGTCGATCCGCCAGCTCAGCGACTTCTTCAAGATACCCGCCGAGGTAATATTGGTCGCGCACGACGAATTGGATCTTTCCGCGGGCAGCGTGCGCTTGAAGCTCGGCGGCGGCCATGGCGGCCACAACGGCTTGCGCGATACGATCGCGCAAATCGGCGAGAATTTCTGGCGCCTGCGGTTGGGAATCGGTCATCCCGGCAACAAGGCCGAAGTCATCGACTACGTGCTGACGCGGGCGCCGCCCGCCGAAGAGGAATCGATTCTGGAGGCGGTGAACACCGCGGCCGACACCTTGCCCGAGTTGCTGGAACACGGCGCCGAGCGGGCGATGCAAAAACTGCACAGCCGCGCGGGAAAAGCCTGATGCCCATTCGCTGCGGAATCGTCGGCTTGCCCAACGTCGGCAAATCGACGCTGTTCAACGCGCTCACCCGCGCGCAGATCGCCGCGGAGAACTACCCGTTCTGCACGATCGATCCGAACGTCGGCGTCGTTGCAGTGCCGGACGCGAGGCTCGAGAGGCTCGCGGCGATCGTGAATCCCGGGCGCATTCTGCCGGCGACGGTCGAGTTCGTGGACATCGCGGGGCTCGTCGCCGGAGCCTCCAAGGGCGAGGGGCTCGGCAACAAGTTTCTCGCGCACATACGCGAAGTCGATGCGATCGCGCACGTCGTACGCTGTTTCGAGAACGACGACATCATGCACGTCGCCGGTAGGATCGATCCGGCGCACGACATCGAAGTCATCAACACAGAGCTTGCGCTCGCGGATCTGGACAGCGTCGAACGCGCCTACCAGAAGGCGGTGAAAGCGGCCAAGACCGCGGACAAAGAGGCCGTCAAATTGCGCGAACTTCTCGACAGAGTGCGCGATCATTTGAACCTCGCGAAACCGGTGCGCGCGCTCGGGCTGGGTGCCTACGAGCACGCGCTGCTGCGCGACCTACACCTGTTGACCGACAAGCCGGCGATGTACGTCGCGAACGTCGACGAGCAGGGATTCCGCGGCAATCTGCTGTTGGAGCGCGTGCGCGAACTGGCGGCGCCAGAAAATGCAGTGG
The DNA here is from genome assembly GCA_035531435.1 of Steroidobacteraceae bacterium. Lineage (GTDB taxonomy): Bacteria > Pseudomonadota > Gammaproteobacteria > Steroidobacterales > Steroidobacteraceae > Bog-1198. The sequence continues at coordinate 542 of DATKSW010000013.1, read as the reverse complement.
TCGTGCCGGTATGCGCAGCGATCGAGGCGGAGATCGCGCAATTGCCGGAGGCCGACAGAGCGGAGTTCCTGCGCGAATTGGGCCTCGAGGAGCCCGGACTCAACCGAGTGATCCGCGGCGCCTACGCCTTGCTCGGCTTGCAAACTTATTTTACCGCCGGCGTCAAAGAAGTGCGCGCATGGACGGTGCACAAGGGGGCGACCGCACCGCAGGCGGCCGGCGTGATCCACACCGACTTCGAACGCGGCTTCATCCGCGCCGAGGTCGTCGCCTATGAGGAATTCATCGCCTGCCGCGGCGAGGCGGGCGCGAAGGAAGCCGGGAAACTGCGCTTGGAGGGAAAGGAATACCTCGTGCATGAAGGCGACGTGATGCATTTCAGGTTCAACGTATAGGCATGCGCGCGCCGCCTTGACAGGGCGGGTGGTGCTGCGCAGAATCCGCGGCGCCGCGGTGAGGGATAATGGTGAGGTAGCTCAGCTGGTTAGAGCGTGGCACTCATAATGCCGAGGTCGAGGGTTCGAGTCCCTCTCTCACCACCA
>DATKSW010000012.1:0-2364 GCA_035531435.1 Steroidobacteraceae bacterium | reverse complement strand
TCGCGGGCATCCTCCAGCGTCTGGCGGATTTTCTCGCCGCCCGGCACTTCGCCCACGCCGGTGTTGCCGGCGCTGTCGGTGAGGATGACGAGGTTGCGAGTGAAATAGGGAGCGTGCGCGCCCGAAAGGTTCAGCAGCATGCTGTCCTGCCCCGCGACGGGAACGACTTTCATGTCCGTGACGCGCGGGGCGCCGCGAACTTCCTTCAGCATCGTTCTATCCTCAGACGGCTTTCGGTCATCCGCTGCCGATCGTGTCGATCCTGTCATAGCGCCGGACGCGGTAGACGGCGATCGAAACGAACCAGCTCACCGCGAAGACCGCGACGACGAGGTAGCCGAGTTTGCCGAAATTTCCGTTGAGCGCGGCGACGAGGTTCCAAAACGGCCCCGTGAGGTTCATCTCGTTCGCGATCAAGCCAAGCGTCTCGATTCCGCCGACGATCAGCGCCACCAGAATCGAGACGAAGGTCACCGTCAAGTTGTAATAAAGCTTGCGGACGGGTTTGGCGAAGGCCCAGCCATACGCACCCACCATCAGCAAGCCGTCAGCCATGTCGGCCAGCGACATGCCGGCGGCGAACAATGCGGGAAAGATCAGAATCGACCCGATCGAGAGACCGCTCGAAGCCTGCGCCGCGGAAATCCCGAAGAGCCCGATTTCGGTCGCAGTGTCGAAGCCCAAGCCAAACAGGATTCCCACCGGGTACATATGCCAACTGCTCGCGACCAAGCGAAATAGACGCTGGAACAATCGGCTATAGAGCCCCCTCTGCGCCAGGAGACGATCGAGGTCCTCATCGATGAGTGCGCCGCCGCGCACGCGCCGGAACGTCCGATAAACCGAACGCAGGACGACCATGTTGGCGCCGGCGAGGACGAAGAGAAAAAAGGCGGACGCGCTCGTGCTGATCATGCCGCCAGCCAGCTTCAGCGACGGGAAGCGGCTCTCCAGCGAACTCGCGGTAACGGCGATGAACGCGGATGCGAGCACGACCACGGTCGAATGGCCGAGGGCGAAGAAGAGGCCGGCGGCAGCGGGCCGCTTCCCCTCCTGCATCAGCTTGCGCGTCACATTGTCGATGGCCGCGATGTGGTCAGCGTCAACGGCGTGACGCAGCCCGAATATATAGGCGACAAAGGCGGTGCTCATGAGAATCGGGTATTCGCGAAACGCAAGAAACGCCCACGCCCAGACCAAGATATTGACGCCGACCAGAAACACGCAAATTCCGCCAGCTCGGCGGAGCTCCGCGTTGTGATCAGCGCGGGACGGCGGTGTGATGTGCTGGTTCATGCGATCAGTCGGACTTTAACGGCTCGGATTCGGCGGCGCAATTGTGGGCGGTCCGACGGGAGACCGTTATCTGCCGGCCAGCAGCGCTGCGACAAACGCCGGCACAATCTCAGTCGCCTTGCCGTAGCGGCTTTCGACGAAATGGCTGCGACCGAGCGAAGGCTCTAAGTTGAGCTCGACGGTGCGTGCGCCGGCAGCATTGGCTTCGGCGACGAACCCCGCCGCCGGATAGACGTTGCCCGATGTGCCGATCGAGACGAACAGGCCGCACGCGGCCAGCGCATCGCCGATGCGCTCCATCTCGAGCGGCATCTCGCCGAACCAAACGACATGCGGCCGCAGCGCGCCGGGTCGGGCGCAGGCGCTGCATGCGCTTTCGAGCGAAAGATCCGTGTCATGCGCGGTCACCGCGCCACAGGCGGCGCAGCGAACCTTGCGCATCTCGCCGTGCATGTGGACGAGCCGCCGGGAGCCGGCGCGCTCGTGCAGATCGTCGATGTTCTGCGTTACCAGCAGGAATTCGCCGGGCCAGCGCCGCTCGAGCTCCGCCAGCGCCGTGTGCGCGGCGTTGGGCTTGACGTGGCCCACCAGCAGATTGCGCCGGCGCATGTTGTAGAAATCGTGCACTTTGCGCGGATCGCGGTCGAAGGCTTCGGGCGTCGCTACGTCCTCGATACGGTATTTCGACCAGATGCCGTCCGGATCGCGGAAGGTGTCGAGGCCCGATTCCTGCGAGATGCCCGCGCCGGTGAGGACGACGAGAGCCGGTGCGCTCATCCCCCTATATTAGGCGGATCTCCTGTCCGCGGGTGATGGTTTCCTCGCCGAGCGGCGTCGCCAGGAATCCCATGACCTCGAATACGCCGCGCTGCGGCGAGCCGCGATAGCCGCGCTTCTTGAGCACGCCGGCGAGCGCCTCCAGCACCGGCAGGTCGCGCCGCCCGGTCGCCGGATTGGCTTCGGTCGCTTGGCAGCGCTCGCATGCATCCTGGACGCGGAACTTGAGCTTGCCGACCATGAACTCGCGCGTGCCGGGATAGTCGTTCGCCCAGTCGAGCTCGGAAAAGG
>DATKSW010000011.1:0-89967 GCA_035531435.1 Steroidobacteraceae bacterium | reverse complement strand
TCTCGCCGGTCCAGCCGGTTCGAGCCTGCAGGGGGCGTTCGACTGGGGCCTGCCGTTCTTCTATGGGCGGCCCGTCTATCTCGCGTTCGAGTCGAATTCGGTCGCGGGTGTCGCCGGTCCCTGGGTTGGCTTCTGAGGCAGGTCGCCTGCGGATTTTCGAGGTGCCCGGGGCAACGAATTCGAACGCCGGAGCGCCAGATCGTGCTGGGGGAGCGGCTCTGCGAACTCTCGACCAAGCTCCACGTCAGTTGACGGCCATCACTGCGACAGAAACGCTGACCTTGATCGAGCTCGCGCCGCCGAAGTAGCCCGAAGTTCGCCACTCGGCGCCGGAAATTCGCGCTCACGATCGAGGAGAGCGGCTTCGAGGTCCATCGGCTCGAACCCCAGATCGCCCGGGAAGCGGCGCTCGACCGACTCTACGTCATCCGCACCGGCGTACCAAAGAAACCAATGACCTCGGCCGAAACAGTGCGCAGTCTGCACCTCGGTCCCATCCCCCACCTTCCAGAGGATCGCGTGCGGTCAAACATCTTCCCGCGCATGCTCGCCGACCGCTGTATCGTATTTTGGGCTACGAGGGTCAGCCATCAAATTGGTCCAATAATGCATAATCATTTTAGTCAGCGGCGTCAACTATTATTTCACCTTGTGCACCGACGGATTTTTCCTCACGAATCCACAGACGGCGCATGTGTACCTACAACCGCGGGAATCCGAGATAATTCATCGGCGAGTGCGATCGGCGACGTGCCCAGTAAAATGAAAGTTGGTACCGACATATGACCGAATTGGCGGAGCGGTTGAGGGTGCGATTCTTCGGGAAGCAGGAGCATCCCTACGGGACCTTTGAGCGCGAAGTAAATCGTTTACTGCGGCCGGAACATACACTGCTTGATGCCGGGTGTGGCCGCACGGCGCCAGTGCTCACGACGTATCTTGGAAAGGCCGGCCGCCTCATTGGGGTGGACGTTGTTGACTTTAGCGTGGTGATTGATGGTGTCGAGTTGTACAAGTGCGATCTCGCCAATACCGGCCTGCCCAATCAGTGCGTGGATGTAATCATGGCGCGCAGCGTTATGGAACACGTTGCGAATCCCGCGGCAGTTTACCAAGAATTCTCGCGCATACTGCGCCCGCAAGGCCGAATTGTCTTTCTCACGGCGAATCTGTGGGACTACGCATCACTGATCGCCGTTCTCGTGCCGAACCGATTCCATCCGTGGATCGTCGCGCGTACCGAAGGGCGCCAAGAAAAAGACGTGTTCCCAATCGAGTACAAGTCGAACACGCGCCGAGCTATGTACAAAAACGCGAATTCTGCGGGCTTGGCGGTTGAGCGCTTTGATTATCTTGGTCAGTACCCTTGTTATTTCATGTTCAACGGCGGATTGTTCTTGTTCGCCACCTGTTACGAAAAAATCATATCATCCATCCCGGCCCTACACGGTCTGCGAGGGTGGATTCTCTGCACTCTCGTGAAGCACTAGCGGTCTGTCGGATTTAGTCGTACGAAATACGCGATAATCATGTCAGTTCCTCTCAGTAAACGGCGGATCCATGAGCAACTTTCGACCGATCAACCGCGACACTGGATATTTGCTGCCGCCGTCGGTGGATGAGTGGCTGCCGCAGCGGCATCTGGCGCGCTTCGTGGTCGAGGTGATCGATGGCCTGGATTTGTCGGAGCTGGTCAAAGCCTACCGCGGATCGGGGATTGCGTCCTATCACCCGGCGATGCTGCTGGGGCTGCTGGTGTACGGGTACACAACCAAGGTGTCTTCCAGCCGCGCGATCGAACGTGCGACGCACGACTCGGTGGCGTTTCGCTATATCGCCGGCAATGAGCATCCCGATCACGACACGATCGCAGCCTTTCGCAAGCGCTTCGTGTCCCAGCTTGAGCCCTTGTTTCTCGAGGTACTTAAGCTGGCGCGCGATTTGGGGATGCTCAAGCTGGGCACCGTGGCCCTGGACGGCACGAAGCTGCACGCCAATGCGAGCCGGCACAGTGCGCTGTCCTATGGGCATGCCAAGAAGATTGAGAAGCAGCTGAAGCGGGAGGTGAAGCAGTTGCTGCGCCTGGCTGAGCGCGCCGATGCGCAGGATATCCCTGATGGGATGTCGATTCCGGAGGAATTGGAAAGGCGCGAGCTGCGTCTGGCCGCGATCGCTGCGGCGAAGGCCAAGATCGAGACGCGGGCCGCGGAGCGCTTGGCGCGCGAGCAGGCCGAGCATCAAGCCAAGCTTGCCGCTCGCGCCGAGCAGGAAAAGCGCACCGGTAAAAAGCCGCGTGGCCGCACGCCCGAACCACCTACCGGCGGGGTGAAAGACAAGGACCAGGTCAATCTGGTGGATGAAGAGTCGCGCATCATGAAAGTCGCCGGCGGCGGCTTTGATCAGTGTTACAACGCGCAGGCGGTGGTGGCCACCGGCAGCATGCTGATCGTGGCGACCGAAGTCACCCAAGCCGCCAACGACAAAGAGCAACTCGTGCCGATGATCGAGAAGCTCCAGGCGTTGCCCGAGGAACTGGGCCGCGCCGAGATCATTCTGGCGGACAACGGGTATATGAGCGAAACCAACGTCGAACAATGCGCGGCCGCGAACATCGAGCCGCTGATCGCTCTGGGGCGCGGCCATCATCATCTGAGCTGGAAGCAGCGTTTTGCCGCCGCTCCGAGGTGTCCACCCGAATCGGTCACGGCGCTTGAGAAGATGGCGTATCGATTGCGAACGCCCCGCGGTAAAGAACTGTACGGATTGCGCAAGCAGACTCCGGAGCCCGTGTTCGGCATCATCAAATCCGTCATGGGTTATCGCCAGTGCCTGCTGCGGGGCCTGGAAAACGTCAAAGGCGAATGGAATCTGGTGACGATGAGCTGGAACATCAAGCGAATGTTCGCGATGCAGGCCTGCTGAGGCGGCATCGCGATCTTTTGTCTCTTCAATATCGAGCAAAATCGACATGAATACCGGCTCTCTATCAGTTCTTCCGTTCGACCAAAACATCAATCCGACAGGCTGCTAGAGACGACAACACCGCCCGAAGGCGGCGCGATCCGTGCGCAACAGAGTACGGGCAAGCTCGTGCCCTTGGGACCAGTGCCGGCGCCGTTCGATCCGCGTGATGACGGCACAGCCCGGGCGCTCGCAACGCTCGTCGGCTACGTCGATGATCTGTAAGCCGTGATTCTCCCCGGCATGTAGCTGGTGTTCTGAAATGGACGCACGCCACGGTGCGCGCGACGTGCCCTCGCTCGGGAATGCCGCGCCGTGCGATCAGTGTCGGTTCCGCGCGCGGTGCGCCGCAGAGCCGCAGAGCTACTCGCGTGCAAAACGTTCGAGGTATTTTTACTTTGGGATGCGTCGCCCGCCCGCGCAGACCGCGCCCAGCGCATCCCGACCGCCGTAAAGGATCCTGGCACCGAGATCAGGGGCGACCCGGTACCCTAAATATCCCCCTGGATGCCGAGATCGGCCAGTCGCGAGACATCGAGAGCGAAATGCAATGCTCTCGAATGTGAGCGAGAGCTGAACGCAGGCTGGGGGAGCTGCTCAAGGCGATGGGGGAGAATGGAGAGCGGGCAGCAAAGGAAAACGGGCGGATCCCAGAGGTGTCGCGCGGCGCTACACATACGCTCGCCGACCTCGGCATCCCCCGCGACCGCGCCTCGCGCGCGATGCAGCTTGCGCAGGTGCCGAGCGAACAGTTCGAGGCGGCGTTCGCGCGGCCTCGCAGGTTTTTCCGGCCTCTCGCAGCGCCTCGCGAAGTCTCATGACCTCATCGACAGCTCCCTGTGGATACGTACCGAATACGCCCTTCAATTCTCCCGGGTTCGGGATTCTCTTCATCGGCGGCACTTCTGCCAGAGTTTCCGTATAGGGTTCCGTACGGGTGGATTTCGGCGACTGGAAACGCATCATCAAACGGTGTGAATAATCTATGTTTTACGGGTTTTCCTTAATGGTGGGCGGTACAGGGATTGAACCTGTGACCCCTGCCGTGTGAAAGCAGTGCTCTACCGCTGAGCTAACCGCCCTTGTGAAGCCGGAAGGCTGCGGATTATGGCATCGCGCCGCGGTGAAAACAAACCAACGCGCGGCGAGCCTGCGGCCGTCGAGCGGTGCGCGCGGCGCGGCGGGGGCGCTGTCTGTTAATATTTGCGCCCCATTTTTCCCGAGGGATTCCGGCCCATGACCGTTCGCACGCGATTCGCGCCCAGTCCGACCGGTTATTTGCATATCGGCGGCCTGCGGACCGCGCTGTTCTGCTGGCTCTACGCCCGGCGGCACGGCGGCAAATTCATCCTGCGCATCGAGGATACGGATCTCGAGCGCTCGACGCAGGAGGCGATTCGCCAAATCATCGACGGCATGCAGTGGGCGGGCCTCGATCACGACGAGGGTCCGTTCTACCAGAGCAAGCGTTTCGCGCGCTACCAGGAGGTCATCGACGGGCTGCTCGCCGAGGGCAACGCGTACCGTTGTTATTGCAGCAAAGAGGAGCTCGAGGCGCTGCGTGCGGCGCAGGTTGCCCGCGGCGAGAAACCGCGCTACGACGGGCGCTGGCGCGAGCGTACCGACGCACGCTCCGGCGTCGATCCGGTCATTCGCTTCAAGAATCCGCTGACCGGCGCTGCGGTCGTCGAGGACGCGGTGCACGGGCGTGTGGTCTTTCAGAATTCCGAACTCGACGATTTGATCATTGCGCGCGCGGACGGTACGCCCACGTATAATTTTTGCGTGGTCGTCGACGACATGGACATGAACATCACGCATGTCATCCGCGGCGACGATCATTTGCCGAATACGCCCCGGCAGCAGAACATGCTGCTCGCGCTCGGGCGCAGACCGCCGGTGTACGCCCACCTGCCGATGATTCTCGGCGCCGACGGCGCCAAGCTCTCCAAGCGCCACGGCGCGGTCAGCGTTCTGCAATACCGCGACGAAGGCTACCTGCCGGAGGCTTTGCTGAATTACCTGGCGCGACTCGGATGGTCGCACGGCGACCAGGAGATATTTTCGATGGACGAGATGGTGCGCTTGTTCGACATCGCCGACGTCAACAAGTCCGCGTCGGCGTTCGATGCCGAAAAACTCGGCTGGCTGAATCAGCAGCACATGATGCGGGCGCCGCCGGACCGCCTGCTCGAGCCGCTGCGCCGGCAACTCGCGCAGGCGGGGATCGACGCCGACGACGATCAAAAGCTCGGCCGGATCGTTGTGGCGCAACGCGAGCGGGCGAAGACGCTCAGGGAGATGGCGCAGAGCAGCGTGTTTTTTTATCGGGCGCCGCAGGCTTATGACGACAAGGCCGTGCGCAAACACGTCACGGCGCAGACCGTGAGCTTGATCGCGCAGGCTCTGCGCGGGTTCAGAGGGCTGGACGATTGGAGTGCCGCGGCGATTCACGGTTTGATCGGCGCAGTCGCCGCCGCGGGCGGCGTCGCGCTCGGCAAGCTGGCTCAGCCCTTGCGCCTCGCGGTCTGCGGCGGCCCGGTGTCGCCGCCGATCGATCTGACGCTCGCGATATTGGGCAAGGACGAGACGCTCGCGCGAGTGGCGCGCGCCGCGGCCGCGTGGCAATCGGCCCCATAGAGCGCCGCCGAGCGCGCTGCCGCGGCGGACTTTCGACGGCGCGTAGCTCGTTCATTTCCTTGACGAAACCGGCCCCGTCAGGTAAGTTGCCGCGCCTCCATTGGGGCCATAGCTCAGCTGGGAGAGCGCTTGCATGGCATGCAAGAGGTCGGCGGTTCGATCCCGCCTGGCTCCACCAGATTCACGACACTGCGGCTTGCTTCTCGGAACCTTAGATTTCGGCCTGAAGTCCCCATCGTCTAGAGGCCTAGGACACCACCCTTTCACGGTGAGAACCGGGGTTCGAATCCCCGTGGGGACGCCACTTCCTGGGCGTTTGCCTGGCGGTGGCGTTGCGCCCAAAATACCAACCATGAAGTTCTTGGATCCAGACACAGAGAGCGCTGTGCGCACGTTCCTCGCCCGCCTTCCGACTGATCTGCGGCTGGAGTGTGCCATTCTATATGGCTCGCGCGCGCGAGGCGAGGACAGACCTGATAGCGATGCGGATCTTGCGCTGATACTGGCTGAAGGCGCGGGCGATTGGCAGCTCGTCGGCAGCCTGGCGGAGTTGGCTTACGACGTCTTTCTCGAGCGTGGCATCCTAGTTCAACCAGTGCCCATCTCGTTAAGCCATTGGTTGAACCCTGAGCGCTTCCCAAGGCCAGGTTTCCTGCGGAATGTTGCACGCGACGGGATCGTCCTTTGACGCTCTCTCCTCTGGCTCGGGACCTTAGATTCAAAGCCGAGCGCGCATTGGCCACTGCGCGCGAACTGCAGGACCGCGATCCCGACGGTTCGGTCAACAGATCCTATTATGCGATGTTCGATATCGCGCGCGCCGCATTGTTGAGTGCCGGCGTCCGAGAGGACGAGTTGCCCCGAACCCATAGCGGCCTTATTGGGCTATTTTCGAAGCACGCGGTACTGTCAGGTCGCATCGACCAGAAATTGTTTGCCGCGCTTGGTCGCGCTGAATCTCTCCGTTTGATCGCGGATTATACGGGAACGCCACTCGATGCAAGAACCGCAGCCGACACTGTAGTGCGGGCGGAAGCATTCGCGAGTACCGTCGAGAAGGCTTTTGCTCTGAATGAATCATCCGTCACAAATAATCTGGAAAACGACGGCGGCAATCCCCAAGACAAAATTTCAGAGCCGGACCTCGCAATGGGGCAATCTGAGACAGATTATGTGCGGTTGAAGCCGGTGTCGCTCGAGGAAATGCGGCGCCAGGCGCGCGAGAACTGGTTGCGGTTGCGGCGGCGAAATGTAGGGGTCGCAAAAGGAATCAGTGATTCCAAAGATGCTGGCCGAGACGCCAAGGAGGATCAAACTCATTCAATTGACGGCGATCTAGACGAATAGCTTGCGTGGTAACCTCTGAAGCTCCCCGCAAACCGCTCGGAGACTTTGCTGTGTCGTCCAAATGCCTCGGGTCACGGCCACTGCCGCGATCCACTGTGTGAATGATGGTCGATGTATCCGTTCGGGTAGCCGTCTTTCTGGATCAGGAGACCTTGGATCGGTCGACGGCCATCGCCGGAACCGCGGCGCTCAGCGCGGCACGAAAAATTCACTGTAATTGACGATCGAGTCGTCCTGTACCTCGATGAGGTCGACGAGTTCCGTCGCGACGGTGACGCCGGTCACCTTGGAGTAAATGTCGGCACGCCAGCGCGCGGCCGCGCGCGGCTCCTGCACGATCAGGGACGTCAACGCGTAATCGCTGAGCCTGAAGACCTTGACCATCATCGCGAGCCACGGCCGGAACTCGGCGAGCGTGGTCGCCGTGATCGCGATCGGCTTGTCGGCGCTCGCGCCGCGGATTTCGAATTGGCCGCTCGCAGCGAACAGTCGGCACATGGCGCCGAGATCGCCGGCGATGCGCGCCGCGTGCAGTTGGCGGATGAGGCGCGCGCTCAAGCGGCGCCCTTCGCCTGCGCGGCAGGGCGAACATCAACGCCAGATCGCGCGAATATCCGTGCCGATGCGATCGAAGGCGGTGCGTGCATAAGGAATCACGGCTCCCAATCCATAGAACAGATGAATCATGCCCGGATGGCAAGTGTACGATACCGCCGCGCCGACGTGAGTCAAACGCTCGAAATACCGTCGGCCTTCGTCGCGCAGCGGATCGAACTCGGCGGTGTGCACGATGGTCGGCGGCACGCCGCGAAGCTGCGCGGCGCACAGCGGCGAGACGCGCGGATCCGCAAGGTCGGTGCCGGGCGGCAGATAATGCAGCAGATCGTGCTGCAGAGTGGCGCGATCCAGCAGATAGCCGGCGGCATACAGCCGACGCGATTCACTGCCGCGGCTATGATCGAGGATCGGGCAGATCAATACCTGCAGCGCGAGCCGCGGTCCGCCGTGTTGCGCGATGCCGTGGCAGACGGCGGCGGCGAGCGTACCGCCCGCGGAATCGCCGCAAACGCCGAGGCGCGACTCGTCGATGCCGAAGTCCAGGGCGTGCGCGCCGATGTGACGCGCCGCGGCCAGGGCGTCGTCGATCGCGGCCGGAAAGCGCTGTTCCGGCGCCAGCCGGTAGTCGACGCTGACGATCCGGCAGCGCCCCGCTTGCGCGAGCGCGCGCGCGATCCACTCGTGCGTCGCGACGCTGCCGGCGACGAGGCCGCCGCCGTGAAAATAAATGAGCCCGGGCAGCAGCGCGTCGGCCGCGCCCGCGGGGGTGACGATGCGCACGCCGAGCGCGGCGTGAGCCGCCGGGATCGTGCGCTCTTCTACGGTCGCCGCGATCTCGGCGCCCGACAGCTTTAGAAGCTCGGCGAGCGCCGCGCGGCGCTCGGCGACGCTCGTCTCGGGCCCGCTCTGCGCATTGCCGGCGGCGAGCGTGTCCAGGAATCGTTTTACTCGCGAATCGAGCGGCGGCATGCGGCGTCCGATCCGAGTTTAGATCGACAGGGCCTTGCGCGTCGCCGCCGGCCAGCGCTCGACTTGCACGCCGTGCACGGCGAACAGCGCCACCGCGAGCCGGTCGACGCCGAACGCGACGCAGCCCGTATGTGCGAGCGCGCCGCGCTGGTCGCGGATGCCCCAGGCATTGCCGAAATGTTCTCGATGATAATTGAAGCTCATGCAGGCCGTCGGTGCCGCCCCCGGATGGTAGGGGATCAGCAATTCGAACTTCAGCGCCTGCTGGCGTTGACTGACCGCCATGACCTTGCCGACGCGGCCGAAGAACGGATCGTTGGCGACGTCGATCGAAAAAGGCAGCGAAAGTTCCGCTGCGAGCTGCGGCGCGCGTGCCAGCCAGCGCTCGCGGAATTCGACGACGCCTTCGGCCGCGCCGATTTTCACGAACTCGCGCATGCGAAACGATTGCAGCCGGTCCAAATGCGCCGACGGTTCGTGCCTGAAACAGTCGGCTTCGATATCGAATTCCAGGCCGCCGTCCGGCACCGGACCGCGCGCGGCAACGAGCGGATAGACCGGGTAGCAGGCCGCCGGCGTCAATACCAGATCCGAGGGGCTTAAACCGGCCGTCCAATCGCCACCGCTTTCGTGGCGCTCGGCCGCCGTCCGTATCGCGGCCTCGGAGCCGTGCAGAGCGCACACACAGCCGAGTAGATTCGGAAAGCTCTTCAAGTAACCGGAGCGTTCGAGCTGCGAACGGCTCATGACCGGGGGAAAGCGCATGATTTCGGCGGCGGCATCGCGCTGCCGCGAGATGTACGCTGTCAGCTTCTCGAAGACCGCCGTGTATACGGCGCTGCGCGCATAGACGCCCGCGACCCCCAAGGAGTGAAACAGCGCCGCGCCGAGAGCCGCCAGCGGATCGGCGGGCGTGCCGGCGGCGGCGCCGGGCGGTTTCTTGGATTCGCTGTTCAAGCGGGGTTCAATCGCCGACGGTGGACGGCAGAGGCGTCAGCAGCGACGGCGTGACGAGATTTGCAAGGATGCGCTCGTTGTTGATCATCAGCAGCCCGGAGAGCACGTCGCGCAGATGCCGGCCTATCGTGAAGTCGCTGTCGTTGCGGTAGCCGGACAGGCCGCAGGCGCGCATCGCACCGAGCACGGTCGCGGTCGCGAGTTCCGAGGCCTGGACTTTGGCGAGCGTGATCATCGATTGAAATTCGAGTCCGGCAAGAATCCTGTCATCGGCCATGGCGGCCTCGTAGGCCTGCAAGGCAGAGGCCAGTACGCTGCGCAGCGTGTGCAGCGAGGACAAGGCTTGCGTGTATTGCGCGGCCCCGGGCGGCATCCGGCCGCTCGACTGGCGCACGGCGTTGCGGATGAACGCCTGTGCCTTGCCCATTGCCGCGGCGGCGATGCCCATCCACACCGCGCCCCACATCAAATGCGCGCACGGCACCATCGTTTGCGCGTGTATTTTCTCGTACGGCTCCGCAATCAGCTGCTCGGCGCGCGCGCGGGCGCGCAGCGTGAACCCCTCGCTGCACGTGCCGCGCATGCCGAGAGTGTCCCAGCTCTGCAGCCGCTGCAGCGTGTAGTCGCTCTTCAACAGCACCAACAGCACTTGATCGCCGCTCGGCGCGTCCGCGGCGCGGCGCGCCGTCGTCACCAGGCCGTCCGCTTGTATGCCGTAGGAGATCACGGTCGCCTCGCGGGCGAGCGTCACATGATCCCCTTCGCGCACGATCGCCGCCTCGCTCGAGCGCACGTTGCCGCCGCCCTGGCCTTCCGTCGTCGAGGAGGCAAGCAGCAGCTGTTCGGCGACAACGCGCTGCAATATGCGCTCGAGCGCGGAATTGCCATGCAGATGCCGCACGATGCAGGCCATCTTGATCTGGTGCATCGCGTAGATCAGTCCGGCGGAGCCGCAAGCCTGGCCGATCAGGTAGCAGACATCGACGATCTCGGCGATGCTCGCGCCTTCCCCGCCCAGCGCTTCCGGCACCATGACACCGAGCAGGCGATTCTTGCGAATTTCCGCAAATGCCTCGGTGGGAAAACGTGCTTGCGCGTCGACCGCGGCCGCGTGGACCTCTGCGACCGCGAATGCCGCGCGCGCTCTGCTGCGCAGGTCGAGGGAGCCGCCGTCGGCGACCCGCGCTGATCCGGCTGCAGTGCGCTGTGCTTCCATTACTTTAAGGCTCCGCCAAGTCAATTGATATGCACCAACGGGTCGGGGCGATTATGATCGCCGGGGTCGAATTCAACAATGCGATTCTGTCGCAATTTGCGCATCGGCGCGCCGCGGTATCATCCGCGGCGTTTGCAACGGGGAGGCGTGCGGGTGGTTCAGCAGTTGGAAGGAGTGCGCGAGCGACTGGTCGGGCTCATCACGGAGCTTCTCGGACCGTCCGCCCGCGTGCCCGAACCCTTTCCGGTGCAACAGCAGTTGAGCGAACTCGGCGTCGGCTCGCTGAAGATGGTGAACCTGATGCTCGCGGTGGAACTGGCGTTCGGCATTGCCATTGCGCCGGACGACATCACGCCGGAGAATTTTCATTCCGTCGAGGCCATCGAAACCTTGGTCGCGCGCACGCTCGAGCGGGGCGCGGCCGCTTAAGCCGCCGTCAGTCGCGCTCGCAGAGCGCGGCGACCAGCGCATCGACGTCCGCGGGCGAGGTTTCGCCGTTGGTCGCACAGATGCGCACCGTTTCGCGGCCCTCGAAGAGCGCCGGTGCAACCCAGGCGCGGCCCGAGCCGACGACACGGCGTACGAGCGCGCCGACCTCGCCGAGGTCGGCCGGCGGCACCACATTCAGGACAGCGAGCGCGGAATCGTTCGCGACCGACCAGCCGCGAGCCGTGAGCCGCTCTTTGACCCGTTCGACGACCTGGACGCCGCGCTCGACATGTGCGCCGAGGCCGGCCCAGCCGGCGACGCCGAGGGTGAGAAACAGGCGTAGGCCGAGGAAGCGCCGCGACCACTGCAGGCTGTTGAGGTAGGGGTCGAGCGAGGCGACGCTCGAGGGCATGAAGCGCGTCGAGCAGCGAAACGTTTCCGACAACACGGCGCTGCGGCCGGTGATGAACATCGCGCAGCCCATCGTCGTTGCGAACCACTTGTGGGCATCGATCGTGATCGAATCGGCGCGTTCGATTCCCGCGAGCAAGGGCCGCAGGCGCGAGGAGGCGAGCGCGGCGCCGCCCCAGGCCGCGTCGACGTGGTACCAGAGCCGCCCCGCCGCCGCGATCTCGGCGCATTCGGCCAGCGGATCGATCATGCCGGCGCCGGTCGTGCCGGCGGTCGCAACGACCATGACGGGCACCAAGCCGCGGGCGCGGTCGGCCGCGATCGCCAGGCGCAGCGCCGCGGGGTCGAGCCGGCCACGGCCGTCCGTGTCGATCAAGCGCAAGGCCGAGCGGCCGATGCCGGCCTGGTGCGCGATCTTCAGCCAGGCGACGTGGCAATCGCGCGATGTGTAGAACGCGGGCGGCCCGGAGAAGGCGCGCGCCCCCTCGGCCGCGAAGCCGGGATGGGCGGCGGTCAACGCCGCCAGCAGCGCCGTGTAATTAGCCTCCGAACCGCCGGTCGCGAAATGACCGCCGGCGCCCTCGGCGAGTCCGGCGCGGCGTGCCACGGCGCGTATCACGTGCGCCTCGAGCTCCACCGGTAGCGGCGAGGATGCCGAGCTTGCGAGCTGCGGATTGAACAGGTTGACGATGCGGTCCGCGCATTGCGAGGGAAAATTCGCGCCCGGATTGAAAAGCCCGAAATAACGCGGGTTGGCGAACTGCACGATGCCGTGCTCCATGCGCAGCAGAGTCCAGCGCAAAATCTCATCGAGCGGCCGCGGCCGTTCAAAATCGTACGATTGCAGTTCCCGGCGCAAGGCGTCCATATCGATCGTCGGCGTGACGGCGCCCGCCTGCGCGCGCGCCAGCGCGCTCAGCAAATCCGCGCTCAAACCGTCCTCGATGCGGCGGCGCTCCTCGGGCGGCGGAAACAGCGCGGCGACGCTGCCGGCAATGGACTCTTCAGCCACGCGCCCGCCGTCAGCCGGCCGCGGCCGCGGCGAGCGCCAGATCCAGATCCTCGATGATGTCGTCGATGTGCTCTATGCCGACGCTGATGCGGATCGTGCCGGGGCCGACGCCCGCCGCGAGCTGCTGCGTCGCAGACATCTGCCGATGCGTCGTCGAGGCCGGATGGCAAGCGAGCGATTTTGCGTCGCCGAGGTTGACGAGGCGTTTGAAGAGCTTGAGGGCGTCGTAGAACCGCACGCCGGCGGGCAGGCCGCCGCGGACCTCGAAGGTCATCAACGAGCAGGCGCGGCCGCCGAGATATTTCTGCACCAGATGATGGTACGGGCTGTCGGCGAAGCCCGCGTAGTTCACCGACTCGACGCGCGAATCGGCGCGCAGATAATCGGCGACCCGGCGCGCGTTGTCGATGTGCCGGTCGAGGCGCACCGCGATCGTCTCGATTCCCTGCAGCAGCAGGAAGGCGTTCAGCGGCGCGAGCACCGCGCCGACCGCTCTTTGGTAGACGTTGCGGCAGCGGCCGATGAATGCGGCGGCGCCATAATGTTCGCAATAGACCAGGCCATGGTACGACTCGTCCGGCTGCGTGAACATCGGGTAGCGCGCCGCGTGCCGAGTCCAGGGGAAAGTGCCGCCGTCGACGATGATGCCGCCGAGCGTCGTACCGTGGCCGCCGAGAAACTTGGTCAGCGAATGCAGGACGACGTCCGCGCCATATTCGATCGGCCGCACCAGCAGCGGCGTCGCCACGGTGTTGTCGACGATCAGGGGAACGCCGTGGCGATGCGCGACCGCGGCGAATGCCTCCAGGTCGCAGACGTTGCCCGCCGGGTTGCCGACCGTTTCGCAGAAAACCGCGCGCGTATCGGCGTCGATGAGGCGCTCGAGATCCGCGGCCCGGTCGGAATCCGCGAATCGCACCTGCACGCCGAGCTTCGGCAACAGGTGTGCGAACAAGGTGTGGGTGGTGCCGTAGAGCTGCGGCACGGAGACGATGTTTCGCCCCATCTCGGCGACGTTCAGCGCCGCGTAGTAGAGTGCGGTCTGTCCGGAACTGACGCTGAGCGCGCCGACCCCGCCTTCGAGCTGGGCGACTCGATCCTCGAGAACGTCGGTCGTCGGATTGCTGATGCGCGTGTAGCGGTAGCCTTCGAGCTCGAGGTTGAACAGCGCCGCGCCGTGTTCCGCGCTGTCGAAGGAATAGGCGACCGTTTGATAAATGGGCACCGCCACCGCCTTGGTCGCCGGGTCGCAGTCGAAGCCGCCGTGAATCGCAATCGTTTCTCTCTTCATCGTTTCAGTACGCTTTGTCGTCGCGGAATACTTTGATCACGGTAAGCAGAATGATCTTGATGTCGAGCAACAGCGACCAGTGACGCAGGTACTCCAGGTCGTAGTTGACGCGCGCTTCCATGTCCGCGAGCTGCGAGGTCTCGCCGCGGCAGCCGTTGACCTGGGCGAGGCCGGTGATGCCGGGCAGCACCTTGTGCCGCACCATGTAGCCTTTGATCAGCTTGCGGTACTGCTCGTTGTGAGCCACTGCGTGCGGGCGCGGGCCGACGAGACTCATGCGACCCTGCAAGACGTTGATTAGCTGAGGAATCTCATCCAGGGAATAGCGCCGCAGCAGGCGCCCGATCGGCGTGATGCGCCGGTCGGCGCGCGACGCCTGGAATATTTGCTCGCCGTCTTCGGTCACGCGCATTGTTCTGAATTTGTAGACGGCGATCTCGCGGCCGTCCAGGCCGTAACGGCGTTGCTTGAAGACGACCGGCCCGCGAGTCGTGACCTTGACCAGCACGGCGATCAGCGCGAACAGCGGCACCGTCAACAGCAAGATGCAGGCGGAAAGCAGGATGTCCACGAGCCGTTTGGTCACGCCGCGGTAGCCGTAGAACGGCGTTTCGCACATCGCGACGACCGGGATGCCGTGCACTTCGCCGGAACGCGCTTGGATCAGGTCGAAGACGAAGATATCCGGAACGTAGTAAATCGATGCCGTGGTGTCGCGCAGATCGTCGAGCAAGTTCATGACGCGTTGTATGTGGCGGATCGGCAATGCGACGAATATGACGTCGGTGCCGTGGTCGTTGACGTAGTGGGCAATGTCGCCCAGGGAGCCGATCAACGCAGCATCGGCCGCCATGCCGAGCCGATCGGCGCTGCGGTCGTCGAAGAATCCGGCGACCTGGATGCGCATCCCGGGGTTGGCCCGCAGGCGCCTGGCAAGCTCGAGGCTGCTGCTGTTGTAGCCGGCAAAAATGGCGGTGCGGTTATCGAAGGCGCTCATCAGGAATTTGCGCATGAGCGCCTGCATGAGGATGGTCGCGACGATCAAGGCGAGCGGCGTGACCGCCGCCCAGGTAATGAAGACGCGGTGCGGGTATGCGTTCAGCGAATGGGTGAGGTAGCCCGTGGCGAGCATCGCGGCGAGCAGCAACAGCCACCTGAACAGCACGTCGGCGACCGCCACCGTGCGCTGCGACGTCAGTTGCGTGCCGACCTCGCGCGGCGGCTGAATCAGCATCAGGCAAAAGACGATCGCGACCGCGGCCGACGACGGGTCGAAGAGGTCGCCGGAGAGCACTATGGTCGCGTACAGGCAGGCGATCGCGACGACGGCGGGCATGACCACCTGCACGGCAGTCAGCAGCGCGATCAAAAAAGTCTGCTTTACCAAGACCGGTTGAGCCATTTCCTATCCGTAAGACGCGGCGATTCGCCGCAGCGCTCTACGCGTCGCGGCGCGAGGCGACATAATCGGCGTCATTATCAATGAACTATAACGCGCTGGACGTGAACTGTTCGAACAAACGCACCGATGCGGCATGTCCCGTACAGGGCTGCGACCGTGAAGCAGCGCACACTAAAATGATATGCTGGCGGGCGATGATTCAAGTGCCGCTACTCGATCTCAAGGCGCAATTCGCCCAAATTCGCGCCGAAATCATGCCCCTGATCGACCAGGTTTGCGCGAGCCAGCAGTTCATTCTGGGAGAGCACGTCCGCGGCCTGGAAGCGGAGCTCGCCGGCTACTGCGGGACCGCGGCCGGGATCGGCGTGTCTTCGGGTACCGATGCGTTGCTGATCGCACTGATGGCGCTCGAAATTGGCGCGGGCGATGAGGTCATCACCAGCCCGTTCACCTTCTTCGCGACTGCCGGCGCGATCGCCAGAGCGGGCGCGCGGCCGGTTTTCTGCGACATCGACGCCGACACCTTCAATTTGTCGCCGCGCGCGGTGCGCGAGTTCATCGACCGCAATTGCGTCTTGCGCGACGGCCGTTTGCGCAACCGCGTCAGCGGCGGCGACGTGCGCGCGCTGCTGCCGGTGCATTTGTATGGCCAATCCGCGGACATGGCTCCCTTGATGGAGCTGGCGCGCCGTTACGGCCTGAAAGTCATCGAGGATGCCGCACAGGCGATCGGCAGCGAATACCTGGGTGGCGCGCGTGCCGGGTCGATCGGCGACATAGGCTGCTTCTCGTTCTTCCCGACCAAGAATCTCGGCGCCTTCGGCGACGCCGGCTTGTGCACGACCAACGATGCGCAGCTCGCCCTGCATCTGCGGGTGTTGCGCGTGCACGGCGGCAAGCCGAAGTATTACCACGCGTTCATCGGCGGCAATTTCCGCATCGATGAACTGCAGGCCGCGGTGCTGCGCGTCAAGCTGAAGCATCTGGACGTCTGGAGCGGTGGGCGGGCGCGCAATGCCGCTACCTACGATGCCGGGTTTATGCAGGCCGGGCTCGCAGGGCCCGGCGGCCGGATAGTCACGCCGCGCGCGACGCCGGGGTATCGCCACATTTTCAATCAGTACGTTGTGCGCGCCGCGAATCGGGACGCACTGCGGAGCTTTCTCGCGGAACGCTCGATCGGCACGGAAATCTACTATCCGGTGCCGCTGCATCTGCAGGCTTGCTTCGAATACCTGGGTTATCGTCGCGGTGATTTTCCGCAATCCGAGCTCGCCGCCGCCGAAACTCTGGCGCTGCCGATATACCCCGAAATGGAGCAGGCGCAGCTCGCGCACGTGGTCGCCTCGATCGCCGCGTTCTATTCGTAGCCACCGGCGGCGGCGCGGTCCGCTCAAGACTTCTTGAAATCGTCCGGCAGCAGCTGATGGCGCGACAACAGCTTGTAGAAATCGGTGCGATTGCGCTTTGCCAAGCGCGCCGCCTGGCTGACGTTGCCGGCGGTTATCTGCAATATCTGCGACAGATAATTGCGCGTGAACTCATCGCGCGCCTCATCGAACGACGGTAGGCGCGCGCTGCCGCCTCCCAAGGACTGCTGAACCGCTTCGGCGGTGATGATCGCGCCGTGCGACAGCGCGACGTTCTGGCGCACCACATTGGCGAGCTGCCGGACGTTGCCCGGCCATTCCGCGGTCGCCAGCAATTCCAGCGCCTCCGGCGCATAGATCCTGCGTTGCCCGCTCTCCTTCGCCAATTGCTCGAGAAAATGCGCGACCAGCAGCGGGATGTCCTCGCGGCGCCTGGCGAGCGGCGGCACTTCGATGTGCACGACGTTGAGGCGGTAATACAGATCTTCGCGGAACCGCCCGCTCAGCATCGCCTGGTGCAAATCCTCGCGGGTCGCCGATATCACGCGCAGGTTCGTCGCCACGGCCTCGCCGCCGCCCAGGGGGATGAGCTGATTGTCCTGCAGTACGCGCAATACCTTGATCTGCAGGGGCATCGGCATATCGCCGACATCGTCGAGCAGCAGCGTGCCTCCGTCGGCCGCCAGGAACGCGCCCTTGTGGGCGCGGGCCGCGCCCGCGAAGGCGCCCTTCTCGTAACCGAAAAGCTCCGATTCCAGCTGCTCTTCGGGCAGCGCCGCGCAGTTGACGGCGATGAACGGCTGCTTGCGCCGCGGACTCGCCTCGTGAATCGCGCGCGCCAGCAAGTCCTTGCCGGTGCCGCCTTCGCCGCTCAGCAGGACGCGCGCATCGGTGCCCGCGACCATGTTGGCCTGCGCGAGTTTGTCCTCCATCGCCGCGCTGCGGGTGATGATATTGGCGCGCCAGTTCTCATCCACGTGCGCAAAGCCGGATACCTTCAGCGCTTTTTGCACGTGATCAAGCAGTTCCTGCTTGTCGACCGGTTTGGTCAAGAATCCGAAGGCGCCGCTCTGCGTCGCATGCACGGCGTCCGGGATCGTGCCGTGCGCCGTCAGAATGATCACGCGCAATCCCGGCCAGCGGCTCTGCAGCTCCTTGAGCAGCCCGATGCCGTCCATCTGATCCATGCGCAGGTCGGTGATCACGAGGTCAGGGCGAAACCGCACGCAGGCGGAGAGCGCGGCGGCGGCGCTTTCGACCGCTTCGACTTCGTAATTCTCCGCCCGCAGGCGAATCGTCAGCAGCCGCAGCAAGCCCGGGTCGTCATCGACGACCAATATGCGCGGCTTACGCCGTTGCGGCGCGGAGCCGTCGCGCGGGCGCGGCCCGAGTCCGAGGCCCAATGGCGTGGTCGCGGCGTTTGAATATGCGGTCAATACAGTGTCTCCGAACATAGCTTACCGCGGCGGCGATGCGCCCGCGCCCCGATCATTGATGGCGCGCTCGATGTGCGAGACGGCCTCAAGTTTAGCGCGCGCATCCTCCAATGCCTTGCGCAAGCGCACATTCTCGACCATTTCCGCCGTCAAGCGGCGGTTGATGGCGGAGAGCTTATCATGGACGTTTCGTGCGGCTTCGCGCTGCAGGCGCGTGTTCTCCGCTTGTAGGATCAGGCGCTGTTCGACTTGCTTCAATTCGACGATCGCGAGCATGCGTTCCTCCGGCAACAGAGTCTCGGGCCTGGCGAGGATCTGCGATAGCTGTCGCTCGGCGGCGACGGGATCGGAGCCGCTGTAGCCCGGGGTGGCGAGCGCGAGCGCGTAGCGCAGCTTGTTGGTGGTCGTCGGCGTCAGTTGCGCCGCGTCCTTGGCCGCCTGGAAGACCTCGGCCTGGTTTGCCGGGTCGCCCTGCGGGAGGCTGCTGATCATTTTCAGGTCCGGCGCGATCGGGCTGGTCTTGGCCCGCGGCGGCTGCGGCGCCGCGGCTGGGGGTTTCTGCGCGGTAAAGCCTTGAATCCACGTGCAGCCGCCGAGGCCGCAAGCGGCGAGCGCGCCGGCGGCGAGAGTGCCGGTGGCGGGACCGAGCCGCCTAAGCCGCATGGGCCTTGGCACCCGCGGCGGCGCTCGGTTGGCGCATGGGCAGGCGCACGCGGAAATGCGCGCCGCCGGTTGCGGCGTCGAGGATCTCGATCGCGCCGTTGTGGGCGTTGACGAATTCCGTGACGACCGACAAGCCGATGCCGGTACCCTTGACGTAGCCGCCCTGCGGAATCTTGCCCTGGTAGAACGCCTCGAAAATCCGCGCGCGCTCCTCGGTGGGCACTCCGGGGCCGCTGTCGATGACCTCGAGCACCAATTGGTGACGCTCGGCGTGCGCCTGGATGGAAATCGTTCCGCCGCGCGGCGTGAATTTGATCGCGTTGGACAGCAAATTGTCCAGGATCAAGCGCACCTTGGCGCGGTCCGCGAGCGGCGTCAGATCCTCGATCCGCACCTCCAGGCGCACGCGCTGCGCGACCAGCGTCAACTGCTGGTTCTCCAATACCGTCTTGACGAGCGGCCGCAGCCTGAATTCGGAGACCTCGAGACTGCCGCTCTTCGCCTGCCAAGCGCTGAACGACAGCAGGTTCTCGATCAAGCGCTGCAGCTTCAGGCCGTTTTCACGCAGGATGGCGGTGACTTCGCGCTGGCCGCTCTGCAGCTCGCCGACGGCGCCGTCCATCAACAGCTCGGTGCCCTCGCGAATGTTGGCGAGCGGCGTCTTCAACTCGTGCGACATGTGCCGCAGGAAGCGGTTTTTCTCCTGCGCCAGATCGAGCAGGCGCGCGCGTAGCCATTCGAGCTGTTCGGCCAAACGCTCGAGGTCCTTGGGGCCGTGAATCGCGATTGGCCGCGAGAATGCGCCGCGGCCGAGTTCGCTGATTGCGCGGTCGATCGCCCTGATCGGCCGGCCGAGCAGGAACGTGAACAGGCCGACCACGGCGAGGGTCATCGGCACGAGCAACAGGCTCTGCCAGAGGAGATTTTGCCTGGCCTTGCGGGCCGCGAGCTGCAGTGCGGTCAATTCACGGTCGATCTCGGTATTAGTTCGATTGGAGATGCGCGAGGCCAGATCCGAGAGGTGCGGGAAGGCGCCGATCAGCTCCGTCATTTGCGGCGAATTCGGCGGCAGGCTGCGCAGTTCGTCCAGCAAGTGGCCCGCTTGACTCTGCAGCGAGCGCAAGTCCTTGCGCGACTCGGCGTCGATCGGCAAGCGCAGCAGCGCGCCGGCCGCGGCCGTGAGCCGCTCGTTGGCGCGGGCGTAAGCATCGAGCAGGTCGGCGCTGCCGATGATCTGATAGAGCCGCGCGGTGCGCTCCAGCACGCCGAGGTCCTCGAACAGCAGTTGATTATTTCGCGTTCCCTGCACTCCGTGGATGACCAGTTCCTGGCTGTGGTTCGTCAGGCGATTCATTTGCACCGCCGCACTGACGATCGCGAACAACAGCGGCGCGGCGACGATCGTGAAGCCCATCAGCATGACGCCGCTCAACGACTTCGGACGAGGCATACGCATGATCGCCATTCTAGCAGCGAGCTATTGCCGCGGGTGGGGCGCTGCCGACCCTGTAGAATCCGAAAATGAGATCCGAGACGCCGTATTCGCAGTTGTCGCCGGA
Organism: Steroidobacteraceae bacterium; assembly: GCA_035531435.1. GTDB lineage: Bacteria > Pseudomonadota > Gammaproteobacteria > Steroidobacterales > Steroidobacteraceae > Bog-1198. Next base: position 69,746 of record DATKSW010000011.1, on the reverse strand, counting down.
GGCGGTGCTCGACGCCCTGGAAGCGGCCGGCTACCGCTCCGACGGGCGCATCCTCGCGCTCAACAGCTACGAGAATCGCGTTTATCAGATCGGTATCGATGCCGGCGAACCGCTGGTCGTCAAATTCTATCGACCGGGGCGCTGGAGCGACGCGGCCATCCTCGAGGAGCATGCGTTTGCGCTGGAGCTCGCCGCGCAGGAAATTCCGGTGGTCGCGCCCTTGCTCCGGGACGGCACGGCTCTGCACGTCCACAACGGCTTCCGCTACGCGATTTTCCCCCGCCGCGGCGGCCGCTGGCCCGAACTCGGCACGAGCGACGATCGGCAGTGGCTGGGGCGATTTTTGGGACGCATCCATCGTCTCGGCCGGGCCGGCGCCTTCAAGCATCGGGCGCGGCTGAACGCGGAGGATCTGGGGCGCAAATCGCGCGATTTTCTGCTCGCGGGCGCGTGGCTACCGGAATATCTTGCGCCCAAATATGCGGATTTGACCGAGGAATTGCTCGAGCAGGTGGAGGGCGCGGCCCGCGACTGGGGCGGGGCGTCGTTTGCGCGCATCCACGGCGATTGTCACCGCGGCAATATCCTCTGGACGGACGCCGGACCGCATTTCGTCGATTTGGACGACTGCCAGTCGGGCCTCGCGATCCAGGATCTATGGATGCTGCTCGCCGGCGATACGCAGGATATGCGCCGCCAATTGACCGATCTGCTGGCCGGGTACGAGCAATTCATGGCCTTCGACCGCCGCGAACTGGTGCTGATCGAGCCATTGCGCGCGCTGCGCATGATGCATTACGCGGCGTGGCTCGCGCGCCGTTGGCACGATCCGGCGTTCCCCAAGGCGTTCCCCTGGTTTGCCGAGGCGCGCTACTGGGAGGAGCACTACCGCGCGCTGCAAGAACAACTCGGTGCCGTCATGCAGCCGCCGCTCGAGTTGTGATCGGCGCGGCCCGAGTCGTGATCGGCGCGGCCCGAGTTGTGATCGGCGCAATATTTGGTGATCATATCGGCATGTCCAAGCTCGCGATCCCGGCCGTTTGCGCCGTCTTGGCGCTCGCCGGCTGCCACGGCAAATCTGCGCCGCCTGTCCCGAGCGGCGGCGCGCGTGCGCCCAAAGCTCGGTCCGCGCCGCCCGGACCGACGCTCGCCGAGCAGACGAAGGGCATGGTCGAAGCGGCGAGTCAGACCGCATCGACGGTGCCGGTGCGCCTTAAATTCGAGTTGTCCGAGCGTCCGGCGGTCGGCCAGCCGCTGCCGATCGAACTGGCGATCCTGCCGCAGATCGGCGTCGATGCCGCCGCCGTCGCGGTTGCCGATTCGACCAACCTCAAGGTCGGCGCGCAAGATCAAGCGTTTAGCTTCGCGGCGCTCGCGCCGGACAAGGCCTATCGGCGCACGATCAGCGTCACGCCGGCGACCGACGGGCTGCTGCAACTGGACATAGCGGTCACCCTGCGGCACGACGCAATCGCCGAGCAGCGCAAGTTTTCAGTGCCGATCATCGTCGGCGGCGTCGCTAAGGTGGCGCCGGACGCCGCTGCAAGCGCCGCCGCCATCCCGCCGGGCGATGCCGCAGGCGCGTCGCCGGGCGCCCCGGCGAGCGCAGCTCCGTAGCAAAAGCCCCGGGTGGCGCTGCCGCTCCGGCGCACAAATAGCGCGGCGGCCAGCGGTGTTCCGGATTACAATGGGCGGTTTCCCCGGGGCCCCATCGTGACGCAGAAACTTCGCAATATCGCCATCATCGCCCACGTCGATCACGGCAAGACCACGCTCGTCGACCAGATGTTGCGCCAATCCGGCACGCTCGATGCGCGCAAGGACCTGGAAGACCGCGTGATGGATTCGAATGTGCTGGAGCGCGAGCGCGGCATCACGATCCTGGCGAAGAACACGGCGATCAACTGGGGCGAGTACCGCATCAACATCGTCGACACCCCGGGACACGCGGATTTCGGCGGTGAGGTCGAGCGGGTGCTGGCGATGGTCGACAGCGTGCTGCTGCTCGTCGACGCGGTCGACGGACCGATGCCGCAAACGCGATTCGTGACGCAAAAGGCCTTCAAGCACGGCCTGCGGCCGATCGTCGTAATCAACAAGATCGATCGCGACGAAGCGCGTCCCGGCTGGGTTCTCGACCAGACCTTCGATTTGTTCGATCGTCTGGGCGCAACCGACGAGCAGCTCGATTTCCCGGTCGTGTACGCCTCCGCCCTGCGCGGCTTTGCGGGCCTGGAGTCGACGGTTCGCGAGGGCGACATGCAGCCGCTGTTCAAAACGATCGTCGCGCATTGCCCGCCGCCGGACGTCGACGCCGATGGCGCGCTGCAATTGCAGGTGACCTTGCTCGACTATTCGAGCTATGTCGGGGCGATCGGCATCGGCCGCATCAAGCGCGGCACTTTGCGGCGCGGCATGGGGGTCACCGTGGTCGGCCGCGACGGCAAACAGCGTGCCGAGCGCATCACTCAGATTCTCGGTTTTCACGGTTTGACGCGCATCGAGGTGGAGAGCGCGGCGGCGGGCGATATCGTCGCCTTCGCCGGCATTGCCGAACCGAAGGTCTCGGACACGCTCTGCGATCCGGCCAAGGTCGAGCCGCTGCCGAGCCTCAGCGTCGATGAGCCGACGATCAGCATGACCTTCGAGGTCAACACGTCGCCGTTCCTCGGCCGAGAAGGCAAATTCGTGACCAGCCGACAGATTCGCGAGCGCCTGGAGCGCGAAGCGATCCACAACGTGGCGCTGCGCGTCGAGCCGACCTCGGATCCGGACAAATTCATCGTGTTCGGGCGCGGCGAACTGCATCTCGGCGTGCTCCTCGAGAACATGCGCCGCGAGGGATATGAATTGGCGGTCTCGCGGCCGCGCGTCGTCATCAAGCAGATCGACGGCCGGCCGCACGAGCCGTACGAGCAGGTGACGGTGGACGCCGACAGCGATGCGCAAGGCGACATCATGTCGGCGCTCGGCAGCCGCGGCGCGGAACTCAAGGACATGCAGGCCGACGGCCGCGGGCGCGTGCGCCTGGATTACACGATGCCGTCGCGCGGACTGATCGGCTTTCAGACGGAATTTCGCACGATGACCCGCGGCACCGGCCTGCTGCATCACGTCTTTGACCACTACGGGCCGCTGGTGCAGCGCGAACTCGGTCAGCGTCCGCAGGGCGTCTTGATCGCCAACGGCCAGGGCACGGCGCTCGCGTACTCGTTGTTCAGCCTGCAGGAGCGGGGACGCTTGTGCATAGGCCCCGGCGAAGAGGTGTACGAAGGCATGATCATCGGCCTCAACAATCGCGACAGCGATCTGGTCGTCAATCCGCTGAAAGGCAAGAAATTGACCAACATGCGGGCCGCCGGCAAGGATGAGAACGTCGTGCTGACGCCGCCGATCCGCTTCAGCCTCGAGCAGGCGATGGAATTCATCGACGACGACGAACTGATCGAGATCGCGCCGGCTTCGATCCGTTTGCGCAAGCGCCATCTGCGCCTGGTCGAGCGCAAGCGTTCCGAGCGCGAGGTGGTCGAGCAGGACGCGGCCGGCTGAGGCCTCGGGGCGCCGGCCGGCGCCACGGCGGCGAGCGCGGCCGCATTTAACCGATTATTGGGCGAAACGAGAAGCCCATCACGTCGCCGTTGCGGGATCCACCTAACATTTACGCATTAACCGGGCGGCAGGTGCCGCCGTCGATTGCCGTGGGAGAACAAGGGACGTGTCAGGCGATTCCGCGACCGCCGTGCGCAGCGAACTGTCCTTGCCGGCGGAGAGCTTCAATCGGCTGTTGGAACGGCAGCTGAGCGAGGCCCGCCGCCGCAACGGCGACGTCGATTTCAGCGCCTTGCTGAAGAGCGTCAGTTTTTACTACGACCGTCTCGATGCCGAGCGCCGCGGCGTGGTGCGCTCCATGCAGATCATGTCGGACGAGGCGCAGGCGCTGACGCGCGAAATCCGCGAACAAACGGCGTCGCATCTGCAGGCGATTCTCGACAACGTCAAGGACGCGATCGTCACGGTCGACGAACAAGGCCACATCGAAAGCTGCAACCCGACCGGCGAACGGATCTTCGGCTATGCGCAGGCGGAGATTCTCGGCCGCACACTCGATTTCGTGCTGCCGGATCTGCTGCAATACGGGACGCGAAATTTCCTCGAGCGTCTGGCCACCAAGATCGACGACACGCACGTCGATTTGGCCGCGCATCAAGCCTGGGGCGTTTCCAAGGACGGCACCCGCGTCGCCGTGGAAGTTGCCGTCAGCAAGGCGAACCTGAACCGCCGCGACGGCTACATCGTCTGCATCCGCGACATCACGGAACGGCACCTCGCCGAACAATTGATGCGCGAGAGCGAAGGGCGCTATCGGACCCTGGTCGAGCACGCGCCGGAGGTCATCGTCGTCTTCGACGTCGATCTTGGACGTTTCGTGGACGTCAACGACAACGCCTGCCGCTTCTTCAAGATGGACCGCGAGGTCCTGTTGGCGAGCGGCCCCGGGCGGATAAGCCCGCCGGTGCAGATGGACGGCACGCCCTCGTTCGGCGTCGAGCGCGGCTACATCGACGGGGCGCTCGCCGGCGGCGCGCCGGTGTTCGAATGGACGCACTGCGACGCCGGCGGCCGGAACATTCCCTGCGAGGTGCGTTTCGTGCGGCTGCCGAGCTCGAATCGCCGCCTGATCCGCGCCAGCATCACCGACATCACGGAGAGAAAGCGCGCCGAGGCGATCGCCGCCGGGGAGCGCCGGGTGTTCGAGAAAATCGCCGCCAACGCGCCGCTGCAGGCGGTGCTCGAAGCGATCTCGGAAGTGATCGAGCGGGTGATGCCGGCGAGTTTTTGCGCGATCAATCTTCTCGATCAGGAGCGGCGGACGCTCAGCTTCCGCGTGGCATCGCGTTTGCCGCGCGAGTTCGTCGTGGCGATGGACGGCGCGCCGGCCGGCTTGCGCTTCGGCTCCTGTGCGGCGGCCGCGCACCTCGCCCGGCCGGTCGTGATCGCCGACGTCGGCACGGATCCGGTCTGGGAATACCGGCGCGATGCCGCGGACGCGGCCGGCCTGCGAGCCGCCTGGTCGGCGCCGATTCTCGCCTCCGACGGGCTAGTGATCGGCACCTTCGCGATCTATCTGCGGCAACCGGGCGCGCCCTGCGAGCGCGACCAAGAACTGATGTTGCGCATGGCGCAGATCGCCGGCATTGCGATCGAGCGGCGCGGCGCCGAGGATGCCTTGCGCAGCAGCGAGGCGAAGTTCCGCGGTTTGTTCGAGAGCGTCATGGAGGGCGTCTATCAAACCACGCGCGACGGCCGCATTCTCGCGGTCAATCCGGCCTTCGTGCAGATGCTCGGCTTCGATACGGAAGAGGAGATCTACGCGCTGCCGGTCACGTCGCTCTACTGGTTTCCGAGCGACCGCGAAGCCTACGTGCGCCGCATGGAAAGCGCGGGCGAAGCGCGCGACGAGGAACTGGTCCTGCGGCGCAAGGACGGCGGCATGCTGGTGGCCGTCGACAACAGCCGGGTGGTGCGCGACGCGCAGGGCCGCGTCAGCGGCTTCGAAGGTACGATCGCCGACATCACCGAGCGCAAGAAGGCGGAGACGGCGGTGTTCCAGGCCAAGGAACGCGCGCAGGTGACGCTGCAATCGATCGGCGATGCGGTCATCACCACCGATTCGCAGGGGCACATCGACTACATGAACCCGGTCGCCGAGAGCCTGACGGGCTGGGAGAGCCGCGAAGCGCAGTCGCGGCTGATCAGCGAAGTGCTCACCGTGGTCGATGAGGCGACCCGCGAGATCAGCGAATGCCCGGTGACGCGCTGCTTGCGCGAGGGCCGGGTCCTCGGCCTCGCGGAACACACCGTGCTCGTCAACCGGCGCAGCAAGGAAATCGCGATCCAGGACTCGGCGGCGCCGATTCGCGACCGCGCCGGCAACATGATCGGCGCGGTGATGGTGTTCCACGACGTCAGCAAGGAACGGCGCCTGCATCGCGCGCTCTATTATCAAGCGAGCCACGACGCGCTGACGGGATTGATCAATCGCCGCGAATTCGAGAATCGGTTGGCCGCCGCGGTCGAGAGCGTGCGCCAGGATGCCGACAGCCGCCACGCGCTGCTCTATCTCGACCTCGACCAGTTCAAGTTGGTCAACGACACCTGCGGCCATCCCGCCGGCGATCAGCTGCTCAAGCAGATCACCGGCGTGCTGCAGTCGCGGGTGCGCGGCCGCGACACGCTTGCCCGGCTGGGCGGCGACGAATTCGGCATCCTATTGCAGAAATGCTCGCTCGATCAGGCGATGCGCATCGCCGAGTCGCTGCGCCAGGCGATCCGCGACTACCGCTTCATCTGGCAGGACGGCGTGCTCGGCGTCGGCGTCAGCATCGGCATCGTCGAGATCACCAAGGAGACGCCGACCGTCGCGAACGTGATGAGCGCGGCGGACGTCGCCTGCTATTCGGCGAAGGATCTCGGCCGCAATCGACTGCATCTGTATACGCCGGACAACGTGCCCGAGCGCCACCGCGAGATGCATTGGGTGTCGAAACTGACCCAGGCCTGCGACCAGGGCCGTTTCGATTTGTATTTCCAGCCGATCGTGCCGATCGGCACGACCGTGCACGATCGCGAACACTTCGAGCTGATGCTGCGGCTGCACGACGAATCCGGCGGCTTGATCGCGCCGGCGGAGTTCATCCCCGCAGCCGAGCGCTACAACGTCATGCCCTCGGTCGACCGCTGGGTCGTCAAGACCGCGCTCGAGCGGCTCGTGCATCGCAGCGCATCCGGCATCAAACCGTACACGATCGCGGTGAATCTATCCGGCAATTCTCTGAACGACGAACGCTTCCTGGAATATCTGATCGCCGAGCTCGGCGCAGCGAACCTCGCCGCCGGCGCCATATGCTTCGAGATCACGGAGACCGCGGCGATCGCCAATCTCGGCAACGTGGTCTACTTCATGCGCGAGTTGAAGGCGCGCGGCTGTCATTTCGCGCTCGACGATTTCGGCAGCGGCTTGTCCTCGTTCATGTACTTGAAGACGTTGCCGGTGGATTATCTGAAGATCGACGGGCAGTTCATCGAGAACGTGACCCGCGATCCGGTCGATCGCAGCATGGTCGAGGCGATCAGCCAGGTCGGCAGGGCGATGGGCATACAGACGATCGCCGAGCGCGTCGAATCGGAGGAGGTGTTGGTGGAACTCGCGCGCCTCGGGATCGGCTTCGCGCAAGGTTTTCATATCGCGAAGCCGCGCTCGATCAGCGAATTTCCCTATGCCGTAGGAGCATAAAGCCGGCCGCCGCCGCTCACGCCGGCCGGCGCGAAGGCGGCGCCCGCAAGACGCCGCGACGCAGCTGGTCGCGTTCCATGCTGATGAACAAGGCGCGGAAATTTCCCTGGCCGAATCCCCGATCGCCGCGCCGCTCGATGATCTCGAAGAAGATCGGGCCGATTAGCGTCTGCGTGAAGATTTGCAGCAAAAACCGCCCCTCGCCGCCGTCCAGCAAAATGCCGCGCTTCTGCAGCTCCGCGAGCCGCTGCCCATGGCCGGGGAGGCGCTCGTCGAGCATCTCGTAGTAGGCGTCGGGCGGCGGGTTCATGAACTGCAGGCCGTTGGCGCGCAGCGCATCCCAGGTGGCGAGGATGTCGTCGGTGCGCAAGGCGACATGCTGAATGCCTTCGCCGCGGTACTGCTCGATGAATTCCTGAATCTGGTCGACCTGGCCGCTGCCGGCCGCGAACTTCGATTCATTGATCGGAATGCGGATCTTGCCGCACGGCGCCGACAGAGCCCTGCTGGTCAGCCCGGTGTATTCGCCGCTGATGTCGAAGTATTGTTGTTCGCGGAAGTTGAAAATACGCCGGTAGAAATCGCAATAATGGGCCATGCGGCCTTGCGCGACATTGTGCGTCAGGTGATCGATTTCCAGCAGGCCGGCGCCGCGCCCGTCGGCGTCGACGGCTGCGGCTCGGAAGTCGATATCGTAGATCGTCGGCCCGGCCGAGCTGTCCACGAGGTAGATCAAACTGCCGCCGATTCCCTCGATCGCCGGGATATTGAGCTCCATCGGCCCGATCGCGCCCTTGACCTCCTTGGCGCCGGCCGCCACCGCCTCGCGCAGCGCCCGGCCGGCGTCGCGGACGCGAAATGCCATCGCGCACGCACTCGGGCCGTGGCGGCGCGCAAATTCCTGGGCGAGGCTGTTCGGTTCCGCGTTGACGATGAAGTTGATTCCTCCCTGGCGATACAAGGACACGTCCTTGGAGCGGTGGCGTGCGATGCGGCTGAAGCCCATCGATTCGAACAGTCGGCCGAGGGCCGCGGTATCCGCTGCCGTGTACTCGACGAATTCAAAGCCGTCGGTGCCGAGGGGATTTTCCCAGGGGTCGGCCGCGCCGGCGGGCGGCGCCGCGGTATCGGTCATTTCGGCTTGCCTCGCGGGGTCTGCAGGAGGATCATCCTAAGGATCGCCATCGGCACCTGTCAATGCAGCGGCGCAGAAATCTCGAAGCAAATGAGTATCTTAGACAGACGCCTAAACGTCGCGCCGATGATGGACTGGACCGATCGGCATTGTCGGTTCTTTCATCGGCTGTTCGCGCCGCACGCCCTGTTGTACACCGAGATGATCGTTGCGGCGGCGGTATTGCGCGGCGATGCGGCGCGGCTGCTCGCGTTCGATCCCGGCGAGCAACCGCTCGCCCTGCAGCTCGGCGGCAGCGACCCGCGGGAACTCGCCGCGGCGGCGGCGGCCGGCGCGGCGGCCGGCTTCGCCGAGATCAATCTGAACGTCGGCTGTCCGAGCGAGCGGGTCAAGAGCGGCGCGTTCGGCGCTTGTCTGATGGCCGAACCGCAGTTGGTGGCGGAGTGCGTCGCGCGCATGCGCGACGCCGTGCGGGTCCCGGTGACGGTGAAATGCCGCATCGGCATCGATGAGCGCGATGATTACGAATTTTTCGACGCGTTCGCCGCTGCGCAGGCGGCGGCCGGCGTCGATGCGCTGATCGTGCATGCGCGCGCCGCCCGGTTGAGCGGCCTGTCGCCGAAGGAGAATCGCGAGATTCCGCCGCTGCAATACCACTACGTGCACCGCCAGAAGCGCGCGCGGCCGCACCTCGCCGTGGTCCTGAACGGCGGCTTGAGGGGCGCACCCGAGGCCGCGGCGCATCTTGGCGCGGGTCTCGACGGCATCATGCTCGGCCGCGCCGCCTATCACCAGCCGGCACTGCTCGCCGAGCTCGAGCGGCAGATCATCGATCCGAGCTGGCGCACGCCGCAGCCGGAGCAGATCGTCGAACGCATCGTCGTCTATGCACGGCGGCACGCGCGCGCGGGCGTGCGGCTGCATTCGATCACGCGCCACATGCACGGGCTGATCGCCGGCAGGCAGGGAGCGCGCGCCTGGCGGCGGTTTCTCGCCGAGATCGCCGCGCGGCCGACCGCCGAGCCGGAAACGCTCTATGCAGCGCTGCCGCTGCTGAACCGACGGCTGGCCGCTTGAGGCGGGCGCCCGGCGTCGGCAAACGCGTACAGCGGCCGGAGGCGAGGTTAAGTATAATTATTCGGCTCTATGGGAAAAGAAATTGAAGTGGCGATCCTCTTTGCCGACGTCGTCGGCAGCACCAAGCTCTACGAACAGCTCGGCGACGCGCGCGCGCGCGACATGGTCGGGGTCTGCATCGAAGTGATGCGCGCCGCCACCGAGCAGAACCAGGGAACCGTGATCAAGACCATGGGCGATGAGGTCATGGCGACTTTCCCGACGGCCGACGACGCGCTGAATGCCGCCGCGCAGATGCAAAAGCAGATCGCGGCGCACCCGTCGCTGAAGGTCGACGAACACACGGTGGCGATACGCATCGGCTGCAATTTCGGGCCGGTGGTCATGGAGAATCGCGACATCTTCGGGTCGGCGGTGCACACCGCGAATCGCATGACGAGCCAAGCCAAGGCCGGGCAGATCATGACGACCTCGACGATGGTCGAGCAATTGTCGAGCGACTGGCGCGCATCGGTGCGGCAGATCGACACCGCGACCTTGAAGGGGCGCAGCAGCGAAGTGGCGCTGTTCGAGGTCCTCTGGCAGCCCGAGGACGTCACCAGCATGGTGCCGGCGATCGCCTCGCGGGAGCGCGCGGCGACGCGCCAGCGCCTGCGTTTGCGCTATCAAGGGCAGGAAATATTCGTCGACGACGGACGCGCCAACATCAGCATCGGCCGCGCCGAGGAGAACGACCTCGTCGTCAAGGGCAACCTGATCTCGCGGCTGCATGCGCGCGTCGAGATCAGCCGCAACAAGTTCATGCTGGTCGATCAGAGCACGAACGGCACGTTCGTCGTCGGCAAGGACGGCGAAGAGGCGTTCGTGCGCCGCGATTCGATGCAGATTCGCGGCGAAGGGCTCATCGGCCTCGGCAAGGCGCCGGACAGCAATTCCTCGCAGGTCATTCGCTTTACCTGCGAAGATTAGCGCCGCCGCGGCGCGCCTCAGCCCGCCGCGGCGCGCCTCAGCCCGCCGCAACGCGCCGCAGCGCCTGGGTCAGTTCGCCGCGCAAGGCCGCGGGCAGGCGCTCGCGGAATTCATCGAAGTAGGCGCCGATCGCCGTGAACTCCGCATGCCAAAGGGCCGGATCCACCCGCAGCAATTCCTCGACGGCCGCCTGCGAGATCTCGAGACCGGCGGTATCGAGATCGGCGGGCGCCGGCAGGTAGCCGATCGGGGTTTCGCGCGCCTGCGCCGCGCCGTTGCAACGATCGATGATCCAGCGCAGAACGCGCAGGTTCTCGCCGAAGCCCGGCCAGAGGAACTTGCCGGCGCCGGATTGGCGGAACCAATTGACGTGGAAAACCTTCGGCGGCGCCGTCAGCTCGGCGCCGACACGGATCCAGTGGTCCCAATAATCGGCGAAGTTATAGCCGGCGAACGGCTTCATCGCCATCGGATCGCGGCGTACCAGGCCGACGGCGCCGGTCGCCGCGGCGGTAGTCTCCGAGGCGACGCCGGCGCCGAGCAATACGCCGTGCGGCCAATCGCGCGCCTGGTAGACGAGCGGCGCCAAGCTGCGGCGGCGGCCGCCGAATACGATCGCCGAGATCGGCACGCCGCCGGGCGCATCCGCCGCGCGCGAGTAGCTCGGATTTTGCGCCGCGGCGACCGTGAAGCGGGAATTCGGATGCGCGGCCGGCCCGTTGGCCGGATCGTACGCTCGGCCCTGCCAGTCGAGGAGCGGCTTGCCCTCGGTCAGGCCCTCCCACCAGGGCTGCTGATCGGCGGTCAATGCGACGTTCGTGAAAATGGTGTCGTGGCGAATCGTTTCATAGGCATTGCGGTTGGTTTTCGGGTTGGTGCCCGGCACGACGCCGAAATAGCCGGACTCGGGGTTGATCGCATACAGGCGCCCGTCCTTGCCCGGATGCAGCCAGGCGATATCATCGCCGATCGTCCAGACCTTCCAGCCCTGGTAGCTCGCCGGCGGTATCAGCATCGACAAATTGGTCTTGCCGCAGGCCGAGGGGAAGGCGCAGGCGATGTAGTGCGTCTCGCCTTGCGGATTCTCGATGCCGACGATCAGCATGTGCTCGGCGAGCCAGCCCTCGCTGCGGGCCTGCCAGCTGGCGATGCGCAAGGCGTGGCACTTCTTGCCGAGCAGGGCGTTGCCCCCGTAACCGGAGCCGAAGCTCTTGATGGACGCTTCCTCGGGGAAATGCATGATGAAGCGGCGCTGCGGATTCAAGTCGCCGGTCGAGTGCAGGCCCTTGACGAACGTGCCGTCGCGGTTGATGCGCGCGAGCGCGGCGCGTCCCGTGCGCGTCATCAAGTGCATGTTGAGAACCACGTAGACGCTGTCGGTGATTTCGACGCCGCAGCGCGAATACGGAGAATCGATCGGTCCCATGCAATAAGGCACGACATACAAAGTGCGCCCGCGCATGCAGTCGCGGAACAGATCGTCCATTTGCCGATGGGCTTGCGCCGGCGCCATCCAATGATTGTTGGGGCCGGCATCGTCGCGGCTCTCGGTGCACACGTAGGTCAAATGCTCGACCCGCGCGACGTCGGCGGGGTCCGATCGATACAGGAAACAGCCCGGATGGCTCACGGGATTCAGGGCGATCAGTTCGCGCGCCGCCAGCATCTGCCGTTCGAGGCGCTGAAACTCGGCATTGCTGCCGTCGCACCATACCATGCGGTCCGGCCGCGTCAGACGGGCGACCTCGGCAACCCAACTCGCGACTTCGCGGCTCACTAGTGAAAGATCGCTGAGCTGTTCTGGGGCCGTCGCCATGGAAATCCGTGCCGTGAAGCTTGCGTGTGCCGGGTGGCAAAGGATGACAGATGGGTTGGCCCCTCGCCACCCCCGGACGGCCGCCGCCGCGGCGCGCCGCGGCCGCGCGCCGCGGCATCTCTGGCACGGGCGTTCAGCCAAGGGTTAAAATGTCGTTGTATCATGGACTTAGGAAATATCCACAGGATGCGAAAAACGTCTGCCGCGGCATTGCTCGCGGGCCTCTTTGGGGGTGCGGCGGTGGCGTCGGCGGCGGCGCCGATCGTCTCCCGGATGCACCCGATCGCCTCGCCGGCGCCGCCCGGGGTCGCCGCGCGGGCACAGAGCCATGCGGGGGCGGCCGCGCCCTCGATCAAGGTCACGAGCCGCGCCCAAGTGGAAAAGCAATCGTTGGTCGACGGCCGGCCGGTGCTGCGCCTTTTGCCCGCCAACCGGGTGGTTGCCGGCGACCTGGTCGTCTATACGCTGGAAGTGCGCAACGCCGGCACGGCCGTCGCCTCCGCGGTCGCCTTCAGCAGCCCGATTCCGCGGCACCTGCGGTATCTTGCGAATTCCGCGGTCGGCCCGGGCGCGGAGTTGAGTTTTTCGGTCGACGGCGGCCAGAGCTACGATGCGCCGGCGCAGTTGACCGTGCTCGGCGCCGACGGCAAGCCGCGGCCGGCCGACGCCGCGGACTATACGAACATTCGCTGGGTCTTGAAGGATCCCTTGCAGCCCGGTTCGGTCGCGTATGCGCGATATTTGGCGATGTTGCGTTGAAAGTATGGCGTGCGCGCGGTTCATTACGTCGTACGCTACGGGCCCATCATGAACAGCGAATTCGCCGAATTGTTTGGCGCCGACGGCCCGCTCGCGCGCGCCCTGCCGGGCTACTCGTTTCGCCCCGAACAGGCGGCCATGGCGCAGGCGGTGGCGCGCGCGCTTGCGCAGCAGGATGCGCTGCTCGTCGAAGCCGGTACCGGCACCGGCAAGACCCTCGCGTACCTCGCGCCGGTGCTGCTGTCCGGACGCAGTGCGATCATTTCCACCGGTACCCGTACGCTGCAGGATCAGCTGTTCCGGCGCGATCTGCCGATGCTCGCGCAGGCGCTCGGCATGCCCGTCAACGTCGCGCTGCTCAAGGGACGCACGAATTACCTCTGCCGCCATCGATTGCAGCTTGCGACCCAGCAGGGCTCCCTATTGGGCGAGGAGCGCGGCGCGGCGCGGATTTTGGCTCATGTCGAGCGCTGGGCGGCGGCGACCAAGAGCGGCGATTTAGCGGAGCTCGCCGATCTGCCCGAGCAGTCGCCGCTGCGGGGGCGCATCACCTCGACGCGCGACAACTGCCTCGGCCAGGAGTGCCCGCAGCTTGCGCGCTGCCACGTGCTGGAGGCGCGGCGGACCGCGCAGGCGGCCGATGTGGTCATCGTCAATCACCACCTGCTGCTCGCGGATCTCGCCCTCAAGGACGAAGGCTACGGCGATCTGTTGCCCGGCGCCGATGCCATCGTTCTCGACGAGGCGCACCAGGTGCCGGATATCGCCGCGCAATTTTTCGGCCGCACCTGGCCTGCGCGCCAGGCGCAGATTCTGGCCCGCGATGCGGCCGCCGAGATGCAGGCGGCGGGCGTTCAGGCGCCGCTGTTGGCGGCCGCGCTCGATGAGCTCGGCGCGCACGTCGATGCGATGCGCCGCAGTCTCGGCGGCGGCGCCGCGCGGCGCCAATGGGCGGAGCTGCCGGAAGAGTTCTTCGAGCGCATGGCGGCGCTCGAGGAGGCGCTCGGCGCCGTCGGCACGCGGCTCGAGGAACTCGGCGCCGGCGCGGGCACCGCGAACTGCGCCCGCCGCGCCAGGGCGGCTGCGAGCGCGCTCGCCGCGCTTCGCGCCGCCTCCGATGAGAGCGGCGTGCGCATGGTCGAGGCGGGCGCCTTTGACCTGGTGCTGCAGTTCACGCCGTTCGAAATCGCCGCGCGCCTGCGCGAATGCATCGAGGCGCGCCCCTGCGCGTGGGTGTTCACGTCGGCGACGCTCGCGATCGGCGGGGACTTCTCGCATTTTGCCGCGCGCATCGGCTTGCCGGAGGCGCGCACGCTGCATATCGACAGTCCCTTCGATTACCGTGATCAGGCGCGGATTTTTTTGCCGCCGAGGATGCCCGATCCGCAGTCGCCCGCCTACGGCGAGGCGTTCATCGAGGCGTGCGCACCGCTGCTCGAAGCCGGCGGCGGCCGGGCATTCCTTCTCTATACGAGCTACCGCGGCCTCGCCGAGGGCGTCGCCGCGCTGCGGCGGCGCTTTCCCGATCCGCCGTTCCCGGTGTTGGTGCAGGGTCAGGCGCCGCGCGAAATCCTGCTGACGCGATTCCGCCAGTTGGGCAACGCGGTGCTGCTTGCCACGGGCAGTTTCTGGGAAGGCGTCGACGTCAAAGGGCAGGCCCTGTCGATCGTCGCGATCGACAAGCTGCCGTTCGCGTCGCCCGATGATCCGCTGCTCGCCGCCCGCTTGGAGGGCATCCGCCGACGCGGCGGCAACGCGTTCATGGAATATCAATTGCCGCAGGCGGTATTGGCATTGAAGCAAGGCGTCGGGCGCTTGATCCGCGATTTCGACGATTTCGGCGTCATCGTCATCGGCGATCCTCGGGTCGCGACGAAATCCTATGGGCGACTGTTCCTCGCCGCGCTGCCGCCCGCGCCGCTGATCGCCGATGCCGCGGCCGGCGCGCGCTTCCTCGCGGAGCGTTTCGCGAAGCTCGATCGCCGGCTCGCGGCCGCGACGGGGATCGGTTGAGCGATGCGTATCCTCGCCTTCGATGCCTCGACGGAAGCCTGCTCCGCGGCGCTGCTCGAGGGCGGCGCATGCATCGAAAGGTACGCGGAGCTCGGCTCCGGCCATTCCGAGCGCCTCATCGCCATGATCGACGAGGTATTGGCCGAGGGCGGCACCGGCTTGGCGTTGCTCGACGGCATTGCGGTCGGCATCGGACCGGGCGCGTTCACCGGCGTGCGCATCGGCGTCGCGGTCGCCCAGGGTCTCGCGTTCGGCGCCAAGCGGCGTGTGCTCGCGCTGTCGACGCTCGAAGCCCTCGCCTTTGCGGCGGCCGGCGCCGAGCCGGTGCTCGCCTGTCTCGATGCGCGCATGGCCGAGGTCTATTGGGCCTGCTTTCGCGCGGACGCGGCGCGCGGCGTTTGCGCGACCAGCGCGCCGCGCGTCGGCGCCGTCGATCAGGTGCGGCCGCCGCCAGGCGTTCGCCACCGCGGGGTCGGCCGCGGCTTCGCCGCCTACCCGCAGCTCGCGGCGATCGCCGGCGTCGGGGTCGAGCCCGCCGACGCGCGGGCGCTGCCGCGGGCGGCGGCGTTCGCGCGCCTCGGCGCGATCCGCCTGGCTGCCGGCGAGTCGCTGGATGCCGCAGAGCTGACGCCCCTGTACCTGCGCGACAAGGTGGCCCTGACCGAAGCGGAGCGCGGCGTATGAGCC
The DNA here is from genome assembly GCA_035531435.1 of Steroidobacteraceae bacterium. Lineage (GTDB taxonomy): Bacteria > Pseudomonadota > Gammaproteobacteria > Steroidobacterales > Steroidobacteraceae > Bog-1198. Next base: position 53,996 of record DATKSW010000011.1, on the reverse strand, counting down.
GCCGCAGTCACGCAACTGTCATACGCGGGCGCTGTAATGGCGCGCCGCAAGCAGCCGCGGACCCTTAAGGACCCATGACCGTCAAGCGCATTCTCGTGGTCGAAGACGAGAAGCCGATCCGCGACATGATCGCCTTCGGCCTGCGGCGCGCGGGCTACGAGGTCCTCGAGGCCGAGGATTGCCGCGAGGCGCGCGCGCGCCTCGTCGACCGGCGGCCGAATCTGCTGATCGTCGATTGGATGCTGCCCGATCAAAGCGGATTGGAGCTGACCCGCTCGCTGAAGCACGCCAAGGACACGGCGGACATTCCGGTGATCATCCTGACCGCGCGTGCGCACGAGCAGGACAAGGTGAGCGGCCTCGAGGGCGGCGCCGACGACTACATCACCAAGCCGTTCTCGCCGCGCGAACTCCTGGCGCGCATCCAGGCGGTGCTGCGTCGCGCCGCGCCGAACGGTGCGGCCGATGTCATCGAATCCGGCGGCTTGAAGCTCGACGATGCGAGCCACCGGGTCAGCGCCGACGAGCGGCAAATCGCCCTCGGCCCCACCGAATACCGCTTGTTGCACTTTTTCATGACGCGTCCGGAGCGCGTATTCTCCCGCGCGCAGCTGCTCGACAGGGTCTGGGGCGGCAATACCTACGTCGAGGAGCGCACCGTGGACGTGCATATTCGCAGGCTGCGCAAGGCCCTGGAGCCCTTCGGCCTGCAAGAGCTGGTCCAGACCGTACGCGGGGCCGGCTACAGGTTCTCGACGCGAGAAGCCTAAAAGCGTGCTATTAATTTAGCCAATGGCGGCGGTGTGGACTTTTGCGCTCGCGAGGCTCGCGGGCATGCTCGCGCTGGGGCTGGCCCTCGGCTTGGCGGTCGGTCCCGTTTGGCTGTGGATATTGGCCGTCGTCGGCCTCTACCTGGCCTGGCAGATGCGCAATCTGTTCCTGCTCGAGCGCTGGCTGCGACTGCGCTCGCAGATCGATCCGCCGGAGATCGGCGGGATTTGGGGCGACGTGGTCGCGCTGGTCGTGCGTCTGTACCGGCGCAAGCAGTTCCACAAACAGCGCCTCGCCCAGCTGTATCGCGAACTGCGGCGCTCGACGGCGGCGCTGCCGGACGGCGTGATCATTCTCAGCAGTCAGCACGAGATCGTCTGGTTCAATCGCCAGGCGGCGCAGCTCCTCGGCCTGAAGAGGCCGATCGACATCGGACTGCGCATCGACCACCTGATCCGCTCGCCGCAGTTCGTGCACTATTTGCATGGCGACGACTTTTCGGCGCCGCTCGTCATCCGCCCGCCGGCGCGGACTGAGGCCTATTTGGCGTTGCAGCTCGTGCCTTACGGCGCGGGCCAGTCCCTGCTGCTGGTCCGGGACGTGACCCGGCAAATGCAGCTCGAGGCGATGCGCAAGGATTTCGTCGCCAATGCCTCGCACGAGCTGCGCTCGCCGCTTACCGTGATCGCGGGCTATCTGGACACGCTCGCCGAGGATTCCGCCGTGGACCGGGCATGGGCGGACCCGATCCGCGACATGCGCGCGCAGGCGCGGCGCATGAGCGCGCTGATCGCGGATCTGCTGGAGCTGTCGCGCCTGGAGGCCGAGGACGGCGAGGCGCCGCACGAGCCGATCGACGTTGCGCGCATGCTGCAAAGGCTGCAGCGCGATGCCCTGGCGCGCGCCGACGAGCCGCGCGAGCTCGTGCTGGCGATCGACTCGCCCGGCGGTTTGTACGGCGCGCCGCACGAAATCGAATCGGCGTTCACCAATTTGCTGGTCAACGCGCTGAAATACACGCCGGCCGCGGGCAAGGTGCAGATGCGCTGGCGGGTCGACGACGACGGCGCGCACTTTGCCGTCGTCGACAGCGGCATCGGCATCCCGGCCGAGCATATTCCGCGCCTGACGGAGCGCTTCTACCGCGTCGATGCGGGGCGTTCGCGCGGCCTGGGAGGCTCGGGGCTCGGCCTCGCGATCGTCAAGCACGCGCTGCAGCGGCACGGCGGCCGCCTGGAGGTGCAGAGCACGGAAGGCAAGGGCAGCGCTTTCGTCTGCCATTTTCCGCCGCAGCGCATATGCCACGCCGCCGCGCATGCCGCGGCGGCCGAAAATATCGAGCCGCTGGTTGACGGCGGCGGCAATCGGATGTAAACGGACGCCGGAACCCCGCGACAGTTCGCGCCGCCGCAAGCACACTCAAGGTAATCGATCATGGAAACCGCCGACCTGACCCACCACATCTCCAGAAGGTTCAACGAGGACCTGGAGAAGGTGCGCAGCCAGGTGCTGCAAATGGGCGGTTTCGTCGAACAGCAGCTGCACAAGGCGATCACCGCGCTGGTCGAGGGCGACAGCCGTCTCGGCGAGTCGGTCGCGACCGACGATTACAAGGTCAACGGCATGGAGGTCGCCATCGACGAGGAATGCAGCCGCATTCTGGCGCTGCGCGCGCCGGCGGCCGGCGATCTGCGGGTGATCGTCGCGACCATCAAGACGATCACCGATCTCGAGCGCATCGGCGACGAGGGCGAGAAGATCGGCTACATCGCCTCCAGGCTCGCGACCATGGAACGGCCCAGCGACAAATACCGCGAGGTCAAGCACCTCGGCCGGCAGGTCGCGCAGATGGTGCACGACGCCCTCGATGCGTTCGCGCGCATGGATTCTCAGGCGGCGCTGAAGACCGCGCAGGAGGACCGCATGGTCGACGAGGAATACGAGGCGATCCAACGGCAGTGCATGACGTTCATGATGGAGGACCCGCGTTCGATCCGGCGCGCGCTCGAGATCATGTGGATCGTGCGCGCCCTGGAGCGCATCGGCGATCACGCCAAGAACATCTGCGAGTACGTCATCTACATGGTACACGGCAAGGACGTCCGGCATACCGCGTTGGAGGACGTCGCCAGGCAAATCGACCTCTCGCAAGGCAGCCGCTCATGAATTCGCGGCTCGCGAACTCATTCGGTTTCCTGGTTTGCGTCGGCTTGCTCTGCTACGCGTATTTCGCGCAGTATGTCCTGCACCTCGATCCCTGCCCCTTGTGCATCTTTCAGCGCGTCGGCATCTTCGCGACCGGCGCCGTCTTCCTGGCCGCGGCGGCGCACGCTCCGCGGCGCGGCGGCCGGCGCGTCTACGCGGCGCTGCTCGCCTTGACGGCGCTCGCCACCAGCGGCGTCGCCGTCCGCCAGCTGTATATCCAGAGCCTGCCGCCGGACGCCGCGCCGACCTGCGGCGCATCGCTGCGTTTCATGCTGCAAGTGCTGCCGCTGAAAGACGTGTTGGTCAAGGTGCTGGCCGGATCCGGCGAGTGCGCGAAGATCGATTGGCGTTTCCTCGGCCTGGCGATGCCGGCGTGGGTGCTGATCAGCGCCGCAGGCTTGGGCGCTTTCGGCGTTTGGGCAAATACCCGGCGCTGGACGCCGATACTGCGATTCTAGAGATGTCGGCGACGCTCGAGTTGACGAAGGCGCTGATCGAGCGGCCGTCGGTGAGTCCCGCCGACGGCGGTTGTCAGGCGCTCTTGATCGAGCGACTCGAGGCGAGCGGCTTTCGAGTCGAACGTCTGCCGTTCGGGCCGGTCGAGAATTTCTGGGCGAAGCGCGGCGCGGGCGGCCCGCTATTCTGCTTCGCCGGCCACACGGACGTCGTGCCGACCGGGCCGCGCGCAGACTGGCGGACCGATCCGTTCGCGGCGGTCGTCGAGGACGGTTTCTTGTACGGCCGCGGCGCCGCCGACATGAAAAGCGGACTCGCCGCGATGCTCACCGCGAGCGAGGAGTTCGTCGCCGCCCGACCGCGGCACCGCGGCACCATCGCCTTTCTGATCACGAGCGACGAGGAAGGGCCTTCGATCGACGGCACTCGCCGGGTCGTCGAGGTATTGAAGTCGCGCGGCGAGGCGATCGATTGGTGCTTGGTCGGCGAGCCGTCGAGCGAGCGCGAGCTCGGCGACACGATCAAGATCGGCCGGCGCGGCAGCTTGAGCGGCCGGCTGGCCGTGCGCGGCGTCCAGGGCCACGTCGCCTATCCCGAGTCCGCCGACAACCCGGTGCATGCCTTCGCGCCGGCATTGGCCGAACTCGCGGCGCGCCGCTGGGATCAGGGCAATGCGCATTTTCAGCCGACGACGTTCCAGGTCTCGAACCTCGCCGCCGGAACCGGCGCGCCGAACGTGATTCCGGGCGAATTGACGGCGCGCTTCAACGTGCGCTTTTCGACCGAACAGACCGTCGATTCCATCAAGGCGACGGTCGAAGAGATATTGCGGCGCCACAAAGTCGAACACTCACTGTCCTGGTTCGTTTCCGGGCAGCCGTTCCTGACGCCGCCCGGCGTGCTCTCGGACGCCGCGGCGCGCGCGGTACGGGAACAATTGGGCCGCAGCGCGCAGCTCTCCACCGGCGGCGGCACTTCGGACGGGCGCTTCATCGCGCCGCTCGGCGCGCAAGTCATCGAACTCGGCGTCGTCAACGCGACCATCCACAAGGTCAACGAGTGCGTGCGCGTCGCCGACGTCGACCGCCTGCGCGGGCTTTACCGCCGCACGCTCGAGCTGTTGCTCGGCGAGTAGCGCGCGGCGAGTAGCGCGCCGTCATACTTTTGTCACACTAATCCCATCTAATGGCTGCCGCGGCCGATCCGCAGGTCTTTGGCGCGCTGCTCTCAATGAATCCATCCAGAGGAGTTAACGTGGTTGCATCAAAAAAATCGCGGCTGGCCGTGTTGGCCGTCGCCTCGACGCTCTGTACGGGGGTCTACGCCGCACAACTGACCGGCGCAGGCAGCACCTGGGTCTATCCGCTGGTCGCCAAGTGGTCCGCGGCCTATACGAAGGTCGCGGGAGTTCAAGTCAACTATCAGTCGATCGGTTCGGGCGGCGGTATTTCGCAGATCAAGGCCGGCACCGTGGCGTTCGGCGCGAGCGACAAGCCCCTGCTTCCCGAGGAGCTCGCCAAGGAGGGATTGATCCAATTCCCGACCGCGATCGCCGGCGAGGATCTGGTCTATAACGTCCCCGGCATTGGGCCCGGGAAGCTCGTGGTCACGGGACCGCTGACGGCCGACATCTTCATGGGCAAGATCAAGAAATGGAACGACCCGGCGATCGCCGCGCTCAACCCGCGCGTCAAGCTGCCGGACATGGACATCACGGTGGTGCACCGCTCCGACGGCTCGGGCACGACGTTCACTTTCGCCAATTACCTCTCCAAAGTCAGCCCGGAATGGAAGCAGAAGATCGGCGCCGATACCTCGGTGGCCTGGCCGACGGGAGTCGGCGGCAAGGGCAATGAGGGCGTCGCCTCGTATGTGCAGCGCATCAAGGGCTCCGTCGGCTACGTCGAGTATGCGTACATCATCGAAAACCACATGGCCTATGCTCGCATGCGCAACTCGGCCGGCAAGATCGTGAGCCCGAGCCTGGCGGGCTTTCAAGCGGCCGCGGCCAACGTCGATTTCACCAAGGCCCGGGATTTTTATGTCATCCTGACGGACCAGCCCGGCGCCGGCTCTTGGCCGATTTCGGGCTGTACCTGGCAGATCCTGCGTAAAAATGCGCCGAAAGCGGTCAATGAGTCGGTGACCAAGTTCTTCCTCTGGGGTTTCGAACATGGCCAGAGCATCGCCAGATCGATCGCTTTCGGGCCGCTGCCGCCGAGCACGGTGAGCGCGATCAAGGTCTACTGGAAGAAGAATCTGGGCATCTGATTTAAGGTTACCCTGACGAGAGATTCTCTTGATGAACAGTTCGGCGGCGGCGGTCGGGCGTAGGTTCGAGCCCGCGGCCAAGGAACCGAGGTTCGCCGGCAGACGACTGAGTCTGCCGGCGGATTTTCTGTTTCATAAGCTGGCCGTCGCCATGGCGATCCTGGTCGGCGTCGCGCTGCTCGCGGTGGTGGCGGCGATCGGTTACGACAGCTGGCCGGCCATCAGGACTTTCGGCGTCTACGGCTTCTTGAAATCCAGCGAATGGGATCCGGTCGCGGAGCATTTCGGCGCCTTCCCGTTCATCGTCGGCACCCTGGTCAGTTCGACGATCGCCATGGTGCTCGCGGTGCCGGTCAGTTTCGGCGTCGCCGTGTTCATCTCGGAGCTCGCGCCGGGATGGATCAGGCAGCCGGTATCGGCGGCCGTGGAAATGCTGGCCGCCATTCCGAGCATCGTCTACGGCCTGTGGGGACTGCTGGTGTTCGCGCCGGTGTTCGCCGACATGGAACCGTGGATCAGCGATCACATCGGCAGGATCCCCGGGATCGGCGCGCTCTTTCAGGGGCCGCCGATGGGCATCGGCATGCTCACCGCGGGAATCGTCCTCGCGATCATGGTCCTGCCGTACATCACGGCGATCATGCGCGACGTATTCATGGCGACGCCGGCGAGGCTCAAGGAATCGGCCTACGCGATGGGTTCGACCACCTGGGAGGTGGCGCGCCACATCATCCTGCCGTACACCCGCACGGCGGTCGCCGGCGGCGTCTTCCTCGGCCTCGGCCGCGCGCTCGGCGAAACCATGGCCGTGACCTTCGTCATCGGCAACAGCAACAATCTGTCCGCGAGCCTGCTGATGCCCGGCGCCTCGATCCCGTCGGTGATCGCCAATGAGTTCACCGAGGCGACCAGCAGGCTGTATTTGTCGTCGCTGATCTATTTGGGGCTCATCCTGATCGTCATCACGCTGATCGTGCAAATGCTCGCCGTTCTGCTGGTGCGCAGCCTGAATCGCGGCGCCGAGGGCGCGAAATGATTTCCCTGCGCGCCAAACGCCGGGCGACGAACATCGCCGCCTCGGCGCTGATGTACGCGGCGACCTTCGTCGGGCTGTTTTTCCTCGCCTGGATCCTCTGGACGACGATCAAGCTCGGCATATCGGCGATGCACTGGGATCTGTTCCTCAAGGATACGCCGGCCCCGGGCGACGGCGGCTATGGCTTGCGCAACGCCTTCGTCGGCAGCCTGATCCTGATGGGCATCGCGCTCGTGATCGGCGTGCCGGTCGGCATCATGGCGGGCACCTGGCTCGCCGAATACGGCGGCCGCAGCCGCAGCGCCGATCTGGTGCGCTTCATCAACGACATCATGTTGAGCGCGCCGTCGATCGAAATCGGTCTGTTCACCTACGCGATCATCGTCGATCCGTCGGGGCATTTCTCGGCGATCGCCGGCAGCGTGGCGCTGTCGATCCTGATGATCCCGATCATCGTACGCACCACCGACGAGATGCTGAAGCTGGTCGGTGGCGAGATGCGCGAAGCGGCGATCGCGCTCGGCGCGCCGATGTGGACGGTGATCACCAAGGTCACGTGGAAAGCGGCGCGCGCCGGCATGCTCACCGGCATTCTGATATCGCTGGCGCGCATCAGCGGCGAGACGGCGCCGATGCTGTTCACGGCGCTGAACAATCAATACTACAGCACCAATCTCGGCCGGCCGATCGCCAATCTGCCGGTGGTGATATTCCAGTTCGCGATGAGCCCTTATCAGAATTGGCAGCAAATGGCCTGGGCGGGCGCCTTCATCGCCATCGTCTTCATCCTCCTGATCAGCGTATCCTCGCGTCTGATCCTGCAGCGCAGAGTCAATAAAGTATGATTTCGGCCAACGCCTTGCAACCAGCCAGGAGCGCGGACATGCCGGCATCTCCCGAGGCCTCCGAGGCCTCCACGCCCAAGGTTGCGGAGCAGAAACTGCAGTCGATCGCCGCCAAGATCACGGTGCGCAATTTGAATTTCTATTACGGCAAGGCCAAGGCGCTGAACGACATATCCCTGGAGATTCCGGAACGGCGCGTGACGGCGTTCATCGGCCCCTCCGGCTGCGGCAAGTCGACGCTGCTGCGCACCTTCAACCGCATGTTCGAGCTCTACCAGGACCAGCGCGCCGAGGGCGAGGTCATCATGGACGGCGAGAACATTCTGCATTCGAAGAAGAACATCGCGCTGATCCGCTCGAAGATCGGCATGGTGTTCCAGAAGCCGACGCCGTTCCCGATGTCGATTTACGATAATATCGCCTTCGGCATCCGCCTGTACGAGCGGCTGTCGCGGGCCGAGATGGATGCGCGCGTCGAAGGCTGCCTGCGCCAGGCCGCTCTCTGGGACGAGGTCAAGGACAAGCTCGATCAATCGGGCACGTCGCTGTCCGGCGGCCAGCAGCAGCGCCTGTGCATCGCCCGTACGATCGCCGTCAAACCGGAGGTCCTGCTGCTCGACGAACCGTGTTCGGCACTCGATCCGATCTCCACGGCCAAGGTCGAGGAGATGATCTACCAGCTGAAGAGCGAATACACCGTCGTCATCGTCACGCACAATATGCAGCAGGCCGCGCGCGCCTCCGATTACACCGCCTTCATGTACATGGGCGAGGTCGTGGAGTTCGGCGTGACGCACAAGATCTTCACCGCCCCCGTCAAGTCGCGCACCGAGGACTACATCACCGGCCGCTTCGGTTGACGGCGCGGCAGAGGAGCACGCCGTGAATACGCCGCATACCTTGAGCGTCGTCGAAAAGGAGATGCACGCGCTTGCCGCCGGCATCAACGCGATGGGCGCGCTGGTCGCCCAGCAACTCACGGACTTGCTCGATGCCCTGCGGCGCGCGGACGCCGCCGCGCTCGCCGCCGTCGCCGCCCGCGACGGCGAGGTCGACGCCTTCCAGGCGCGGATCGAGGAACAGGTGATGAGTCTGTTGGTGCGCCTGCAGCCGGTGGCGCGCGATCTGCGCAGCGTGCTCGCCGGACAGCTCGTTGCCCTGGAACTGGAGAGGAGCGGCGATCACGTCAAGCGCATCGCCAAGCAGCTCGGCAAGATCCCGGGGACCCTGCCGAGCGAGATCAGCAGCCGCCTGCTGTGGTTCGGCAACCAGGCGCGGGCGCTTTTGCAGCGGGCGCTGAATGCGTACCATAGCGCGGACGCCGCGCAGGCGCGCCAGGCTTGGGCCGACGACGTCGAACTGGACCGCATGTACCACGGCTTTCTGTCCGATCTGCTCGCCCGCATGCGCGGCGACGGCGATTGGGTGGACATCGGCGTGCGCCTCGTCGGCATCGCCAAGAGCATGGAGCGCATCGGCGATCATGCGACCAATATCGCCGAGGAGGCGCGCTTCGTCGCGCTCGGCGAGATCATGCCGGCGCGCCGCGGCAGCCTGTGAGCCGTGGCGCGCGGCGCCTTGCGCCTAGTCGGCGTTGCGCAGCAAATCGTTCAGCGAGGTTTTGGCGCGCGTCTGCGCGTCGACGCGCTTGACGATGACCGCGCAATAGAGGCTGTATTTGCCGTCGCTCGACGGCAGGCAACCCGGCACCACGACGGCGCCCGCCGGCACCCGCCCGTAGAGAATCCGGCCGCTGGCGCGATCATAAATCCGCGTGCTCTGGCCGATGTAGACGCCCATCGAGATCACGGCGCCGGCCTCGACGACGACGCCCTCGACGATCTCCGAGCGAGCGCCGATGAAGCAATCGTCCTCGACGATCGTCGGCCCGGCCTGCAGGGGTTCGAGCACGCCGCCGATGCCGACGCCGCCCGACAAATGCACGTTCTTGCCGATTTGCGCGCAGGAACCGACCGTCGCCCAGGTGTCTACCATCGTGCCGGAATCGACGTAGGCGCCTATGTTCACGTAGCTCGGCATCAAGACGACGTTCTCGGCGATGTAGGCGCCGCGCCGCACGATCGCCGGCGGCACGACGCGCACGCCGGCGGCGGCGAATTGCGCGGCGTTCCAGCCGCTGAACTTGAGCGGCACCTTGTCGTAAAAATTCAGCGCGGCGACCGGAACGCTGGAATTCTCCGTGATCCGGAACGAGAGCAGCACGGCCTTCTTCAGCCATTCGTTGACCTGCCAGGCGCCGTCGCGCTTTTCGGCGACGCGCAGCGCGCCGCGATCCAGCAATTCCATCACCCCCGCCACGGCCGAGCGCAGGTCGGGGGGCGCCGAGTGCGGCGCGAGTTCGGCGCGCATCTCGTAGGCGCGCTCGATCGTCGCCCGCAGGTCCGCGTACGGCGCAGCCTCAGCCACGGGCGGTCTCGCGCCGGTCGAGGCAGTCGATCAGCGCCTGCTTGACGCGTTCGCAGGCCTCGCTCAGCAGCGGCAGCCCTTCCATGTCGGTGATGTAGAAGACGTCCTCGGCGCGTTCGCCGATCGTCATGATTTTCGCGCCGTCGATGCCGACGCGCTCGGTCTTGAACACCTTGCCGACTTCCGACAACAGTCCGGGGCGGTCGGCGGCGACCAATTCGAGAATGGTTCTATGATTGCGCTGATCGAGGCTGTAGTTGACCTGCGTCGGCGTCGAGAACATGCGCACCTGGCGCGGCGCGCGGCGCGTCACGGTCACGGCCGAATCCTGCGGCAATTGCAGATTTCCCCACAGCCCGCGCTCGATCTCGTGGATGCGCAGCGGGTCGGTTATCAGCGCGCCGCTGTCCTCGAGAACGACGTAGGTCTCCAAACTGAAGCCGTTGGCGCTGACGATGAGCCGCGCATCGACGACGTTCAATCCCATCTGATCGAGCACCGCGGTGGTGCGCGCGAAACTGTGCAGGCGGCGCGGCGTGTAGGTGAGCACCGCGGTGCCGCCGCGTTCGCTCAACTGGCGAATCGCCACCAGCGGCGCATCGTCGAACGGATGGCGGTCGGCGAGCAAGGAGGTGTGCCAGGCGATTTCCTCGGCCGTATAGCGCAGAAAATACGCCTCCGTCCACTGCGACCAGACGCGCTCGATTTGTTCGGGCGCGAGCGCCGCGATCCTTGCCCGCGCGCTCGCCTGGGTACCGCGGATCAGCTCCTCCTGGTCCACCGGCGTCTCCAGTCCGCGGCGCAGCGCCTGCTTGGTGCGCTCGTAGATCTCCTCGAAGAGGCGCGCCTTCCACGTGTTCCAGAGCTTCGGGTTGGTGCCGCGTACGTCGGCGACCGTGAGCACGTACAGATAGTCGAGGTGGCTCTGATCGCCGATGCGCGCCGCGAAGTCGTGGATGATTTCCGGGTCGCTGATGTCCTTTTTCTGCGCGGTGATCGACAGAATCAAATGATGGCGGACCAGCCAGGCGACCAGCCGCGCCTCGTAGCGGCCGAGGCCCTGTTCGAGGCAGAACGCCTCCGCGTCGACGGCGCCGAGCTCGGAATGATCGCCGCCGCGGCCCTTGGCGATGTCGTGAAACAACGCCGCAAGGTACACCAGCTCCTGGCGCGGCAGGGCCTGCATGATCTGGCTCGGCGCCGGAAACTCCTGATTGAATCTCGGCATCGCCAGGCGCCGCAAATTGCTGACGACGAACAAGGTATGCGCATCGACCGTGTACGCATGGAACAGATCGTACTGCATGCGGCCGACGACGCGCCCGAACGCCGGGATGTAGCGCCCCAGAACGCCGTACAAGTTCATGCGCCGCAATTCGTGCGTGACGCCGACCGGCGCCGAGAGGATTTCCATGAACAGCCGGTGGTGGCGGGGATTCTGCCGGAATTCCTCGTCGATCGACGGCGCGTGCGTGCCTATCAGGCGGATGGTTTCGGCGCGCACGCCGCGCACCTCGGGATTCTGCTGCAGCAACACGAACAGCTCCAGAAGCGCCGACGGGTAGCGCGCGAACACCTCGGCGTGCGCCACTTCCAAGTAGTCGTTGCGGATCTGGAAGCGCGCATTGAGCGGCAACGGCGCGCCGCTCTGCGTCAATATGGCCTCGCGGAACAGCTGCAGCAACATCTCGTTCAGCAGGCTCACGTCCTTCACGGTGCGGTAATATTTCTGCATCAGCTGTTCGACGGCGAGCGTGAAGCTCGCGTCCTCGTAGCCGAACAGCTTGGCAAGCTTGATTTGATGGTCGAACAGCAGCCGGTCCTCGCGCCGGCCGGTGAGCACGTGCAGGCCGAAACGCACCTTCCACAGGAAGTTCTGTCCGGCCTTGAGCTTGCCCTGCTCCTCGCGCGTCAGAAAGCCGTGGGCGACGAGCTCATCGAGGGTATCGGTGCCGAAATGGCGCTTGGCGACCCAGCCTATGGTCTGGATGTCGCGCAACCCGCCGGGGCTCGACTTGACGTTCGGCTCGAGGTTGTAGGCGGTGTCGAAATAGCGGTGGTGGCGCTCGACCTGTTCCTTGACCTTCGCCTCGAAAAAATCGGCCGATGACCAGAGGCGGTCGGCGGCGAGCGCGCGGCGCATCCCGGCGAACAGCGCCTCCGGGCCGGCGAGCAGGCGCGCTTCGAGGAGCGTCGTGGCGACGCTGATATCCGCGAGGCTCTCGCGCTGACAATCGTCGATCGAGCGCACGCTGTGGCCGACCTCCAGGCCGATATCCCACAGCAGGGTCAGGAACTTTTCTATGTCGGCCTGCCAATCGGCCGAATCGCCCTTCGGCAGCAATACCATGACGTCGATGTCGGAACAGGGGTGCAGTTCGCCGCGTCCGTAGCCGCCGACCGCGACCAGCGCCAGATCGCCGGCGAATTTGCCGCTATGGCGCTGCCAGGCGGCGCCGAGGGCGATGTCGACGAGGCGCGCGCGGTCGCGCACCAGCAGGCCGACGTCTTCGTCCGCCGCGAAGCGCTCGCGCAGCTGTTCGGTGCCGCGCATCAGGACTTGGCGAAAGGCGGCCGGCGTGTATTGGCCGTTCGTCAATTCCAGGGCGGCGCTGTGCAGGTACGGCCAGCCGGCGTCGCCGTCGATCTTGCGGCCGAGCGCGCTCACGCCGCCGCCGCCGGCGGCCCCGGGCCTGCGCCCAGGGTCAGCACCTCGAAGCCGTCCGCGGTGACGAGAATCGTGTGCTCCCATTGCGCCGACAGCGAGCGGTCCTTGGTGACGACCGTCCAGCCGTCCGGCAGCACGCGCACGTCGCGCCGTCCGGCGTTGATCATCGGCTCGATCGTGAAAGTCATGCCGGGCGCGAGGGCAAGACCCGTGCCGGCCTGGCCGTAGTGCAGCACCTGCGGATCTTCGTGATAGACGCGGCCGATTCCATGGCCGCAATATTCGCGGACCACCGAAAACTGATTGCTCTCGGTGTGGGCCTGGATCGCATGGCCGATGTCGCCGAGGTGCGCGTCGGGCTTGACCAGGCGGATGCCGCGCCACATCGCCTCGCGGCAGACGTCCGACAGGCGGCGCGCGAGCACCGAGGGCTCGCCGGCGAAGTACATGCGGCTGGTATCGCCGTGAAAGCCGTCGCGGATCACGGTCACGTCGATGTTGACGATGTCGCCGTTCTTCAAGACCTTCTCGCCCGGGATCCCATGGCAGACCACGTGGTTCACCGAGGTGCAGATGGTTTTCGGGAAACCGCGATAATTGAGGTTCGCAGGAATCGATTGCAGTTCATCGACGATGTAGTCGTGGCAGCGCTTGTCGAGCGCGTCGGTGGCCACCCCGGGACGCACGAAGGGCGCGATCATGTCGAGCACGCTCGCCGCCAAACGTCCGGCGGCGCGCATCTTCTCCTGCTCCTCGGGCGTCTTGATCGTCACATTCATGGGTAAGGGCGCCGGGCTTGGTTTCCGATATTCCTTCATGGTATAAAGAGCGGCTTTTTTTAACAACCCCGCACGCGTGTCGTCACAATCGGCCGGGTGCCCGGCGGCAGTTTGCGGCGCTCGAACTTGCGGGCGCCGAAACTCCAAAGGGTTGCCGATTGGGATGCGCGGAGGCTCAACCCGACCAGGAGAAGATCCAATGACCAGCGTGTCCATGCGACAAATGCTGGAGGCGGGCGTGCATTTTGGGCACCAAACCCGCTTCTGGAACCCGAAAATGGCCCCCTTCATTTTCGGCGAACGCAACAAGATTCACATCATCAATCTCGAGAAGACCCAGCCCCTGTACGGCGCCGCGGCGGCGTTCATCAAAGGGGTGGCCGCCGGCGGCGGCAAGGTGCTGTTCGTCGGCACCAAGCGCTCGGCGCGCGATGCGGTGCAAAAAGAGGCGGCCCGCTGCAGCATGCCCTACGTCAATCAGCGTTGGCTCGGCGGCATGCTCACCAATTTCAAGACCATCCGCCAATCGATCAAGAGGCTCAATGAGCTCGACGAGATGGCGCAGAGCGGCGCATTGGAGCGGCGCGGCAAGAAGGAGGCGCAGGTGCTGCGCCGGGAAATGGACAAACTGGTGCGCAGCCTCGGCGGCATTCGCGAGATGTCCTCGCTGCCCGATGCGCTGTTCGTCATCGACGTCGGCCATGAACAGATCGCGATCCACGAAGCCCAAAAGCTCAGCATCCCGGTGGTCGCGGTCGTCGACACGAATTGTTCGCCGGACGGCATCGACTACGTGATTCCGGGCAACGATGACGCGATGCGGGCAATTTTGCTGTACGCCGGTGGCATCGCGGAGGCCGTCCTCGAGGGCAAGGCGTCGCTGCCGGAAGTGCCGGTCGGCGAAGACGAGTTCGTCGAGCTCGACGAAGAGGGCAATCCGAAGAAGCGGGCCGCCGCAGCGCGCCGTCCGCCGCCGCCGCAGCGCAGCCGCAAGGCGCCGCCGCGGCGCAAAGTGGCGGTCACGGTGCTGCCGAGCACGGCGGTGGTGGCCGCCGTCGAAGAGGAGGTCGACGCCGAGGAGCCGGACGCCGCCGATGCGCCGCCCGCCGAGACGCGACCGGCGAGCGCGCCGCGGCGCAAGCCAATCGGCCGGCGTACCCCGGCGCGTGGCCCGTGAGGCGGCGGCCCCGGGGATGAGCCCATGAACATCACCGCCGATGCCGTCAAACGGCTTCGCGAGCGCACCGGCGCCGGCATGATGGAGTGCAAGAGGGCGCTCGTCGAGACGGCCGGCGATTTGGACGCCGCCGCCGATCTGATGCGCAAGACCGGTCTCGCCAAGGCCGACAAGAAGGCGCAGCGCGTGGCCGCCGAGGGCAGCATCGCGATCGAACGCTCGGCGCTCGGCGCGGCCATCGTCGAAGTGAACTCGGAGACGGATTTCGTCGCGCGCAGCGAGGAATTCCAGGGTTTCGCCCGCGATCTGGCGCGCCTCGCGCTCGCCCGATCGCCGTCCGACCTTACCGCGCTGCTCGGGCTGCGCGAACACGGCGAACCCATGGAAGAGCGCCGCCGCGCGCTGATCGCCAAGATCGGCGAGAACATCAGCGTGCGCCGCTTCGAGCGGCTGACGGCGCCGACCGCGCTCGGCGCCTATCTGCACGGCACGCGCATCGGCGCCCTGGTGGCGCTGCGCGGCGGCTCGGAGGAACTCGCCCGCGACCTGGCGATGCACGTCGCCGCGCTGAACCCGGCCTACCTCGATGCCGAGTCCGTGCCGGCGCAGGTGCTGGATCGGGAGCGCGCCATCATCGGCGAACAGACCAGGGGCGAAAACAAGCCGCCGCAGATCATCGCCAAGATGGTCGAGGGGAGACTGCGCAAATACCTGGCGGAAATCACCCTCGCCGGCCAGCCGTTCGTCAAGGATCCAGAGACGACGGTCGCGAATCTGTTGAAGAAATCCGCGGCCGCGGTCAGCGGCTACGTGCGCTATGAAGTGGGCGCCGGCATCGAAAAGAGGCGGGACGATTTCGCCGGCGAAGTGATGGCGCAGGTGCAGGCGCAATCGAAGGACGACGGCGGGCACGGCGGCGGCGGCGGCGCGCGCCGCCACTAAGTCCGCGCCGAGCCCGCGTCAGGCGCGACGCTTCTTCGGTATAGTAGGGCTCAACATCATGACCAGCAACACCGCCACGGCGCGCTACCGCAGAATATTGCTCAAGTTGTCCGGCGAGGCTCTGCTCGGCGGCGAAGACTACGGCATCGATCCGCAGATGCTCAAACGCATCGCCGGCGAGATCCGCGACTTGGCGCAGATGGGCGTGCAGGTCGCGGTCGTCATCGGCGGCGGCAACATCTTTCGCGGCGCCGGCCTCGCCCGCGCCGGCATGGACCGGGTCACGGCCGACCACATGGGCATGCTCGCCACGGTGATCAACGCGCTGGCGATGCAGGATGCGCTCGAAAGCCTGGGGATTTATGCACGCGTCATGTCGGCGCTGCGCATCAACGAGGTCTGCGAGGACTACATCAGGCGGCGCGCCGTGCGCCACCTGGAGAAGGGCAGGATCGTGATCTTCGGGGCCGGCACCGGCAATCCGTTCTTCACCACGGATACGGCGGCGAGCCTGCGCGCGATCGAGATCAACGCCGAAGTTCTCTTGAAGGCGACCAAGGTCAACGGCATCTACGACGCCGACCCGGTGGACAATCCGGCGGCCAAGCGTTACCGGCACCTGACGTTCGACCAGGTTCTGAACGACCGCTTGAACGTCATGGACGCGACCGCCATCGTCATGTGCCGCGAGAACAACCTGCCGCTGCGGATATTCAATTTGTTCCACGCGGGCGATTTGCTGCGTATCGCCCGCGGCGAGGACGTCGGCACCGCCGTGTCCGTCGAGATCTAAGGGGACCCTCATGTTGGACGACGTCAGGAAGGATGCCGCGCAACGCATGCAAAAGTGCGTCGCCACGTTCAAGGATCAACTGAAGAAGCTGCGCACCGGACGCGCGCACACCAGCCTCATCGAACACATCAAGGTGGATTACTACGGCGCGGAGATGCCCTTGAACCAGGTCGCCAACGTGGCCACGGAGGATGCGCGCACGCTCACCGTGACGCCCTGGGAGAAGGCGATGGTGGCGGTCATCGAGAAGGCGATTTTCAAGGCCGACCTCGGCTTGACGCCGAACACCGCCGGCCAGCTGATCCGCATCTCGATGCCGGCGCTCACCGAGGAGCGGCGCCGCGACATCACCAAGGTGGTGCGCGCCGAGGCGGAGAACGCCCGCGTCGCGGTGCGCAACGTGCGCCGCGAAGTCATGAACGAGATCAAGGAGATGCTCAAGGAAAAATTGATCGCGCAGGACGACGAACGCCGCGCGCACGACGAGATCCAGAAGCTCACCGACAAGCACGTCGCCGACATCGACCAGGCGATGGGCGACAAGGAAAAGGAATTGATGCAGGTCTGAACGTGCCGGACCTGCAGATCCCATAAGGCCATGGCCGACTCGCCGCAACATGTCGCGATCATCATGGACGGCAACGGCCGCTGGGCCCGCTCGCGCGGCTTGCCGCGCGCGGCCGGGCACCGTTCGAGCCTCAAGGTGGTACGGCGAGTCGTCGAGGCATGCATCGGCCGGCAAGTGCGTTTTCTGACGCTGTTCGCCTTCAGCAGCGAGAATTGGCGGCGGCCGCCCGACGAGGTCGGCATGCTGATGAATCTGTTTCTCGATGCCTTGGTGCGCGAGGTGGCCGAATTGCACCGCAACGGCGTGCGCCTGCGCTTCATCGGCGATCGGGAAAATCTCGGTAAAGAGCTCTCGCAGCGCATGCTCGCCGCCGAAGCGCTGACCGCGGCCAACGGCGGGCTCAATCTGCTGGTGGCGGTCGCCTACGGCGGCCGCTGGGATATCGCGCAGGCCTGCCGCGGCCTCGCTCTGGACGCGGTGGCCGGCCGCGTACGGCCCGATGAGATCGGCGAGGAACAGGTCGGCGCGCGCCTGGCGCTCGCCGGGATACCGGATCCGGACCTTCTGATCCGCACCGGCGGTGAGAAGCGCATCAGCAATTTTCTGTTGTGGAACCTCGCCTACACGGAATTGTATTTCAGCGACGTGCTGTGGCCGGAGTTCTCGACCGCGCAGCTGGATTCCGCGTTCGAATTCTTCGCGCGCCGCGAACGCCGCTTCGGCAAAACCTCGGCCCAAGTGGCGGCGCATCACGATGCTTAAGCAGCGCATTGCCACCGCGGCGGTGCTCGCCTGCCTGTTGCTGATCGCGCTGTTCGCGCTGCCGGCTTCGGCGACCACGCTGCTGTTCGCCGCGACGTTCGTCGTCGGCGCCTGGGAATGGGCCGGTTTCGGCGGCCTGCAGGGGAGCGCGGCGCGCTCGGCCTATGCGCTGCTGATCGGCGCGCTGTTGAGGCTCGCTTGGGTCTGGACGCGGGATCCGGCGGCCTTGACGCTCCTGCTGCGCTGCGCCTGCCTGTGGTGGGTGCTGGCGTTTTTTTGGTTGGCGTTCGCGCCGCGCCGGCATTGGCCGCCGTGGACGCTGCTCTGCGGCATTGCGGTGCTGGTGCCGGCGTTCGCGGCGCTGGCGCGCCTGCAACGGGGCGCGGGCGTCGTGCGCGGTCCGGAGGCGGTTCTGTGGCTGTTCGTGCTGGTGTTCGGCGCGGACATCGGCGCGTTTTTCGCCGGCCGGCGCTTCGGCCGGCTGAAGCTCGCGCCGCTCGTCAGTCCGCGCAAGACCTGGGAGGGCGCCTTGGGAGGCATGGCCGCGGTCGCCGCGATCGCCTGGGCCGCGGCACTGAGATTTCGCTGGCCGGCGGCCGGTGCGGTCGCCTTCGGCTGCGCGGTCGGGCTGTTCTCGATCGTCGGCGATTTGACGGAAAGCATGTTCAAGCGTGCGGCAGGGCTCAAGGACAGCGGCGCCCTGCTGCCGGGCCACGGCGGCATCTTAGACCGCATCGACAGCGTGGCCGCGGCCGCGCCGCTCTACGCGCTCGGGCTGTTCGGGTCCGGGATATTCCGGTGAGTGCGGTGCGCGGCATCGCGATCTTAGGCGCAACGGGCAGCATCGGGCGCAGCACCCTCGATGTGATCGCGCGGCACGAGGACCGCTATCGGCTGATCGTTCTCGGCGCGAATCGAAGCTGGGAGACGCTGGTCGAGCAGGCGCTTAAGTTTCGCCCCGAGCTCGTGATTTTGCTCGACCCGGCCGCCGCCGCGAAGGCGCGCGAGGCCTTGCGCGCCCGCGGTTCGCCGACCCGCGTGGCCGAGGGAGCGGACGCGCTCGCCGAGGCGGTGGCGGCGCCCGAGGTGGATACGGTCATGGCGGCCATCGTCGGCGCCGCAGGCCTGATGCCGACGCTCGCGGCGGTGCGCGCCGGCAAGCGCGTGCTGCTTGCCAACAAGGAGTCGCTGGTCATGACCGGGCCGCTGCTGATGGAGGAGGTGCGCGCCGCCGGCGGCATCTTGATCCCGATCGACAGCGAGCACAACGCGATTTTTCAGTGCATGCCCGCGGGCTACTTGCCGGGCACGGCCGCGCGCGGCGTGACGCGCATCATTCTGACGGCCTCCGGCGGCCCGTTTCGCACCACCGACGCCGCGCTGCTGCCGCAGGTCAGTCCGGAGCAGGCCTGCGCGCATCCGAAGTGGCAGATGGGGCGGAAGATCTCGGTCGATTCGGCCACGTTGATGAACAAGGGACTGGAAGTGATCGAGGCGACCTGGCTGTTCGGCGTGGCGGAAGCCGACGTCGAGATCGTCGTGCACCCGCAGAGCGTGGTGCATTCGCTGGTGCAATACGCCGACGGCTCGGTGCTCGCCCAGCTCGGCGCACCGGATATGCGCACGCCGATCGCGCAGGCGCTCGCCTGGCCGGAGCGGATCGCTTCCGGTGTACAATCCTTGGACTTGGCCGCGGTGGCGCGCCTGGATTTCGAGCCGCCGGATCACCGGCGATTTCCGAGCATCGGCCTCGCGCGGGCGGCGGCGCGCGCCGGCGGCACGGCGCCGGCGCTGTTGAATGCCGCCAACGAAGTGGCGGTGCAGGCATTTCTCGAGCGGCGCTTGAACTTTACGGGCATCGCCGCGGTCATTGACGAAGTCCTGCAACGTCTCGACTCATGCGCCGTAAGGGCCCTTGGCGATGTGCTGGACGCGGACGCCGCCGCACGCCGGCTGGCGGCCGCCTTGATCGAGCCCGCGCGGGGAGCTACTGGATGAGAATCATGATCTTTCTGGGCGCGTTCCTGCTCGCCATCGGCATTCTGGTCGCGGTCCACGAGTTCGGGCACTACTGGGTCGCGAAGCGGCTGAAGTTCAAGGTCTTGCGCTTTTCCATCGGCTTCGGCAAACCGCTGCTCAAGAGAATCGGCCGCGCGCCGGACCGCACCGAGTATTGCCTTTCGGCCATTCCTTTGGGCGGCTACGTCAAGCTGCTGGATGAGCGCGAAGGCGAGGTTGCGCCGGCGGAATTGTCCCGATCCTTCACGCGCCGGCCGATCGCGCAGAGAATTGCGGTACTGCTCGCCGGGCCGGCGATGAATTTGCTGTTCGCGGCGCTCCTTTATGCGATTCTCGCGATGCACGGCGCGCAAGTGATCAAGCCCGTCGTCGGCGACGTGCGCCCGGGCAGCCCCGCGGCGCTCGCGGGCCTGCGGCCGCAAGATCAGATCCTGCGCGTGGGCGACGAACGCACCCGCGATACCGAGGATCTGCAGATCGCGCTGCTGCGCTACTTCTCCGGCGACGGCGTGGTGCCGCTGTGGGTGCGCCGCGACGGCGTGCTGCAGCAGTTGACCGTGCGCGTGCTGCACGACCGGCTGGCGTTGACCGCGCCCGGCAAGCTGTTGCCCGGCCTCGGCTTCGATCTCGCGAGTTGGCACGCCGCCGCCCTCGTGCAGGCGGTGCCGCCGGGCAGCGCCGGCGCCAGGGCGGGTCTGCAGCCCGGCGATCGGCTGCTCGCCGTCGACGGCCGGGCCCTCGCCAACAGCTCGCAATTCGTCGCCGCCGTCAACGCCGCGCCGCGGCGGCAAATCGCCATCGACGTCGAACGCCGCGGCGCGCGCGTGCAGTTGACGGCCGCCGTGCCGGCGGTTCTCGATCAAGGCCGGCAAGTCGGCAGGCTCGGGATCACGATCGCCGACGGCCCGCGATCCTGGCCGGCCGGCCTAGTCGAGACCGAGCGTTCGAGCCCGCTCGCCGCCGTCGGCGTCGGCGTCGCCAAGACCTGGGAGATGTCCTCGCTGACGGTGCAGATGCTCTGGCGCATGATCACCGGCAAGGTATCCGCCAAGAACATCAGCGGACCGATCAGCATCGCCGAGTTCGCCGGCATCAGCGCCTATCTCGGCATCGGCGCATTCCTGTCGTTTCTCGCCGTCATCAGCGTAAGTTTGGGCGTGCTGAACTTAGCGCCGGTGCCGTTGCTCGACGGCGGACAAGTGGTTTACCAGTTGATCGAAGGCATCAAGGGCAGCCCCTTGTCGGAGAGGGTGCAGATATTCGGCCAACAGGTCGGCATTGCGCTGCTGGTCCTACTGATGAGCCTCGCGTTTTACAACGATATTTCAAGACATTTGAACTGATGGGAAGTCATGCCAAATTCTAAATTCGAGGCTCGCGCGGGGCGCCGTCGGCGCGCCGCAATCGCTGGGATTCGCAGCCGGTCGGTTTCGCGTGCGGTTTGACTTTCGCCTTCTCGGAGTGATGGCGCTCGCCATCCTGCCTTACCTGTCGGTGCACGCGCAAGCGATCCCGGACGCGGACCGCTTCACCGTCGGCGACATTCGCGTCATCGGTCTGCAGCGCATATCCGAGGGAACGGTGTTCAATTATCTGCCGATCAACATCGGCGACCACCTGAATGCGCGGCGCATTCGCGAGGCGATGCGCGCGCTGTACGCGACCGGGTTCTTCCGCAGCGTGGAAATGCGCCGCGACGGCAACACCCTGCTGGTCGTCGTCATAGAGCGGCCGTCGATCGAGAAATTCGACATCAAGGGCAACAAGGACATCAAGACGCCGGACCTGCAGAAGAGCCTGCGCAACGTCGGCCTCGCCGAGGGCAAGATCTTCGACCGCTCGGTGCTCGACGAGGTCAAGCAATACCTGACCGATCAGTATTTCAGCCGCGGCAAATACGCGGTGCAAATCGACGCCAAGGTCACCGACCTGCCGGGCAACAAGGTCAAGGTGCTGGTCAACATCAAGGAAGGCAAGCGCGCCGTCATCCGCCAGATCAACATCGTCGGCAACACCGCGTTCAAGGAAAAGAACGTGCTCGAGTCGCTGCACTTGAAGACGCCGAACTGGCTGTCCTGGTACAAGCAGGACGACCGCTACTCGCGCGAAACCCTGCGCGGGGACATGGAGAGGATCCGCTCGTATTACATGGATCGCGGCTACGCGAACTTTCAAATCGAGTCGACGCAGGTGACGATCACTCCGGAAAAGAACGACATGTTCATCACCGTGAACATCCATCAAGGCAAGGTCTTCAGGGTGTCGAGCATCAAGCTCGCCGGCAAGATGGTCGTTCCCGAATCGGACCTGCGCAAACTGCTGTTGATCAAGCCGGGCGACGTCTACTCGCAGAAACTGATCAGCAGTTCGCAGGAGCTGATGAGCTACCGGCTGGGCGCCGACGGCTACGCGTTCTCGAAGATCGAGCCCGTACCGACGCCCGACAACGCCAAGAACACGGTCGCGCTGACTTTCTACGTCGAGCCCGGCAATCGCGTTTATGTGCGGCACATCAACTTCGAGAACGAGAGCGCGATCAACGACGAGACCCTGCGCCGCGAGATGCGCCAGCTCGAGGGCGGCTGGCTGTCGAATTCGGCGCTGGAACGCTCCAAGGAGCGCATCCAGCGCCTGCCGTACGTCAAGAAGGTCAGCTTCAAGACCAAGCCGGTGCCCGGCAGCGCCGACCTGGTGGACGTCGATTACAACATCAAAGAGGGGCTGCCGGGCCAGTTCGGCGGCGGCATCGGCTACTCGGACGCGCAGAAGTTCAGCTTGAACGGCAATTTCGTGCACAGCAACTTCATGGGCACCGGCGATCGCATCGCGCTCGACATCAACGCCGGCAAGTACAGCAAGACCTATTCGTTCTCGGAGACCAATCCGTATACGACGATCGACAACATCTCGCGCACGACCTCGCTGACGTACCGCGACATCACGCAGTTCGTCTCCTCCTCGTCCGTGTTCGGCACCAAACAGATCACCGGCGCGGTGCAGTATTCGTACCCGATCAGCGAGTACCAGTACGTCGAAGTCGGCCTGTCGGCGAACAAGAACTCGCTGGTGACCTCGCAGGGCTACAGCGCGCAGCAGGCCGTCGATTGGGTGAGGTCGAACGGCAGCACCTTCTCGCGGGTCATCGCCGATACCAACGGCGACGGCGTCGTCAATTCGCTCGACAATCCGTACACCGTCTACGGCACCGACTTCTACACCTACGAGTTCAGCGCCGGCTGGTCGATGGATTCGCGCAACAGGGCGCTGTTTGCGACCAGCGGCATGCGCAACGCCGTCTCCGGCCGGGTCACCGTGCCGTTCAGCGGCATCAATTATTACGCGCTGAATTATGCGTTCATCAAGTACGTGCCGCTGTGGGGCAAGTGGGTGCTGTCGGACAACGCCTCGGTCGATTACGCCTCGCCGCTCGGCCGCACGACGGCCTTGCCGCCGTATTTGAATTATTACGCCGGCGGCCCGGACAGCGTCCGCGGCTATCGCGAGAGCCGCCTGGGGCCGCGCGACAACATCGGCCTCGGCAATCCATACGGCGGCAATTTTCGCGTCGTCAACCGCTTCGAATTGATATTCCCGGTGCCCGAAAAATGGCAGAGTGCCGCCCGGGTCAGCCTGTTCTACGATATGGGCAACGTCTTCCAGACCGGCAACAAAATCAAGTTCTACGGGGTCGACGACACGACGCCGGTGACTTACCATTTCAGCTATAATAACCTGAAGCGGTCCGCGGGCCTCGCGGTGGAATGGCTTGCGCCGCTGGGATTGTTCCGGTTCTCGTACGGCATACCGTTGAACGCCTTTCCCGGCAACACGGTCAGATTCGGCGACGAGACCGAGCGATTCCAATTTTCCATCGGGCAAGCGTTTTGATCGATCACATCATTTGAGGACTTAGGAACCGACATGTCGACCTTCAACCGTTCGATACCGCTGCTGCTGCTTTGCGCATGCGGTTTGGCCGTCGCGGCGCCGTCGCGCGCGCAAACCAAGATTGGCGTCGTCAATTTCCAGAAACTGCTGCAGGCGGCGCCGCAAACCAAGGCCGCGATGCAGGCGTTGCAAACCGAATTTGCGCCGCGCCGCCGCGAGTTGTTGACGATGCAGGCCGACCTGAAGACGCGCAACGACAAAATGGAGCGCGAAGGCGCGGTGATGTCCGACGCCGACCGCGTCAAGGCGCAAAACGCATTGCGCGACGAACAGAGCGAATTTCAGAGCAAGGCGAGCGCCTTCCAGGACGACGTGTCCGCGCGACGCAACGAGGAACTCGGCAAGGTGCAGCATTATTTGCTGCAGGAAATCCAGAGCTACGCGAGTTCCAAGGGCTACGATCTGGTCCTCGGCGACGTCGTTTATCGCAAGCCGCAGTTCGACATCACGCCGCAGGTGCTGGCGCTGTTGACGACCAAGCCGGCGACGCTGCCGGCGAGCGTCGCGCCGAAGCCGCCGGCCGGCCCGAAGAAATAGACGTCGAGGGCGCATTCGATCGCGGCTTGCCTGTGATTTCGTGCAGACCGACGGATACAGTCTGGGTGAATTGGCGGTCCGCTTCGGCTTGAGCTTGCGCGGGGATCCGCAGTTGCGCGTGTGGCGCGTGGGCACGCTGCAGAACGCGGCGCCCGGCGCGCTCAGCTTCTTTGCCAACAGCCGCTACCGGCGCCAATTGCCGGTGACGCGGGCGACGGCGGTGGTGCTCGCCGCGCGGGACGCCGCGGCCTGTCCGGCCGCCGTTTTGATCGATCCGAATCCGTACCTCGTCTATGCCCGCGTTGCGGCGCTGCTGCATCCGCCGGCGGTCGACGAACCCGGCATCCATGCGAGCGCGGTGGTCGATGCGGGCGCGCGCGTCGCGCCGACGGCGGCGGTCGCGGCGCATGCGCTCATCGAAGAGGGCGTCGAAGTCGGCGATCGCGCCTATGTCGGCCCGGGATGCATACTTTTGCGCGGCGCCTGCATAGGCGAGGATGCGCGGCTGGTCGCCCGCGTGACCGTCGGCGCCGGCACGCACATCGGCCGGCGCACGATCGTGCATGCGGGCGCGGTCATCGGCGGGGACGGCTTCGGCTACGCGCAGGACCGCGGCGCCTGGTTCAAGGTCCCACAGCAGGGCGCCGTGCGCATCGGCGACGATGTGGAGATCGGCGCCAACACGACGATCGATCGCGGGGCGATCGAGGATACGGTCATTGAAAACGGCGTCAAGCTCGATAACCAGATACAGGTGGGCCACAACGTGACGATCGGCGAACATACCGCCATCGCCGCCTGCACCGGCATATCCGGCAGCACCACGATCGGCAAGCGCTGCATGATCGGCGGCATGGTCGGATTCGCCGGACACCTGACGATCGCCGACGACGTCATCATCACCGGCTTGACCTTGGTCAGCGCCTCGATCCGCGAGCACGGCAGCTATTCGGGGGGAGTGCCGTTCGAGGAGACCAGGGCCTGGCGGCGCACCATTGCGCACCTGCGGCGTCTCGCCCGACCCAAACACACGCCTTGAGCGCGCATTCCCAAGGAGCGACGATGAGCGAACCACTGAAGCTCGATATCGAGGCGATCATGCGTCAGTTGCCGCACCGGTATCCGTTCCTTCTGGTGGATCGCGTGCTCGAGTGCCTGCCGGGCGAGCGCATCGTCGCGCTGAAGAACGTCACCTACAACGAGGCGTATTTCACGGGGCATTTCCCGCACCGCCCGGTCATGCCGGGCGTCTTGCTGATCGAAGCGCTGGCGCAGGCCGCGGGCATCCTCGCCTTCAAGAGCGCCGGCGTGCTGGCGGACAAGAACACGCGATTTTATCTGGTCGCGATCGACAAGGCGCGCTTCCGCAGGCCGGTCGAACCGGGCGATCAAGTGGTGCTGAAGGTGGCGCTGCTGCGCGCCTTCAAGGGCATCTGGAAGTTTCACGGTATCGCCGAAGTCGACGGCGCGCAAATCGCGTCCGCCGAGATCATGGTCGCTCCCGAGAAGAAGGCGCCGCAGGGGACAGGGGAGGAGCAATGATCGATGCGCGCGCGGTCGTTTCGCCGCAAGCGCGGATCGAGGCCGGCGTGCACATCGGGGCATTCACGATCATCGGCGCCGACGTGCTCATCGGCAAGGGGACTTGGATCGGGCCGCACGCGGTCATCAACGGCCCGACGCGCATCGGCGCGGACAACAAGATCTTCCAATTCGCCTCCATCGGCGATGCGCCGCAGGACAAGAAATACGGCGGCGAGCCGACGCGCCTCGAAATCGGCGACCGCAACGTATTTCGGGAATTCGTCAGCGTCAATCGCGGCACCATCCACGATAGCGGCGTGACGCGCATCGGCAGCGACAACCTGTTGATGGCCTACGCGCACGTCGCGCACGATTGCCGGGTCGGCGACAAAATAGTCATGGCCAACTGCGCGACGCTGGGCGGCCACGTCGAGATCGGCGACTGGGTCATCATGGGCGGCCTGTCCGCCGTGCATCAACACTGCAAGATCGGCGCGCACTGCTTCATCGCCAATAACGCGGCGGTCACCCGCGACGTGCCGCCGTACTTGATGGCGATCGGTCAGCCGGCCGTTCCGCACAGCGTCAACTCGGAGGGTTTGAAGCGCCGCGGCTTCACGACCGGGCAAATTCGCAACATCCGCCGTGCCTACCGCGTGCTCTACCGCTCCGGCCTGAAGCTCGCAAGCGCTCTGGAAAAGCTCGACGAAGCGGCCGCGGAGCAGCCCGAGATCGCCGCGTTCGTCGCCTTCATCAAGCAAAGTTCGCGCAGCATCGTGCGCTAGCGTCATGCCGCTTGCACTGCGGGTCGGTCTGGTGGCCGGAGAAGCGTCGGGCGACGCGCTCGGCGCCGAGCTGATCAAGGCGATCGGCGCGCTCGCGCCGGGCGCGCAATTCTTCGGCATCGCCGGGCCGAAAATGCGCGCCCAAGGCTGCGAGACCTGGGAACCGGCGGAGTCCCTCGCGGTGATGGGCCTCTTTGAAATTTTATTCGAGCTGCCGCGCCTGATGCGTTTGCGCCGGCGCGTGCGCCGCGCGTTCCTGGCCGCCCGGCCGGACGTGTTCGTCGGCATCGATGCGCCGGAATTCAATCTCGGTTTGGCGCGGCGCCTGCGCGCCAAGGGCATTGCGACGGTGCAGTACGTCAGCCCGCAAGTCTGGGCCTGGCGGCAGAAGCGGGTGCGCGGCATCGCCGCGGCGGTGGATCTCGTGCTCTGCCTGCTGCCGTTCGAAAAGCGCTTCTACGACGAGGCGGGTCTGCGCGCCGAATTCGTCGGCCACCCGCTCGCCGATCAGATTCCCCTGCAGGTGGACCGCGCGGCCGCTCGCGCGGCGCTCGCGATCGGCGCCGATGTGCCGCTGATCGCGCTGCTACCCGGCAGCCGGCAGGGCGAAGTGCGGCGCCTGAGCGCCGATTTCGCGGAGACCGCCCGCTGGCTCGCCGCGCGGCGCCCGGACATCGAATTTGTCGCGCCGCTGGCGAGCGCGGCGACGCGGCAGATCTTCGCGCAGACCTTCGCCGCGCAGGCGCCCGGCGCCCGCCTCAAGCTGCTCGACGGGCAGGCGCAACGCGCGCTGATCGCGGCCGACGCGGCGCTGGTCGCCTCCGGAACCGCGAGCCTCGAGGCGGCGCTCTGCAAACGCCCGATGGTGGTCGTGTACCGTCTCGGCCCGCTGACCGCTTGGGTTCTGCGCCGCCTGAAACTGGTCAAAATCCGTTTTTTCGCGCAGCCGAATCTACTTGCGGAGCGGCGCCTCGTCGGCGAGTATTTCCAGCATGACATCGTTCCCGAGTCGATCGGCGCGGAGCTCCTGATGTGGCTGGACGACGCCGAGCGCAGAGAGGCATTGGCGGACGAATTCCTGCGGATCCACGCGAATCTGCGCCGCGGCGCGAGCCTCGGCGCGGCGCGCGCGATCCTCGCCCTGCTGCGGCTTAAGGCCGGGCCGTGAGCGTGTACGTGGCCGGCGTCGATGAAGCCGGGCGCGGGCCGCTCGCCGGCCCGGTGCTCGCCGCGGCGGTGATTCTGCGGCCGGGATCCTGCCTCGACGGCATCGGCGATTCGAAGACGCTGGACGCCAAGACGCGCCGCCGGCTCGCCGCGCGCATATGCCGCGATGCGGCGAGTTTCGGGATCGGCTGGGCGGACCCCGCGGAGATCGACGCGCTCGATATTCTGCAGGCGACATTTCTGGCGATGCGCCGCGCGGTGCTCGCGCTCGCCGTGCCGCCCGGGCACTTGCTGGTCGACGGCAATCGCCTGCCGCCGCTCGGCGGTTTGGGCGGCAGGATCACGGCGCAGGCGATCGTGCGCGGCGATGCCAGCGAACCTGCGATCGGCGCGGCGTCGATCCTGGCGAAGACCGCGCGCGACGCCTATATGGAGCGCATGGATGCGCGCTATCCCCGTTACGCCTTCGCGCGGCACAAAGGCTACCCGACGGCCGAACACCGGCGGCTGCTCGAGCGCTACGGCGCCTGCCCGCTGCACCGGCGCAGTTTCGCGCCGGTCGCCCTGTGCATCGGCGCGCGGCAATGAGCCGGTTCGTCCATCTGCGCGTGCACACCGAGTATTCGCTCCTCGACGGCATTGTGCGCGTGCCCGAGTTGATGCGCGCGGTCGGCGCGGCGGCGATGCCGGCGGTGGCGCTGACCGATCAGAGCAATCTGTTTGCGATGGTCAAGTTCTACAAGGAGGCGCAGCGCGCCGGCATCAAACCGCTGATCGGCGTCGACGCTTGGGTGCGCGAGAGCGGGGAGCGCACGGCGCCGACGCGCATCGTGTTCTTGTGCCAGAACCTCGCCGGCTACCGGCATCTGACGCAGCTGGTGACGCGCTCCTATCTCGAGGGGCAGCACGGCGGCGTACCGATGCTCGAGCGCCGCTGGCTCGATGCCGGGCAATTGAGCGGCTTGCTCGTCTTGTCCGGCGCCGCGGACGGCGACATCGGCCGCGCGCTCGCGCGCGGCCGCGACGATGAGGCCGGGCGTTGCCTCGACGCGTGGCTCGATCTGTGCGGCGACCGCTTTTATCTGGAGGCGCAGCGCACCGGCCGCCCGGGCGAACAGGCCTGCACCGAGGCGGCGCTGCAGCTCGCGGGCAAGCGGGGCATCGCCGCGGTTGCGACCAACGACGTGCGCTTCCTTGCGCGCGCGGAATTCGAGGCGCACGAGGCGCGCGTCTGCATCCACGACGGCGCCTTGCTCGCCGATCCGGGCCGCGCTCGCCGCTACACCGAGGAGCAGTACCTGAAGACGCCGCGGGAGATGGCCCTGCTGTTCGCCGATGCGCCCGAATTGCTGGTGAACACCGTGGAGGTCGCGAAGCGCTGTTCCCTGCAAGTCGAACTCGGCGCCTCGATGCTGCCCGCCTATCCGGTGCCCTCGACCAGCACGACGGAGGAATTTCTGCGGCGCGAGGCGCTCGCCGGTTTGCACGCACGGCTGGCGCAAGCGGCGGCGGGCGCCGCGGCGCCAGAGAGCGGCGCCTACGAACGGCGCCTCGAGCTGGAACTGCAGGTGATCTGCACGATGGGGTTCGCCGGATATTTCCTGATCGTCGCCGATTTCATCCGCTGGGCGCGGCAGAACGGCGTGCCGGTCGGGCCGGGCCGCGGCTCCGGAGCGGGCTCGCTGGTCGCCTACGCGCTCGGCATCACCGACCTCGATCCGATCGAACACGACTTGCTGTTCGAACGCTTCCTGAATCCGGAGCGCGTCTCGATGCCGGATTTCGACATCGATTTTTGCATGGAGGGCCGCGACAAGGTCATCGACTACGTGGCGCGCAAGTACGGCCGCGAGCGGGTATCGCAGATCATCACCTACGGTACGCTCGCCGCCAAGGCGGTGGTGCGCGACGTCGGCCGCGTGCTCGGCCACAACTACGGCTACGTCGATAAAATCGCCAAATTGATCCCGTTCGAGATCGGCATCACGCTGCAGAAGGCGCTGGAACAGGAGGAGGAACTCGCGCGGCTGTACGCGGGCGACGGCGACGTGCGCGAATTGATCGATCTGGCGCGCGCGCTGGAAGGCCTGGTGCGCAACGCCGGCACGCACGCCGGCGGCGTCGTGATCGCGCCGTCGGTATTGACCGATTTCACGCCGCTGTACTGCGAGGCGGGCGGCGGCACGCCGGTCACGCAGTTCGACAAGGACGACGTCGAGGCGGCCGGCCTGGTGAAATTCGATTTTCTCGGCCTGCGCACGCTCACCATCATCGATTGGGCGGTGCGCGACATCAACCAGGAGCGCGCCCGCGCGGGCGAACCGCCGCTCGCGATCGACGCCTTGCCGATGGACGATGCGGTGACCTTCCAGCTGCTGAAAAACTGCAGGACGACCGCCGTGTTCCAGCTCGAATCGCGCGGCATGAAGGATCTGATCCGCAGGCTGCAGCCGGACCGCTTCGGCGACATCGTCGCCCTGGTGGCCCTGTTCCGTCCCGGCCCGCTGCAGTCCGGCATGGTCGAGGACTTCATCGCCCGCAAGCACGACAAGAGCGGTGCGACGATCGACTACCTGCATCCGCGGCTGCAGCCGGTGCTGGCGGCGACCTACGGCGTGATCCTCTATCAGGAACAGGTCATGCAGATCGCGCAAATCCTCGCCGGCTATACCCTGGGCGGCGCCGATCTGCTGCGGCGCGCGATGGGCAAGAAGAAGCCGGAGGAGATGGCCAAGCAGCGCACGGTGTTCGTCCGCGGCGCCGTGGAGCGCGGCGTAAGAGAGGCCCAGGCGACGCACATCTTCGATCTGATGGAGAAATTCGCGGGCTACGGGTTCAACAAATCGCATTCCGCCGCCTATGCCCTGTTGTCCTACCAGACCGCCTGGCTGAAGGCGCATTACCCGGCGGCGTTCATGGCGGCGGTGCTGTCCTCGGACATGGACAGGACCGACAAGGTCGTCACGCTGATCGACGAGTGCGCCGGCATGCGGCTTGCGGTGCTGCCGCCGGACGTCAACGAATCGGTCTACAAATTCACGGTCGCGGGCAAGGAGAGCATCCGCTACGGCATGGGCGCGATCAAGGGCGTCGGCGCATCGGCCGTCGAGGCGATCATCGAAGAGCGCACGGCGCGCGGTCCGTTCCAGGGTCTTGCAGACCTGTGCCGGCGCATCGACTTGCAGCGGGTCAACCGGCGCGTGCTTGAAGCCCTGATCAAATCCGGCAGCCTCGACCGCATCGGCCAGAACCGGGCGACGCAGAGCGCGGAACTTGCGCGTTCGATGCATCTCGGCGAACAGAACTCGCGCGCGATCAGCACCGGCCAGGTGGATCTGTTCGGCTTGAGCGCTGCGGGCGACGAAGCGGTGCCGGAATGGAGCGAGGCGGCGCGCCTTGCCGGCGAGCGCGAGACGCTCGGCCTGTTCTTGAGCGGACACCCGATCACTCCGTATGAGCCGGATCTGCGGTTCCTGGTCAGCGGGCGGCTCGCGGACATCGGCGGACCGAAGCCGCCGGTCGGCGAAGGCGGGCGCGGCTGGTCGGCATCGAAGCCGACGACGGTCGCGGGACTCGTCCTCGAGATCCGCCGGCGGCCGAACCGCGTCACGCTGATCCTGGACGATCGCAGCGGCCGCCTCGAAGTCAGCCTGTTCGAGGAGGTCTACCAACAGCACCGCGACGTCATCGTCAAGGACGCGATCCTGGTCGTCGACGGGCTGTTGCGCTTCGACGATTTTCTCGAGGCCTGGCGCTTGCAGGCCAAGTCC
Source organism: Steroidobacteraceae bacterium (assembly GCA_035531435.1). GTDB lineage: Bacteria > Pseudomonadota > Gammaproteobacteria > Steroidobacterales > Steroidobacteraceae > Bog-1198. The sequence goes on along the minus strand of DATKSW010000011.1, from coordinate 22,546 downwards.
CTGATCGACATCGACCGCGCCCGCGAACGCTACGCGCGGCGCTTGTGGTTGCGTTGGCCGGACGAATTCGACGGCCCGCAGGGCATGAACCGCTTCGAGGAGATCTTGAAGCCGTATTTGCACGGCTCGTGCGCCGTCAGCGTCGCGATCACGCGCAGCGAGTACTCGGGCAGGGTCAACTTGGCGGATGCCTGGGCGGTACGGCCGGCGCGCGAGCTGCTCGAGCGGCTTTCCGCCTTGGTCGGGCGCGACGGCTGGCATTTGGTGTATGGTCCGCGGACCGATCAGCGGGGCGAGGAAACCTCTTCATGGCGATGAGCTTTTTGGAATTCGAGCAACCGATCGCGGAACTCGAGGCGAAGATCGAAGAGCTGAAATTTCTGGGCGCCGACTCCGATGCCAATGCGGCGCAAGAAGTCAAACGGCTGCAGGCGAAGAGCCGCGCGTTGACGACCAGCATCTTTCAGAGCCTCACTCCGTGGCAGATCACGCAGCTCGCGCGCCATCCGCAGCGCCCCTACACGCTCGACTACATCGCGATGATCTTCACCGATTGGCACGAGCTGCACGGCGACCGCATGTACGGCGACGATCTGGCGATCGTCGGCGGCCTGGCGCGCATCGAGGGCACGCCGGTCGTCGTCATCGGCCATCAAAAGGGCCGCGACACCAAGGAGCGCGTGCGCCGCAACTACGGCATGCCGAAGCCCGAAGGCTACCGCAAGGCGCTGCGGCTGATGCTGATGGCCGAGCGCTTTCGCATGCCGGTGGTCACCCTGATCGACACGCCGGGCGCTTATCCCGGGATCGGTTCCGAGGAGCGCGGCCAGAGCGAGGCGATCGCGCGCAATTTGTTCGAAATGTCGCACCTCGCCGCGCCGGTCCTCTCGGTCGTCATCGGCGAGGGCGGTTCCGGCGGTGCCCTGGCGATCGGCGTCTGCGATCGCCTGGTGATGCTGCAATTCAGCGTCTATTCGGTCATCTCCCCGGAGAGCTGCGCCTCGATCCTCTGGAAGAGCACCGACAAGAAGGAAATCGCCGCCGATGCGATGGGCGGCACCGCCGAGCGGCTGAAGAAATTGGGCCTGGTCGACGAAGTGCTCAAGGAGCCGCACGGCGCCGCGCACCGCGACCCGCAGGCGATGGCCGACACGCTGAAGGCGAGCATCGTCAAGCATCTGCAGGAATTGCGCAGCCTGCCGGTGACGCAATTGCTGGACGCCAGGCAGGCGCGCTTGCGCTCCTTCGGCGTATACCACGACGCCTGAGCCGCGATGAGCTTTTCCGCCGCTTCGCTCGGCGAGGTGCTGAAGGCGCAGTTGCCGCGCGCCGCGACCGGGCTCGTCGTCGCGGTCAGCGGCGGCATGGATTCCGGCTGCCTGCTCGCGGCCGCGGCACGGCTGCCGGGCGCCTGCGGCGGCCTGCCGCTGCGCGCCGTGCACATCGATCACGGTTTGCAGAGCGCCGCCGCCGAGTTCCGCCGCGTCTGCACGGCCTGGTGCGCGGCTCTGGGAATTCCTTTGTCGATCATCGCGGTGTCGGTCGATGCGGCGCACGGCGCGTCGCTCGAGGCGGCGGCGCGCGCGGCGCGCTACGCGGCCTTGGGCGGCGCGCTCGCCGCCGGCGAGTGCTTGCTGACGGCGCACCACGCGCAGGACCAGGCGGAGACCTTCTTGTTGCAGGCGCTGCGCGGCGCGGGCGTCGCCGGACTTGCGAGCATGCCCGATTGCCGGGCGCTCGGCCTGGGCTGGCACCTCAGGCCCTTGCTCGAGGTCGCGCCGAGCGAGCTTGAAGCCTACGCGGCCTCGCTCGGCATCGTCGGTGTCCTGGATCCGATGAACGAGGATTTGCGCTTCGACCGGGCGTACCTGCGCGGCCGCATCTGGCCGGCGATCGAGCGGCGCTGGCCGGGCGCACGCATCGCGCTTGCGCGCAGCGCCGCGCACGCGGCCGCGGCGCAGGATTTGCTGGCCGCGGCGGCCGATGCCGACCTCGCCGCGCTCGGCGACGGCGCGGCCCTGTCGGTGACGCGGCTGCGCGCTCTCTCGGCCGATCGGCGCGCGAACGCGCTGCGCCGCTGGATCGATCGGGCAGGCGCGCGGCCGCCGCCGGCGGCGCGCCTGCATGAAGCCTTGCGCCAGATCCTGGAGGCGCGCGCGGACCAACAGCCCGCGGTGGTTTGGGCCGAGCACGCCTTGCGACGCTACCGCGATCGAATATTTCTCACGGCCGCCGAACCCGCCCGCTTGCGGACCGCGTACGCCTGGGATCCGCGCGCGCAACCCGTGCTCGAGCTCGGCGCCGGACTCGGCCGATTGCGCGCCAGGAGTCAGGACGGCGGCTTGGCCGCCGAAGAATTGCCGGCGACGCTCGCGGTGCGCGGCCGCCGCGGCGGCGAGAGGCTCAAGCCCGCGCCGCGCGCGGCGACGCAGAGCGTGCAGCACCTGTGTCAATCGCAGGGGCTGCCGCCGTGGACGCGCGCCGCGTTGCCGTTCGTGTTCGCGGGCGCAGAGCTGATCGCCGTCGGCGACCTGTGGCTCGACGCGCGCCGCTGCGCGCCGCCCGGCGAACCCGGCATCGGCTTCGATTGGCAGGGCGGGCCCGGCCTGCCGTGACGAGATTGTCGGCGCTGCCGCGATCTGCTAGGCTGAACTCCCGTCGAATTCTCGTTGTTTCCAAACAGGCTTTGCTCACGCGTGCCGGATCCGCGACGGCCCGCGCGGCGAACGCATTGATCGGCGGTGGCTTTCCATGACAAAGTTCGTTTTCGTCACCGGCGGAGTCGTTTCCTCTCTCGGCAAGGGCATCGCTTCGGCCTCGCTCGGCGCCATTCTCGAGGCGCGCGGGCTGAAGGTCAGCATGGTCAAGCTGGACCCGTACATCAACGTGGATCCGGGCACGATGAGCCCGTTCCAGCACGGCGAGGTGTTCGTCACGGCGGACGGCACCGAGACCGATCTCGATTTGGGGCATTACGAGCGCTTCGTGCGTACCACCACCGGGCGCAACAGCAATTTCACGACCGGGCGCATCTACGAGCGGGTGATCGCCAAGGAGCGGCGCGGCGACTATCTCGGCGCGACCGTACAGGTGATCCCGCACATCACCGATGAGATCAAATATCAGATCCGCATGGGCGCGGGCGGCGCCGACGTCTGCATGGTGGAGATCGGCGGCACCGTCGGCGACATCGAATCCTTGCCGTTCCTCGAGGCGATCCGGCAAATGGGCGTGGAACTCGGCCACAACCACGTCCTCTACATGCATCTGACGCTGGTGCCGATCGTCGGCGGCTCCGGCGAGATCAAGACCAAACCGACGCAGCATTCGGTCAAGGAACTGCGCGGCATCGGCATCCAGCCGGACATCCTGCTGTGCCGCTGCGCGCAATCGCTGCCGGACGAACAGCGGCGCAAGATCGCGCTGTTCACGAACGTCGAGGAGCGCGCGGTGATATCGGCGGTCGATGCCGACGACATCTACAAGATACCGATGCTGCTGCACGAGCAGGCGCTCGACGACATCGTCATCGACAAATTGCGCCTGGAAGCGCCGCCCACCGATCTCGCGGACTGGCGCGCGGTGGTCGCCGCCAAGCAAAATCCGGAAGCCGTGGTCGATATCGGCATGGTCGGCAAGTATGTGCAGATCCGCGATTCGTATATTTCGCTGAACGAAGCGCTGATGCACGCCGGCATCAAGACGCGCACCCGCGTCAACATCCACTATTTCGAGTCGCAGGATATCGAGCGCTCGGGCCACGGCGTCCTGCAGAACATGGACGCCATCCTGGTGCCGGGCGGCTTCGGCGACCGCGGCATCGAAGGCAAGATTCAGGCGATACGCTACGCGCGCGAACAGAGCGTGCCGTTTCTCGGCATTTGTCTGGGGATGCAATTGGCGATCATCGAATTTGCGCGCAACGTGCTGGCGCTGAAGGGCGCCAACAGCACGGAGTTCGACCGCGCCACGCACCATCCGGTGATCGCGCTGATCACCGAGTGGCAAGACCTCGCGCGCGGCCAGCAGGTGCGCGACGCAGGCTCCAATCTGGGCGGCAGCATGCGCCTCGGCGCGCAGGAGGCGCGGCTCGTGCCGGGCTCCCTGGCGCGGGCCTTGTACGGCCGGGAATCGATCTTCGAGCGGCACCGCCACCGCTACGAATTCAACAACAATTACCTGCAGGAGCTCGCCGCCGCCGGGCTGCGATTCTCGGGATTCTCGGCCGACGGCTTGGTCGAGTTCATCGAACTGCCGGGCCACCCGTGGTTCGTGGCGAGTCAATTCCATCCGGAGTTCACATCGACGCCGCGCGACGGGCACCCGTTGTTCGCCGGCTTCATTCGCGCGGCGCGCGAGTACCGCGCGGCGCTGCGGCCGGGCCGCGCGACCGCATGAGACTCTTAGGGTTCGAGGTCGGCATCGACCGCCCGCTGTTCTTGATCGCCGGGCCCTGCGTCATCGAAAGCGAGGCCATGGTCGTCGAGGTCGCCGGGCGGCTGCGCGAAATGACGGCGGCGCTGCAGGTGCCGTTCATCTTCAAGGCGTCCTTCGACAAGGCCAACCGTTCCTCGCGGGCGAGCTTTCGGGGCCCGGGATTGGACGGCGGCCTGAAGGCGCTCGAGCGGGTGCGCGCCGAGGTCGGCGTCGCGGTCCTGACGGACGTGCACGAGGACACGCCGCTCGCCGAGGTCGCGAGCGTCGTCGATGTCCTGCAGACGCCGGCATTTCTTTGCCGGCAGACCAATTTCATCGTCGCCGTCGCCTCGCAGGGCAAGCCGGTCAACATCAAGAAGGGGCAATTCCTGTCGCCTTGGGAAATGCAGAACGTCGTCGACAAGGCGCGCTCCACCGGCAACGCGGCGATCATGGTTTGCGAACGCGGCTTCTCGTTCGGCTACAACAATCTGGTCGCCGACATGCGCTCGCTCGCGGCGATGCGCGCCACGGGCTGCCCGGTCGTGTTCGATGCGACCCATTCCGTGCAGCTGCCCGGCGGCAAGGGCGAGAGCTCCGGCGGTCAGCGCGAGTTCGTGCCGGTGCTCGCGCGCGCCGCGGTCGCCGCCGGCATCGCCGGTTTGTTCCTGGAAACCCACCCGAATCCGCCGCAGGCGCTCTCCGACGGCCCGAACGCGTGGCCCTTGGAGCGCATGGCGCCGCTGCTCTCGGCCCTGGTCGAGATCGACCGCGTCGTGAAAAGCCGGGCGCTCGAAGAAGCGCTCCTGTAGCGGCCGGCGCGCCGCGAAAGTCGCGCACGCGGTGTGTAGCAAATTCTCAAGACTTCATGCTAAGCTACTGTCCCCATGAGGATTTTCGCCGCCATTCTTGGCGTGGCTTTGGTGCTGCTGCAGTACCGGTTGTGGGTATCCGATCAAGGCGTGCGCGAACTCGATCGTCTGCAGACGGCGATCGACGCGCAGTCCGCGGCCAATCAGACGCAGGCGGCACGCAATCGGCAACTCGCCGCCGAGGTTGCGGATCTGAAAGTCGGCATGGCGGCGGTCGAGGAGCGCGCGCGCAGTGAGCTCGGCATGATCGGCAGCAACGAGACGTTCTACCAAGTCGTCAGGCCGAGCGCGCCGGCCACGGCGGCACCGGCGATCGCCGCGACCGCCGCGATTGCCGCCCCTGCTGTCGCCGCGATCGCCACCCCTGCCGCCGCCGCGCAAGTGGAATGAGCCGTCCCTCGGCAGCCACGCGCGCATGGGCGATCGTGCCCGCCGCGGGCCGCGGCGAGCGGTTTTCCGCGGCCGCCGCCGCGGCCACGCCGAAGCAATATGCGATCCTGCACGGCCGCACGATGCTCGAGTGGTCGCTCGGCTGCCTGCTCGCGGAGAGGCGGATACAGGCGACCGTCGTCGTCGTCGCCGCCGACGATGAACTCTGGCCGGCGTTCAGAGAGAGGCTCGCCGCGCCGCGCCTGCAGTGCGCGCTCGGCGGCGCGACGCGCCAGATCTCGGTCGCCAACGGGCTGCTGCATCTTCAGGGGCAAGCGGCGGCCGAGGATTGGGTGTTCGTCCACGATGCCGCGCGGCCTTGCCTGTCGGCGCAGGAGCTGCGCGATCTGTTGGCGGCGCTCGACCGCGGCGCCGCCGGCGCGCTGCTGGCGACGCCGCTGGTCGACACGATCAAGCGGCAAGCCGCGGGCGGCGCCATAACGACCGTGGAACGCGGCGGTTTGTGGCGAGCGCTGACCCCGCAAGTGTTCGCGTACGGCAAACTATGCGAGGCCTTGCAGTCGGCCGCGGCGGCGGGCGTCGCGGTCACGGACGAGGCGCAAGCGATGGAACGCATCGGCGTCGGCGCCGAGCTCGTGCAGGGCTCGCCGTTCAACATCAAAGTCACGCGCGCCGAGGACTTGCAGAGCGCCGCGGCGATACTCGCACGGGCGCAGGGGACGAGGATGCGAATCGGCCAGGGTTTCGATGTGCATGCATTCGGCGACGGCGATCACGTGGTGCTCGGCGGCGTGCGCATCGCGCACGCGCGCGGCGTCGTCGCGCATTCGGACGGCGATGTGGTGGTCCATGCGCTCTGCGACGCGCTGCTCGGCGCGCTCGGCTTGGGCGACATAGGCCAGCACTTTCCCGACAGCGACCCGCGCTGGCGCGGCGCCGACAGCCGCCGCTTTCTGCGCGAGGTGGCCGCGCAGGTGCGCGCCGCCGGCTTGCGCACCGTCAACGCGGACGTCACCGTGCTCGCCGAGGCGCCGCGCGTCGGCGAGCATCGCGCGGCGATGGCCGCCAATCTCGCCGCCGATCTCGGCGTGCCGCCGAGTGCGGTCAACATCAAAGCGACGACCACCGAGCGCATGGGCTTCATCGGCCGCGGCGAAGGCCTCGCGGCGCTGGCGAGCGTTCTGCTCGACGCCTAGGCGCGCAGCAGAACGTAGACGGCGCCGGTGCCGCCGTCGAGCTGGCGCGCCGAGGTGAAGGCGAGAATTTCGCTGCGGTGGCGCAGCCAGCCGTTGACTGCGCTCTTCAGCACCGCGCCGCGCGCGCCGGAGCGCATGCCCTTGCCGTGAATGATGCGTACGCAGCGCCGGCCGCCGCCGCGGCTCGCGTCGATGAACGCCGCGAACGCGCGCTCGGCGTGCGCCAGCGTCAGGCCGTGCAGATCGAGTTCGCCTTCGATCGGATAGAGGCCGCGGCGCAGCCGGCGCAATTGCCGATCGCGCACGCCGGATCGCCGGAACGACAAGTACTCCTCGGGCGCCGCCGGCAGGGCGGGCGGCGCGGCGGCGCTCGACGCAGTCGCGTCGCCGTCCGCGTCGCCGTCCGAGCGGCCGCTCGGCGGCCGACGTGAACGTGGTTTCTGTTTGCGCGCGCGCTCGATGGCCGCCGCCGGCGCGGCCGCGGCTTGCGGCAGCGGCCGCACGCCGCGCATCGCCGCGCGAAACGCCGCGGCCTCTTGCTCCGCAGCGTCGGCGTCGGCGTCGGCGTCGGCGTCGCCGCCGTCGACGGTCGGGTGTTCTGCACTCATGGTTCGACGACTCGATCGGCTATCGGCGTTCGGGTGCATACAGTATAGTCCGCAAGGGGCTACCCGCCACTCTTGGGCAGGCTTTTTAAACCGGTGAAAATTCTACTTTCGAACGACGACGGCTACCGAGCCGAAGGACTGGCGGCGCTGCGGGCGGCAATCGTACCCTTGGGTTCCGTCACGGTGGTGGCGCCGGACCGCAACCGCAGCGGCGCGAGCAACTCGCTGACTCTGGACGTGCCGCTGCGGGTGTGGCAATACGACGCCGATGCCCATTACGTGAACGGCACGCCCACCGACTGCGTGCATCTGGCGATCTCCGGGTACTTCGATTTCGAACACGATCTGGTCGTCTCCGGCGTCAACGACGGCGCCAATCTCGGCGACGACGTGCTCTACTCGGGCACCGTCGCGGCGGCGATGGAGGGCCGATTTCTCGGCCTGTCGGCGATCGCCGTGTCGCTGTGCGTGGATGCGGGCAGTCCGCGCAATTTCGCGAGCGCCGCGCGCGTCGCGGCCGGCCTGGTCGAGCGCTTGGCGAAGAATCCCTTGCAAAGTTCGGTGATCCTGAACCTCAACGTGCCGGATCTGCGGGACGGCGAACTGCGCGGCATCAGAGTCACGCGCCTCGGCAACCGTCACCGCAGCGAACCGGTGGTTCGCGCCAAGGATCCGCGCGGCCGCGACGTCTACTGGGTGGGCTCGGCGGGCTCCGGACAGGACGCGGGGCCAGGCACGGATTTTCATGCGATTGCCGCCGGCTACGCGTCGGTCACGCCGCTGCAGATCGATCTGACGCGCCACGCCGCGCTCGCCGACACCGCACGCTGGCTCGGCCATGAGTAGCTTCATCGACGAATCGAAGAACTGCGGCATCGGCATGACCTCCGCGCGCACCCGCGAGCGCCTGATACTGCGCCTGCAGGAGCAAGGCATCGGCGATGCGCGCGTGCTCGCCAGAATACGCAACGTGCCGCGGCATTTGTTCGTCGACGAGGCGCTCGCCAGCCGCGCCTACGAGGACACGGCATTGCCGATCGGTTTCGGACAAACCATTTCGCAGCCCTATATCGTCGCCTGCATGACCGCGGCGCTGCTCGGCGCCGCCGCTCCGGCAAACGTCCTGGAAATCGGCACGGGCTGCGGCTACCAGACCGCGGTGCTCTCGCCGCTGGTCGCGCAGATCTACACGATCGAACGGATCGCGCCCCTGCTCGGCCGGGCGCGCCGCAATCTGCGGTCGTTGAAAATCCGCAACGTCCATTTTCGCCACGACGACGGCAGCGTCGGCTGGGCGGCGCGCGCGCCATTCGACGGCATCCTGGTGACCGCGGCCGCGCCGGCGGTGCCCGAAGCCCTGTTCGCGCAGCTGGCCGTCGGCGGGCGCTTGATTGCGCCCGTCGGCCCCGAGGGCCGGCAGGAGTTGATGCGCTATACCAAATTAGAAAAGAGCATGGAGCGGCATTCGCTCGGCGCGGTGAGCTTCGTGCCCTTGCTGCCGGGACTGCAACGCTAGCGGGGCCGAGTGTTTCGATCGCTCGGTGTCGGGATCGTCTGCGCCGCATGGCTCGCCGCTTGCGCGGGCGATGAGCTGCGCACGCCGCAATACTACGTCGTGCACCCGCAAGACACGCTCTACAGCATCGCCTGGCGCAACGGTCTTGACTATCGGCAGCTCGCCGCATGGAACCGCTTGGGCCCGAGCTATCGCATCGAGGTCGGCCAGCGATTGCGCCTGTGGCCGGCGGCCGGCTCGATCGCCGCGCCCCGGCGCACGGCCGCGGCAGGATCGGCGCCTGTTGCGCGCCCGCCGGCCGCCGCGGCCGGGCGCATTCAATGGCAGTGGCCGACGGATCGGATCGGGCCGCCGCAGCGTCTCGAGAACGGCGGCCTCTTGTTGAACGGCAAACTCGGCCAGCTGATCCGCGCGGCCGCGGCCGGCCGGGTCGTCTACACCGGCAGCGGCATCCGCGGCTTCGGCGAGCTCGTGATCATCAAGCACAGCGCGAGTTTGCTGTCCGCCTACGCCTATACCGAGGCCGTGCTCGTCCACGAAGACCAAGTGGTCGGCGCCGGCCAGGCGATCGCGCGCATGGGCGAGGATACCCACCGCGTGCCCACGCTTTACTTCGAGATTCGCGCCAACGGCCGCACCGTGGATTCCTTGCCGTACCTTTTGGGTAAGAAGTGATTTCGAGAATATTTATATAAATAATTGAAATTAAAATAAATATTAATACCCATACGGGCCACGGTCTTGCCGGGCGCAAGTTCCTGTGGTTAACTCCGCCGACGCTGCGCTGGGCCACTTGCGGGGCGCCGAATGACGACACATGGGGACTGACGGGGGATAAAAAGTAAAAAGATCAAATTAGAAAAAGAATACATCTCGAGCCTGGCACGTGAGCCTCTTGGTCCAACGATGCAGCCGAGATCCGATCTTTGAGTCCTGTGTTTTCGAGTACGCGCCCTGCCATTTTCACCGCCGCCGCCTGCAGCGCCGCGGCGCCACCTACGGCAACAAGACGGCGACCGCGCGCCGCCGTTCGGCGACCAGCACGTTGAACGTTCGACAGGCGGCGCCGCTGTCCATGACCTCGAAGCCGATGCCGGCGCGCAGAAAATGCGCAGCGAACGCCGGCGCCGGAAACACCTGGCGCGCGCCGGTACCGAGCAGCACGACCTCCGGCTGCAGGCTCAAGACGCGCTTTGCGTGCGCCTCGGCCAGATCCTCGACGACGCGCATTTGCGGCTCGACCAGGATCTCGCCCGCGCTGACGATCACGCCGCCTTTGATCAGCCGATCGCCGATGCGAAACTCGCCGGCGGCGTACGAGCGCACGACGTTCACGCCCGGGGTGAGGTCTTGGGTGAAGCGCATGCGCGTAAGATACTCAATCTCGCGATGAACCGCTCCTCGTCCACACTGTTCGTGCGCTTGTCGGCGCCGCCCGCGGCCGACGCCGCGGCCGCGCCGCGCCGCGCGCCGCTGCTCGAGCGCCTGTTGGCCGGCGCCGATGCGCAAGGCACGGTCGAGGATTGGCGGCGCGAGGCATTTGCCGGGATCGCGGCCGCCGGCGAGGCCTATCCCGGCCCCTGCGCGGCGGCGCTGTTTCGGGCTTGCGGCGGCGTCGATGCGGCGGCGGCGTTCTTGGCGACGCCGGTCGACTATCGGCCGACGATGCGCGGCGTGCAGTTGGCGCCCGAGGGCGTGCTGCGCCTGCAGGCGGCGCAGGCCTCGCGATTGGCGCAGGACTTCAACCGCGTCTTCGCCGGCGGCGGACAACGTCTCGCCGCAGCCGCGGACGGCGCGCTGTTTTGCCTGTTCGAGCGCGAGGTCGCGGCCTCGACCCACGATCCGTCCGAAGCGCAGGGCCTCGACATCGGCGCCTTTCAGGCGAGCGGTGCGGACGGGCCGCAGCTGCGGCGGCTGATGAGCGAGATGGAAATGTGGTTGTTCGAACATGCCGTGAATCGCGAGCGCGCGCAGGCAGGCGAGGCCGCCATAGGCGGCTTGTGGCTGTGGGGCGGCGGCGCGCCCCGGCCGCGGCCGCCGCGCTTGACGGGGTGGGCCGCCGGCGCGGACGTATTGTTCGGCGCCTTGGATCGGCAGACGGAATTTCCCCGCGACGGCCGTTCGGGCGTCGTCGTCATCGACGCGCCGCCGGGCTGCGCCGCGTGGCGCGGCGCAGAGGAGCGTTGGATCCTGCCTGCGGTCGAGGCGCTCGGCGCAGGAACGCTCGGACGCATCGCACTGTGCGCCGGCCGGCGCACCGCCGGCGTCGGCGCCGGCCACCGCCTGCGTTTCTGGCGCCGGCGCCGTCCCTGGTGGGAATCGTTCCGATGACGGCGGCGCAGATCCTCAGGCGCGCGCCGGTCGCGGCCGCCTTCGGCGCCGATCTGCATCCGGTATTGCGCCGCGTCTACGCGGCGCGCGGCGTCACCGACGATCGGGATCTGGACCTGTCGCTGCAGCACTTGCTGCCGGTAAGCTCGCTCGCCGGCGTCGATGCCGCGGCGCATTTGCTCGCCGCCCACCGCGAGCGCGGGCGCGTGCTGATAGTCGGCGATTTCGACGCGGACGGCGCGACCAGCAGCGCACTGATGGTGCGCGCGCTGCGCGCGCTGCGCTTTGGCCATGTCGATTTCCTCGTCCCGGACCGCTTTCGCTTCGGCTACGGCTTGACGCCGCAGATCGTCGCCTGCGCCGCAGAGCGGCAGCCGACGCTCATCGTCACGGTCGACAACGGCGTCTCGAGCGTCGACGGCGTCGAGGCGGCGCGCGCGCTCGGCATCGCCGTGCTGGTCACCGACCATCATCTGCCGGGCCGGCAACTGCCGCGCGCCGAGGTCATCGTCAATCCGAATTTGCCCGGCTCGACGTTCGCGAGCCCGGCGCTCGCCGGCGTCGGCGTGGCGTTCTACGTGATCGCGGCGCTCGCCGCCGCGCTGCCGCCGGGCGACTTCAATGCGGCCGACCTGCTCGACCTGGTGGCGCTCGGCACCGTCGCCGACGTCGTCACGCTCGATCGGAACAATCGCATACTGGTCGCACAAGGCTTGCGGCGGATACGCGCCGGGCGCTGCGTTGCGGGCATCCACGCGCTGCTGCAGGCGGGGGCGCGCCGCTTCGGCCAGGCAACGGCCGCCGACCTCGGATTTGCGGTGGCGCCGCGGCTCAACGCCGCCGGACGGCTCGCCGACATGGGCGTCGGCATCCTCTGCCTGCTCGCCGATTCGCAGGCGACCGCCGAGGCGCTCGCGGCGCAACTGTCGCGGCTCAACGAGGAGCGGCGCGAGATCGAACGGCACATGCAGACCGAGGCCGTCGAGCTCGCCGCCGCCGTGCAGGCGGGCGGCGAGGAGTCCGCGGGGCTGTGCCTGTTCGACGAGACCTGGCACCAGGGGGTCGTCGGCCTGGTCGCCGGGCGCATCAAGGAGAAGCTGCATCGGCCGGTGATCGCATTCGCATGCGCGGCCGACGGCTCGCTGCGCGGCTCGGCCCGCTCGGTCGCGGGCGTGCACGTGCGCGATGCGCTCGACAGCATCGCCGCGCGCAATCCCGGATTGATCGAGAAATTCGGCGGTCATGCGCTCGCCGCGGGGCTGACGATCGGCCGCGAGAATCTGCCGGCGTTCCGCGCCGCGTTCGCCGCCGAAGTCGCCGCGCGCGCCGGGTTGGGCGCGATCGCCGGCGTGATCCATTCGGACGGCGAGCTCGCGGCGGCGGAAATGTCGATGCAGACGGCGCAAGCGATCGCCGCCGGCGGCCCCTGGGGGCAGGGGTTTGCGGAACCCGTGTTCGACGGCGAATTCGCGGTGCTCGAGAGCAGAATCGTCGGCGGCCGGCATCTGAAGTTGAAACTGCGGGCCGCCGCGCCGCAGGGCGCGGCCTTCGATGCGATCGCCTTCGGCTACGTCGAGGCGGGCGCCGCGGCCGCGCCGCCCGCCGCCGGCGCGCGCGTGGCGGCCGCCTACCGGCTGGAAGTCAACGAGTACCAGGGCAACAGCCGCCTGCAGCTCAACTGCCAGCACCTTAAGAGCCTTTGAACTTCTGTGCTAGGATTCGCCGCGATGGAAATCAATCAAATCAAACGGTTCGTCAAAGATCTCGAGGAGCGCGCGCAGTCCTTGAGGGGGTATCTTTGATTACGACGACAAGCACGAACGCCTGCAAGAGGTTGCGCGCGAATTAGGAGAGCCCGGGATTTGGAACGCGCCGGAGCGCGCGCAGGAGCTCGGCCGTGAACGCTCCCAGCTCGAACAGGTCGTCGGCGGCCTGGAGCGGCTGACCCGAGGGCTCGCCGACGCGGCGGAACTGTTGGAGGTCGCCGCGGCGGAGAACGATCAGCGCGCCGCCGAGCAGATCGAGGCGGACGCGAACCGCTTGAAGATCGACGTCGAACGGCTCGAGTTCCAGCGGATGTTCCCCGGCAAGATGGACTCGCACAACGCGTTTCTCGACATCCAGGCGGGCGCCGGCGGCACCGAGGCGCAGGATTGGGCGGCCATGCTGCTGCGCATGTACCTGAAGTGGGCGGACGCGCACGCCATGGCGAGCGAGATCATCGATCAGAGCGACGGCGAAGTGGCGGGCATCAAGGGCGCGACGATCAGCATCACCGGCGAATACGCCTACGGCTGGCTGCGCACGGAGACCGGCGTGCACCGCCTAGTGCGCAAATCGCCGTTCGATTCGGGCAACCGCCGCCACACCTCGTTCGCCTCGGTGTTCGTCTCGCCGGAAGTCGACGAGGACATCGACATCGAGATCAACCCGGCGGATCTGCGCGTCGATGTCTACCGCTCGAGCGGCGCGGGCGGCCAGCACGTCAACAAGACCGAATCGGCCGTGCGCATCACGCACGCACCGAGCGGCATCGTCGTCGCCTGTCAGAGCGAGCGCAGCCAGCACAAGAACCGCGCCACAGCGATGAAGATGTTGAAGGCGAAGCTCTACGAACTCGAGTTCAACAAGCGCAATGCGGCGGCGAAGGTGCTCGAGGATTCCAAATCCGACGTCAGCTGGGGCAATCAGATCCGCAGCTACGTGTTGGATCAATCGCGCATCAAGGATTTGCGCACCGGCGTCGAGATCGGCAACACCACGGCGGTGCTCGACGGCGCGCTCGACGTATTCATGCAGGCCAGTCTAAAGCAGGGCTTATGAGCGACAATCAGGCGGATCGCGCGGACGAGAATCACTTGATCGCCGAGCGGCGCGCCAAGCTCGCGAAATTGCGCGAGCGCGGCGTGCCGTTCCCGAACGATTTTCGCCGTGACGCCTTGGCGGCGGATCTGACCACTCTCTACGGCGGCAAATCCGCGGAGGAACTCGCGGACGCGGCGGTGCGCGTCAGAGTCGCCGGACGCATGCGCGCCAAACGGCTGATGGGCAAGGCGAGCTTCGCGCGGCTCGAGGATTCGAGCGGCGCCATTCAGATCTTCCTGCAGCAGCAGGCCCTCGGCGAAGCCTACGAGGAGTTTCGCGGCTGGGACGTCGGCGACGTGATCGGCGCGCGCGGAATCCTCTTCCGCACCCGGACCGGAGAATTGTCGGTGCGCGCCGAGAACGTGCGCATGCTGACCAAGTCGCTGCGGCCGTTGCCGGACAAGTGGCACGGCATCGCCGATACGGAGCTGCGCTACCGGCGGCGTTACGTCGATCTGATCGTCAATGCGGACAGCCGCCGCGTCTTCGAGACGCGCTCGCGCATCGTGCGCTACCTGCGCGATTTCCTCGACGCGCGCGGATTCCTGGAGGTCGAGACGCCGATGCTGCAGCCGATCCCGGGAGGCGCGGCGGCGCGGCCGTTCAAGACGCACCACAACGCCTTGGATTTGGACATGTACCTGCGCATCGCGCCGGAGCTGTATCTGAAGCGCTTGACGGTGGGCGGCCTGGAGCGGGTCTACGAGATCAACCGCAATTTTCGCAACGAAGGGCTGTCGACGCAGCACAATCCGGAATTCACGATGCTCGAGTTGTATCAGGCCTACGCCGACTACGAGGACATCATGCGCATGGTCGAGGCCATGTTTCACGGCATCGCCGATGCGCTGATCGGCTCGCGGACGATCGCCTATCAGGGACGCAGCTACGATCTTGGCGGAACTTTCGCGCGCCTGACCATCGAACAGCTGCTGCTCTCGAGCGATTCGCAACTCGAGGCGCGCTCGCTGCGCGACGTCGCCTACCTGCGGCGCGTCTGCGATCGCCTGCGTATCGCCTACCAGCCGGGCGACGGCGCCGGCAAGCTGCAGATCGAGATCTTCGAGAAGTGCGCCGAACGGACTCTCGTGCAGCCGACGTTCGCCTACGCCTATCCGGCCGAGGTTTCGCCGCTCGCCCGGCGCAACGACGCGGACCCGTTCATCACCGACCGGTTCGAACTGTTCATCGGCGGCCGCGAGTACGCCAACGGCTTCTCGGAACTCAATGACGCCGAGGACCAGGCGCAGCGCTTCAAGGAGCAGGCCGCACGCAAGAGCGCCGGCGACGAGGAGGCGATGTATTACGACGCCGATTACGTGCGCGCGCTGGAATACGGCATGCCGCCGGCGGGCGGCTTGGGCGTGGGCGTCGACCGGCTGGTGATGTTCTTCACGGACTCGGCGTCGATCCGCGACGTGTTGCTGTTCCCGCACATGCGTCCGGAATCCTGACGCGGCGGCGCATCAGCCGGGCGGTGCCAGCGGGTAGGGCAGCGGCAGCAGCGCCGCGTCGGTGCAGACGGGAGCGTTGCCGGGGTCGGCCTCGGCCGGGGCGCCGGCGTCTATCGGCAGCACGGCGAGCGCCTCGCAGCCGTCGTCGCCGCGCGCGACTTCGGTGATGCGGCCGCTGCGCCCATCGGCGAGCCGCAGCGTCTCGCCCACGGCGAATGCGCGTCCGTGCAACGCGAGGCGCATCATGCGGCGCTTGATGCGGCCGAGATGCTGGGTGCGCGCAATGATTTCCTGGCCGGTAAAGCAGCCTTTGCTGAAACTGATGCCGTCGAGCAGGTCGAGGTTCAGCATCTGCGCGACGAACAGTTCGCTGGTCGCCGCATAGACCTGCGGCATGCCGGCGCGTATGTCGGCGAGCCGCCAGTCGCGCTC
The DNA here is from genome assembly GCA_035531435.1 of Steroidobacteraceae bacterium. Taxonomy (GTDB): domain Bacteria; phylum Pseudomonadota; class Gammaproteobacteria; order Steroidobacterales; family Steroidobacteraceae; genus Bog-1198. Next base: position 6,466 of record DATKSW010000011.1, on the reverse strand, counting down.
GCTGCGAGCGGCGCCGGCGACCTCGGCGGCGCGGGCCGCGCGGCCGAGCGCGGCGAGGCGCTCGGGCGGGCCTATGACCCAGTAGCGCCCGGCTTGCGCGCCGACCCGGCCGACGCCGACGCCGTCCGACTCGAGGTAAGCCTGCGCCGCGCCGGGGGCCGCAACGCCCGCTGCGGCGAGCGCATCCGCGCCGTGAAAGCCCGCGACCGCAAGCTGCGGGTCCGCCGCTTCGATGCGCACTTTGGCGCGCAGCACATATTTTCGCAGGCGCTCGATCGTCGGCGCGAGCAACTCGCGCGGCAGCACGGCGATGATCCCCGAGGAGTGCGGCAACAAATGCAGGATCGCCAAGACGCGTCCCTGCGGGCTCGAAAAAGCGGCGAGCAAGGGCCGGCCGGCCTCGAGCCGGCGCGCGTCCTGGGAGATCTGCCCCTGCAGGAAGGCGATAGTGTCGGCGCCGGCGACCCGCAGCAAGCCGAGATGCGCCAAGGGTCCCGATTGCGGATGCGTACTCATCGGCGCATCAGATGGGCATGTCCAGCCGAATGTCAACCCCGCGAATGCATGCGCCGGCGCGCGGATTTGAGTCCACGGGGCCGATTTTCTGGCACACTCGCAGCTTGTGGTTTGCCATGACGACGCCAAAAAAAGCCAAGCGGCGGCGGCTCCGCCCACGGAGCCCGCTGCGAACACTCTCGCCCGCGGCCGCCCCGCCGCACCGCCGCCCGCAGCCGTCCCGCCGCCGGAAGTCGGCGGTCGCGGCGGCCTGGACCCGACTCGCTACGGCGACTGGGAACTGCGCGGCCGCTGCATCGACTTTTGAGCGCGCTCCGGCCGCAAACGCCACTGCCTAAAGGATAGCCCATGCCCGCACGCGCCAGGCCCCTTTCCCCGCATTTGCAGATCTATCGATGGCAGATCGGCAACACGCTGTCGATATTGCACCGCTTGACGGGTCTCGCGCTGTCCGCGGGATTCCTCGCGCTGATCTATTGGCTCGCCGCGCTCGCCGGCGGCCGCGGGCGCTACGCGGCCGCGATGGCGCTGCTCGCCGGCCCCCTGGGGGCGATTCTGGCGGCTGCCTTCGGCTTGGCATTCTTCTTCCACCTGCTGAACGGCGTGCGGCACCTGTCGTGGGACCTCGGCTACGGATTCGGGCGCCGCGGGCGGCACGCGAGCGCCTGGATCGCGCTCGCCGGCGCGCTCGCGCTGACGATTCTCGCCGGCGCGCTGTCCGCGCATTTCGCGCATTTCGCACCTCTCGCGCATCGATGAGCGCGGCGTCATGAGCCTGCAGAGCCCCCTGCGACGGGTGTTGGGATTGGGGTCGGCCAGGGACGGAACCGGACACTGGTGGGCGCAGCGCGTCAGCGCGGTCGCGCTCGCGCCGCTGTCGCTGTGGTTCCTCGTGTCCCTGCTCGAGTTGCCGGGCTTGGATTACGCGACGGTGCGCGCCTGGATCGCGCAGCCGCTCGACGCCTTTTTCGCGGTGCTGTCGGTCGCGGTGCTCGCCACCCATTCGTACCTCGGCACGATCGTCGTCGTAGAGGACTACGTGCATGCGGCGGGCGCGAAGCTTGCCGGCATGCTGACGCTGCGCTTCCTGCACGTACTGGCCGGCGGCGCCGGAATTTTCGCGATTCTGTATCTTGCCTGCGGCACGATGCGCCCATGAAAGACTATCAATTCACGGACCACAGCTACGATGTCGTCGTCGTCGGCGCCGGCGGCTCGGGGCTGCGCGCGACGTTCGGACTCGCCGAAGCGGGCTTGAGCACGGCCTGCCTGACGAAGGTATTTCCGACCCGCAGCCATACGGTCGCGGCGCAGGGCGGCATATCGGCCGCGCTCGGCAACATGGGCGAGGACGATTGGCGCTGGCACATGTTCGACACCGTCAAGGGATCGGACTGGCTCGGCGACCAGGATGCGATCGAATACATGTGCCGCGAGGCGATCCCCGCCGTCATCGAGCTCGAGCATTGGGGCGTGCCGTTCTCGCGCATCGAGGATGGGCGCATCTATCAGCGCCCGTTTGGCGGCCACACGGTGAACCAGGGCAAGGCCATGGCCAAGCGCGCCGCCGCCGCTGCCGACCGCACCGGCCACGCCATCATCCACACGCTCTACCAGCAATGCCTCAAGAACAACGCCGAGTTCTTCGTCGAATATTTCGCGCTCGACCTCATCATGGATGACGAAGGCGCCTGTCGTGGCGTGATGGCCTGGTGCCTGGATGACGGCACCATCCACCGCTTTCGCGCGCAGACGGTGGTGCTCGCCACCGGTGGCTACGGCCGTGCCTACCAGTCCTGCACCTCGGCCCACACCTGCACCGGCGACGGTGGCGGCATGGTGCTGCGCGCCGGGCTGCCGACGCAGGACATGGAATTCGTGCAGTTCCATCCCACCGGCATCTTCCCCGCCGGCTGCCTGATCACCGAGGGCGCGCGCGGCGAGGGCGGCTACCTCACCAACAGCGAGGGCGAGCGCTTCATGGAGCGCTATGCCCCCACCGCGAAAGACCTCGCCTCGCGCGATGTCGTGTCCCGCTCGATGACGATCGAGATCAACGAAGGCCGCGGCTGCGGCCCGAACAAGGACCATATGCTGCTGCATCTGGAGCAGCTTGGCGCGGCACTCCTGCATGAGCGGCTTCCCGGCATCTCCGAGACCGCGCGCGTGTTCGCCGGCGTGGATGTCACGAAAGACCCGATCCCGGTGCTGCCCACCGTGCATTACAACATGGGCGGCATCCCCACGAACTATCACGGCGAGGTCCTGCGCCCGACCACGGAGAACCCGGATGCAACCGTGCCGGGGCTGATGGCGGTGGGAGAGGCAGCCTGCGTCTCCGTCCACGGCGCCAATCGCCTCGGCACCAATTCGCTGCTCGATCTCGTGGTGTTCGGCCGCGCGGCGGCGCATCGGGCCGCCGAGACGCTGAAACCCGCCGCCAGCCAACCGCCGCTGCCGCCGAAGGCCGGGGAGGATGTGCTGAATCGCTTCGATGCCGCCCGCCATGCTGCCGGCGGCACGCATGTGGCGGCCTTGCGTGCGGAGATGCAGAAAACGATGCAGACCCACGCGGCCGTGTTCCGTACGAGCACGAGCCTTGCCGAGGGCGTGCGGAAGATGCACGCACTATGGGATGGGCTTTCCGACATGTCGGTGGCGGATCGCAGCCTGATCTGGAACAGCGATCTGGTGGAAGCACTGGAATTGCAGAACCTGGTGAGCAACGCGGTGACAACGATGGTCAGCGCGGAAGCGCGCACCGAAAGCCGCGGCGCACACGCGCATGACGACTATCCCGAACGCGATGACCACAACTGGATGCGGCACACGCTATCCTGGTGCGATCCGAAAGGCGCCGTGGTGCTGGACTACCGGCCGGTGAAGATGCAGACGCTGACGAACGAAGTGTCTGTGTTCCCGCCGAAGAAGCGCGTCTACTAGGCCAGACGAATACTGGGCCAGACGAATACTGGGCCAGACGAAGAATCAGGGGCAAAGCGGCAATGGCCACATTCACTCTGCCGGCGAACAGCAAGGTCGGCCGTGGGCAGACCCACAAGGCTGCCGGGGCGAAACGCGTCAAGGAATTCCAGATCTATCGTTGGAATCCCGATGACGGGCAGAACCCCCGCACCGACAGTTTCGAGGTGGATCTAGACGCCTGCGGCCCGATGGTTCTGGATGCGCTGATCAAGATCAAGAACGAGGTCGACCCCACCGTCACCTTCCGCCGCTCCTGCCGGGAAGGCATCTGCGGCAGTTGCGCGATGAACATCGACGGCACCAATACCCTCGCCTGCCTCAAGCCGATCGATGAGGTGAAGGGCGCGGTGCGCATCAACCCGCTGCCGCACATGCCCGTGGTGAAGGACCTCGTGCCCGATCTCACCCAGGCCTACGCCCAGTACCGCAGCATCGAGCCCTGGCTGAAATCCGACACGCCCCCGCCACCCGATTCCGAACGGCTGCAAAGCAAGGAGGAACGGGCGAAGCTCGATGGCATGTGGGAGTGCATCCTTTGCTTCTGCTGCACCACAAGCTGCCCCAGCTACTGGTGGAATGGCGATCGCTACCTCGGCCCGGCCGTTCTGCTCGCCGCCTATCGCTGGATCGCCGATTCGCGGGACGAGAGCACCGGCGAGCGGCTGGATGCGCTGGAAGACCCGTTCAAGCTGTACCGCTGCCATACCATCATGAACTGCACGCAGACTTGCCCGAAAGGCCTCAATCCGGCGAAGGCCATCGGCCAGATCAAGCAGTTGATGGTCGAGCGGCAGGTCTGACCGGGCCGCGCCATGTTCGACGGTGATCTGGGCACGGCCCGCGGGCGGGCGGGCGCCTGGATCGACAGCCTGTTCGTCGATCACGGCATCTTCCGCATGGTCTGGACCAACTGGGCCACGGTCATCCCCGGCCGGGTGTATCGCTGCAACCATCCCACGCCGGCGACGCTCGCCTGGGCAAAGCGCAGGTTCGGCCTGCGCACGGTCGTCAACCTGCGCGGCCATCGCCGATGCGGGTCCGATGCGCTTTCGCGCGAGGCGGCGGCGCGGCTGGGCCTGGTCCATATCGACGCATCGTTCGAAAGCCGCGGCGCACCCCACAGGGACCGCATCCTCCGTTTCGCCGAAATCTACCGGACGCTGGTGGAACCCGCGGTGATCCACTGCAAATCGGGCGCCGACCGCGCCGGCCTCGGCGCCGGGCTGCTCGTGCTGATGAACGGCGGCACGGCCGCGCAGGCGCTCGCTCAGCTCTCCTGGCGGTTCGGGCATTTCAACCGTTCCCGCACCGGCATTCTCGATGCCTTCTTCATCCGCTATGCCCAGGATGCCGAGGGCCGTCTGCCGTTCCTCGACTGGGTGGCGAACGAATACGACGAAGCTGCCCTGCGCCGGGATTTCGTGGCCGGCGGCCTGTCCAGCTTCATCACCGACACGATTCTGCGCCGCGAGTAGGTGCCGCTGGACGGAAGGAGGCGCGAGGCGCTAGTATTCCGTTCCGGTTTCGATAGGAGGCGGCGATGAAAGCGGCGATCACCGGCACGGTGATGCCGGTTCTGCAAATCGGCCTTGAACCGGGCGACCGGATCGTGGCGGAACCGGGCGAGTTCTCCTGGATGACCGGAAACGTGCAGTTGCGCACCACCACGGCCACGGCCGGCGCGCGCAGCCTGTTCGGCGCCATCGGCCGCGCCATGTCCGGCGGCGGGCTGTTCATGACCGAATACACCACGGCCGGCGGCAATGGCGTCATCGCCTTCGCCGCGAAGGTTCCGGGCAGCATCCTTTCCCTCGAGATCGCGCCCGGGCGCGGGTACATGGTGCACAAGCACGGCTTCCTGTGCGCGACGGAAGGTGTCACGCTCACCACCGGCTTCCAGCGCTCTCTCGGCGCGGGCATCTTCGGCGGAGACGGGTTCCTGCTGCAGCGCCTGTCCGGCACCTGCACCGCCTGGGTGGAACTGGGTGGGGAGATCGTCAGCTACGACCTCGCACCCGGAGAGGTGCTGCAGGTGCATCCAGGCCATGTGGGCATGTTCGAGGAGAGCGTGAATTTCGACGTGACGATGATGCGCGGGTTCCGCAACGCGATCTTCGGCGGTGATGGGCTGTTCATCGCGCGGCTGACCGGCCCGGGCAAGGTGTGGCTGCAAAGCCTCACCATGCCGAACCTCGCCCATGCGCTCGCACCCTATCTGTCGGGCACGGCTACCAACCAGGCTGTGGATGCCGGCATCGCCGGCGGCGTGGCGGGCGGGGTCTTCCGCGGGATTTTCGGCAACAACGGATAGAACAGCAAGGAAGCAGCACGGCGGGGCGCGGGTCCGCTAGCCTGGCGCTGTCCTGCTTCGGCTCACGGCAAGGCGACGGAGACAGCAAAAACGCCACCGCCCCGCGCAGGATGCCAATGCAGCCTGCCGCATGGAGTTCCCGCAGGCTGGAGCATGTTCGCTTGAAGAGAACATGCTCCAGCTCATATTTCACGAGCATTTTCATCGGCTTGGAATCGCTGCGCGATTCCATTTGAGCCGATAATGCTCTAGAGCCGCCTCGGCGGCTCCCGGTCCAACGCTGGCACCGCATGCAGCGGCAAGTGCCGGGATTCCTTCAGGCGGTCGAGCACGATGAAGGACCGCACGCGCGCGATGCTGCGGTGCGCCAGCAGCGCCTCGTTGATGAGGGTGGTGAGCCCTTGCAGATCGGGCACGATCGCCTTGAGGAGATAATCCGCGTCTCCGGTCAGCGCATAGGCCTCCTGCACCTCGTCGAGGCGGTCGATCAGGTCGCGGAAGTGGCGCGAGTTGTCGCCGCTATGGGCGGCGAGCGTCACCTGGATGAAGACGACGACACGGAGCCCGATCCGCTCCGGCGCCAGCTCGGCCCGGTATCGCCGGATGACGCCGGCCGCCTCCAGCGCCGCGCGGCGGCGTGAGCATTGGGAGGGA
>DATKSW010000010.1:0-220912 GCA_035531435.1 Steroidobacteraceae bacterium | reverse complement strand
TTTCCTCGATAAATGCAGCGAGAAATCACGCCTCACAGATCGTGATTCGTCCCCCAAACTCCCCAGAATTCGGCAGTAGTTTGGCAGTACGGCAATCCGGTACACCGTTAACTACCGGCATTGACTTGGAAAAGAAGTGGCGGAGAGGGTGGGATTCGAACCCACGTGCCGGAATTACCCGACCATCCGATTTCGAGTCGGCGCCGTTATGACCGCTTCGGTACCTCTCCGGTTAACTTAACCATTTCTTAATTGTGATTTAATGGGCAGTGGAAGTAGAAATCCATTTTCAGGGGTTCGCTGGCGGCAATTAGGGTTTATTCTAACGCATCGGCATCGGTCCTGCCTCTGTCAGGAACTCGCTCTGCCTCACGGGACTCCAACGCAACGTACACCGTGCAAATATCCAAACCGTCGAAAAACTTATTGCCCTGGACGAAGGTGGCCATCGCGGTTTCCGCCGTGACGATGCTCGCGACTTTTGCGCCCGTGCCCGGCCTGATCGGTCGGATCAAGGCGCTCGGCGAACTGCGCGTGGTCACGCGCGACGGCCCGCTCGCCTTCTATCGCGGCGCCGACAATGCGCCTCGAGGCCCCGAGTTTGAGTTGGCGAAGCGCTTCGCGGACGAACTCGGCGTGCGGCTGACGATCACGCCGCTGCCGAGCTACGCGGCGATTTATGCCGCCATCCGCTCGGGGCGCGCGGATCTCGCGGCGGCGGCCCTGACAATTCCTTCCTCGCCGATCGCCGGCGTCTTGTTTGCGCCACCGTATCTACGGGTGCGCGAACACCTGATCTATCTGCACGGCGCACGCCGTCCGGATTCGCTCGCCGACGTCGGCAGCAGCGATTTGCAAGTGGCTGCCGGCAGCGCGCATGCGCGAACCTTGCACGCCGCTCGGCAATCGATCCCGAATCTGGTGTGGATCGAGAACACCAGCACCGATACCCAGGCGCTGCTCGGCAAGGTCGCGGACGGGGCCGTCGACTATACGATCGCGGATGCCGCGGAATTCGCGCTGGCGCATGCCGCGCATCCGCAATTGCGGGTGGCATTCGATCTGCCGGGCAGCCGCTCGCTCGCCTGGGCGGTCAGCGCTCGCAACAGCGGCTTCCTGCGCGATGTCGGCGATTATTTTGCGGGCATACACAAGAACGGCGAACTTGCCGCCGTCATGCAGCGCTACTACGGCCGCGCGCAGGACATGGATCTCGCCGGCCCCGGCGAGTTCGTGCGCCACATGCAGAGCCGCTTGCCGCTGTATCAGAAGTGGTTCAAGGAGGCCGCAAACGCGGTCCACGAGGATTGGCGTTTGCTGGCGGCGATCGGCTACCAAGAATCGAAGTGGAATCCGCGCGCCGCATCGCCCGCCGGCGCCAAGGGCTTGATGCAGCTGACGCCGCAAACCGCCGACGAATCCAAGGTCAGGGACCTCGACGACGCGCGCCAGAGCATTTTCGGCGGCGCCCGCTACTTCAAGCATGTCTTCGACATGATCCCCACGCACGTGCCCGAGCCGGATCGCACCTGGTTTGCGCTCGCCGCCTACAACATCGGATTCGGCCATGTGGAAGACGCGCGGGTACTTGCGCAGAAGGCCGGGCGCAATCCGGATTCCTGGCGGGCCGTGCGGCAATTCCTGCCACTGCTGTCGCAGGAGCGCTGGTATACGCAGACGCACAATGGCTACGCCCGCGGTGCGGAGCCCGTGGCCTACGTCGACAACGTGCGCGGCTACCGCGACATGTTGGAATGGACGTGGGGCGCCAAAACTGCGCTCAATTGACGTTCAGCGGCGCTCCGCAAAGAAACTTCGCAAGATAGCGCCGCATTCTTCGGCGCACACTCCGCCGAAAACGTCCAGCCGATGCGCGAGCCGCGGCTCGCGCGGCAAATCGAGCACGCTGCCGCAGGCGCCCGCCTTCGGGTCCCAGGCGCCGAAGACGACGCGCGCCACGCGCGCGTTGAGCAGAGCGCCGGTGCACATCGCGCACGGCTCCAAGGTCACATAGAGCGTCGCATCCTGCAGCCGATAATTGCGCAGCTGCAGCCCGGCGGCGCGCATTGCGACGATTTCCGCGTGCGCTGTGGGGTCGCAGGAGGATAGCGGTTGATTCCAGCCCTCGCCGACCACGCTGCCGTCGGCCACGACGATCGCGCCGACCGGAACCTCCGCGCTGCGCTGCGCGCGCCCGGCGAGAGCGAGCGCGCGCCGCATGAATCCGACGTCGTCCGCTTGCACCGGCGATCAGGCCCCGCCGTTGCGCGCGCTGACGATCCAGACCGCGGCCGGCATCAGCACGCCTTGCGCGGTCTGGTATTTCGACAGCGCCTCGCGGACGGCATCGCTCACCGGGCCGAGATACTCGGGATGCTCGCGCAGCGCGGCGCCCAACGGGCCGATGCGGCACGCGAGCTGCAGCGACTCGTCGAGATCGCCGCCGCCGATGCGCGCGTCGAACGCATCGAGAACCGTCGAGCCGAAGCCGGCCGCGTCGAGTATCGAGCGCACGCGCGCGGCATCCGCGAATGCGAACGGCCCCGGCGCCGCGGGATCGGTGGGTTCCTCGGGCGGCAGGAACGGTCGGGCGGCTTCGAGCGGCACGCGCATCCAGCAGTTCTCCGTCATCGGCCGCCAGCAGACGAAGACGAGGCGCCCCGCAGGCTTCAAGGCTCTGCGGATGTTTGCGAACGCGGCGGCCGGGTCGCTGAAGAACATGACGCCGAATCGCGAGAATGCCGCGTCGAATGCCGCCGCTCCGAGAAACTGCGCCTGCGCGTCGGCTTGCCGAAACTCGAGCGCCAAGCCCGGCGCCGCGCGCTGGCGCGCGCGCGCCACCTCCAGCATCGGTTGGGAGACGTCGACCGCGACGACGTCGCCGCCAGGCGCCACCGCGGCGGCGAGCTCGAGCGCGGTCTGTCCGCAGCCGCAACCGATATCGAGAATCCGCTCGCCCGGCAGCGGCGCGAGGGTGCCGATCCCTTTGCGGCCCAGCGGATCGATCTGCCGATCCAATTGGCGTTGAAACTTCGCCCAGGTCTGGCCGGCGGTGGAGTTCCAAAAATCAATTTGCGCGGCGTTCGGCGCGGCGGCATTGTTCGGCATGATCGCTTCCCGGAGACGGATTACAGCAAGTGCGCAAGATACGCCGCCGCCGGGTGGCGCGTGCCGGCATTGGCGCCCATTAAGATACCGCAAGGCGCCGGCGGCGGCGATTGACAGCGATTTCAATGCCTGCCAGTGTGCCCGGCAATTTCGCGCCAAGAGGGGGCGGTGAGCGGTGCAATCGGCTGCGGTCAATGAAAAAGTCGTCGCCGCCTTCCAGCGCGACGGCGCCGTGTTGATCGAGGGATTGTTCGCGCCCTGGGTGGAGGAATTGCGCGCCGGCATCGCACACAACATGCGCGACCCGGGCCCTTATGCGGCCGAGAACTTGAATCCGGGCGAAGACGGCCGGTTCTTCGACGATTATTGCAACTGGAACAGGATACCCGAGTTCGCACGCGTGATCCGCGCGCCGCGGATCGCTGCGGTCGCGGCCGCGCTGATGCAATCGGCGAGCGTGCAGTTGTTCCACGATCACGTGCTGGTCAAGGAACCGGGAACCTCCAAGCCGACGCCCTGGCACCAGGATGCGCCCTACTACTTCGTGGACGGACGGCAGACGGTCAGTTTTTGGACTCCGCTCGACCCGGTGCGCGAGGCGAGCCTGCGCTGCGTCGCCGGCTCGCATCGCTGGCCCAAACTCGTGCTGCCGACCCGCTGGCTGTCCGAGCAGCAGTTCTACGCCGCTGCCGACGATTACCTGCCTGTTCCGGATCCGGATGCCGAACGCATGCCGGTGCTCGAATGGCCGATGGAACCGGGCGACGCCGTTGCCTTCAATTACCGCACGCTGCATGGCGCGCGCGGCAATCAGACGCCGCTGCGCCGGCGCGCATTTTCGCTGCGGCTGGTCGGCGACGACGCGCGCTACGTGCAGCGGCCTGGGCGCACCTCGCCGCCGTTTCCGGGTCACGGCATGAAACCCGGAGAACGGCTGCGCGCCGACTGGTTCCCGTACCTGGCTGATTCAGCGTAACCCCCGGTAGATTGCGTCGAGCAAGGTTCCGCCCGGATCGAGACTCTGCTCCCAGTACGTCACGCCGCGCAAACCGTGCGCCTTGACGTAGGCATCTTTGGCGGCGATCGAGCGCGGATCCTCATAGGTGATGAAGATCCGTGCGCTTGGATTCCACAGGTACGGTGCCCGGGCAGCCGCGTCCCAGTAGCGCGTATATCCGTTTTTGTCGATGAATTCGCTCACCAGCCGCGGCCACGGCAGCACGCCTTGAAAGCGCCCGTAGGGCTGGTAGAGACCGCGGCGCACGGGGCGCACGCGCGCAAAGGCGCGCCCATAGAAAGCGGCGCCGATGGCCAGCTGCGCGGCAGGCACTCCGGCAGCCAGGAATTGCCGCACCGCGCGATCGGCGGTGCGCGCATCCCTGGGCGCCCGCGTCGATGCGTACAGCCCGGTGTGGTTGCCGGTCGTCGCGGTCATGGCGTTCACGAAGTCATAGGTCATCAGATTGAACCAGTCGACGTACCGGCGCACGGCGCCGATCGCGATATGGTCGGCGTACGGGCCATCGGCGACGGCCACGCTGAGCGTGTAGCGTTTGCGGCCGGCGCGCCGCCGGGCGGCTCCGTAGCGATCGAGCGCGGCGCGAGTGTCTTTCAGCAGGCGGGTGAAATTCCCTCGATCTTCAGGGCTCGACTTGATGCCCGATTCGCGATGCCCGGGGTATTCCCAGTCCACGTCGATGCCGTCCGCACCGTTCGCGGCCGCGAGCCGCGCCGCCGTCCGCGCGAACAGGCGGCGGCCGGAAGCAGTGCTTGCCGCCTCGGAAAAACCGCCCGCACCCCATCCGCCGATGGACACTTCCACGCACAGAGCCGGATCCTGCGCCTTCAGGGCGACGAGATCATGCAAACGCCGTACGGCCGTCGGGTCGAGCACGACACGGCCGGCCTTCAGCTGCGCGAAGGCGAAGATCAGCGTATCGATCTTGCCGACGTCGCTGCTTTCCGCGGGGTTCCAGCGGGTGACATAAGCAATGACGCGGAACCGATGCGCCGTAGCCACCGCTGATATTGCGGCGGTTGCGGCGCCGGCCGCGAGCATGCATGGCAACGCCCACAGAGCGGCGCGCAATCCGCGCCGAATCGGTCTCGCATTATGGCCGATCGACCTCATCGCTCGGTCCCGGCGGGCCGCCCGCCGCTAGCGGTTGGGGCGATCCGGCTGGCGCTTTTTCGCCTTGGGCGGCGTCTTTGACCGCGGTCGCTGCTGCGGCCGTGCCGGCGCCGGCCGCGCCGGATACGCCCCGCTTGGCTTTGCCCCGCGGTACGCGGGGGCCGGCTTGTACTGCGGCACCGGCTTGTACTGCGGCGCCTGGTTGTATTGCGGCGCGCGGTTGTATTGCGGTACCGGTTTGTACTGCGGCGCCTGGTTGTATTGCGGCGCGTGGTTGTATTGCGGCACCGGCTTGTACTGCGGCGCCTGGTTGGTTTGCGGCGCGTGGTTGGTTTGCGGCGCGTGGTTGTACTGCTGCGCCGGCTTGTACTGCTGCGCCGGCTTGTACTGCGGCGCCGGCTTGTACTGCGGCGCCGGCCTGCTCATGCCCTCGGTGCCGCGCGTCATCGGCACACTCGCGCCGCGCGCCCTGATGACGTTCGGCGAATTGAAGGCGCCCGGCCGCGGCGTCGCGGCGATCGCCGGACGTCCTTGATTGACGCGCAACAGCAAATCGCGGTTCGCGCTCGCATCGCGGACGTGCATCGCCTGCATCGGCGTGACCGCGATGTGCGGATCGCGGGCGGCCCTGCGCTGCTCCGGGGTCACCGCCGCGTGCAGCCCGTTGGGGCCGCCGTCGTAACTGACGCGGTTGACGGTGATGTGGTTGTGGATGATCGTCTGGTTGTAGGTATTGTGGATGACCGTCACGTTGACGTTGGTGACCGCACGGTTATAGGCGAAATCTCGCCCGACCCAGCGGCCGCCGTCGTATCCGTCGCCGTCATAGCCGCCGCCATAGCGGACGCCGCCGTAGAATCCCACGTGCGGGCCCCAGTAGCCGTCGTGAAACAAGAATATGCCGCTGCTCCAAGCCCAATAGCCCGGAGTCCACAAGAATCCAATCTGCGGCGGTAAGACCCAGGTGCCGGGAACCCAGAAATAACCGTCCGAACCATAGGCCCAGTAGCCCGGCGTCCACAGATAGCCCGCCTCGGGACACGGCGGTTGTTCGTATTCGGGCAGCGGCGGCGGCGCCACCGTCGCGCGCACCTCGATCTGCGCTGCATCCTGCCCGTCCTGCCCATCCTGCGGCTGGGAATACGCGGGCGCCGCGTATTCTTGCGGAGCCGGCGCGTAATACGGCTCTCGCACCACGCATGCGCCGAGCAGCGCCGCCGCCGACAACGCCGCGAACTTGGCGCCCGATCCCAGTAATCGCATCGGCTTCTTTACTGTCGACATGCGGATCGTCCTCATTGGATGAATGGTTGCTTCGAATTATGCACTTTGTCGGTGTTCATGAACCATGTAACGGCGAACTTCGCGCGGCGGCCGACTGCATGAAGCAAAATTAACGCGGCAGCGGATTATTTGAGAAAGTGCCGCCGAACCTTGGCGACGATCTGCCGATCCGTCATTTTATCGGCCGTCTCGACCGCGGCGATACGGGCGCCGAGATGACGGCGCTTGAGGCGCTTCTCGAGCTCGTCCTTGGCCTCTCCCGGGCCGAATATCAATATCCCGCCGGCCTGCTCGACGGCGGCAATTACCGCATCGTAGTAGAGGTTAAGATGTGCGGTCAACGACCGCTGACGGCTGTCGTCCGCGGGCACCTGGACTGCCTCGTAGTCACCTTTCAGAGGGGAATCGCCGAGCCGGCGACGTTGCCTCTGCGCGGTCGATTTGACCAGCGAAATCTCTTGTCCCCGTTCCGTCACCGCCACGATGACCGCCTTTCGATGGTCGATCCAGAGGCCAACGTTAACGGCCGTCGCTTTCCCGAAAGTGCCTAGGGGTTTCATGTCATGTGCAATCCTATGGGAAAACCTGCAGCGGCAAGACGAAACAGGCCGATTTTACAACAATGTGGCGGCCGGCCGGCGAGCAGGCACTCCGGCGTTCCGGGTGCGTGTCATCCGACCTGCACGCACAGCATCGAGATCGAGCCGCCGTCAATGCCGTCGACGGGAAAAGTCACCGGTTCATTCCCTTCTCGCGTGCCGAGCGCGTAGAGCAGCGGCAGGTAATGGTCCGGCGTCGGAATCGACATCTGCGCCGCCCGGCCCAGTTGCTCGTAATCGATCAGCGGCGCGAACTCGCCCAGGGCCATGCAGCGCTTGGCCTCATTCTCGAAGCTCAGCGCCCAATCGTATGGCTCCTGCGCGTGCCGCCCCCAGGCGTAGGCATGCAGGTTATGCACGATGTTGCCGCTGCCGAGGATCAAAACGCCCTCGCGGCGCAGCGCGGCCAGGCGCTGGCCGGCTTCGAAATGCCAGGAAGCGCCGTGTGCTTCGTTGATGCTCAGCTGCACCACGGGCACGTCGGCCGCCGGATACAGGTGCCGCAACACCGACCAAGTGCCGTGGTCCAGCCCCCAATAGTCGTCGAATTCGACTTTTTGCGGGCTCAACAGTTCGCGCACGCGGCGCGCCAGCGCCTGATCGCCGGGCGCCGGATATTGCACTTGATAGAGTTCCTGCGGGAAGCCGCCGAAATCGTGGATGGTGCGCGGCTGCGCCGCGATCGTCACCGCGGTCGTCGGCACGAACCAATGAGCGGAGATCGCGAGGATCGCGCGCGGTCTCGGCAGTCCCTCCGCGATCCGACGCCATCCGTCCGTGTACGCGTTGTTTTGCAGCGCGTTCATCGGGTTGCCGTGACCCAGAAAAAACGCAGGCAGGACTTCCTTCATCGGTGCTGTCATTCACTGCGTATCGGCGGATCCACTCGCAGCGGCGCCAGCTTGAGCCTGCGCAACTCGCGGGACAATTCTGGAACATCGGCGGCGGCGATGGCGCGCCATTGCCGCGCGGCCTCACTCCGCTGCGTTTCGAGCGTGGCGGCGGCGGCGGCTTGCGCCGCGGTCGGCGCGGCGTCGGCGCGAATCACGTCCGCATACAGCGTGTTGAGGTTGCCGTTGACGGCGCCGAGGGTCGCCGGTCGCGGCCCCGACCCCGACACCGCATCCGCGGAGGCATTGAGCATCGCGGTCACCTTTTTGTCGAGGCTCTCGACCGCTGCGGTTATCGCGGCGGGCGCCCGGCCGTTGAGTTCGTCGAGCTGCTTGGCGATCGAGCGCGCCTGCAAAACGGCGGCGGCGCTTCTCGACATCATCGCCGCGAGCCGCCGCGCGAGTTGCAGTTGCCGAGCGAGCGCCGCGGCGGAAATCCGTACGCGTGGGTCCATCGTCACGGCGAGCGGCGCGGTGAAGTGGCGGCCGTTCACGCTCAAGCGCACCGTGTAGACTCCCGGCAGCACCAGCGGCCCTTGCGGAGCGCGCGGCGTATTATGCGCAACCGCGGCGATCGGATACGAATGATCCGTCGACAGCGGCGCCGGGTAGCGCAAGTCCCAAACGAAGCGATGCATGCCGGCCGCGCCGGAAAGACTGGCGGCGTTCTGCACCCAATACGTCGGTATCAGCTGCTTCGAGAGCTGCGCCGCGCTCACCGCGGGCGCAGCGCCGCTCGCATAGCGGCGCACGAGCGACCCGCGGGCATCGAGGATTTCCAGCGACACCGGCCCGGCGGCGCGGCGCCCGAGATAATAATCGATCAGCGCTCCGTCCGGCGGATTTTGCCCCGCGGGCTCGTCGGGCGGCAGCGGTGTATCGGTGTTGGTGTCGCGCCGGATCCGGTAGGCCGGCGCCGGGCTAAACAGATGGGCGGCGGATCGTTCCAGCGCCGGGGTGATTTGCCGCAACGGCGTGATGTCGTCGAGTATCCAGAACGAACGTCCGTGCGTCGCCAGCAGCAGGTCGTCGCCGTGAATCCATAGATCGCGCATCGACGTGTGCGGCAGGTTCAGCTGCAGCGACTGCCATTGGTCGCCGTCGTCGAAGGAGACCCACACTGCCTTTTCCGTGCCGGCGAACAGCAAGCCCTTGCGCACCGGGTCCGCGCGCACGGTATCGACGGGTGCATCGTCCGGCAGGCCGCGCGTGATCGTCTGCCAGGTCTTGCCGCTGTCGTGCGTGCGGTAAATGTACGGATGCATGTCGTCGACGCGCATGCGGCTCACCGAGGCGTACGCCGTCTCATCGTCGAAGTGCGACGCACTGATCTGCGACACCTTGCTCCAGGCCACGACGCCGGGCGGAGTCACGTCGTTCCAGTGCCTGCCGCCGTCATGCGTGCGCCAGATGCGGCCGTCGTCGGTCCCCGCCCATAGCGTTTGCGTATCGTCGAAGGAAGGCGCCAGCGAATAAATTGCGCCGCGCTGTTTGGCCCCTTGCGGATGTTGGTCCGCGAGTTTTCCGATGCTCGGCGGCACGCCGGGATGCTTGCGGGTCAGATCGGGGCTGATGACCCGCCAGGTTCGACCGCCGTCGGCCGATTCGAACAGTACATTGGCCGCGGTGTAGAGCAGCCGCGGATCGACCGGCGAGAACATGATCGGTTCGGTCCGCTCGGCGCGGTGGTTGCCGAGCAAGGGGATGGGCGTCACGTTCTCGACTTGACCGGTGGACCAGTGAAACTTCGACACTTCGTTTCTGCCGGCGCCGTAGACGATGTCGGCGTTCAGCGGGTCCGGCGCCACATAGCCGTATTCGATGACGCCCACCGGATGCCAGTCCCGATCGGTGATCTCGCCGTCGTTGCCGCGGCTGGAAATGCACACCGATCCGCTCTCCTGCTGCGCGCCGCAAACGCGGTACGGAAAGCCGGAGTCGCTGATGACGTGGTAGAGCTGCGCCGTGGGTTGGTTGTACCACGAACTCCACGTCCGGCCGCCGTTGACCGTGACGATCGCGCCCTGATCCGAGACCAGCAGCAGGATTTTCGGATTGCCGGGATTGATCCAGATGTTCTGGTAATCATCGCCGCCCGGCGCGCCGCGTATCGACTTCCAGGTCTTGCCGCCGTCGCGGCTGCGCACGGTGACGATGCTCGTGCTGTACACCACGTCGGCATTCTGCGGGTCCACGGCGACCACCGGCGTATCGCCGCCGCCGATTTTCATCATCGGCCGCGGATCGGCGGTGATGCTCGCCCAATGCTCGCCGCCGTCGTCGGAGCGGTAAAAGCCCATGCCCCTGCCGGTCTCGTAATCGTTCGGTAGCGTGGTCGAAAACGCCGCGTACAGCCGCTGCGGCCGGCTCGGCGCGATTGCAAAGTCGATCTGCACCAAATTCGCGGGCAGGCCGGCTTTCAGCTGCCGCCAGGTGCTGCCGCCGTCGACCGACTTGAACAGTCCGCCACCGATGCCGCCGAAGTCGTTGTGGTCCTCCGCCGGACCCTGCCGCGCCTGCCAGAGGCTCGCATAGACGATTTGCGGATTCGACGAATCGATGATCACCTCGGAGCCGCCGACGTTCTCGTCCTTGTAGAGTACTTTCCGCCAGGTGCGGCCGCCGTCGGTCGACCGAAAGATGCCGCGCTCGGCGTTCGGCCCGTAAGGATGCCCAAGCACCGCGGCGAACAGCCGATTCGGATCATGCGGGTCCACGGCGAGCGAGGGGATCTGTTCGCCGTCGCGCAATCCGAGATGCGTCCAGGTCTTGCCCGCGTCGGTGGATTTGTAGATGCCGTCGCCAACCGACAGGTCGGGGCGCTGCAGGCCTTCGCCGCTCGCCACGTAGACGACGTTCGGGTCGGAGGGCGCCACGGCGATCGCGCCGATCGACTGTGTCGGCTCGGCGTCGAAGATCGGCCTCCAGGTGCGCCCGTAGTCGTTCGACTTCCAAACGCCGCCATCGACCGCGCCGACGTAGAAGACATTCGGTTCGCCGGGTACGCCCACGGCCGCGCGGGTGCGGCCGCCGCGAAACGGCCCGATCATGCGCCAGCGCATGCCCTGATAAAATCGTTCCGCGGCACCGGCGGCGACCGCCGACCGCGCCGCCGACCGGCCGCTGATGAACGGCGGCGCGAGCAGCACGCAGACGCCGCCAAGCAGCAGGGCCGCGCGCCTCGCAGCGCCGGCGGAAATTCGCATGGAACTCATCGGTACCTCCGGCAGGTGCGCGCGCATCGTCGGCAAATCATTGGCTAGTCACTGCCACTCGATCATCTCCTGGCCTCATAACCCAGACAACAACGTCAGAAATACCGTCAGATATGCGCTCGGACGATTTTTCTCAGTGCCAATAATAGGCGAAAGCAAGCCAAAGATTCTTCTCGTTTCATATCGTTGGCTTCGCCACCATTGAGCGAAGTTCGCTCGATATTCAAGGTCAAGATTATGGCTACCTGGCTGGCGTAACAGTCTGGCAGGCATTCCGGCAGGCGGGCGGCAGCTATCGGGCGGCCCGATGTTGAAGCGAGCGCGAATTGCGTCTGCACAATCGGAGCAAAAATGGCGCTCTCGCCCTGTTCATGGACGCTTGAGGAATCTCAAGTAGAAAGCTGCGAACACCAAGACAATGCCAATGTTCACTGTCAGGCGTTCCCAGAATCGGTTTCTGAAGAACGCGAAATCCACGCCGACGATGACGGCTGCCATTGCCACTACGTAAAGCGCGATGGTGACCTGCTTGCCCATTCCAGTTTGCATGGCCTTTATCTACAGGAAAGGACGAATTCCTGCAAAACAGAGTATGCCTCGGGTGAGTTTTGAGATCAGCAATGCCTCAAGTTGACCCTGTGCGGCCCCTCGTGACGGACCGCTTCCGGGGAGGCAATTCCCAGAGCCTATGCAGCTCCTTAAAGTCGCCGGGACGCGATGCTCTGACATGTCGCAATCAATTTTCATGCAACGACGTTACATCACAGGCCGACGTGGGGATGCTCGGCCGAATTGGCCGCGGACGCAATCGCCCCCACGACGCCTAAGATCACGACCACCAAAATGGTCGTCTTCGTTGCGCTGAAATCTCGTCGGTCGATTGAGGCAATCTCGGAAAATGGTACCGAGTCGTGATCCCCGTAAATCACTCCATCACGCACCGAACGAATGCGCAAATGATACCTGGCGCCCGCCACCGTCGTAATGATCACGCGATCTCCCGGTTGCAGAACGCCACCGTCGCTGAAGTGTTGGGATAGGTCACTCGGCGCATTCGCGATCGGATGCAATGTCGTGCAACCGCCGATCATACAAACGATCAGGCACAGCACCATGAATGTTTTCATCGGGCTCTTCCAAGATTGAACCCAGCCATCCGAACATCGCGCCAGCACGCCCGAACATACGCGAGATGTGGACGCACTGCATGGAAAATCCTTGCCTCCACCGGCCACCCTCTGCGCGCGTGGCTGCATAAGTCTGATAGACGCACGGCCTGGCGCGAAGCGCGGCTCTAGTTCCGGTCGTGACCCCGAGGAGTCGATGGCCAGTGGCAGCTAAGGGCAACCTGAAAAGGTGATTCGACTCTGCCGCGTTTGTCTGGTTGCGTCTAGTCGCGCGATTTAGTTTGTCGGGTACCCCCGGCCGGCGTAATCAAAATCCAGCAATTCTTGGTGTGCCATGTCGCGATCGATCGGGGTCGCCGTGTAACAACGGATCTCCTGAATACATATTGTCTGCGGCTCAAAGACGAACCAATCCACGCCACGAACGAGTCGGTCACGATGCCGGCTAAACCTCGTCCACTCCAGAATTGCAGCACATCGATCGATATCGGTAAGAAGTTGGTCCACCGTCCAGCAAACCCCCTGTTCCTGGACAACTTTCGCAAAATTGTTACCGATGGTGGCGGCGCCTAACTTGCTCCATGCTCTGTGCAAGCGTGGACTGTGCGATAATCCCTCCCGTCATTGTGCAGACAATCCCTCGCGCGCTGGCGATTCGCCTACATTGGCCAGGTCAGAATTCCCTGCAACTTTCTATCGGGCAAAATACGAACGGCAGGTATTTTCCCACAATTCACGACAGCTCAGCGGCAACTTTTGGCCGGTCGTGTCGCGGAACGGCGGGAACCTGGCGGACTGATCTGCCGCTCATAATGTGGAAATTCGCACGTCGACGTTTTGAGGAGGCCAGCAACCAACGGTCATGACCCGATGGAGCCGGTCGCGAATGGCGGCTATCGGCCCCTATGGCAGTTGGGGTTGCAGTGGCTCCGGGCTCGGACTTATTGGTTCAACGAGCGGCCGCATTGCCAACGACACTCGGAAGGCACCGGCAGCATTATAGTGACCCGAGGATTTTGGATTTTCTCCAAACGCCTTTCGTGCTTTAACATCTCCATTCAGAGAACTTGTACTTTAAAGGAGATTTCCATGTCTCGAATCGTTCGCTTCCACCGGACCGGGGGTCCGGAAGTGCTTCAGCTTGATGAGTTGGACATCGGCCCGCCGAAGGCCGGAGAAATTCGAATTCGAGTACGGGCACTTGGCTTGAACCGGGCCGAGGCGATGTTCCGCTCGGGCGCATACCTTGAAAGCCCGAATTTGCCCGCCAAGCTCGGGTATGAAGCGGCCGGCGAGATCGAGGCTCTCGGCGAGGGCGTGACGAGCTTTGCGGTGGGCGATGCCGTAAGTACGATCCCAGCTTTTTCCATGAACCAATACGGCATGTACGGAGATGCCGCGATCGTTCCGGCGCACGCCGTTGTCAAGCATCCGGCGAATTTATCCTGGGCCGAGGCGGCCGCGATATGGATGCAATATCTGACGGCTTATGGCGCGCTGGTCGAAATTGGTGGCCTTGCGAAGGGCGAGGCGGTTGTAATCACGGCGGCATCCAGCAGTGTCGGTCTGGCGGCAATCCAGATCGTCAATAGCTTGGGAGCCGTATCCGTGGCGGCGACTCGTACCGACGCGAAGCGAGACGCCTTGATCAATGCTGGGGCACAGCATGTAATTGTGACCCAGCAGCAGAACCTTACAAAGGAAGTAATGCGCGTGACCGGTGGCAAAGGCGCACGAATTGCATTCGACCCGGTCGCTGGTCGGGGTGTTGAGGCTCTAGCCACCGCGATGAGCGATGGCGGCACCATCTTTCTTTACGGCGCCCTGGCTGGGGAGCCGACGCCATTTCCGCTGTTCCCGGCGCTCGGGAAGAATCTGGTCCTGCGTGGCTACACACTGTTTTCCATCGTCGGGAAGCAGGAGAGCCTGAATCGCGGGAAACGCTTCGTAATCGACGGTCTTGCCGCCGGACGTTTGAAGCCTGTGATCGCCCGCAGCTTCTCGCTAAAAGACATCGTAGAAGCTCATCGTTTTCTTGAGTCGAATCAGCAAGTCGGCAAAATCGTCGTGACGGTCTGATTTCTGAGTAACTGGCCTGGGGTAACTTCCGTGAGCTGCGGCCTCTTGGCGCGACTGCGGTAGTAGCCCAGTGAATGAGTGCTCTTGTCCCACAGCAGCCCCGCGCGACCGGCCGCTCTGGAGACGCTAGAATATGAGTTCCCGCGAGGTTTTTGACAAGGAGCAGATCTCGGTGGAAACAATCAATCTCGCAGACAAGCTGTCGACGTTTTCAGAACATTGGCAACCCCGTGTGGTCGGGCAATTCAATGGCAATGACCTGATGGTGGTCAAGGTCTTGGGCGAATTCGTTTGGCACAAGCACGACGACACGGATGACTTTTTCCTGGTTCTCAAGGGGCGCATCGACATCCAGATGCGCAATGAGATCGTCACGCTCGGGCCCGGCGAAATCTATGTCGTTCCCAAAGGTGTAGAGCATCGCCCGGTCGCTGTCGAGGAAGCTCACGTTCTGCTAATCGAACCCAGTGGTACGCCAAATACCGGAGACGCGAAGACGGCAGCAGCCCGCAGAGTCATATGAACGCCGTTTGACCCGTGGCTGACGATCGCGAGCGGCGGCTTCCGGATGGCCCACTGTGCCGCTCTAGTCCTAAACAAAGTAACTGCAACGGACGATTGAAAAATCCCAGTCCCTACGGCTTCGCTCTAACACCGTGCTCGGCCAGCGCATACCAATGACCGCGCCGCTTGATGTAGGTTACGGTAAAGCGATAGACGGCCGTAGATAGCCGGCCGTGTGTAGTGCCCCGGATCGTATCCGTTTCCACCACGACCGCAGTGTCGTCAGCCACGATGATAGTGTGGTCTGACAGCTTCTGACTTTCCGTCGGGTCAATGGCACCAGCGGTGACTGCCTTGATGAAGGCGGTCTTATCTTGCAGCTTTCCTGCTCCGAAGGTAGAGACGAACCTGTCGTCCAGGATCGCTTGTAGAGTAACAGAATCGTGCCGGGCTTCGGCCTCAACCCATTGATGCTCAAGCTTGAGCAGTGCTTGTTCATCCGCGGTGGTCGACTTGCCATTAGCGCCCGCGCTTTCCGCGGCGAACAGCATGACGACGGCAAAGGCTGCAGCCGCCACGCACAGCAATTTGTTCATAGATTTAATACCGGTGCTGATTGTTCGTCTGAATGGACGGCTCGGGGATGCTACGCTAGGACCTGACGCAAATAGTGCCGCCGGCCCCGGGCAGCCTGGGCCGGCGGCGGGATCGCGAAGGGCCCAATCAGGCTCTGATTTCACATCTTGAGCAGCGAGTCCTGCGTGGCGACGCACATCCACTTGCCGTTCGCCATCTTCACCCAGGTATCGGTGAACCGCACCCGCACGTCGAGCGGCTTACCCGCCGCATTCGTTCCCTTGCCGATGAAGGCGCCGGTGGCAATGGCCGTACGGCCGAACACCGTGACCTTCAGGTCCGAATACTCGGCGCTACTCCAATTGTCCGATTTCGCATCGGCGAGCACGGCGTCCTTGCCGACAAATACCTTACCGTCCTCGCTCGTCTCCACGACTTTGCCAGCCAGCAGCGGCGCCACCAACGCGACGTTGTTCGTCTGCTGTGACTTGAGCCACTGATGCTCTGCCGCGGTCACCGCTTGCTCGGCCGCGCCGGCCATGGCTAGCCGCGCCGTCGCGCCGCCCACCATCATCACCAAAACGAGGGACCCCCAAATCAGGCTTCTTGTTCTCACGTTGGATCTCCAGAATGAACTCTCTCGGGATTGGAGAGCCGAGCAACCGTACGCCGTCGGCGAGACAGGAGCAAGACTAGTGCGCCCCGGGACCAACCTTGCGACGGCGACGAAGAAAGTGATTTGTGATGGCGAGGTTCGACCTGGCACTCATGTTCAGTCCTGGAAGGCGCAAATCGCGCGCGTTGAGCACCCGGTGGACCAGTAGCGTAGTGGCCCTTATTCGACCCGAAGGAACCATCCGCCAGCGGCCGCTTTGCGGCAGACGATTCCCACAGGCTCGCTGGTTACGTTCGCTTAGGCGCCTCACGCGCCAATATGGCGTCCGGCTCCGCGTCGCTCGGCGCTTGTAGAACCATGTCATAGCCGAGCTTTTCCGCCACACGGAAGGAGCGTTGATTTTCCCGGCGAATGATGCACACCGTACGACGCGATTGGATCTGCTCATCGGCCCACGCAATGGCGGCCCTTAACGCTTCTGTCGCATATCCGTTGCCCTGCGCCCACGAAGCCAGCGCCCAACCGAGTTCCGGCATCCCATCCAAGGGCAGCTTCATCGCTCGTTTGAAATCGGCAAATCCAAGCTCTCCGATGTATCGGCCGGACACCTTCTCCTCGACCGCCCAATAACCGAATCCCAACAGTGCCCAGTGCCCGCGGTAACTCAGTACCCGCAACCATGTACGCTGCGGTGGCGATGGCTCTCCAATCGTAAAACGAACAACGTCCGGTTCCGACCACATCGCAACGCAGTCCGGAAAATCATCAACACCATGCCCCCGGAGGCGCAATCGCTCCGTTTCAATGGCGGGAGCCGCCGTGAGCTGAGCTGATCGGAGGGGTAATTTCACGGTTGCAATATTAACAAGTGCGGCGACGGTGCGCTGCCTAGCACACACCTTCCGTGTGGCGGGCAGCCCCGCCCTGCAGGCGAGAGACGTCTTCCGAACTGGGTGATCCAAGACAAGGTGGAAGTTGACCCTAAGCGGACGGTCACCACCGGCAGCTATCCGGCACGCAACTCGATCCACCTTGCGCAGCTCCGTGTGCCGCAAACCTCGTGGTTAGGCAGTCAATCGCGCAGCGCAAAGGGTATCGTACGCGACTCTAGCCAGCGCTAGTTGGTCTGGGCGCGCGCGACCGCATCCCATCTGGCGGAGTTGACGCCCGCGATCAGCAACCGCAGTGCGAGTGTTCCTTCGCCGACCAGGATTGGCAGGAAGATCCACGGAAACAGATAGTCCGCGAAGCCCTTCGGCATGAGGACGACGAACGTGTTCAGCAGGTAGCAAATACCGGCGAGAGCCAGCAACGCGCCGATGGTCTTCGGCAGGAACGTCGAGCGGAAAATGAGATAGCCGGTAAGCATGCATGAGCCGCTGAACAATCCCAGGCTGATCGCGTACGCGGATTCATACAGTTGGATCGACAATAGCGCCAGCGAACTCAGCTGTGGCGCGGTCAGCACCGACAAATAGCCGCCCCCCCTGCAGAATGATCAGCGGCGCGAATAGCAGAATGGAGGCGCTGATCGAAACGGCGTTGCTGATGACATCCAGCACCAAAACGGTCAGCGCGAGTCCCCGGCTAACCGCCTTGAGCAGCGTGTAGAGCAGAACCGAACTCAGCACGCCGAGCGTCATCGCGGACACGTCAGCGAAGAAGCCGGCGCGGTACAGTGCCGGCGCAGCGGCGATGTTGTGTGCAGTCACCGCGGCGTCGCTGTTTACGACAAGCTTCGCCCGCACACCCATTTCCGCGAAAATGCCGCAGCCGATGCATAGCACGTACAACGCGCCAGAGATTCTTGCTCTCAGGCGTGCTGATGTCCGCGGAATTAGGGCGTGGGCCATCTGGGCGGTTATCCTAGCGCCCATTCGGCCCACAGACCATCCATGTAACAGGCGGGTCAGAATTTACAGTCGTGGTCCGCGCACATGCTGTCTGACACGGATTCAGCTTTCGGAGGGCCTACTGCGACTCTTTGCGCACCTCGAGCGGATTCAGCCATTAGGCTTCGCCTTCATCACCTGGATTGTTTTCTGCCACTCCTCGTAGAGGTCGACGCCTGCTGCAACCGGAGTCGCAGCAAGCTGCGCGTCAACGAACTCGCGAAAGTTCTTGCCGAACTGACCGCCGAGCATTTTCCAGGCAGCTCGAAAACCCACTTGACCCATGAATGAACGGACCCCCACGCAATAGCTGTCAAACGCCGCTTGGTCCAGCGCGCCGACTTGATGTTGCAAGAATGAATCCTCACCGCTTAAAAACGCCGCGCGGCACATCAATAACCATTGCGTGACCTCGGTACGCGTCATGGTCGGATCGGCATCCATGCCCTTTTGCCACACAGCGGCCAACTCCGGAGCCGCCATAGTTAGCGATGCCTTGCTGACTCGGTCTGCGCGGCCTTGCTGCATGATCGAGCGCTGGCCTCGATCTGCAGCGCGAACCTGAATACCCAAGTAAATAAGGGAGCCCATGACAGCGACGGACGCGATGGACTGACTCAGATAAAAGACTTCTTCAAGAGTCAAGAAAATCTCCTTCGAAAGACACTGCCAACGGCGGTTCCACTGAGCGGATAAGTATGCGTAAAAGCGGCATCAATGATAGTCCTCCTCGCGCTGATGGCGAACGGCAGCAACGGTGACGGAATGACCGTCGTCGATTTCAAAAAGTGCCACATATCCCGAGTGGCCAAACGGGATCAAGAGTTCTCGCCAACGGGGATTTTTTTGAAGCAGCGCCTTTCTGCAGGAGAATGGTGAGTAAGCCAGCAGATCGAGCCCATGCTCAATGGCTGCAAGCGCTCGTTCGGCAGCATCCAAATCCCGTTCGACAAGAAAGTCGTACAGCCGCTCGAGGTCAGCGACAGCCTCCGCCGTCAGCCGAACCTTATAGGTCACGGCCGGGTGCGCTGCGCGCGCCCGAGCCGTTTGCGAAGCCTGGCAACGGCCTTATCGGCGGGCACATACCCGCCTCGTGACCGCGCTCGCTCGGCGCTTGTCATGCCTCGCGCGAGGAAATCCAATTGATTCTTGCGAAAATCGATGCTGCGGGAAACCGCGTCCATGACAAAGGCGGAGAGGGTCTCCCCGGGGCCGAGCACGCCTTCCGCATCGGCGCGCAGCTGTTCCGACACCCGTAGCGGCGGAATGGTTCGAGATTTGACACCAGTCATCACGTCCTCCACTTGCATCGCATATGCGATGCAATCTAGCGCATAGCAATCTGATGTGCAAGATCGCCGAATTGCCGGTATAGGTCACCGATATCCTAATCACGAGCGCCCGGTCTTGGCCGGCTGAAGCCGGTCGTCGACACTCTGCCGCTCATCGTCGAGTCACGACCCGTTCGAGACATTCGTGACCGTCCGCTATGGTGGCTCCTAGCATGACCCTAAGGCGCCGGGCACCTTCACTAATCCTGCTGTTTACAGGCGCCGGACCTGTGGCTCTGCTGTCCGGTCGTGGGTCGGGGAATATTCCAGAAAATCTGCGGAGAGCAACGGCGAAGGGCGGCGACTGGGGCGCTTGTCCGCGGGCGCCCGATGATGAGCAACGCCATCCCCAGGCACTGTCACCAGAATTCGACTGCCGCCTCGCGAGAAGGTTTCCTCAAGGTTTCCCCGAAAACGCTCTGGTCGAGGAACTGGCTGCAGAGGGATTTAGGCCTGCCGGTAGCTGCGAAATCGACCCAAGCCTAAAGTTCTTGGCATTCGACTCAAAAGGACGAGGTGCGCCGACTGTGTCCGCCACTGCCTATTGGCAAGTCGAATTGTCAGGCCGAATCACTTGGACAAAGGGCTTCGTTGCCTACACATTCTTTTGACGCTCGTCCGGTGTCTCCAATCGACCCGATGGCGCCCGTCAGAAGCGGCCGCTCCCTGGAAGGCCGGTTGAAGCTCCGCTCCTCATCGCGCTGGTGATATACGGGTTCTCCTGCGGGTCTTTTCGCAATCACAGCAGGGAACTCGAGTAGGCTTTAGTACAGAATCGACGGTAAGTAAGCACCGGCAGGTTCATTGTATAGGCCGCTGGTCATCAACGTCATCTGAAGGACCAGCTTCAGCTCGCAGCTCAGACACCATTCGAAAACCTCATGATTGCGAGTCGGTAACAGAAATCCCGGACCGGGAAATTCTGTTGCCGCGCCAATCAGAGCCTTCAAATCTTGATTTGTGCGAGCGACGGCGTGAGCAAGGAAGCCAATCGCCGTCGCATATCCCGTGATCTCTTCCAAATGTACGACCACACTTGCCGAGCGCGCGCGAATCGCGCCACGTAGCTCGAGATCCCGGTCAAAGCCGTGAACGTCGCGGCACAGCTTGTTGCACTCTTCAACGTCGCGCTCTTCAGCCGGCCGGACATCGTAACCGGCAAACTTGACATTGGGCTTGGGTCCTTGCAACAGCGACAGGGGTTCGCGGGTGACAAACCCGAGCTTCGTGTAGAGACAAAGCGAGCGATTGTGGTAGCCCGCTTGTACCAGGCGGATCCCTGCGGCCTTTTTTGCCGCTGCCCTATCGAGTGCGGCACACATCAGGCGTCTGCCGACAGCGTGATTTTGCACTTCAGGAGCGACAGAGATCGGACCGATCCCAAAAATAGTCGAGCGTTCGTCCATGAAGTTGCTGCCGACAATCGTCCCGGCCTCTTCCGCGACTACGCCGTAGAATCCTGGATCGCCAATTAGCATCGACGCGAGACCGGTCGCGACTTCGGGAGAAGGAAAGTCTGGTGGAAAATTGTGTTTTTCCGCGAGAATCTTGAAAGCGTCATACAGAATACGGCCACATCTCTGCGCATCGACTTTGTTGGCGTCGCGAATATTCATAATCGAATCCCCTGCCTGGCCGAAGGGCCCATCGCGGCCGCGAGGCCGCACCGTAGCATTCTAGACTCCGGTGATTCACGCCGGATCTTGGTCGCCCCAAAAGAGACAATTTGCACCCCAAGCATACCTGTAAAACCGCCGTCATCGAATGCGATGTCGATACGACACCGGCAGGCTGCGAACGGCAGGTAACGGGCGACTATTCTGAGCCACTGTGTCCGCACCTGGCCGGTTGAGGCCGGATGTCCAAGAGGAGGGAATCGCGCCACATCGGCGGACACCCTGAGTAAGCGCACGACTCAAACGTCCACTCCGTCAATGTAGGCTCGGGTTCCCCGATATTTTCCCCGATGCTCCCCCATGCACTGACGCGCACTCTGTTAGAACCTACTCGACATGAGCCTACGTCATAGCACGAGACAAGAAGCCGCGGAAAACTCAATGATTTCCCAAGCTCTGCGATCCGGCGGAGCTCAAAAGAACTCCGAGATTTGTAGGCTTTCGTGCAATCTGGAAGCCCGTCTGACGGTAAAATTGAAAACCAAAATGCCCGGAAACTTTTTACCGTCGGATTTACGGTCAAATCGTTTCGCTTGGTGCCATAGATGCCGATCGACCCCGAAAGGCTAAACTCATTCCCACTCGATCGTCGCCGGAGGCTTGCCGGATATGTCGTAGACCACGCGCGAAATGCCGCTGACCTCGTTGATGATGCGGTGCGCGACGCGATCGAGAAAGTCGTACGGCAAACGCGCCCAGCGCGCGGTCATGAAATCGATCGTCTCCACGGCGCGCAGCGCTATGACGTAATCGTAGCGGCGCCCGTCGCCCATGACGCCGACGGAACGCACCGGCAGGAATACCGCGAACGCCTGGCTGACTTTGTCGTAGAGATCGTGCAGGCGCAGCTCCTCGATGAAGACCGCGTCGGCGCGGCGCAACAGATCGGCGTGCGCCTTGGTGATTTCGCCGAGGATGCGCACGCCGAGGCCGGGACCGGGGAAGGGATGCCGATGGACCATCGCCGACGGTAAATCGAGCTCGGTGCCGAGCCGGCGCACCTCGTCCTTGAACAGCTCGCGCAACGGCTCGAGCAGCTTCAGCTGCATCCGCTGCGGCAGGCCGCCGACGTTGTGGTGCGACTTGATCACGTGCGCTTTGCCGCTCTTCGCGCCGGCCGATTCGATCACGTCCGGATAGATCGTCCCTTGCGCGAGCCATTTGACGTCTGCCAGCTTCGCGGCTTGTTCGTCGAACACCTCGACGAAAACGCGGCCGATGATCTTGCGCTTGGCCTCCGGATCGCTCTCGCCCGCAAGCGCCGCGAGAAACCGCCGTTCGGCATCGACCCGGATCACGCGGATGCCCATGTGCTCGGCAAAGGTCGCCATGACTTGATCGCCTTCGCCGAGGCGCAGCAGGCCGTGATCGACGAACACCGCCGTCAATTGATCGTCGACGGCGCGGTGCAGCAGCGCCGCGAGCACCGAGGAATCGACCCCGCCGGACAAACCGAGCAAGACGCCGTCGCCGCCCACCTGGCTGCGGATGCGGGCGATGCAGTCGTCGATGATGAACGGCGTCGACCAGTGCGCATCGCAGCCGGCGATCTCGCGCACGAAGCGCCGCAGAATCTCCCCGCCCTGCAGCGTGTGGGTCACCTCGGGGTGGAATTGCAGGCCGTACAGGCCGCGCGATTCGTCCGCCATGGCGGCAAGCGGCGCGTTGTCGCTGGAGGCGATCACACAAAATCCCGGCGGCGCGGCGACCACCCGGTCGCCGTGACTCATCCACACGTCGAGCACGCGCCTGTCCTCGGCGTCGCGGCCATCCTCGAGGCCGTCGAGCAGACGCGAACCGGCCGCCGGCCTGACTTGCGAGAAACCGAATTCGCGGTGACTCGAGGATTGCACCTCGCCGCCGAGTTGCGCCGCCATCGTCTGCATACCGTAGCAAATGCCGAGCACGGGGATGCCGAGCGAAAAGAGCGCCGCCGGAGCCGCCGGGCCCTTGGCGTCGTAGACCGACTCCGGGCCGCCGGAGAGGATCACTCCTTTCGCCGCAAAGCGCTCGATCTTCGCCGGATCCATGTCCCAGGCGTGGATTTCCGAATAGACGCCGAACTCGCGCACGCGCCGCGCGATCAGCTGCGTATATTGGGAACCGAAATCGAGGATCAGGATGCGGTCGGCGTGGATGTCGGACATCAACCGACCCGATAATTGGGCGCTTCTTTGGTGATCGACACGTCGTGCACGTGGCTTTCGCGCACCCCGGCGGTGGTGACGCGCACGAACTGCGGGCGGGTGCGCATTTCCTCGATGCTGCTGCTGCCGGTATAACCCATCGCCGCACGCAAGCCCCCGGCCAGCTGCTGCAATATCGACACCAGGCTGCCCTTGTAGGCGACGCGCCCTTCGATGCCTTCGGGCACGAGTTTTTCCAGCTCAGTCGTCGTGTCCTGAAAATACCGGTCGCTGGAGCCGTGCGCCTGCGCCATCGCGCCGATCGACCCCATGCCGCGGTAGGACTTGTAGGACGCGCCTTGATAGAGTTCGACGTCGCCGGGAGACTCCTCGGTGCCGGCGAACATGCCGCCGATCATCACCGTATGCGCGCCGGCGGCCAGCGCCTTGGCGATGTCGCCCGAATAACGGATGCCGCCGTCGCCGATCAGCGGCACGCCGCTGCCTTCGAGCGCTTTGGCGACCCGCGCGATCGCGCTGATTTGCGGCACGCCGACGCCGGCGATGATCCGCGTCGTGCAGATCGAGCCGGGACCGATGCCGACCTTGACCGCATCGGCGCCGTATTTGACGAGATCCAGCGCCGCTTCGGCGGTGACGATGTTGCCGCCGATGATCTGCAGGTCGGGGAACCGCGACTTGATCTTCGCGACCGTGTCGAGCACGCCGCGCGAATGGCCGTGCGAGGTATCGACGACGATCACGTCGACGCCGGCGTCGCGCAGCGCCGCTACCCGGTCGATCGTATCCGGCGCGGTGCCGACGGCGGCGCCGACGCGCAGACTGCCGACCTCGTCCTTGCAGGCGTTCGGAAACTCGGTGGCCTTCTGGAAGTCCTTGACGGTAATCATGCCCTTCAACACGTGATCGTCGTCGACGACCAGCACCTTTTCGATGCGGTGCTTGTGCAGCAGCGCGAGCACCTGCTCCTTGGGCGCGTTTTCCCGCACCGTGACGAGCCGCGCCTGCGGCGTCATCACCGAGGAGACCGGTGCGTCGAGTTTGGTCTCGAAGCGCAGATCCCGGTGCGTGACGATGCCGACGACCTTCGTGCCGATCACGACCGGAACGCCGGAGATGTTCTTGGCGCGCGTCAAATCGATGACTTCCCGGATCGTCATCTGCGGACTGACGCTGATCGGATCGCTGATGACGCCGCTTTCGAACTTTTTGACGCGGCTGACTTGACGGGCCTGCTGCTCGATCGACATGTTCTTGTGGATGATGCCGATGCCGCCCTCTTGCGCGATCGTGATCGCAAGCCTCGCCTCCGTCACGGTATCCATCGCCGCCGATAGGATCGGCAGGTTGACGCGGATCCCACGGGTCAGCTGGCTGGAAAGCGAAACTTCGCGCGGCAGCACTTCCGAGTAGGCCGGTACCAGAAGGACGTCGTCGAAGGTCAGTGCCTCTTCAAGAATACGCATAATGTTCGCGTTCGCTTAAGGGTCGTACGAGAGGCGGCGCATTGTACCTTGCGGCCGCACGGCGGTAAACCGCCGCCTGCCGGTAAAGCGCAGTATCATCGGCGCATGCATGAAGCGGACAGCGAGATCCCCGCCGCGCGCCCGGAGCGAACCGTCTACAGCGTATCGCGGCTGAATCGCGAAGCCCGGGTCCTGCTCGAGCGCGGTTTCGGCAGCCTGTGGCTGGAGGGCGAGGTCTCCAATTTCGCGCGCCCGAGCTCCGGGCATTGGTATTTTTCCCTGAAAGACGCCGCCGCCCAGGTGCGCTGCGCGATGTTCCGGCAGCGCAATTTGCTGGCGGCATTCACGCCGCGCGACGGCCAGAAGGTGCTGGTTCGCGCCCGCGTCGGCCTCTACGAGCCGCGCGGCGAGTACCAACTGTTGGTCGAGCATATCGAGGATGCCGGCGTCGGTGCCCTGCAACGCCGTTTCGAGGAACTCGCGGCCAAGCTGTCGGCCGAGGGCTTATTCGCGGCGCAACGCAAACGTCCGCTGCCGCGCCTGCCGCGGCGAATCGGTATCATCACCTCGCCGACGGGCGCCGCGATTCGCGACATTTTGCACGTCCTGGCGCGTCGCTTCCCCGCCGCCGCGGTGCTCATCTATCCGGTCGCGGTGCAGGGCGCACAGGCCGCGGCCGAAATCGCCGCGGCCTTGAGGCTCGCCGGCCGGCGAGCCGAATGCGATCTACTGATTTTGGCTCGCGGCGGCGGCTCCTTGGAGGATCTCTGGGCGTTCAACGACGAGGCGCTGGCGCGGGCGATCGTCGCCTCGCCGATACCGGTCATCAGCGGAATCGGTCACGAAATCGACTTTACGATCGCCGATTTCGCCGCGGATCTGCGCGCGCCGACGCCGTCGGCGGCCGCCGAGATCGCCGTGCCGGACGCCGAGGAATGGTTGAAGGCGTTCGCCGGTTTTGAGTCCCGCTTGCGGCAAAGCATGCGCCGCTGCCTGCACGACCGCCGTGAACGCTCGAGCTGGCTTGCGCGGCGCGCCGCGCAAGCCGGACCCGCGGCGCGTGTGGCCGAACAGATGCAGCGTTTGGATGAGCTCGACCAGCGTCTGCGGCGCGGACTGCGGCAACGGCTCGCGGATTTGCGCTCGGCTTTGGCCCTGCGCCAGAGCCGCTTGTGGCGCGTCAACCCGGCCGTTCGCGTGCACGAAATCGCCGCCCGCCGGAACGCTCTTTACGCGCGTCTGCGTACAGCGCAGTTGCAGCTGCTGCATCGCGCGAGCGAGCGCCTGCTGCCGCTCGTGCGCACCCTCAACGCCTTGAGTCCCCTCGCCACCTTGGACCGCGGCTACGCGATCGTCAGTGTCGCAGACGGAAAAATCCTGCGTGTGGCGTCGCAGGCGCCCGCGGGCACCCGCATCGAGGCGCGTCTCGCGCACGGCAAAATCCGCGCAACCGTCGATGAGCCGCCGCCGTGAGGGCGCCACGGCGGTGAGGCGTCGAAGTGCGCCGCCCCGTCAGCCTCTCCCGTCAGGTCTTTCGGGCCTGCGCTTTCTTCGCGGCTGCGGCTTTCGCCGGCGGCGCGCTGCGCACCAAAGAGGTCAGCGGGCAGCGCTGATGATGAACCAAGATCGCGCTGAATCGATCGAAACTGCCGTCGGGATTGGTCTTGAAGCCGATCGTCTCGGCGAACGGCAACTCGATACAGGAGCTCATCAGCGTCGCCTTGTACCATGCGCCGCCTTCGCTTTGTATCAGCAGCGTGCGATCGTTCAGCACGTGCCAGCTATAGATGCCGTGGTGGTTTGCAAAGGCGATCTGCGCTTGCGGCGCGGCCGGCGCCGTTGTCGCCGCGGATGCCGATGGCGCGCTTGTCGTCGGCCTCACGCCGGCGGCGGGCACGGCCCGCGCCCCGGCCGCGAACAACCCCGAAAATACGATACCGCTCCAGGCGTTGACGGGCTTCATCGCTTGCCTCCTTGACGGGCTTGCCCCCGCGAGCGATTCGACCGCTCGGGCCGGGTTTCGTTCCCGCTGCCGCAATCGGCGTTCAGCGCAGCGACAGCTGCAGGCGCGCCAAGCCGTCGCGCACCGCGGATTTTTTGTTGGCGACCAGAAAGACGCGCGCCGGATCGACTCCCGTGCCGTCCAGCAGGGCTTTCTCGATCGCCACGGCGCGCCGCTTGGCGAGGCCGTTCAGGTCCGCATCGTCGACAACGATCCTCCTCTGCAGCTGCGCCTCGAGGTACGCGAGTTTCGCCGCCTCGGCGGCGGCGCGGGATTTCGGGGGCGCCGCGGGTTTCGGAAACCGCGGTGCGGCGCCAAATTGTCGGCGATAAATCGCCGTCATGACGTGCAGCCGGCCGGCGCGATTCTCCTGCTCGAACGCCGCCGGCAGGCCGGCCGCCGCGGCCGGCGGCGCGCCGCCGGCCGCCGTCTTGACGGCGCCGCGCGGCTTGGTTGCGCCGTGCTCCGCCGCCAGCTCATCGGCGATCTCGGCAGCGAAGCGCGCCTTGGCGAGCGCCGGCGCATCGATCGTCGCGAGCGGCGCAATCGGCACGTCTATTTTGAGCTGCGGGCGCGCCTGCATCGCCTTGGCGAGCGCGTGCATCCTGTCGAGACCGGCGGCGCCGAGCGCCGCCGCGCCCGGATGAAATTCGACGTACTGTATGTCCGGTCCGGCGCCGAACAGCGAG
The DNA here is from genome assembly GCA_035531435.1 of Steroidobacteraceae bacterium. GTDB lineage: Bacteria > Pseudomonadota > Gammaproteobacteria > Steroidobacterales > Steroidobacteraceae > Bog-1198. The sequence continues at coordinate 193,580 of DATKSW010000010.1, read as the reverse complement.
CCTAAGAAGGCGAACGGCGCCGTGACGACTTTCACCAGCAGATTGCGCACCACCTTCCATATCACCGGGCCCAAGCGAAACTTCGGATCGTCGAGCGTGCCGCTGACCGGAAAATTCAAGTCGATGACGCCGTTTCGGTCCTTGAGCAACGCGACCGCGAGCTTGATCGGCAACGACACGGCATCCTTGCTCGCGGTCTTGGGGCCGAACTCCAGGTGGTCGATGATGACGTGATGACTGGCCACGAGCTTGCGGCCGTCGACCTTGTAGTGCAGCAGCGTCGTCAACTTTCCCTTGGTGATGTCGTAGCCCGCGAATTTTCCCGAGTACGGGTTGAAGATCGTCAAATCGATATTGCGAAAGTTCATGGTCAGATCCGTATGCAGCACGGGACCGAGTACATTCACCTCGCCGCTGATCGATACCGGCGCGTAAGGACCCACCTCGCCGTGCAGGTCGACGCGCGCGCGCGCCTCCGGCGCCGATGTCAGGCCGCGAATGCTGCCCTGCAGCCGTCGAATGCCGGCCGCAAAATTCGGCGTGATCGATAGATCCGAGAAGAAGGCGCTGCCCGCCGACACATCGACCACGCCGATGGCGATCGGCAGCGCCGTGCGCGGCGCTTGCGGCGCCTCGGCGCCGCGGTTGCCCCCGCGGGCGGCGGCGGACGGCAGTGCGGCGGCGACCGCCGGCGCCGCGGCCGGGTAGGGTCCGGGTCCGGCGAGGATGCGCTGCACGTTCAGGGTTCGGTCGGGCTCGATGATGACGCGCGCATAGGGTTCGCGGGCGACGATTCGCGCGATCGCGAGCCGATCCGGGTGCAGCTGATATTTCAGGCCGTGGACGTCCAACCGGCGCCAATTGACGAAATCCCTGCGCAGCGCATTGTCGATCGTGCGCAAATCGTCGACTCGCAAATCGCCGTCGAGCATCATGGCCGGCTTGCCGCGGCGATAGCTAATTTCGAGCGCGGCGCCAAGGCGGCCGCGCTGCAAGGTCAGCGACGTGTATTTCGCGATGTACGGTTGCAGCGTGCGCAAATCGATATTCTTCGCCTGCAGCGCGAGTTTCGCGGCGAACGGCGCCGGGGTGATGTCGCCGCTCGCGGCGAAGCGGCCGGCGCCATCGACTCCGGTATCGAGCTTGACCTGCACCGGCCGCTCGAGATCCGAGCTCAGTGCGTCCACTTCGATCGAGAGCGGCGCTAGCAGCAGCCTCACGGCCGGCTTCGTGCCTCGATCCTCGGCCGACAGCCGCGCGTCTTCTATCGTGAATTTATCGAGATCCACTTGCCACGGCGGCGGCGCGGCGGGGGCTGCGGACGCGGCGGCTGTGGGGGCTGCAGGGGCTTTGGCCGCAGCGGCCGTCGGGCCCGCGTTACCCGCGTTACCCGCGATACCTGCGGTACCGGCCAGGCTCATTAAATTCAGGGATTCGTCCGGCGCCAACCATGCCGCGACCTGCAGGCCCCGCAGTGCGACCCCCTGCACGTGCACCTTGCGGTCCGCCAAGTCCAGCGAGGCGCCGGTGACCTCGAGCGACGGAAGCGTGATCCAATTGTTGTCGCCGCCCTGCGGCGCGATGCCAAGATCCGTGATCTTCGCCTGCGACATATCGACACGCAGGTTCGGCGCATGCTGCAGGTTGACGCGGTAATGGGCGTCGAGGCCGACGTCGCCGGAACGCAGCGCGAAGCCCTCGCGGATCCTCAGGCGGTCGCGCAGATAGCTCCACAGGGTGGTGGCGCGCAGATTGGCGATGCGAATTTCGCCGTCCGACTCGATCGGCTGTACGGATAAGTGTCCATGCCAGTCGATGCGTTCGTCGAGTTTGGACTTGCCGCTGAAGACGAATTCGCCGCCCGCCGCTCCGGTCGTGAAGTCACGCACCGCGAAATCGATGGGCGCAAGCTGCGTCGCGAAGTAGGATGCGCGGCTGTGGTCCTCGAAGGTCGCGCCGCCGTCCGACACGTGCAGCAGTGCGATCTGTACGCGCGGCAGGCGCTTCGGCGAGGCCGCGGGCGCCGCGGCCTCGGGCGCGAGCCGCAGCAAATTCAGCGCGCCGCCGGCGTCGACGACCGCATGCACGCGCGGCGAAGCGAGTTCAATGTCCTTGAAGACGAACGCGCCGCGCCACAACGACGAGATTTCGAAATCGACGTACAGCCGGCCGAAGCCGACGAGCTTGTTGCCCGCGGGATCCGCGATCGCGAAGTTCCTGACGTCGAGCTGCAACAGAAAGGGATTGATGCGGATATCGCCGACGCTCGCGCGCAGTCCGAGAGCGCTCCTGGTCCGATCGACGATCGCCGCGCGCAGCAGTTTCGGCGCCAGCAAAAATCCGCCGGCGGCGTATAGAGCGACGGCGGCCAGCACGCACGCGGCGATTCGAAGTGATCGCGACTTCAGCAGCGCTCGCACTTTACGTATTCCCTGGAGGTCTCCCGGCGCCCGACGGACAGTTTAGCGCTTATTGCGCTGGATGAGGCGCTTGCGTTTTCTTGCCTGGCGGGGTGTCAGCGGGTTGCGCTTGCCGGCGTAGGGATTCTCTTCGCCGCGAAAAGCGACGCGCACCGGCGTGCCGTTCAAATCGAAGGCTTTGCGGTAGACATTGACCAGGTAGCGGCGATAGGCATCCGGCACCCGATCCGTCTGGTTGCCGTGTATCACGATGATCGGCGGGTTGCGGCCGCCCTGGTGCGCGTAGCGCATCTTGATCCGCCGGCCGTGGATCAGCGGCGGTTGATGGCTTTCGATCGCTCCTTGCAGGACGCGCGTCAATTCCGGCGTCGCCATTTCGCGCATCGCCGCGGCGTATGCGCGGCGCACCGATGCGAGCATTTCGCCGACGCCGCTGCCGTGGCGGGCGGAGATGAAATGCAGCGGCGCGAAATCGGCGAAACTCATCCGCTGCTCGATCTGCTGGCGGATCAAATCGCGCTGCTCGGCCGCGACGTGGTCCCATTTGTTGACCGCGATCACCAATGCGCGGCCCTGCTCGATGACCGTACCGAGGAGACTCGCATCCTGTTCGGCGACCGCGTCATGCGCATCGACGACGACGACGACGACATGCGCCGTTTCGATCGCCTGCAGCGTCTTGATGACGCTGAATTTCTCGACGGCTTCCTCGACGCGCGCCCGCCGGCGCACGCCGGCCGTATCGATCAGGGTGTAGCGCTCGCCGTCGCGCTCGAACGGCACCAACACCGCGTCGCGCGTCGTCCCCGGGCGATCGTAGGTCAAAAGCCTGTTTTCGCCGAGCAGCCGGTTGATCAGCGTGCTTTTGCCGACGTTCGGGCGGCCGATGACCGCGACCTTCACGCCGGTCACTTCCGGTCCGTCGCCGGGATCGGCGGTAAAGCCCGCCAGCGCCGCTTCCAGCAGGGACATGACGCCTTGATCGTGCGCCGCGGCGACCGCCTGCGGTTCGCCCAGCGCCAGTTCGTGGAAATCCGCGGCCGCCGCCGCCGGATCGAAGCCCTCGGTCTTGTTGACGGCGAGGAATACGGGCTTGCCGCTGCGCCTCGCGAGCCCGGCGACGAATAGATCCTGCGGCGTCGGTCCGGCACGGCCGTCGACGACGACGATCAGGCGGTCCGCTTGTTCGATCGCGCGCCGTGTCTGCGCAATCATCAAAGCCTCGATCTCGGAGGCATTCTCGACGATGCCGCCGGTATCGACGACGATGCACGGCACCTCGGTGCGGCGCGCATAGCCGTATTGCCGGTCACGCGTCAGCCCCGGCAGATCGGCGACCAACGCATCGCGCGTGCCCGTCATGGCGTTGAACAGTGTCGATTTACCTACGTTCGGCCGACCGATCAGCGCGACTACCGGCAGCACGATGGGCGGCTTTAACCGGTCGGCCGCGGCACCGCGCGGAAGGCCGCGAGGTCGCCGCCGTCGTTGAGGATCACGACGGTATCGCCGACCGCCAGCGGCGCATTGGAAACCCGGTATTTCGAGACCCTGGTGCGCGCAACGAGCGCGCCGGTGGCCTTGTCGAGCCAATGCACGTAGCCCTGGTAATCGGCGACCACGACCGCGGTGCGGGTCAGCACCGGGGCGCTCAAGCCGCGCCACTTCATTTTGTCGTTGCGCCAAACCTCTGATCCGTCGCGGCTGCGCAGCGCGACGACGACGCCGTCGGCCTGCGAGACGTAGACATTGTCCGCGTCCGCCGCGAGACCGTGATCGCTCGACATGTCGTGCGCCCACCAGATTTGCCCCGAGTCGAGCGCGAGCTGCGCCGTGCGGCCGTGATAGCCGGCCGCATAGATGTTGTCGCCGATCACAACGACCGCGCAATCGATGTCGTCGAGGCGCTCGAGTTCGGTACGCCCGTGGGGCGCGGCCAGCGTCGCGTCCCACAGCGTATCGCCGGTGTTGAGGTTCACCGCCATGATTTTGCCGTTGTCGAAGCCGCTGACCACGGTCTCCTTGGCGATGACCGGCGTCGCAACGCCGCGCAAACTCAAGCGCGGGACCACCTGCTCGACCGACCACTCTTCCTTGCCGTTCTCGGCATCCAGGCCGCGCAAATGACCGTCGACGGACCGCAAGACCACGACTTTCTCGCTGATCGCGGGCGCCGACAGCAATTCGGAATTGACTCGCGTGCGCCAAAGTTCGCGCCCGGTAGCCGAAGAGAGCGCCACGATGTCGCCCTTGCTCGAGCCCACCACGACCATCCCGAACCCCGCGCCCGGCCCCGCCGACAGCGGTAGGCGCAGGCGCTTGCGCCATACGCGCCGGCCCGTGTCCAATTTGACCGCGATGATCTCGCCCTTGTGGGACGCGGCGTAGACCACGCCGTCGTCGACGGCCGGCCCCAAACCGAGCCGTAGCAGCATCTGGTGCTTGCCGCCGCCGAGATTGACGTTCCAGATCTTGCGGACCGGCAGTTTCGCCGGGAACACGACCAGCTTCGCCGGCTGTTCGACGTCCTTGCTTTTGTTGCAGCCGGTAAGCACCAGCAACGCAGCGAGCCCGAGCGGCAGTAAGCGGCGCATCATGGCGCCGCCGCCTGCGCGGACGCCGCCGGCGTCGCGCCGTTCGCAGCGGGCGCGGCGCCGAGATCGGCGATCTTCAGCGACAGCAAGGCGCCGTCGCCGCCGTTCGGGCCATTCGCGGCGAGCGCGCGGCGGTACGCGGCGACCGCGCCGGCGCGGTCCTTCTCGGCGTAGAGGGCGTCGCCCCGTACTTCGTCGAACAGCGCCGCGAATGTCCCGGGGTCCGGCACCGCGGCGAGCGTCTTCAGCGCCTCGTCCGGCCTGCCGTCGGCGATCAGCAGCCGCGCGAGCCGCAGCCTGGCGATCTTCTGCAGCTCGGCGTCGCTTGACTGGTTCATGACGCGCCTCAACGGCGCAACGGCGTCCGCCAAGCTGCCGTCGCTGACGAACAGCCGGGCGAGCGTCAATTCCGCCTGGTCGGCGTAGGCGCTGCCCGAATATTTCTCCGTGATCTGTTCGGCGATGCGTCTTGCGCTGCCTGCGTCACGGCGGTCGAGCGCCGCCGTCATTTGGTCGAATTGCGCGGCCGCCGCCAGTTCGCGCGCGTAACGATGGTTTTCAAAATAACGAAGACCGAACAGCAAAGCGGCGCCGAGCAGCGCTCCACCGAGCAGCCACGAGCCGTTTTCGGCAAACCAGTGTTTGACGGCCTCGATTTGTTCTTCGTCGGTCGAATAACCTTCTGACATGACTACCCCGTGTTCGTCGCCCCGAGCCCCAATAAGGCCGCGAGGTGTTCGCTGATACGATTCAAGGGGCATTCTTCCTGCGCTTGCCCCTGCCGCAAATCCTTCAATGCGACCGTGCCGCGGGCGATTTCATCGTCGCCGAGCACCATCGCGTAGCGTGCGCCGCTCTTGTCGGCGCGTTTGAACTGCGTTTTGAAATTGCCGCCGCCGAGATTGATCTGCAATTTCAACTCCGGCCGGGCATCGCGCAGTCGCTCGGCCAATTGGAGCCCTTTTGCTTGCGCGCGTTCCCCGCTGACGATCAAATAAACGTGCGGCGCATCGGCGCCGATCGCACCCCGCTTCTCGAGCAGCATGACGATGCGCTCCTCGCCCATCGCCCAGCCTATGCCCGGGGTCGCCGCTCCGCCCAACTGCTCGACCAAGCCGTCGTAGCGGCCGCCGGCGCAAACGGTGCTCTGCGACCCGAGCGAGTCGGTGCTCCACTCGAATACGGTGCGCGTGTAATAATCCAGGCCGCGCACCAGGCGCGGCTCGACATGATACTCGATGCCGGCGGCTCGCAGGTGGCCGCATAAGGCGTCGAAGTGGGCTTTGGACTCTGGGTCAAGCGTTTCGCCGAGATGCGGAGCGCCGGCGACGAGGCGCTGCGTTTCGGCATGCTTCGAGTCCAATATCCGCAGCGGATTGCTGTGCAGACGCCGCTTGCTGTCCTCGTCGAGCTGCGACTCATAGGCGCTGAAATATTCGATCAGGCGCTCGCGATAAACCGCCCGCGATTGCGGCGTACCCAGCGAATTGACTTGCAATTTGACGTCCGGCAGTCCGAGGCGGCGCAGCAGCCGCGCCGACAACATGATCATCTCCGCATCGATGTCGGGACCCTCGAAGCCGAAGGCCTCGGCGTCGATCTGGTGGAACTGGCGGTAGCGACCCGCCTGCGGCCGCTCGCGCCGGAACATCGGGCCCATGCACCACAGGCGCAGCCTGGCGCCGCGCAATATCCCGTTGGAAATCACCGCACGCACGATGCCGGCGGTCGCTTCCGGACGCAGCGTGATGTGATCCTCGCCCTGATCGACGAAGCTGAACATCTCCTTCTCGACGATGTCGGTAAAATCGCCGATCGAGCGCTTGAACAACAGTGTCTGCTCGATGATCGGCACGCGAAATTCCTCGTAGCCGTAGGCCGCGAAAACCTCGCGCGTCGTGCGTTCCAGGAACTGCCATGCGGCCGCTTGCGCCGGCAGGATGTCGTGAACGCCGCGCAGCGGTTCGATGATCGTGCTCAAGAGGTCTCCGTCAATCCCGCGGCCGTGATTGGCTCGCGTAGGAGCGCAACGCGGAGTCGGTGCCGATGGCGAAACGGCCGACGTTACCATGCACGAACCGCGGCGCGACCGCGGTCGCGCGCCCGTCGATCTGCATCGTTACGCCGCGCACGAAGCCCAAGATCACCGCGAGCGGGGCGCGCGCGACGATCTTGCGCGCGCTGCCGGCGCGGCCGATGCCGGCGAACACGGATTTGCCGGCGGCGTCGCGCACATTCACCCAGCAATCGGCCGAGAACGCCAAGCGGATGCCCAGCTCACCGGTGGCCCCGGCCGCTGCCGGTCGGGCACCCCTGGCCGCTGCCGGTCGGGCTGCGCCGGCCGTTGCCACATCGAGCGCGGCGGCCGGTATCCCGCCCGCCGCGATCACCGTCGATGCGGCGGCGGCACTCGGCCGCGCGATGCGCGCGCCGGAGGCATTTCTCGGCAGGTGCCGCGGATGTCGCCACCATAGGGCGCCGGCGGCGATCAGCGCGGCCAGCACGAGCAGCGCGACGGCCGGCCGCCACGGCAGTTTGCGCCGGAGGGATGGCGAGGGCAGTCGCAGCGCCGTTTCCGCAGCCGCCGACGCCGGCGGCGAGTTCAGCGCGTCGATGCCCGCGGCCGCCGCTTCGCAAGCGACGCCCAGCAGGCTCGCGTATTTCTTCAGATGGCCCTTGGCATAGACCGGCGCGCCGATGCGCTCGAACGCCCCTGCCTCGAGCGCCTCGATGACCCAGGCATCCAGGCGCAGTTCGTCGGCCACTTGCCGTATGCTCAGCCCACGATGCTCCCGCTCGGTCCGCAATCGCGGCCCGAGTTCCGCCGCCTCGTTCATCGAGGGACGCCGGCTTGAATCATGCGCGCTTCGTTGGAGGCGGGAAATTCCTTCTGCAGCCGTTGTGCGTAGGCAGCGGCGGCGCCGTCATGGCCCAGTGCGCGTTCCGCGCGTATGCCCAGCCAGAGGACGGCCGCGGTCGGCGCATCGACCGACAAATAGCGCTGCACGATCTCGGCGGCTTGCTGCGGATCCTTGCGTTTGAACGCGAGAGCCCCCGATTCCAGCAGAGCCTCGGGCATATTCGGCCGAATCTCCAGAGCCCGCTGGAAATAGCGCTCGGCCTTGTCGTAATTTCCCGCTCCCTGCAGACAGACGCCGGCGTTGACCAAGGCCACTTCGGGAGTCTGGTAGAGCGGGTTTCGCGCCACCTGCAAGAACAGCTTCTCGCCTTCGGCGGCTCGTTGCGTGCGGCACAGATAGCCCGCGTAGGTATTCATGATGTCCGGATCGCCCTTGCCGAGGCGCGCCGCCTCCTGATACGCATGCCGCGCATTGGAGGGCTGCCCCGCCCGCTCGTAGATCAGGCCCGCGGTCGCCTGTACGCTGGCGCTGTCCGAATCCTGCCGCAGCGCGCGTTCAATGAATTTGCGGGCGACGGCGAGGTTGTTGCGCTGCAAATAAGCGATCGCCAGCTGGACGTTGACCGCGGCCGCATCGGTCGGCGATTTGCCGGGCGCCAGTTCGTGATCCGACACGCAGGCCGACAAGGCGAGCGACATCGACAGGATCAGCACCAGGGCTTTCATCGGACCGCCGCCGCGCGCTGCGCGCGCGCCGGCAACTTCGCGCCCAGACGCACGAGCGTGCGATCCGTGACGCGGCCCGCCAATTGACCGCAGGCGGCGTCGATGTCGTTGCCGCGCGTGCGGCGGATCGTGGCGATGACGCCATGGTCGGTCAAGATATCGCGGAATCTCGCGATGACCGCATCCGGCGAGCGCCGGTAGCGCGTGCCCGGAAACACGTTGAACGGAATCAAATTCAGCTTGCCGGGCCTGCCGCGCAACAGGCGCGCGAGTTGCCGGGCGTGTTCGGGCCGGTCATTGATTGCATCCAACATCACGTACTCGAACGTGACGCTGCGGCCGTTCTGCCTTTCGATGTAATGCCAGCACGCCGCCAGCAGTTCGTCGATCGGATGCAGGCGATTGATGGGCACGAGTGAGTCGCGCAACTCGTCGTTCGGCGCATGCAAAGAGACCGCCAGTGCCACGTTGCACTCCTCCGCCAGCTTGTAAATCTGCGGCACGAGCCCGGAGGTGCTCAGAGTCACGCGCCGGCGCGACAAATCGTACCCCAGGTCGTCGAGAAAAATGCGCATTGCCGGCACCACATTGCGGTAGTTCGCGAGCGGCTCGCCCATGCCCATGAAGACGATGTTGGTGATCGCCCGGCCTTGCGCGGCGCACCCGGCCAGTTCCCGCTGCGCGAGCCACACTTGCCCGACGATTTCCGCGACGCCGAGATTGCGGTTGAACCCCTGTTGCGCCGTTGCGCAAAATCCGCAGTCCATGGCGCAACCGACCTGGCTGGAAATGCACAGAGTGCCGCGATCCGGCTCCGGAATGTAGACCGTTTCGATCCCCTGCACCGCGTCCATGCCGAGCATCCATTTGCGGGTGCCGTCGCGCGACACCTGGCTCGCGAGGATTTGCGGTACCGAGATCTTCGCGTCTCTTTCAAGCTGCGAGCGGAAGTCCTTCGCCAGGTCGCTCATCGCGGCGAAGTCGGCGGCGCCGCGACGGTAGATCCACTTCATCAATTGGCGAGCGCGGAAGGGCTTGGCGTCGAACCGCTCGGCCAGGAATGCCTCGAGTTCGGCGCGCGGCAAGCCGAGTAGATTTACGCGATCGCCCGCCAACTGTTGCATGGTTTTGTGCTCGAACTCTGCCGTACGCTAGCGCGTACGCGGACAGACCTCAATATCGCTGAAGAAAAACGCGATTTCGCGTGCGGCCGTCTCCGGCGCATCGCTGCCGTGCGCGATGTTCTCGTCGATGCTCGTCGCTAAGTCCGCGCGGATGGTCCCCGGCGCCGCCTTTTTCGGATCGGTTGCGCCCATGACCTCGCGGTTCTTGGCGATCGCGTTCTCACCCTGCAGCACCTGCGCGATCAGCGGGCCGGAAGTCATGAAGCGCACCAAATCCTTGAAGAACGGCTGCTCGCGATGCACGGCGTAAAACGCTTCGGCCTGCGATTGCGATAGCCGCAGCATACGCGCGGCGACGATGCGAAGTCCCGCAAGTTCGAAGCGCCGATAGACCTCGCCGATCAAATTGCGGGCGACGCCGTCGGGTTTGACGATGGAAAGCGTGCGCTCGATTGGCATGATGACCTCGCTGCAATGGCGAAAAACGGCCCCTCGCGGGCCCGGCACGGCCTCTCGAGGGCCCGGCAAAGATTTTCAAGTTTAACGGAGGGCTTGCCGTCAAGCAATCGACATGATCGCCGAAGTGCCTGTATTGATTGGAAAAACGGCTTATTTCCGGCCGGCCGCCCGGGCTCTGCCGGGCGCGCGCCGTCTCAGACGCTGAAGCTCTCGCCGCAGCCGCATTCGCCTTTCGCTTTGGGGTTCTGGAACTTGAAGGCTTCGTTGAGGCCTTGCTTGAGAAAATCGACGATGGTCCCGTCGATCAGCGGCAAACTCGCCGGATCGACGATCACCTTGACGCCCCGCGCCTCGAAAACCGTGTCACCCGGCAAAATGGCGTCCGCGTAATTGACGATGTAGGCGAACCCCGAACAACCGGTCTTCTTGATTCCCAAACGAAGACCGAGTCCGCCACCGCGCTTGTCCAAATGCGTCCGTACCCGCTCCGCCGCCGCTTCGGTCAATTCGATCGCCATGAATTCGCGTCCTCCGCCTCAACCTGCAGGAACAGTGCCGGTATACATAACACGGCCGGGACCGGAACGCACAGGCCTAGTGCTCGCTTTTCGCGCCGTCTCCCCGAACCGCCGCGAGCCATGCATCTTCGACAATGAGCAGGCGGCCAAGTTTCTCGACCGGCATCTCGAACAGGCGCCGCAGCGCTTGCGCGCTCTGCGGCAGGGCCGGCTCGGGCACCCGGCCGACCGCCTGCTCTGCGACCCAGGCGGCTGCCGCGATGGTGTGCGGACAGCCGAAGGCGAGGAAACGAGCCGCCGCTACGCGCGGCCCGTCGGCGGCCGCCCGGTCGATGCGGACATCGAATTGCACCCAGGTTCCCTCAGCGCGGCTGCCGGCCGCCCCGCGAGCGACCCCGGCCCCCTCCAAACGCCCGGCGGTGTCCGCGGCCGCCGCGAAATAACGTCGCGTCAACTCGCTGTATCGCATACGCCGCCGATGCGCCGCAGCCGCGCGAGCGCCGCCGCGACCGCCGCGATGGCCCGCTCGATGTCCAGGGCGGTCGTGAAGCGGCCGAGACCGAATCGCAAGCTGCTCTCGGCGAGCCGCGCGTCGCGACCGAGCGCGCGCAACACGTACGAAGCCTCGTCGGTCGCCGAAGCGCACGCCGATCCGGTCGACACCGCGATTTCCGCGGCCACGGACGCGAGCAAGCTCTCGCCTTCGACGTCCTGAAACGATACGTTGAGGATCTGCGCCACCCCGCACGCCTCGCTGCCGTTGCGAACGACCCCCCCCTGCGCGGCCAGACCCTCCCAGAGACGCTGTTGCAGCTCTCGGGCCCGGCGGCTGTCCGCCGACTGTTCGGCCGCGGCAATCGACAGCGCCGCCGCCATGCCGACCACTTGGTGGGTGGCGACGGTGCCGGAGCGCAGGCCGCGCTCCTGACCGCCGCCGAATTGCAGGGGTTCGATCTGCAGGCCGCGCCGGCGCGCGAGCAGCAGTGCGCCGACACCCTTCGGTCCGTAGGTTTTGTGCGCCGACAGCGACATCAGGTCGGCGCCGCAGGCGGCGAAGTCGACGCCGCATTTGCCCGTGCTCTGCGCCGCATCCACGTGCAGGCGCGCGCCGCCGTGGCGCGCGCAAACCTCGGCGATTGCGCCGATGTCCTGGATCACGCCAATCTCGTTGTTGACGTGCATGATCGACACCAGCACGGTATCGGCGCGCAGCGCCGCCTCGACCTGCGCCGCTTCGACGATGCCGTCGCGGCCGGGCTGCAGATACGTCACCTGCCATCCGCGGCGCTCCAATTCGCGGCAGGGATCCAGCACCGCCTTGTGTTCCGTGCGCGCGGTGACGATGTGACGGCCGCGAGCGCGCGCATGGCGGGCGACGCCGAAGACGGCCAGGTTGTCCGCTTCGGTCGCGCCGGAGGTAAAGAGCAGATCCTCCGCGCAGGCGCCGACCGCCGCCGCCGCGCGCACGCGCGCCGCCTCGACCGCCTCGCGCGCGCGCGCGCCGTAGACATGGCCGCCGGAGCTCGGGTTGCCGAACACGCCGTCCGCCGTCAAGCAGGCGGCCATTTCGGCCGCGACCCGCGGATCCACCGGCGTCGTCGCCGCGCAATCGAGGTACGCCGGTGCGCTCATCGGCCCTCGTCCCGCTCTGCGCGGCGGCGTTTGCCCTGCACGGCGCCGAGAATGCCGCGCAGGATGTTCAACTCGTTGGCGTCGAGGCCGGTGCGATTGAACAGGCGCCGCAGACGCTCCATCAGGTATCCGGTGCGGTCCTCGAATTCTATGTAGTGCAGCACTTCGCCAAGATGCGCGTAGAAGCGCTCGACATCCCCCGCCGCCGCGAGCGGCGCCTCGAGCTGCGTTTGCGAGGCGGGGCGTTCGCGCGCGACGAAGACCTCATACGCGAGCAATTGCACGGCCATCGCCAGATTCAGCGAACAATAACCCTCGTTGGCCGGTATGCGCACCAACAGGTTGCAGTGCTGCAGATCCTCGTTGGCAAGGCCGTAGCGCTCCGAGCCGAACAACAAGGCTGCCCGCGCCGCCGCGGGCAGCCCGTGGATGCGCGCCGCCGCATCGCGCGGCGTCGCGAACTCCCAGGTAAGCGAGCGCGGCCGCGACGTCGTGCCGGCGACGAAGGCGCAGTCGGCGACCGCCTCGGCGACCGAGTCGACCAGCTTTGCCTGCGCGAGCACATCCTCCGCGCCGGCGGCGAGTGCGACGGCGTCGGCGTGCGGGAAAGATCGGGGGCGCACCAGAAAGAGGTCCGCAAGCGCCATGTTCTTCATCGCGCGCGCGGCCGAACCGACGTTGCCGGGATGGCTGGGATCGACGAGGACGATGCGAATAAGATCGGTCATGCTCTGTTATTCTAGCGCCACCTCATGCACCCACTGCTCAATATCGGTATGCGCGCCGCCAGACGCGCGGGCGATCTGATCGCGCGCAATCTTTCCCGCCTCGATTCGATAAAAATCGACAGCAAGGGCCGCAACGATTTCGTCACCGACATCGACCGCAAGGCGGAGGCGGAAATCATCGCGACGGTGCGCCGCAGCTACCCGCAACACGCGTTCCTCGGCGAGGAAACCGGCCGCAGCGGCGACGGCGATACCCTCTGGATCATCGACCCGCTCGACGGCACGACGAATTTCCTGCACGGCTTCCCGACGTTCGCGGTGTCGATCGCGGTGGAGCACAAGAAGCGGCTGCAGCACGCCGTCGTCTACGATCCCATGCGCCAGGAGTTCTTCACCGCCTCGCGCGGCGAAGGCGCGCAGCTCGAGGGCCGCAAGATCCGCGTCAGCACGCAACGCACTCTCGAAGGCGCGCTGATCGGCACCGGTTTCCCGTTTCGCGCCGGGGCCGTTCATGTCGACGACTATTTGGCGATGCTGAAGGTCGTCATGGGGCTCGCGGCGGGCGTGCGCCGGCCCGGCGCCGCGGCCCTCGATCTTGCCTACGTGGCCGCAGGCCGCATCGACGGCTTTTGGGAGTTCGGACTGGCGCCTTGGGATACGGCCGCCGGCACATTGTTGATCCAGGAGGCCGGGGGCCGGGTCGGCACACCGGCCGGCGCCGAGTACGCGCTGGGCCCGAACATCGTCGCCGGCAACCCGAAGGTCTACGAGGCTCTGCTCGCGGCCATCGGTCCGTTGACGCCGCCGCAGCTGCGAATCTAGTTCGCCTGCCGCGCCGCGTCGTTCTTGCGGCGCAGCCTGCTGTGCTTGTAGCCGTAGGCGAAATACAGCGCGAAGCCGATCGCGCTCCACAAGGCGAGCCGCATCCAGGTCGCCTCCGGCAGGAACGCCGCCATGCCGGCGCAGAACACCACGCCCATGATTGACACGAACCACACGGCGGGCACTCGGAACGGCCTCGGCAGGTCGGGCCGCGTATAGCGCAGCACCAGCACGCCGGCGCAGACGACGATGAAAGCGATCAGCGTGCCGATGGAGACGAGTTCGCCCAAGATGCCGATCGGCAACAATCCGGCGAAGGTCGCCGCCAGCACGCCGGTGATCACGGTCGATATGTACGGTGTGCGGTGCTTAGGATGCACCGCGCCGAAGAACTTGGGCAACAGGCCATCGTGCGACATCGTCAACCAGATGCGCGCCTGCGGGATGATCATCGTGATGATCACCGAGGTCAATCCCAATAGCGCGCCCCAGATCACCCAGCTCGTCAGCCACGCAAGTTGCGGGTGTGACTCGATCGCCACGGCGACCGGCGCCGCGTCGTTGAGCTTCGGGAACGGCACGAGACCGGTCATCACGCCCGACATCAAGATGTAGAGGATCGTGCAAATCGCGAGACTCCCCAAAATACCGATCGGCATGCCGCGGCTCGGGTTCTTCGACTCCTGCGCGACCGTCGAGACGCCGTCGAAGCCGATGTACGCGAAGAAGATGATCCCGGCCGCCTGGATGATGCCGCTCCAGCCGAATTGCCCGAAGGTGCCGGTGTTCTTCGGTATGAACGGCACCCAGTGAGCCGTATCGACGTAGAACGCGCCGAAGACGATCACCGCGACGACGATGCTGACCTTGATCGCGACGATGATGGTGTTGACCAGCGTCGATTCCTTGATGCCCTTGTAGCACAGCGCGGTGGCGGCGGCGATGATGCCGATCGCCGGCACGTTCAGCAGCGAGCCGGTCAGGTGCACCTGGATGCCGACGGCGCCCGCGGCGAACGGCGCCGAGGTGAATTTTGCGGGCAGCGCGTTGATTCCGTAATGCTCGAGCAATTTGACGAAATAGCGGCTCCAGCCGACCGCCACGACCGAGCAGGCCATCATGTATTCCAGCACCAGGTTCCAACCGACGAACCAGGCGATGAATTCGCCGAGCGTCGCGTAACTGTAGGCATAGGCGCTGCCCGCCACCGGCACCATCGTCGCGAATTCCGAATAGCACAGGCCGGCGAACATGCAGCCGATGCCGGCGATCACGAAGGAAATGACGATCGCCGGGCCCGCATGCTGCGCGGCGGCGAGTCCGGTGAGCACGAATATGCCCGTGCCGATGATCCCGCCGATGCCGAAGGCGATCAGCGACGGAGTGCCGAGCGCACGCACCAAGTTCTTGCCGGCGGCTTCCTCGTGATAATCGGCGACCGGCTTGGTCGCGAACAGTCCGCTTATCTTCATCTTATGCACCCGACGCGATCCGACGGCGATCGCGGCCCCATTCCCCGCACGGCCCGAAAGTGTGCCGACTTTAGCGGCTTTCGAGTTCTGTATCCAAACTATTTGCGCGGCAAGCGGCGGCGCGCTCCCCGCCGGCTTGCTCAAGACCTCCGCGATGCCTCGCCGGCGCGCTTGCGGACCGCGATGTTGAGCCATTCGACGGCGGCCGCGAACGCCATCGCGAAATACAGATAGGTCTTCGATAGGTTCAAATGCAAGGATTCGCCGATCAGGCCCGCGCCGATCAGCACCAATACGGCCAAGCCGAGGACCTTGATCGACCGATAGCGATTGATGAACTCGACGATCGTCGAGGCGAGCCACATCATGGCCGCGACCGCGGCGATGATCGCGGCCACCATGATTTCGACGCGGTTGACGAGCCCCACGGCCGTGAACACCGAATCCAACGAGAAAACGATGTCGATGATGCCTATCTGCAGGACGATCAGCACCAGGTTGCGCAGCGGCTCGGCGCGGCGCCTGCGGTCGCGGCCGTTCAGCATTTGGCGGATCTCGAGCACGCCCTTGATCACGAGAAACGCGCCGCCGGCGAACAGGATCAAGGCGCGGCCGGAGACCGCGATGCCCCGCACGGCGAACAGCGGCCGGTGCAATGTCGCGATCCAGACGATCGTCAGCAACAAGGCGATGCGCGTCAGCATCGCGAAGCCGAGGCCGGCCGAGAGCGTACCCTTCTGCTGCGAACGCGGCAGGCGGCCGACCAGCAGCGAAATGAAGATGATGTTGTCGATGCCGAGGACGACTTCGAGCGCCGCCAACATCAGGAAGGATGCCCAGGCTCGCGGCTCGAAGAGCAGCGCCATGCGACTACTCCATGTGGCCGAGAGCTTTCAGGGCAAGCCGTCCACTTCTTCGGGTTTGGTCATCTTGCGCTCCAGCAGATCGTCGGTGCGCAAGCCCAGATCCAGGGCGACGGCGGCGGATATGTAAATCGACGAGTAAGTGCCGGCGAGAATACCGATGACCAGAGCGGCCGAAAAGCTGTGCAAGGTCTCGCCGCCGAAGATCAACAAGGCGCACACCACCAGCAGCGTGACCAGCTTCGTCATCAAGGTGCGCGACAGGGTCTGATTGATCGACTCGTCGATGACTTGTGCGATCGTGATCTTGCGCGCGGTGCGCGCACGCTCGCGAATACGGTCGAAGACGATGACGGTGTCGTTCAGCGAATAGCCGATCACCGCAAGAATCGCCGATATCGCCGTCAGGTCGAAGGTCATCTGCGTGACCGCGAAGAAACCGACGACGCAGATAGGATCGTGCAGTACCGCGAGGATCCCGCCGAGCGCGAGCTTCGGCGTGAAGCGGATCAACACGTAAACCAGGATCAGCACCAGCGTCGCGGTGAGCGCCCAGGCGCCCTTGACGAACAATTCCTGTCCGACCTGCGGACCGACGACTTCGGTCGATTGCAGGGTAACGCCGGCGTCGATCGGCCGAAACAGGTCGATGATGTGCGCGCCGATCTTCTCGCCCTTGGCGTTCAGGTCCGGCGGCAGGCGCACCAGGATATCCCGCGAACTGCCGAATGCCTGCACCTGGGCGCCGGCGACGTGCGCACGCGCCAGCGCGGCGCGCAGCCGATCGATACTTGGGGCTTGCGCAAATTTGCTCTCGATGACCACGCCGCCGGTGAAGTCGATGCCGAGATTCAAGCCGCGGACCACGACCAACACGAGGGAGCCGACGATCAAGACCGCCGACAACCCGTACCACACCTTGCGGGTGTGCATGAACGGGAAGCGCGTTACCTTATGAAAGAACTCCATCTGCTCATTCCCCCGGTCGGCCGGCTTAAATCGGCAACCGTTCGATCTTGCGCCGTCCGCCGAAGACGACTTGCACCAACGCGCGGCTGCCCATCAGCGAGGTGAACATGGACGTGACGATGCCGAGCACCAGCACCACAGCGAAGCCGCGCACCGCCCCCGACCCGAACAGCCACAGGACGATGCCGGCGATCAGTGCGGTCATGTTCGAATCGGCGATCGCGGAAAACGCCCGCTCGAAGCCGGCGGCGATCGCCGCGCGCGGCGAGATGCCCATGCGCAATTCCTCGCGGATGCGCTCGTAGATCAGAATGTTCGCATCGACCGCCATGCCGACCGTCAAGACGACGGCGGCGATGCCCGGCAATGTCAGCGCGGCGCCGACCAGGGAGAGGAGCGCCGTCAGCAGGATGACGTTCGCGATCAGCACGACGTCGGCGATCATGCCGAAGGCCTTGTAATATACGGCCATGAACACGAACGCCCCCAGCATGCCGAACACCATCGCGGTCACGCCCTTGTCGATGTTATCCTGGCCGAGGCTCGGACCGATCGCCCGCTCCTCGATTTCCGACAAGGGCGCGGCGAGGCCGCCCGCGCGCAGCAACAACGCGAGCTCCCGGCCTTCGATCGCGTTGACGCCGGTGATCTGGAACGTATGGCTGAACACGCCCTGGATCGTCGCCCGGTTGATGACCTGCTCGGTCTTGTGCTCCACCTCGACGCCGGCCGCATTCTTGTCGCGCGACCGGTCGATGAACACCACGGCCATCAAATGGCCGATGTTCTCCTCGGTATTGCGCAGCATCTTCGCCGCGCCGCGGCTGTCGAGCGATACCGACACCGCCGGGCCGTCCTGCGTATTCGGCTGGAAGGAGGCATCGGTGAGTTGATCGCCGGTGACGACGATGTCGCGCTTCAGAAGGACCGGTTGCTTGTCGCGCGTGTAATAAAGCTTGGCGCCGAGCGGCACCTGGCCGGTGCGCGCCGCCTCGAACGGATTGTCGGTCTCGTCGACCATGCGGAATTCCAGGGTCGCCGTCTTGCCGAGGATCTTCTTCACTTCGGCCGAGTTCTGCAGTCCCGGCAGTTGGATCGCGATCTGATCGGCGCCCTGGCGCGCGACTTGCGGTTCGGAAACCGCGAGCTCGGGGCTGTTCAGACGATTGCGCAATATGACGATGTTCTGCTGAACGGCGTAGTCCTCGCGCTGTTTGATATCCTGCGGGGTCATGGTGAGTTCAACCGCCGGCGAGCCGCCCACGGTGGTGTCCTGCAGATTCAGGCTGCGGTTGTCGCTCTGCATCGCCTCCTTACCCTTGGCGAAGCCGGCGGCGTCGCGGAACAGCACGACGACGCGGTTATCCGGATAGTCGACGCGCACGTCCAGGTACGGCGCGTGGGCGTTGCGCAGCGAGGCGCGAAAGTCCTGCTCATACTGGTCGAGTTCCTGCTTGACCGCGCCTTGTACATCGACTTGATAGACCAGGTAGACGCCGCCGCGCAGGTCCAATCCCAGCTTCAGCGGACTCAAGCCGAGATTGCGCATCCAATTCGGCACCCGCGAAGCCATCGCCAGCGCGATCGTGTACACGTTGGGCATCGCCGCGGAGATGATCTTGCGCGCGTTTTGCTGGTCCCGTTTGCTCGCGAATCGCAGCGTCAACCGTCCCTGCTCGATGAAGGCGCCGGTCAGGGCGACGCCCTTGTCCCGCAGGAGCTTTTCGATCGAACTGCGGTCGGCGTCGCCGACCGCCGACTGATCCTTGGCGAGCTGCAAGGCGCTTGCCTCGCCGAACAGGTTCGGCAGAGCGAGCAGGATCGCGAGCAGCATGACGATCGCGACCAGCACGATCTTCCAGCGCGGATACGCGGTCATGCGTTCTTGACCGTGCCCTTCGGCAGGATTTGCGTCACCTGCGATTTTTGCAGCTTGATGCTCACGCCGGCGGCGATCTCGAGGGTGAGGAATTGATCGCCGACTTCGAGGACCTTGCCGAGCATGCCGCCGTTGGTCGTGACCTCGTCGCCGGCGGCGATCTTCGAGAGCATCTCCCTCTGTTCCTTCGCACGCTTGTTCTGCGGCCGTATCAACAGCACGTAAAACACCACCAGCAGCAGGACCGGCAGCATCAGGGCGCTGAGAATGCTCTGTCCGCCGCTCGCGGCGGATTGTGCGTAGGCTGATTTAATGAAGAAACCCATGGCGTTACACCCACTTTATGCGGATCAGACCGCGGCGCAAGGCCGGGCATTATACAAAAAACGAGGCGCCAAATCTTAAGTTCGCGGCCGCGCCCCCTAAACCGCCGCGGCCCGAGCCGCGTAGAACTCGGCCGCGTACTGCTGCAGCCTGCCCGCCTCGATGGCGGCGCGGATCTCGCGCATCAAGCGCAGGTAGAAATGCAGGTTGTGGATCGTATGCAGCCGCGCGGCCAATATCTCGTTGCATTTGTCGAGGTGACGCAGATAGCCGCGGCTGTAGTTCAAGCAGGTGTAACAGCCGCAATCGCTCTCGATCGGAGCGGTATCCAGGCGGTGCGCGGCGTTGCGGATGTTGAGGATGCCTGAGCGGGTGAACAGATGCGCATTGCGCGCGTGCCGCGTCGGCATCACGCAGTCGAACATGTCGATGCCGCGGCGCACCGCCTCGAGGATGTCCTGCGGACGGCCGACCCCCATCAAGTACCGCGGCTTGTGGCGCGGCATCTGCGCGGTCAGGGCCTCGAGCACGGCGCCGCGCTCGGCACCGCTCTCGCCCACCGCGAGGCCGCCGACGGCGAGTCCGGCGAAGCCGATCTGCTCGAGCGCCGCCAACGAGGCGAGCCGCAGATTCGCGTGCACGCCCCCTTGGATGATGCCGAACAGCGTTCCCGGCGGATCGTCGCGGTAATACTCGCGAAAGCCGCGCAGCGCCCAGCGCATCGACAACTCCATCGAGGCGCGGGCCGCGGCCTCGTCGGCGGGGTACGCCGTGCACTCATCGAAGCTCATCGCTATATCCGACCCCAGCACGCGCTGAATGCGCATCGATTCCTCCGGCGAGAGAAACACCGAGGCGCCGTCGACCGGCGAGCGGAAGTGCGCGCCCGCCTCGCTGATCTTGCGCATCTCGGCGAGGCTCCAGACCTGGAAACCGCCGGAATCGGTGAGGATCGGCCGCCGCCAATGCATGAACCGGTGCAGTCCGCGATGCGCACCGATCACCTCGAGCCCGGGCCGCAGGAACAGATGAAAAGCGTTGGCGAGCACAATATCCGCGCCGATCGATTCGAGCTCTTCGGGCGTCATCGCCTTGACGGTGCCGTAGGTGCCGACCGGCATGAACGCCGGGGTTTCGACCGCGCCGCGGGCGAATTGCAGCCGGCCGCGGCGCGCCGCGCCGTCTTCGCGCAACAACTCGAAGCGCATGGCCGCTGCGCTCACGCGCGCTCCGGCGCCGCCGCCGGCGGCGTCAGGAACATCGCGTCGCCATAGCTGAAAAACCGGTACTTCTCGCGCACCGCGTGCCGGTAGGCGGCCAGCAGCGTCTCGCGCCCGACGAACGCGGCGCAGAGCATCAACAGGGTCGACTCCGGCAGATGGAAATTCGTGACGATCGCATCGACGGCGCGGAAACGGTGGCCCGGGCGGATGAAGATCCCGGTCTCGCCGCGTAGTGCCCGCAGCCGGCCGCCGCTCGCGGCGGACTCCAGAGCGCGCACCACCGTGGTGCCGACCGCGACGATCCGGCCGCCGCCGGCGCGGGCCGCCTCGACCGCGTCGCAAACCGCTTCAGGCACCTCGACGTACTCGGTATGCATCACGTGCCGGTC
This sequence comes from Steroidobacteraceae bacterium, assembly GCA_035531435.1. Classification (GTDB taxonomy): domain Bacteria; phylum Pseudomonadota; class Gammaproteobacteria; order Steroidobacterales; family Steroidobacteraceae; genus Bog-1198. Next base: position 172,578 of record DATKSW010000010.1, on the reverse strand, counting down.
GAGATCGATCCGGCGCACCGGTGCGAACGTACCCGCGCCGACGTGCAGGGTGAGAAAAGCGCGCCGGATGCCGCGCCTCTCGAGGGCGGCGAACAGCGGCTCGTCGAAATGCAGTCCGGCGGTCGGCGCCGCCACCGCGCCCGGCACGCGCGCGTACACCGTTTGGTAGCGCTCGCGGTCGGCGGCGGCTGACGGCCGGGCGATGTACGGCGGCAGCGGCATGCAGCCGTGGGATTCGAAAAATGGCAGGACGTCGCCGGAGAATTCCAGCCTGAACATCTCGCCCTGCCGCTCCAGCATGCGTGCCGAGTAGCCGCCGGCAAGCGCAATCAGGCCTTGCGGCCGCAGCCGTTTGCTGGAGCGCGCATGCACCAGCGCGGTCCGCGCGCTCAGCACCCGCTCGAGCAGGATCTCGATCCGCCCGCCGCTCGCCTTGCTGCCGAAGGCGCGCGCCGGTATCACACGCGTGTCGTTGAACACCAGCAAGTCGCCGGCGCCGACGAGATTCGGCAAATCGCCGAACGCAAGGTCTCGGTGCGAGCCGCTCGCCCCGTCGAGCGCGAGCAGGCGGCACGCCGAGCGCACCGCGGCAGGCTTTTGGGCGATGAGTTCTCGTGGCAACTCGAAGTGAAAGTCCGTCCGGCGCATCAGGGCGGCAATACTATCAAGAGCGCGGATCGCATATACTCGCGCGACTGGCTGGCCCGGATGGCGGAACTGGTAGACGCGCCGGACTCAAAATCCGGTGGTGGTGACACCGTGTGGGTTCGATTCCCTCTCCGGGCACCAGTACTGAACTATGGATCACCCTTGAATTTCTGCAGCAACTGCGGCTCCGCCGTCGTCTCCAAGATCCCGGATGGGGATCACTTGCCGCGCTTCGTCTGTACGGGCTGCGGCATGATCCATTACAAGAACCCGCTGCTGGTATTGGGCTGCGTACCGGAATTGGACGGCAGGATCCTGCTTTGCCGCCGCGCGATCGAGCCGCGCCTCGGATTCTGGACGGTGCCGGCGGGATTCATGGAGATCGGCGAAACGATGCAGGACGCGGCGCGGCGCGAATGCCGGGAGGAGGCGCTCGCCGAAGTCGAAGTCGGCTCGCTGCTCGCGGTCGTCAGCGTCATCCACGCAAGCCAGGTGCACGTCATGTTCAGGGCGAAGCTGCTGCGGCCGCAGTTCGCGCCGGGCGCGGAGAGCCTTGAGGTCGGCCTGTATGCGCAGGAGGAAATTCCCTGGCCGGATCTGGCGTTTCCGAGCGGCGAATTCACGCTGCGGCGATACTTCGCGGACCGCGCCGCCGGCCGCGAGGATCACCACTTCGCCGAACTGACCAGACCGTTGAATAATTGAGCGGCACGGCCCCGGGCGCCGGGTCTGTGGCAGAATAGCCGGCGATCAGTGCGACAATCAAAAGGGTAAGCCATGGCCTTTGTGGTCACCGAGAATTGCGTCAAGTGCAAATATATGGACTGCGTGGAGGTCTGCCCGGTGGACTGTTTCCACGAGGGCCCGAATTTCCTCGTCATCGACCCCGAAGAGTGCATCGACTGCACGCTGTGCGAACCGGAATGCCCGGTCGAAGCGATCTTCTCGGAAGAGGATATTCCCGCGGGCCAGGAGAACTTCAAGCCATTGAACGCGGAGCTCGCCAAGAAGTGGCCCGTCATCAGCGAGAAAGGTCCGGCGCCCGCGGACGCCAAGCAGTGGGAAGGCGTCGCCGGCAAGCTCAAATTGCTCGAGCGCTGAGCGGCGCCTGCGCGCGGCGCGCCATTCAACGCGCGGCGAGCTGCAGTGCCCTGATTTCCTGGACCAGTTCGCGCGGTGGTAGATAGCCGTCGATGTACCGGCCGGATTGCGTGATGATCGCCGGCGTGCCGCGCACGCCGATTTCCCTGCCGAGCGCGTACTCTCTCGCAACCGGCGTCGGGCTGCAGATCCTCGCCGCAGCCAGATCCTCACCCGCGGTGGCGCGCGCCAGCGCCTGGCCGCGGTTCGGCGAGCACCATACGGCCTCGGCCTTGCGCCAGCTCGGCGTATTGGGGCCGCTGCGCGGGTAGAACAGGTAGCGCACGCGCACGCCGAGCCGGTTGAGTTGCGCCATCTCGCCCTGCAGCTTGCGGCAGTAGGGACAGTCGACGTCGGTGAATACCGTGATCGTGTAGCGCGGACTCGGCGGCGAGAAAATCAGCATCTGCGATTCCGGGATCGCGGTGATCAGCGCCGCGCGCGCCGCCATGCGGCGCTGCTCGGTGAGGTTGCGGCGCGAATTCATGTCGTAGATGTTGCCGTCGATGAAGAATTTGCCGTCTGCGGTCAGATAGCTGATGTCCGCTCCCTGCATGAACTGATAAATCCCCGCAATCGGCGACGGCTGCAGGTCCTGCAGCTTGACCCCGGCCGGCAACCGCTTGAGCAGGGCGATGCGCGGATCCGCCGGATCTGCGCCGGGGACGGCCGCGTACGCCGCTGCGGCGGCCATCGCGACCGCGATCAGGACGGCGGCGATTTTCTGCGGCATCGATGGTCTCCCGGAATCTGGCGTAGGTACGGCGCCGCGAGCTTGGCGCGGCAGCGGCTAGCCGCGCGGGTGATGCTGGGAATGCAATTCCTTCAGGCGTTCGCGCGCGACGTGGGTATAGATCTGCGTCGTCGACAAATCGCTGTGGCCGAGCAGCATCTGCACGACGCGCAGATCGGCGCCGTGGTTCAGCAAATGCGTCGCGAAGGCGTGCCGCAAGGTGTGCGGCGAAAGTTCCTTGTCGACGCCGGCTTTTTTCGAATAGCGCTTGATGATGTGCCAGAACGCCTGCCGCGTCATGCGATCGCCGCGGCGCGTCGGGAACAGATAGTCCGTCTGCCGCTCCAGCAATATCTCCACGCGCGGCCCCTGTACGAACTGTTGCAGCCAGCCGACCGCCTCGTCGCCGAGCGGGATCAAACGCTCCCGGTTGCCCTTGCCGACGACGCGCATGACCCCCTGGTGCAGGTTGACCTGACTGTGCTTCAGGCTGACGAGTTCCGAGACGCGCAGACCGGTCGCATACAACACCTCGAGCATCGTACGATCGCGGTGACCCAGCGGATCGGTCACTGTCGGCGCTTCGAGCAGCGCATCGACCTCGGCCTCGCTGAGCGATTTCGGCAAAGAGCGGCCGATTTTCGGCATCGCGATTTGCGCGGTCGGATCGGCGGCGATCAGTCCCTCTCGAATCATGTAGCGGTAGAATCGGCGGAAGCTCGATAATTGCCTCGCTGTAGAGCGCGGCCGCGATCCGCCCTCGACGCGCGCTGCGATGAAGCCCAATAATTCGATGCGAGTGGCCTTCAGCAAGGCGCTGTGTTGCGCCTCGAGCCAGCGTCCGAGCGCCGTCAAATCGGCCCGATAGGCGGCAAGCGTATTCGCCGACAACCCGCGCTCGGTCCACACCGCATCGAGGAAGCGCAGCAACGCCGGGTCGGCCGCATCCGCTTGCGGCAGTTTCGCCGTGCCGGAAGTGCGTGTATAAACCGTCCGTTTGGGAGCCGTCGCCATAGTTTCCCGCGTCTTGACACCGCCTGTGGAGCTTGCCGTAGCGGTACGGCCCGAAGTATGAAAGGGGCCCCCTGCAGGGGGCGTGACCCGAATCACAGTAACCGTAACTATTAACATAAGGAGAACCAGATCACAGAACAATCCAGAGCGCGGCGGCGCGGATGAGCCGCGGCCTGTACTCGCTCTATTGCCTGCTCGCGTTCACCGCGCTCGCCTGCGCGGCGCTTGCGGCCAATCTTTTCGTGCCGACGCCGCGCGCCCGCCGGCGCGTCGCGGCAGGCTGCTCGCGCGCGTTCCTGCGGGCCGCCGGCATCCCGTTCTCGGTGCACGGCGCGGACCGCCTGCCCACCGAACCCTGCGTGGTGGTGGCGAACCACTCCAGCTACCTCGACGGGGTCGTCGCCATCGCCGCGTTGCCGCCGGACTTCGCGTTCGTGATCAAAAAGGAAATGCTGCGGGTGCCGCTTGCCGGATTCCTGCTGCGGCGCCTGGGCTCCGAATTCGTCGACCGCTACGACCGGCAACGCAGTGCGGCCGATGCGCGCCGCGTGCTGAAGCGCGCGAGCGGCGGTCAATCGCTGGTGTTCTTTCCGGAAGGCACGTTCAGCGAAGCGCGGCAGATCGGAAAATTCCTGCGCGGCGCATTCACGACCGCCGCGCGCGCCGGCATGCCGATCGTCGCCGTGGCGATTCACGGCACGCGCGCCGTGCTGCCGTCGGGAAGCATCCTGATCCGCCGAGAGCCGATTCGCGTGGAAGTACTCGACGTCCTGCGCGGCGCCGAGGCGAGGCACCGCAGCCGCGAACTGATCGGCCGAGCCGTCGGCGAGCCGCTCGCCTGAGGCTTGCGCCGCCCGCCGCCGGCGCTCGCGCCGCGACGCCGGCGTCCCGGGTATACTGGCGCCGGCACCGACCGCCGCCAGGAATCACGCGCCGATGACTTGCGAACCCATCCTGATACTTGCCGCGCAGCGCACGCCGATGGGCGCTTTCCAGGGCGCGCTGGCGCCGCTCGCCGCGCCGCAATTGGGGGCGGCGGCCATTCGCGGCGCGATCGGCGCCGCCGGCGTCGCGCCCGCCGACGTCGACGAGGTCGTCATGGGCTGCGTGCTTGCGGCCGGCCTCGGGCAGGCGCCGGCGCGGCAGGCGGCATTGGCCGCCGGCCTGCCTGCGGGCGTACCGGCGACGACGCTGAACAAGATGTGCGGCTCCGCCATGCGCGCCGTCATGTCGGGCGCCGATCAAATTGCGGCCGGATCGGCGGCGATCGTCGTCGCCGGCGGGTTCGAATCGATGAGCAATGCGCCGTATCTGCTGCCGAAGGCGCGCGCCGGCTACCGCATGGGCCATCAGCAGGCGCTCGATCACATGTTCTACGACGGTCTGCAAAGCCCGTGGGACGGGCAGCTGATGGGCGTGTTCGCCGAGGCGACCGCGGAGAAGTACGGATTCACGCGCGACAGCCAGGACCTCTTCGCGACCGAATCGGCGCGGCGCGCGCAAGCGGCCGTCGGCAGCGGCGCATTCAAGCCGGAAATTACGCCGGTCGCGGTGCGCACGCGCAAGGGCGATGCGCTGATCGTCGATGACGAGACGCCGCACGACCTCGATCTCGCGAAAATACCGACGCTGCAGGCCGCCTTCAAGAAAGGCGGGACCGTGACTGCGGCGAGTTCCTCCGGCATAGCCGACGGCGCCGCGGCGATCGTCTTGAGCTCTGCCGCCGCCGCCGCCGAGCGCGGCCTGCGACCGCTCGCGCGCATCGTCGGCTACACGAGTTTCGCGCGAGAGCCCGAATGGTTCACGCTGGCACCGATCGGCGCGCTCGGCAAATTGCTGGCCCGCCTGCGGTGGCGCGCGGAGGAGGTCGATTTGTTCGAGATCAACGAAGCCTTCGCGGTCGTGACCATGGCGGCGGTACGCGATCTCGGGCTCGATGCGGCGCGGGTCAACGTCAACGGCGGCGCCTGCGCGCTCGGCCATCCGATCGGCGCGAGCGGCGCGCGCATCATCGCCACGCTGCTGCACGCGCTGCGCGCCCGCGGCGCGAAACGCGGCGTCGCGAGCCTGTGCATCGGCGGCGGCGAAGCGACGGCAATCGCCCTGGAACTACCCTGAAGGGTTCGATCCGATGAGCGACAACCCTCGCGATGTCATGGAGTACGAGGTTGCGATCGTCGGCGCAGGGCCCGCGGGCCTCGCCGCTGCGATCCGCCTGAAACAGCAGAAACCGGAGATCGGCGTCTGCGTGCTCGAAAAGGGCGCCGCCGTCGGCGCGCATTCCTTGTCCGGCGCGGTCCTCGAGCCCGGGCCGCTCGAGGCGCTGCTGCCGCGATGGCGCGAGAATCCGCCAGCCGTGTGCGTGCCGGCGACCCGCGACGAATTCTGGTACCTGACGCGCCGCAGGCGCATCAGGCTGCCGACGCCGCCGCAGATGGCCAATCACGGCAATTTCATCATCTCGCTCGGACAACTGACCCCGCTGCTCGCGCAACACGCGGAGAAGCTCGGCGTCGACGTGTTTCCCGGCTTTGCCGCGTCGACCGCTCTGTTCGACGACGGCGGCGCCGTGCGCGGCGTGCGCGTCGGCGACATGGGAGTCGACAAATCCGGCGAGCCGGGACCGAACTTCGCTCCGGGGCCGGACATTCACGCCAAGCTGACGATCTTTGCCGAGGGTTGCCGCGGCAGCGCGTCGAAGCAATTGATCCGCCGCTACCGGCTGGATGCGGGCAAGTCGCCGCAAACCTACGGATTGGGCTTCAAGGAGCTTTGGCAGTTGCCGTCCGGGCGCGGCGAACCCGGATTGATCCGGCACACGCTCGGCTGGCCGCTGGATCCGCGCACCTACGGCGGCAGCTTTCTCTATCACCTGGACAACGACCGACTCTACGTCGGCTTCGTCGTCGGCCTGGACTACGAAGACCCGCGCTTCAAGCCGTTCGAAGCGTTTCAACAATTCAAGCACCATCCCGCGGTCAAGCCGCTGCTGGCGGGCGGCGAGATTCTCGCGGCCGGCGCCAGAACGGTCATCGAAGGCGGCTATCAATCGATGCCGACGCTCGAAATGCCGGGCGCCATCCTGATCGGCGACGCCGCAGGCACGCTGAATACCCCGAAAATCAAAGGCATTCACCAGGCGATCCGCTCCGGGATGATCGCGGCCGAACACTACGCAGAGACCGGTGCAGGCAGCGGCTTCGACCGCCGCTGGCGCGAATCGGCGGGCGGGCGCGAACTTCACCGGGTGCGCAACATACGCCCCGGGTTCCGCCGCGGCCTGTGGTTCGGCCTCGCCAATGCCGCATTCGAGACTGCGACCATGGGCAAATCCCCGTGGACCCTCGCCAACCACGCCGACGATACGGCGCTGAAGAAGCTCGATGAATACGCCTCGCCGGAGCGCGGCTGGGGCGAACGCGATTTGCCGCCGCGCGACCGCCTGGCTTCGGTGTATTTCGCGGCGACCGCGCACGAAGAGAACCAGCCGGTGCACCTGCAGGTCGCCGACATCAAGATCTGCGCCGCGCGCTGCGCGCAGGAATTCGGCAATCCGTGCACGAAATTCTGTCCGGCCAACGTCTACGAAATGGTGGACGACGGCGGCGGCGGCCGCAAGCTGCAGATCAACTCCTCGAACTGCGTGCATTGCAAGGCCTGCGACATCAAGGAGCCCTACCCGGGGCAGATCACCTGGTGCACGCCGCAGGGTGGTTCGGGTCCGAACTACCAAGGACTCTAGGCGAACGGCGCCGCAGTGTCAGCGCAATACCAGCCGGTCGCTGCGCGGCTCGCGCTCGCGGTCGCCGACCACCGGCTAGAATTCGATGCGCAGCAATGCGCCGCGGCCGCGCACCTCGATGCGCTCGGCGCGGCGCTGCGCGGCGGGCGCCCCGGCGCCGGGCTCTGGCGCCGCCTCGGCATGCGCCGGCTCACGCGGCCGCGTTCTGGCCCCGCTCCCCGCGGGCTCTATCTTTGGGGCAGCGTCGGCCGCGGCAAGACTCGACTGCTCGACTTGTTCTACGAGTCCATGGATTTCACCGACAAGGAGCGCAATCACTTCTATGCGTTCATGCGCGACGTGCATGCGCAGCTGCGCGCCGCGGCGCACCGCGTCCGGCCGCTGCAGATCGTCGCGCAGCGCATGGCCGAGCGCGCCAGGCTCATCTGTCTCGACGAATTCTTCGTCGCCGACATCGCCGACGCGATGATCCTGTCTGGCCTGCTCGACGGCCTGTTTCGGCGCGGCGTGACGCTGGTCGCGACTTCGAACTCGCCGCCGCAGGATTTGTACAAGGACGGCTTGCAGCGTCAAAGGTTCCTGCCGGCGATCGCATCGATGCGCCGGCGCATGCAGGTCGTGCACCTGGACGGCGCGGTCGACTACCGCCTGCGCAATTTCGATCGGGCGCGCACTTACTTCGATTCGAATCGGCCGGAGACACCCGCCGAAATGCAGCGCCTGTTTTGCAAGCTGTCCGCGGGCAGCGCCGCGGGCCCGTCCGCCATCGAGGTCCTGGGTCGCAGTATCGCGGCGGCGGACTCAGCCCCCGGCCTCGTCTGCTTCGAATTCCGAGAACTCTGCGCAAGCCCGCGCGGCGCCGACGACTACATCGAACTCGCCCGGCGCTACCGGACGATTTTTGTGGCCGGCGTCCCGGTATTCGGCGGCGGCGACGAGGATGCGGCGCGCCGCTTCTTGATGCTGATCGATACTCTCTACGATTGCGGCGTGAAGATCGTGGTTTCGGCCGCCGCGCCCGCGCAAGCTCTGTACCGCGGCGAACGATTGGCGGGGGAGTTCGAGCGCGCCGCGAGCCGCCTGGTCGAGATGCAGTCGCAGCGCTATCTCGCCGGCGAACACCGCCCGTGAAGCGAAGCTCGCGCGGCCCTGGCATAATTCGCAGATGAAGACGGTCGCCGAATTCAGCATTTCGCATACGCAGCTGCTCGACGCGGACGGCGCGGCGACCGAGGAGCTGCCCGCCTTTGCGCGCGACCCCGAGGAAGTCTTGCGAATGTACCGCCTGATGACGCTGGTGCGCATCTTCGACGCCAAGGCAATCAATCTGCAGCGCACCGGCCAGTTGGGCACCTACGCGCCGTGCCTCGGCCACGAAGCGACGCACGTCGGCGTCGGCGCGGCGATGCGCCCGGAGGACGTGCTCGCGCCCGTGTACCGCGAATACGGGACGCAGTTATGGCGCGGCGTCAGCATGCGCGAAATCCTCGTCTATTGGGGCGGCGACGAGCGCGGCAGCGACTTTGCCGGGCCCCGCCAGGACTTTGCCTGGTGCGTACCGATCGCCACCCAGACGCTGCACGCGGCGGGAGCGGCGATGGCGTTCAAGATACGCGGGGAAAGGCGCTGTGCGCTCGCCTATATCGGCGACGGCGGCACCTCCGAAGGAGCGTTTTACGAAGCGCTGAACCTCGCCGGCGCGCGCGCGCTGCCGGTGGTGTTCGTCATCGTCAACAACGGCTGGGCGATCTCCGTGCCGGTCGCCGCGCAAACGGCGGCGGCGACCCTCGCCCAGAAGGCGGTTGCCGCCGGCATTCCCGGAATGCAGGTCGACGGCAACGACGTATTCGCGGTGCGCGCGGTCGTCGGCGCCGCGCTCGAGGCGGCGCGGTCCGGCGGCGGACCTTCTGTGGTGGAGGCGCTGACCTATCGACTGAGCGATCACACGACCGCGGACGACGCCGGCCGCTATCGCTCGGCGCAGGAAGTCAAGGAAGCCTGGGCGATCGAACCGTTGATTCGCATCCGGCGGTTCCTGACGAGCGCCGGAATATGGGACGCGGCGAAGGAACAGGCATTGCGGCATACTTGCGCCCGCGAGGTCGAAGCGGCCGTCGGCGAATACCTGGCGGCGCCGAAGCCCTCGAGCGACGCGATGTTCGAACATTTGTTCGCTGAGATGCCGCCGCATCTGCGCGAACAGCGCGACGTAGCGCGCAGATACGGCGCGAAATCCGGCAGACATTGACTTGGCGAAAGTAACCATGGTCGAGGCCATTGCCATGGCGCAAGGCTGGGAAATGCAGCACGACGAGAGCGTCGTCGTCATCGGCCAGGACGTCGGCGCGAACGGCGGCGTATTTCGCGCGACCGCCGGCCTGCAGCGACGCTTCGGCGAACGGCGGGTTCAAGACACGCCGCTCGCGGAAGCCACGATCTCGGGCATGGCCGTCGGCATGGCCGCTCACGGCTTGAAGCCGGTCGCGGAAATACAATTCATGGGATTCATGTATCCGGCGCTCGATCAGATCGTCAATCACATGTCGCGCATGCGCACCCGCACCCGCGGCCGCCTCAGCTGCCCGGTCGTCATGCGCATGCCGCACGGCGGCGGCATCCACGCCCCGGAGCATCACTCCGAGAGCACCGAGGCGATGCTCTGCCATATCCCCGGAATTCGCGTCGTCTGTCCGTCCTCGCCGGCGCGCGCCTACGGGCTGCTGCTCGCGGCGATTCGCGATCCGGATCCGGTCATGTTCCTCGAGCCGGTGCGCCTGTACCGCGCGATGCGCCAAGAAGTCGCCGACGACGGCCGCGCGCTGCCGCTGGATGCGGCGTTCACGCTGCGCGCAGGATCCGACGTGACGATCGTCACCTGGGGCGCGATGACGATCGAAACCCTGCGCGCCGCCGCCCTGCTCGACACGCAGGGCGTCAGCGCCGAGGTGATCGATCCGGCGACCTTGAGCCCGCTCGACGATGCGGCGATTCTCGCCTCGGTCGCCAAGACCGGCCGCCTGGTCATCGTGCACGAAGGGGCGCGCAACGTCGGCGTGGGCGCGGAGATCGCCGCGCTGGTCGCCGAACGCGGCCTTTACGATCTGCAGGCGCCGATCCGGCGCGTCACGGGCTTCGACACCGTCATGCCCTTGTTCAAACTGGAGTACGACTACATACCGTGCGTGCAGCGCATCGTCGATGCCGTACGGCTGACGCTGGCAGAGTAGCAGGCTCGAGTATGGCGACATTCAAGCTTCCGGACTTGGGCGAGGGTTTGGCCGAGGCGCAGATCGTCGAGTGGCACGTCAAAGTCGGCGACCGCGTCGCCGTCGACCAGCCGATGGTGTCCGTCGAGACGGCCAAAGCCCTCGTCGAGGTGCCCGCGCCGTTCGGCGGCATCGTCTGCGCCCTGCACGGCGCGGCCGGCGACATCGTCGCGACCGGGGCAGCGCTGATCGATTTCGACGACGGCACCGTCGTCGGCAGCCTGCCGGCGACCGGCGGCGAGGAATTCATCGAAGCGGCGACGATCGGCGTGAATCGCGACGCCGCGCCGACGCGCGGCCGCGCCGTGCCGACGGCGCGCGCGCTGGCGAGGCATTTGCGCGTCGATCTCGACGGCCTCGCCGGCAGCGGCAGGGACGGTCTGATCACCTTGGACGATGTGCTGCGCTCGGCGCGACTACCGACCGCGCCCGCGGCGCCGCCCAAGCTCGCGGCGCCGGCGGGCGGCATCCTGCAGCCCTTGCGCGGCGCGCGCCGCTGGATGTCGCGATCGATGACCCTCGCCCGCGAGCAAACCGCGCTCAGCACCGTCTGCGACGACGCCGACATTCAAGCCTGGCGGCAGCCGGGCGGCTACATGCTGCGCTTGATGCGCGCCCTGGTGCGCGCTTGCCGCGCCGAACCCGCCTTGAACGCCTGGTACGACCCCGCGGAAGACTCGCGGGTGATTTTCGAACATATCGATCTTGCGGTCGCGGTCGATACGCCCGCCGGTTTGTTCGTGCCGGTCATACGCAATGTCGAGGCCAAATCGCCGCAAGAACTCGCCGCCGCCCTGCTCGCGCACAAGCAAGCGGCCCATCGGCGCGGCATTGCGCCGGAGGACCTTCGCGACTTTACGCTGATGCTCTCGAACTACGGCACGCTCGCGGGTCGCTACGCCACGCCGCAGGTGATGCCGCCGGCGGTGGCCATCCTCGGCGCCGGCAAGGTGCGCCGCGACGCCGTCGTCGCCGGCGAGGCGATCGAGGCGCATCTCTGCATGCCGCTGTCGCTGAGCTTCGATCATCGCTGCGTGACGGGCGGCGAGGCCTGCCGTTTCCTCGCCGCGGTGATCGCCGATATGCAGGCGCCTGAATGAACCCGTATCAATGCCGGTAAGCCGGGGGAGATCGGTCCGATGTCGCAAACCATGTCCGAAACCGAAAGAACGATATTGCGGTCGATTGGCGCCGCCGCACGGCCGAAACGACTGCGCGGCGTAAACGTCGCGCAATTCCTGCAGGCCTATTACGCGAATGTCGCGCCGCAGGACCTGGCTGCCCGCGATCCGGCGCAACTCGCCGCCGCCGCGCTCGCGCACCTCGATTTTGCGCAGAATCGGCGCCGCGGGCGCGCAGCGGTGCGCGTCTTCAACCCGGCGCTGCGCGAACGCGGCTACGGCTCGCCGCACACGGTCGTCGAGATGGTCGGCGACGACATGCCGTTTCTCGTCGACTCGATCGCCCTGGCGTTCCAGCGGCGCGGACTGACGCTGCATTTCTTGGCGCATCCGGTATTCGCTGTGACGCGCGGCGCCAAGGGCGCGCTGCGCTCGCTGCGGCCGCGCGGCGACGGCGAGAGCGGCGAACGCCTCGAATCCTTCCAACACCTAGAAATTGACCGCATCGTCGATGCGGCGACCCTGCAGGCGCTCGCCGCCGAGATAGAGCGCAACTTGCACGACGTGCGGGTCGCCTGCGCCGATTGGCCGAAGATGCAGGCGGCGGCGCACGCCACGGCCGGCGATTTGCTGGTCGAACATGCGCGCGTCGACCCGCGCGACGCGAGCGAGACGAGTGCCCTGCTCGAATGGATGGTGAACCGCAATTTCACCTTCCTCGGCTATCGCGAGTATCGATTGCGCGGCACGGCGGGCAGGGAAACGCTCGCGCCCATCGAGGCGAGCGGACTCGGCATCCTGCGCGGCGGCCACCGCCGTCCCGACCGCACCGGCCGGGTTCTGTCGAGCGACGTACGGCGCCAGAGCCGCGCGCGCGAGCTCGCCCTGGTCACCAAGTCGAACATCCAGTCGAGCGTGCACCGCTCCGGCTTCCTCGACTACGTCGGCGTCAAGCGATTCGACGCTGCCGGCCGCCTGCTCGGCGAGCGCCGGTTTCTCGGCCTGTGGACTTCCGCCGCTTACAACAGCAATCCGCGCGAGATTCCGCTGTTGCGCCACAAAGTCGACCGGGTCGCCGAACACTTCGCGCTCGCCGCCGACAGCCACGACGGCAAGGCGCTGCAGCACATCCTCGAGTCGTTCCCGCGCGAGGAATTGTTTCAAGCCACTGTCGCCGAACTGATCCGCATCGTCGCCGGAATTCTCGGCCTGCAGGAGCGCCCGCGGGTGCACTTGCTGCTGCGGCGCGACCCGTTTCGGCGGTTCTACTCCTGCTTTATCTTCGTACCCCGCGAAAAATACAACACGCAAGTGCGGCAGCGCATCGAGAGCGTCGTGCGCGAGGCCTGCGGCGCGTTCCACCTCGAATCGCAGGTGCAGGTCGCGCAATCGAACAGCGCCCGCATCCACATCGTCGCGCGTACCGAGCCGAGCGGTCTGCGGCGGATTCACGCCGACGCCCTGCAAAGGCGCATCGAGGCGGCGGTGCGCTCCTGGTCGGATGCATTCAAGTCGGCGCTGCTCGCGAGCTTCGACGAAGCCCGCGCGCTCGCCCTCTACGAGAAATATGCGCCGGTGTTTCCTGCGGCCTATACGGAGGACTTCGGCGGCGAGACGGCCGCCCTCGACGTCGCCTATCTGGAGGCCCTCGAGAAGGATCCCGGGCGTCTGCAGTTGGAGACCTATCGCGCCGACGCCAGGCGCAAAGAGCGCGTCTACCTGAAAATCTACCGCCATCAGGACGCCATCCCCATATCGGATCTGCTGCCGATGCTCGAAAACATGGGCCTGCGCGTCATCGCCGAACGCCCCTATGAGCTCGAATACTCGGCCGAGCGGCGCGGTTGGATACAGGACCTCGAGCTGGAGATCCCGCGCGACGTACACACCAAGTTCGAATCGCTGGCGCCGCAGATCAAGAGCGCGTTCACGGCCGTCTGGGCCGGGCGGATGGACAACGACGCGCTCAATCGGCTGACGCTGTATGCCGGCGTGCCGTGGAGCATCGTCACGGTGCTGCGCGCCTATTGCCGCTACCTGCTGCAAACGGGACTGCCCTACAGCTTCGGCTACATCGCGCAAGTGCTGATGGAGAATCCGCGGACGGCGCGATTGCTCGCGGATTTGTTCGTCGCCCGCTTCGATCCGCGGCTTTCGGCGGCGGCGCGCCGCGCGTCGCTTGCACGGCTCGCCGCCTCGCTAGGCGCGGCGTTGGAACAGGTCCGGCGCTCCGACGCGGACCGGATCCTGCGCACGCTCTGGGATGCGCTCGCCGCGACGGTGCGCACCAACGCCTATCAAACGGATGCCGGCGGAGCGGCGAAGGATTATCTGTCGCTCAAAATAGAAAGCCAGCGGCTGCGCGAGCTGCCCCTGCCGAAGCCGCTCTGCGAGATCTTCGTGTTTTCGCCGCGCATGGAAGGCGTGCACTTGCGCATGGGGCGGGTCGCGCGCGGCGGCATACGCTGGTCCGAGCGGCTCGAGGATTTCCGCACCGAGGTACTCGGGCTGATGAAGGCGCAGAACGTCAAGAATACGGTGATCGTGCCGGTCGGCGCCAAGGGCGGATTCGTCGCCAAGCGCATGCCCGCGACCGGCCGCGAGGCGCAGCAAGCCGAGGTCGTCGCCTGCTATTGCACGCTCATCAGGGGACTGCTCGACCTCACCGACAACATCGTCGATGAGGCGCTCGTGCCGCCGCCAATGGTGATCCGCCATGACGGCGACGATCCGTATCTGGTGGTGGCGGCCGACAAGGGTACGGCCACGTTCTCCGATATCGCCAACGAGCTCTCGGCAGAATACGGCTTCTGGCTCGGCGATGCGTTCGCCTCGGGCGGTTCGGTCGGCTACGACCACAAGAAAATGGCGATCACCGCGCGCGGTGCCTGGGAGTGCGTCGACCGTCACTTCCGCGAACTCGGCGTCGACCCGCGCAGCCGCGAGTTCACGGTGGCCGGCATCGGCGACATGGCGGGCGACGTATTCGGCAACGGCATGCTGCACTCTGCCCGCATCCGCCTGCTCGCCGCGTTCAACCACCAGCACATTCTCGTCGATCCGGCGCCCTCTGCGGCGCGCTCTTATCGAGAGCGCGCCCGCTTGTTCCAATTGCCGGGATCGACCTGGGAGGACTATTCGCGCAAGGCGCTTTCCAAGGGCGGCGCGATCTATTCGCGCAGCGCCAAGACGCTGAATTTGACGCGCGAAGCCCAGACGCTGCTCGGCCTGCCCCCGCAAACGACGCCGAACGAGGCGATCAAGGCCGTTCTCAAACTGGACGTCGACCTGCTGTGGAACGGCGGCATCGGCACCTATGTCAAGGCGAGCGACGAGAGCCACGGCGACGTCGGCGACCGCAGCAACGACGCGGTGCGCATCGACGCGCGCGAACTGCGCTGCAAAGTCGTCGGCGAAGGCGGCAATCTCGGCATTTCGCAGCGCGGACGGGTCGAGTATGCGCGCCGCAGCGGCCGGCTGAACACGGATTTCATCGACAACTCGGCGGGCGTGAACTGCTCGGACGTCGAGGTAAACTTGAAAATTCTGTTGAACGGCGCGGTGCTCGCCAAGCAAATCACGCGCACGGTGCGCAACCGCCTGCTGGTGCGCATGACGGACGACGTCGCGGCGCTGGTACTGCACAACAATTATCTGCAGAGCCAGGCGATCAGCGTACTCGAATGGCAATCGCGCCAGCGTTTGAGCGAGCACGCCGCGATGCTGCGCGCGCTCGAGCGCTCCGGCGACTTGGACAGCGCCCTGGAATTCCTGCCGAACGACGAGCAGATCGCCGAACGGCGCAAAAGCGGCGAAGGATTGACCCGCCCGGAACTGGCGATCGCCCTGAGCTATGGAAAGATCTGGCTCAACAAGGCGTTGCTGCATTCCGATGTGCCGGAGGACGATTATCTGTCGGCGGAACTCGAGCGCTACTTCCCGGCGCCGGTGCGCATGCGTTTTGCGGCGCGCATCAAGCGCCACCGCCTGCGGCGCGAGATCATCGCGACCGCGATCACCAATAGCCTGATAAACCGCATGGGTCCGGTATTCCCGGTACGCGCCCTCGGCGATACCGGCGCCGACCCCGCGGCGACCGCGCGCGCCTATACGATCGCCCGCGAAGTGTTTCGCGTCCGCGAAATTTGGACCGAGATCGAGTCGCTCGACAACCGCATTGCCGCGACCGTGCAGTACGCGGCGATCGAAAAGACCACCCGCTTGCTGCGCCATATGAGCTACTGGCTGCTGACGCACCGGCGCGCCGACCTCGGCATCGAACGCGGCGTGCGCCGCTATGCCGCGGGAACCGCCGAATTGATGCGCCAACTCGCCGCGGTTCTCGGCGCCGGGGAACGCGCGCGCTACGACGCCGAGCGCCTGCGCCTGATCGGCGAAAAGGTGCCGGAACGTCTGGCGGAACGTATCGCCTCCCTGGAAGCCCTGCACGGCGCGCTCGACTTGGTGGAGGCGTCGGCGGCGAGCCGCTCGCCGATCGGCTTTGCGGCGCAAGCGTATTTCGATCTCGGCGAGCGCATCGGCCTCGCCTGGATCAAGGAACAGATCGAGTCGCTGGCGGCGGACGGCCATTGGCACGCGGTGGCGCGCAGCGCGTTGCGCGACTCTCTGTTCGCCTTGCACAGCAAGATCACGCGCTCCGCGCTCGGCTGCGGCAAAGGCGGCGCAGCGGCGCGCGTCGACGCCTGGATGGCCGGGCGCCGGGCGGAAATCGACCTCCTTCAGAGCCTGGTCGTCGACCTGCGCACCGGCGCGGCCGCCGACTTCGCGACGCTGTCGGTCGCGCTGCAATCGGTGAGGCGGCTCGCCGATGCTTGAGCGCCGCCGCCGCGCGGCCCGCATGATATAACTGGCGGCGCAGCCTTATTGCCGGGAGGAGGCCATCGTGCCGGGAAAGCTGATCCTGGTCCGCCACGGACAGAGCATCTGGAATGCCGAGAACTTGTTCACCGGCTGGGTCGACGTCGACTTGACCGCGCATGGCCGCGCCGAAGCCGCGCAGGCCGGGCGCGAGCTGCTCACCGAGCGGATCGAGCCGCATGTCGCCTTTACCTCGGTGCTGAAGCGCGCGATCCGCTCGCTGTGGATCATTCTCGACACGATGGATCGGATGTGGATTCCGGTCGAGCGCAGTTGGCGTTTGAACGAACGGCACTACGGCGCCCTGCAGGGACTCGACAAGGCACAGACGGCCGCGCGCCACGGCGAAGCGCAAGTCAAGATCTGGCGCCGCAGTTACGACATCCCGCCGCCGCCGCTTGCCTGGGACGACCCCGGGCATCCGCGCTTCGACCCGCGCTACGCCGGCGTCGACGCCGGCTCGCTGCCGGCCTGCGAATCGTTGAAGGATACCTTGTCGCGAGTGCTGCCGGATTGGCAGTCGCGCATCGCGCCGCGCATCGAGGCCGGCCAGAACGTGCTGCTGGTCGCGCACGGCAACTCGCTGCGGGCGCTCATCAAGATTATCGACCGCATGTCCGACGAGGAAATCGTCGAGTTCAACATACCGACCGGCGTGCCCATGCTGTATGACTTCACGCCGGCGCTGCAATCGGCCCAGCGCCGCTTTCTCGGCGACGCCGCCGCGGTGGCCGCCGCGCAGGAAGCCGTGCGCCGGCAAGGCGAAAAGAAGTGACCCCTAGGTGTCGGGCGCGATCGCGACCTTCAGTCCATCGAGCGCTGCGGTGAATTCCACCTGGCAGGACAGGCGCGATGTGGCCGGGCGATAATCGGACAACTCGGTGAGCAATTCCTGCTCGTCGCTCTGCTTCTTCGGCAAACGCTCGACCCAGGATTCGTCGACGAACACGTGGCAGGTCGCGCAGGAACAAAGACCGCCGCAGATCGCCGCCACGCCGTAGTCCAATTCCCGCAGGATCTCCATCAGTTTCAAGCCCGGTTTGGCTTCGATCACGTGCTCTTTGCCGTCACGGTCCACAACCGTCATCCGCGCCATTCTTTGCTCTCCATTGAATTGCCGATCGAGGAGGGATCCGGCCCAGCGCGCTAGTCTGCCGCAACTTCCGCGGCGCAGCCACCCATCGTCGATTGCAGACGCGACGCGATCTGTTGCGCGCGCGCCAGCGGGCCGGCGCCGGGCCGCCTCGAGCACTGCGCAAAGTACACGTCGCTCCACAGCAGGCAGACGTAATCGTAGAGCCACGCGAGCAGCGCGAGGCGCGTGACATCCACCGGCGCCGGCGTCCGCCCGAGGTAGCGCTGCAGCAGTTCGCCGCGAAGCGGCGCGCTGAAATCGCCGGCGCAGCACCAGCCGGCCAGGTCCCAAAGCGGATCGGTCACATGCGCATACTCCCAGTCGAGTGCGAGCAGGGCGCCGCCGGTCTCGACGACGTTGCGCGCGTGCAGGTCGCTGTGGCACAGGACCGGCGCCGGCGCCGGCAGCCGCGCCAACGCGGCGAGGCGCGCGCCCGCCTCGCGGCGCATGGCGGGCGAATCCGGCGGCGGCCCGCCGTCCCGCAGCGCGCCCTGATAGCGGACGATCCACTCGCCGGGGGCCGCTTGGCGCGCTGGCAGCGGCGGACGCACGGCGTGAATGCGCCGCATCAGCTGCGCGGCCATCGCGATGCGTTGCGGCCGTCGCAGCTCGGCGCCGCTCCAGAAGCGGCCGTCGACCCAGCTTGCGAGCAACACACCCGCCTGCGGATCCGATCGAACCAGCGGCGGGGCGAGTCCGGCGGCCGCCGCGAGTTCGCGCACGCGGTATTCCCAGTGCGCATCGAAACCGGCGGCGCCGGGCTCGCGCGCGGCGATGCGCAGCGAGTAGCGCGCGCCGTCGCGCCGGACGCTGTACGTCTCGCTCGCGAAACCTGCGCCGACGCGGCGCAATTGCGGGCGCCCGTGGCCCGGCACATGGCGCAGCGCCAGCGCCTCGATCTCAGAGCGGCGCATGCGCGGCGTCCGGCAGGCTGCGCCGCCATGCGCGCATGCCGATCGCGATCATGATCAGGTATAGGCCGAACAGCAGCATCGTCGGATAAAGTTCACGCCTGAAATAGACGAACAGCGCCGTCGAATCGATCAGCAGCCACCAATGCCAATTCTCGTATACCTTGAGTGCGACCAGAAACGTCGCGAACGCGCTCGACCAGGTCACCATGGAATCGACGAACGGCCACGCGGCCGGGGTGTAGCGGCGTAGGAAATAGGCGCTGCATAGCGACAGCGCGATCACGGCCGCGAGGCCCCATAGGTGGCGGCCGAGCGCCCAGCGGTGCACGCCGCGGCCTGCCTCGCCGGATTTTCGGGTCCACTGCCAATAGCCGTAGAGCGCGATCGCGGCGTAAAAGCCGTTCAGCACCGACTCCATGTAGAGCCGCGCGCGGAACATCACCAACACGTAGAGGCAGGAACTGACGAATGCCGCCACCCAACAGCTGCGCCGCTGTGCAATCGCGAGCAGCAGGTATGCAATCGCGAGCACCGCGGCGCCGATCTCGATCCAACTCGCCGCGCGCCAGGCGCCGGCCAGTTGATCGACGATGACTTTGCTCACGTCGCGGCCGTGCCCGCGGCTGACGGCGCTGCGATGCCGGGCAATACCTTGACGACGAACACGAGTTGCGGGGAACCGTCCGCGGCGCGCGCCATTTCCTCGGCAAGCACGCTCATGATGCGTGGCAACTCACCCCAGATTTGGGTACTCAAGTCGTTGGTGACGACGGTAAGTTCAGGGTGGCGATTGAGTCGCTCGATGAACGCGAGAATTCGCGCGATATAATCCCCGCCGAGCGGGTACATGCTGATTTCGACGGCCGCACGCAGTTTTGGCATTACCGACTCCCTACGCCGGCATTAACCGGATCAGGTTCAACGGGTTCGCAGGAACCATCGACGATCCGACATCCTGCGTCTCAGGCCTTGCAACGGCCACCCCAAGGCAGCGTCAGTGTAGCGGCAGGGCCGCCCGCATGCAAAACTGCGCGCGAGCGGCCAGCGGGAGACGAAGGGTGCGTATTTTTCAAGTCGACGCGTTCACCAGCAGCCGTTTTTCCGGCAATCCGGCGAGCGTCGTCCTCGACGCGGACGGCCTCGACGAGCCCGAGCTCCTCGGTATCGCGCGCGAATTCGCGCATGCGGAGGTCGCCTTCGTGCTGCCGGCGAGCGCCGCGGATCACGATCTCGGGCTGCGCTTCTTCAACGCGCGCAAGGAAGCGCCGTTCGTCGGCCATGCGACCGTCGCCGCGCACGCGGTACTGCTCGCGCTCGGGCGCCGCGGTCTCGGCGTCTGCCGGCAGCGCTCCGGCACCGGCATCATCGAGGTCACCGCGTATCGGGATGCGCCGGCCGATGCTGCGCCGGCCGATGCCGCGGCGGCCGACGAGCCGCCGCCGAAGATCGAGTTCCGGCAATCGGCGCCTGAACTCGATCCGCCGCTGCCGCTGAAGACGACCTTGCGCGTGGCCGAGGCGCTCGGCCTGCCGGGCGCGCGCTTGCACGAAACCTTGCCGGCACGGCTCGCCCGCAAGGGCAGCACGCGACTGTTGGTGCCGGTGGCCGATGCGCAGGCGCTCGGCGAACTGGCGCCGCGCCTCGACGCCCTCTGCGCAATCGGCCGGGAAATCGGCGCCGAGGGATTTTTTGCATTCAGTTACGCCTCCGACGCGCAGGCGGCATCGACCGACTCGCGGATGTTTTGTCCCGCGCTTGGAATTCCCGAGGATCCCGTCAGCGGCAATGGCCACGCCATGCTCGCCGCCTATTTGTTCGATGCCGGGCTGCTGGCCGGGGAGCATCCGGCCTTCAGCGGACGCCAGGGCGCGCAGATGAGCCGCCCCGGCCAAGTCGACGTCAGGCTGGAAATCGACCGCGGGCGTTTGCTCGCCGTGCGCATCGGCGGCCGCGCCGTCATCGTCAGCGAGGGCCATCTGTGCGTCTAGGCCGGACCCCGGGGCGATCGCGCGGGCGTGCCGCGGCCGGGGGGCGGCGGCCGTCTTGCCGCCGCGCGGCGCGCGTTCAGTTCGCTGCGGCCGGTGCGGCGGCTTACGGGGCGGCGTACGGTAATTTCAGTTTGATCTGCGCCGCCATCTTCGCGACTCTGGCCTCGACCTTCTTCGCCGTGCCGACGGCTTCGTCGAGATTGCCGGTCGCGAACGCCGCTTGCGCCTTCGACCAGAGCGAGGTCGCGTCGGCGAGCCCGGTCTTGGCGGCCGCAAGATCGATGCCGCGCGCCATTTTGCGGTTCGCCCTCTCGGCGAGGAACTCGAGCCGATGCTGGATTGCGGCCACCTCGTCCGGCAAGCTGCCGGCGTATTTCGACCAGCTTTCGTTCAGCGCTTGCATGACTTCGGTTTTCTTCGCGGCGGTGGCGGCGGCGAGTCCTTGAGCCGACGCGAGCACCGCCGGAGCGCCGGTGATGACCGCGGTATAATCCTTGTTGTCGAAGGATGCCTGCAGGTGGGCCAATTTGTCCTGGACGTCCTGCAACTGCTCCGGCAGATACTTCGCGGCGTCCGCGGAGGTGGCGCCGACGGTCGATTCTATCTGTCCGATCAGCTCCTGCGCCGGCGGCCTCTTGCTGGCGCAAGCCGCCAGCACGACGGCGGCCGCGGCCACCAGTGCAAGATGCCTGGCGCGAACAAACGTGCGCATGATTGAACTCCCATCCGCCTGCTGGCCGACAGGTTACCGCGCAGCAGCGGCGCACGCTACCCCAATTCGCGGCGTGCCCGCTGCAGCCATTCGGCCTGGGCGCGGCGGTAATGCGCGGGCGCAAGCCGCGCACTCTCGAGCAATTCCGTGAACGCGCGGTTTGCCGCATCGCTCTTGCCGCAGCGCTTCAATAATAGGCCGTAGCGCAAGCGCGCTTCGGCGCCGGGATACTCCGGCGCGATCGACGCATATTCCCGCTCGGCTTGCTCGAGCGCACCGTCCGCCTCCAAGGTCCGCGCGTACAACAATCGGGCCTCGGCGGATTTGAAGTCCGGGTTGTGCGCGTTGAGCCGCTCCAGGCCGCGGCGCGCCGCGGCAAAATCGTTCTTGGCGAAGTAGGCGCGCGCCAGCTCGAGCAACAGGGTCGGATCGTGCTCGAACACTCCGGCGAGCCCGCCGTTGCATGCCTCGATGGCTCGATCGTATTGACCGCGCTGATACAACTCCTCGGCGAGACGCCGGCGCGCGTGCACATTGCCGGACACTTCGACTTCGGCGCGAGCGCGCCGCAGTTCGCGGTCCGGATCGAATATCCGCCAGGTCCGAGTGGTGCGGCGGCGAGCGCCGCCGCCGAACAGCTCCGGCAGCACCTCGACCGACAGATAGGCGATCGAGCCGATCGCCGGCAGCAGGGCGATCGCGAGCACCCAGAGGGTGTTACGCCCGGTCTTGAAGACATGCACGATCAGGGCGATCTGCATCAACAGCGATAGGACGATGAAATGCACCTGGGCCTCTTGCGAATGCCGTACGCGCGGCAGGACCGCCGCGACATTGTAGCGGAAACGAATTATCGGTCAGCGCGCGGCGACGCGGATGCGCCGCTTGATGTCGCGGCAACGGGACCAACCCACGTTCGCCAGCGAGTAGCCGAGCACCCGTCGCGTGCGCGCGTCCACGGCCACCTCCAAATCGCAGCCATGGAAGCCCGCCGGGGCGCCCGCCGGCACCTGCGCAATGAACCAGAAGTAGACCAGGGACGTCGCCGTGCGGTCGATGCGCCGCGGCGCCCCGAATGTGTGCTGCAGCCGATCGACCGGCATGCCGACGTCGTCGGCGACTATGCGCGGCACCGCCCGCAGCGCATAGCCTGAACTGCTGCAGGCGCCGAGCGCAATCAGTGCCAATCCCAGACTGCAAACCGCGATGCGCGCCAAGGTGACGAACTCCATCCGCCGAAGAGCAGGTGGTTTATGCCGCTTGCGGGGCGAATTGCCGCCGACTCAAGTCGCAGATCGCAGATATAGCGGACGCGCCCGCCGATTATGTAAATGCAGCGCGCGGCTGATGCCGTCCGGCAGGTCCTGCGCGTGCAGCACCGCGACGACCAGCGTGGCTCGACCGGCCATCAATTCCCGCAGCTGGCGCTTGAGCGCGGCGCGTTGCTTGGGATCGAGCCCGGTGAGCGGCTCGTCGAGCAGCAAGATCTCGGGGTCGTGGATCAAGGCCCTGGCAATCAAGGCGCGGCGCAGCTCTCCGTAGGACAATTCGCGCGCAGCTCGCCGCGCGGCCGCCGTCAAGCCGAAGAACTCGAGCCAGCGCCCTGCGGCGGCGCGCTCGGCCGCCGTCGGCGCCTGCGCGAGACCGATGCTGGCATGGCGCCCGCTCACCAGCAACTGCGCCACGCTGACATCCGCATCGTAATCGGCCTGCAGTTCGGCCGATACGTAACCGACGCGGCGTTTCCAGTCCCAAATCGCGGTGCCGGGCGCAACGCCGGCGCGCTCGATGCAGCCGCCGTGGGCCGGCTGCAGATCTCCATACAGCAGTTTCAGGAAGCTGGTCTTTCCCGAGCCGTTCGCGCCCAGCACCGCGCAATGCTCGCCTTGCCGCAATTCCCAATGCAGGTCGCGGAGCACGCGCCGGTAGTCGACGAATAGATCGGCGCCGCTCACCCGCACCAGCACTTTTGCGGCGCCGGCAGCGCCGCTGCGGCGTCGGCGGCATGCGCCCGCCGGCCGCGCCGGCGGCTTGGTTTCGTCGGCGGCGCGCGCCAGCCGCGCGGCGGCGGCGCGCATCGACGGGGCTTGCGCGCCGAGCCGGCCGGCGCAAATGCGCAGGATTTTGTTCGTGCCCGCCGGCAGATCCGCCGCCCGATGGGCGCTCGCGATCCACGCTTGTCCACGGCGGCGCGCGGCGTCGAGCACGCGGTCGATGCGGCGCCGATGGTGCGCGTCCAAGCCATTGTAGAATTCGTCCAACAACAGCCAATCCGGCTCGTTCACCAGGGTCCGCGCGAGCAGCGCCAGGCGCTTCTGGCCGTAGGACAGCGATGCGAACCGCCGCGCCGCCAAGCGCTCGAGTCCGCAGGCGCGCAGCATGCGCGTGGCGCGCAGCGTGGCGGCCGGCGTCGCCGCGGCGAGCAGCAGATCCGTGCCGTGCAGGCCGGTGATCAGAAGGTCGCGGACGCGCAAGTTCCAGCCGTAGCGGGTGTATTGGTCCTGCCGCTCGGCGCCGATATAGGCGATGCGCCGCTTGGCGTCGACGAGGTCCAGCGCGCGCCCGCCGACGCGGTAGCTGCGCACCTCGCGGCCGTTCGGCGTCGGCCAAACGTCCCCGGCCAAGAGCTTCAGCAATTGCGTCTTGCCGGCGCCATTGGCGCCGATCAGCGCATAGCGGTCCCGGCAGCGCAGCCGCAGCGACAAGTCGCGCAATATCCACCGGCCGCCGCGGCGCAGGCTCACGTGTTCGAGAGTCACGTCGAGCCGCCTCCGGGGCGCGGCGCTGCGCTCGGCGGGTGCCTGCGGGTAACGTCGTTGTTTCGCCACGATCGATTGCACTTTGCCCGGTTTGCCGCGGCACTGTAAGCCGTGACGGCTGTTTTTGCGAGCCCGCGGCGGAGACGCTACACTGGCAGCCATGTCCAAGCCGCCCGATGCGCGACGCAATGGCTCTTCCCTGTCGTGGGAACTGCTGGCGAAATCCGACGCGGAACAGTCCCGCCGTTTTCTAGCCGAATCGCTGTCGTTATTGCTGGCGGATTTGCTGCGTTCCGTGCTCGCCGACGCGAGCCCGGCGCTGCCGGCCGAAGAATCCGCCGTAGAGCGCTACCGGCACCTGACGGATTTGCGCGACGATGCGCGTGCCGCACGGCCGGCGGTGTTCGGCGTCACGCGTGCCGGACTCGCGAAGCGCTGCGTGACCTGGCTCAAGCTGCTGTTGATCGCGCCGCCGGGCGCGGCCGCGAGCGCCGAGATGCGCGAGTTCATCGATGCCTTGGCGCTGTTCCCGGCACTGTTCGACAGCGAACCGTCGGCGCGCTCGCGCCGCGCGCGCTTGACGTGGCTGTTGACGCACGACCGCCGCTTGAATGCGAGTACGCGCGAAGCCGCGACCGCGCTGATCGAAGCCTGCGAGCACCTCGGGGTCCTGCTCTGGCCGGACGCCGAGACGGCCTGATTGACCGCGGCGCCCCCGCGCCAGATGCAACCGCGGCCCTCGTCTTCATTTCGGGGTATGCTTTTTCGTCGGCGTACGCCTGCCAGAAATCAACCCGCACCGAATTGGAAGATGATCATGAACATCGAGTTATCCGTGGTCGAAGCGCGCGTCATCGGCTCGCTGATCGAAAAGCAAATCACCACCCCGGATCAATATCCGTTGTCGCTGAACGCGCTGACCAATGCCTGCAATCAAAAGACCAACCGCGAGCCGGTCCTGGATTTGAGCGAAAGCGCCGTGCAGCAGGCGGTCGATTCGCTGCTCAAGAAATATCTGCTGAGCGACAAGTCGGGCGGATACGGCGGTCGCGTGACCAAGTACCAGCAGCGCTTCTGCAATACCGAATTCGGTACGCTGAAATTCTCCCGGCAGGAGCTCTCGATCATCTGCGTCCTGTTGTTGCGCGGAGCGCAGACCCCCGGTGAATTGCGTTCGCGCACGGCCCGGCTCGCCGAGTTCGCCGACGCCGCGGCGGTCGAGAGCGCGCTCGCCGGCCTGATGGCGCGCGTGGACGGGCCGTTCATCGCGCGGCTGGCCCGCGCCGCCGGCGCCCGCGAATCGCGCTATGCACACTTGTTCAGCGGCCCGATCGAAGCCGCTGTGCAAATCGCGGCGGCGGCGGAATCGGCCGAATCCCCGCCCGCCCCGGGCAGCTTGCACCGCCGGGTCGAGCGGCTGGAAGAATTGGTCGCCGACTTGGGCGCCGAAATCGCCGCGCTGAAGGCGGCTCAATCGCCGCCTTGAGGGGCGGCGGCATCGATGCCGATCCGCAAGGTATTGGTCGCGATGCGCACTTCGACCAAGAACGCCAGCAAAGCGGCGGCCAGCGACAGCATCGACAAGATGAACATGATCGCGATGAAGGCGGACAGGTCCCAACGCAGGAACGCGTTCACGAACAGCATGACGACCACCAGCGAGATGCATAGCGCGGCGATCGTGATCAAGGTGACCGCCGCGTTGATGTAACGGGCGCGCCGCGCCAAGACGCGCAGCTGCCGATGCAAATCCGGCCCCTGCGCACCCTCGGGCGCGGCGTCGAGCCGCCCCTCCATCGTGCGGGCACGATCGACGATGCGCGCGAGACGGCTGGTCAACACGTTCAGAGTGACGCCGATCGCCGAAATCAGGAATATCGGCGTCAGCGAGATCTGAATCAGATGCGCAATATCGATGGATTGAGTGCCGATTGCGCTCATGCGCCGGCCAAACTGCAATGCGAACGGGCTGGAGGCGGCATGCCGGCGAGTATACAGAGCGGCGCCGCGGACGGTCAGCGGCGGCGCCCGCAGCGCGCAGCAAGAAAAACGCCCCGATTGCCGGGCAATCGGGGCGCAGGATAAGCAAACCGCCGCGGCCGCCGCAGCGACCCGGCCGGTGGACTTATTTCGCCGGCGGCGCGGCTTCCTTGGCCTTCTTTGCCTTCATGTGCTTCATGTGCTTCATATGCTTCACATGCTTCATGTGCTTCATGTGCTTGGCATGCTTCATGGCCTTGCCGTGCTTGGCATGCGTCATGTGCTTGGCATGCGACATGTGCTTCCCCGTCTCGGTCTTCGTGGTGCTGGCGGGGGGGCCACCAGGCGAATCGGCGGCGGCCATGGTGCCGGCGGCGAGGCCCAAGGCCAACAATGCGCTCGTTATCAAGCTTGCGGATTTGTTCATGATCTCTCCAGGATGTATTTAACCAGGATGTATTGAAAGCCGACCCGAAGAATACGCATTTCGGGCCGTTTTCCGCGGATATGAAGATCATTTCACCTGCCGGATGAGCCCTGATCCGCCAAGATTAAGATGGATTCAGGTTGCCGTCGGCCGCCCGCGCCGCGGCCGGCGCGGTCGCGCGCAATTGAACGATCAAATACCAAACTATCGCCATATTGACGAGGAATACCAAGACCTTACCGAACGTCGGGCGCCGGGCGATCTCCCAGATCTCGAGCGGCACCAGCGATGCGGTGATGACGATCGTCAGCCACTCGCCCCAGCGGCGGCGCAGCCACAAACCGACGCCTTCGATCGCAAAGATCAGCGCATAGGCGAGGGTCACGATGCCGAGCGCCTTGACGCGTGCGGCGCTCAGGCCGCTGAACCAGACGAGACCGCGCAGCAGCGCATCCTGCTCGCGCCCGGACGGTAAAGTTGAAGCCCAGGAGAACAATTTGGCGACCACCGAAGCGTCGCGCAGCCGCAACTCGCCGTAGGCGGCGGTGAGCAGCAGCAGCACCTTGGCGATCTTGTAGACTGCGATCGTACGCAGCAGTCCGAATCGCGGCGGCGGCGCGGTAGGCGACATGGGCTCGCTGCCGCTGCGCCGCTAGGTCGGATTCTCGAGGCTGAAAACGGCGTTCGCATCGTTGTATGCGAACACCTCCGCGTAGCGGCCCCAATGCACGACGGTACGCAAAGTCTGCTCGGCGTCCTCTTCGCTCATGAAATCCTCGAGTTCATCTATGAAACGGCTCTTGCGGGCGGAGTGCGAGGCGCGCTCGTCGAGTATCCGGCGAATATGCGCGGCGAGCGGCACGTACGCAAGCAAGTGGCGCATGAAGATTCGCTTGCGCTCGTCGATGTCGGCGTGCGCAAAGGCGATGCCCTCGGCCGTGAGTTTCAAATCGCCGCCTTCCAGCTCGGCGAAGCGCATCATCTGCAGCGTCTCGGCGACCGGAAACAACTCGTCGATCTCCATCTGCAAATCGGAGGCGATCTTCGGCAAATCCGCCGTGCCGTTGAACGGCGCGGCGGCCACCGCCTCGAGCAGTCCCGCCTGCGAATTCGCCGACACCAACGGCAGGATGCTGCCGATCCCGGTTCCCGGAAACCGCTCCTGGCGTCCGCCGGCGGCCGGCGCGGCCGCGGGCGGCCGCGCCGTCATTTCCACGTAAATGCGTTCGACCAGGTCGCGAAAGCTCGGGTCGAGGCGATCGCGGGGCTGCGGCAGCGTCACCTTGATTTCCGAGAGGATCCGGCCGGGATTGCTGCCGAACACCAGTATGCGGTCGCACATCAGAATCGCCTCTTCGATGTTGTGGGTCACGAGGATCACGCCCTTGATCGGCATGCGCCCCTCGCACCACAAATCCAGGAAATCCGTGCGCAGCGTTTCGGCGGTCAGTACGTCGAGCGCCGAGAACGGTTCATCCATCAGCAGGATGTTCGGATGCACGACCAGCGCGCGCGCGAATCCGACCCTTTGCCGCATGCCGCCGGACAGTTCGCGCGGGTAGGCCGATTCGAAGCCGTCGAGGCCGATCAAATCGATCGCCGCCAATGAACGCTTGCGGATTTCGGCCTTCGGCATGCGCTGCGCCTCGAGGCCCAGGGCGACGTTTTCGAACACGCTCAGCCACGGAAACAGGGCGAAACTCTGAAACACCATCGCGATCCCGGCCGCCGGCCCGAAGATCGGCTGGCCGAGATAGGCGAGCTCGCCGGCGCTCGGTTCGGCCAGGCCGGCGATCAGGCGCAAGAGCGTCGATTTGCCCGAACCGGATCGCCCGAGCAAGCCGACGATCTGGCCCTCGTGCAGTTCGAGATTCATGCCGTCGAGCACCAATAATTCGCCGCCGTCGGGCTTGGGGAACGCCTTGCGGATGCCGGTGCACGTCAATAACGGGGCTACGCTGTTCATCTCCAAGGGCCTTCAAGTGAGCCGATATTTGCGCTCGGCGTAGTAATACAAAGGGCGCCAGAAAATCCTGTTCAGGGCGACGACGAACAGGCTCATGACGCCGACGCCGAGCACGATGCGATGGTAATCGCCGGCCGCCGCGGCGTCGGCGATATACGATCCAAGGCCTTTTGCCTCGACTTTGGCATGGCCCCAGGTCACCAATTCGGCGACTTGCGCCGCGTTCCAGGAACCGCCGGAGGCGGTAATCGCTCCGGTCACGTAATACGGCAATATGCCCGGCAAGGCGACTTTGCGCCACCATAGCCAGCCGTCGACGCGCAGATTCGCCGCCGCGTAGCGCAGCTCGGCCGGCAGCGCCGACGCCCCGGCAATGACGTTGAACAAGATGTACCACTGCGTGCCGAGGATCATCAACGGGCTGAGCCAGATATCCGGGTTCAAGCGCCAGACGACGATCGCGTAAATAGCGATCGGAAACAGCAGGTTGGCGGGAAACGCGGCCATGAACTGCGCGAGCGGCTGGACGATTTGCGTGGCGCGCGGCCGCAATCCCACCCAGACGCCGATCGGCACCCAAATCAGGCTCGCGAGCGCGATCAGCGTGAACACGCGCAGCATCGTGATCAGCGCAAGCGCGCAGACGTGCAGGGCTTCGACGAGCGACGTTTGCGCAATCAATGCGGCGACGATATGCCACAGGCCGAGCACGACCGCCGAGGCGACGAGCGCCACCCACAAGAGGTCCGAGCCGCGCTTGCGATTGGCGGCCGGCGCCGGCGGCGGCGCATCGCTGCGTACGGCCGCGCGGCTGGTCCATAGAACCAGCGCATGGAACGCCAATTTCGCCGCCTGGATCAGACGCGAGCGACGCATCATCGTCAGCGCCCACGATTGCGGTTCGCGAACGCCGGGTTCCTGTTCGACGCGGAAGCGGTCGACCCAGGCGACCAGCGGGCGAAACAACAGCTGGTCGTAGATCAATATCACCAGCAGCATCGTCGCGATTGCCCAGCCGATCGCCCCGAGGTTGCGCCGCTCGATCGCGAGCGCGATGTAGGAGCCGACCCCGGGCAGCGTCACGGTCGTGCGCCCGACGCTGATCGACTCCGAAGCGACGACGAAAAACCAGCCGCCTGACATCGACATCATCATGTTCCAGATCAGCGCCGGCAACGCGAACGGAACCTCCAGTTGCCAGAAGCGCATCCACGGCGAGAGGCGGAAGGAATCCGCCGCCTCCGACAGCTCGGTGGGTACGGTGCGCAGCGATTGATAGAAGCTGAACGCCATGTTCCACGCCTGACTGGTGAAAATCGCGAAAATCGCCGCAAATTCCGCGCCGAGCACCCGTCCGGGAGCGAGCGACATGAAAAACACGTAGGTGACCGAGATGAACCCGAGGATCGGCACCGACTGCAGAATGTCGAGGATCGGCACGAGCAGCTTGCCGGCGCGTTCGCTCTTCGCGGCCCAGGTGGCGTAGGTCAGGGTGAAAATCAACGAAACCACGAGTGCGGCCATCATCCGCAAAGTGGTGCGCGCCGCATATTCCGGCAAATGCGAGGGATCGAGGGACATCGGCGAGACGCCGAGCTGCGACAGCGGCACGAACAGGCCGCGCGCGGCTTCGCCTAAGAACGCGATCAGCCCCATGACGACGACGAACGCCGCCAGGTCCCAGCGCGAAGCGAGATCGCGCAAGAAGGCGAAAGGCTCGAACCGGGGCAGCGTCGAATCGCTCATTGGGACACTTGCGCGCCGTGGCAAGGGGTGGGCGGGTATTTTCGCAGGACAGGCGCCGGCGTAGCTAGTAGGGTATACGGATTTCCGAGCCGCCCGACCGAGTTGCCGACATGCATGAGAGTATCGCCGCCGATCCCGCCGCCGGCCACGCCGAAGCGACGCGCTTCAAAGTCCTCGGTGCGATCAGCTTCTCGCATTTCCTCAACGATATGATCCAGTCCTTGATCATCTCGATCTATCCGCTGCTGAAAGGGACTTTCGACCTGGATTTCGCGCAGATCGGCCTGATCACGCTGACCTACCAGCTGTGCGCGTCGATGCTGCAGCCGCTCGTCGGAATCTTCACCGATAGGCATCCGCAGCCGCGTTCCTTGAGCGTCGGCATGGGCATGACGCTCGCCGGCTTGCTGACGCTGTCGGCGGCGCCGAACTATGCGTCGGTGCTGATGGCCGCCGCGCTGATCGGCGCAGGCTCCGCCGTGTTCCATCCCGAGTCCTCGCGCATCGCCCGCATGGCGTCCGGCGGCCGCCATGGCCTCGCGCAGTCGATATTCCAGGTCGGCGGCAACGCCGGCAGCGCCACCGGGCCGCTGCTCGCGGCATGGATCGTCATCCCGCACGGCCGCTCGAGCGTCGCCTGGTTCGCGGTCGCGGCGCTGCTCGCCATCGTCGTCCTATGGAACGTCGGCTCTTGGTATAAGCGCCAGCACCTGCATGCGCAGGCTGCGGCCGAGCCGCGGCCGCATGCGAGCCCCTTGCTGCCGCGCGCCGTCGCCCGCAGCCTCGCGATTCTCCTGGTACTGGTCTTTTCGAAGTATTTCTACCTCGCCAGCATCGGCAGCTACTACGTGTTCTACTTGATCGAGAAATTTCATCTCTCCATGGCGAATGCGCAGATCCATTTGTTCGTCTTTCTGGCGTCGGTCGCGGCCGGTACCATCTTGGGCGGTCCGTTCGGCGATCGCGTCGGCCGCAAGCGCGTGATCTGGATCTCGATCCTGGGCGTCGCGCCGTTCACGCTGATCCTTCCCTATGTCGGCCTCGAGTGGACGACTGGTTTAAGCTTCCTGGTCGGTCTGATACTGGCGTCCGCCTTTCCGGCGATCATCGTCTACGCGCAAGAATTGCTGCCGGGCAAAGTGGGCGCGGTATCCGGGTTATTCTTCGGCTTCGCCTTCGGCATCGGCGGCATCGGCGCCGCCGTGCTCGGCGCTCTCGCCGACTGGCGCGGCATCGAGTTCGTCTATCGCGTGTGCGCATTCCTGCCGCTTCTCGGAGCCGCCGCCGCCTTCCTACCGGACGTCGAGCATGGCGCCCGCGCAAAGCGCGCCGAGAACCCCACCCAATAATTGCGTCGGGCTGGGCGGACATCCGGGAATCGCGGCGTCGACTGCGTGTTGCCCGCGACAGGCCCGGCATTGATTGAAATGCGCCTTCGATGCGTATTGTATTATAATCATACGCCGTCGTGCCCCAGGAAAAACGCACCGCCCGCCTGACCGTGCTGATCGACCCGCGCAAGAAGGCCGTCTTCGAACGCCTCTGTGCGGAGGAAGACGCCGTGGCCTCGCAGGTCGTGCGGCGCCTTTTGCGCCGTTACATCGAAGAGCGGCTCGGCAAGGCGTGGGTCCCGGAGAAAACCGAGTCGAAGCCTGCGCCGCGCCGCCGGCCGCGCATCGCGCGTCGGCAATGAGCGGCCCGTCCGCCGTACACCGCGTCGTCATCATCGGCGCGGGCTTCGGCGGACTTTCCGCGGCGCACGGCCTCGCCGGCGC
Source organism: Steroidobacteraceae bacterium (assembly GCA_035531435.1). Lineage (GTDB taxonomy): Bacteria > Pseudomonadota > Gammaproteobacteria > Steroidobacterales > Steroidobacteraceae > Bog-1198. Next base: position 140,634 of record DATKSW010000010.1, on the reverse strand, counting down.
GCCGGTCCGCATTACCGTGGTGGATCAGCGCAACCATCACTTGTTTCAGCCGCTTCTGTACCAGGTGGGCACGGCGACGCTCTCGACCTCCGAGATCGCCTGGCCGGTGCGGCATCTGCTGCGCAAGCGCAAGGAGATCACGACCCTGCTCGGCGTCGTCAACGGCGTCGATGCGTCGAATCGCCGCGTGCTGCTCGACGACGGCGGCTCCCTGCCCTACGACACGCTGGTGTTGGCCACCGGCGCGCGGCACGCCTATTTCGGGCACGACGAATGGGAAGAACACGCGCCGGGCTTGAAGACGCTTGAAGACGCCACCTCGATCCGCCGACGGATCCTGCTGTCCTTGGAGCACGCCGAACGCGAGGACGATGCCGAACGGCGCAGCGCGCTGATGACGTTCGTGATCGTCGGCGGCGGACCGACCGGCGTCGAATTGGCGGGCGCGATCGCCGAACTCGCGCACCAGAACCTGCCGCAAGATTACCGCAATATCGATACGCGGCGGGCGCGGATCATCCTGATCGAGGCGGGTCCGCGGATCCTGCCGAGCTTTACGGCGGACTTGTCCGCCTATGCGCAGGCGGCGCTCGAGCGTCTCGGCGTGACGATTGAATTGGGCCGCGCCGTCAGCGAGTGCGCGGCCGACGGCGTCGTCTACGGCGGCCGTCAATTGCCCGCGAAGGTGATCGTCTGGGCGGCCGGTGTGCGCGCCTCGGCCGCCGCCGACTGGCTGGGGGCGCCTGCCGATGGCGCCAACCGCATCAACGTCGAGGCCGATTTAAGCGTGCCCGGGCATGCGGATATTTTCGCGATCGGCGATACGGCGAACATCGCCGCCTGGCACGGCAAGCCGGTGCCGGGTATCGCGCCGGCCGCCAAACAGCAGGGACTGCACGTCGCCGCGACGATCAAGCAACGTCTGCGCGGCCGCCGCGCGCCGCGGCCGTTCCGCTACAGGCATTCGGGCAATCTGGCGACGATCGGCAAGCGCTCGGCCGTGATCGATTTCGGCTGGATCAGGATCCGCGGCCATATCGCCTGGTGGGTATGGGGGCTTGCGCACATTTATTTTTTGATCGGCGTGCGCAACCGGCTCGCCGTCGCATTGAACTGGCTGTGGATATATACGACCGGCAACCGCTCGGCGTGCCTGATCACGCAAGGCGAACAACGACCGCAAAGCGCGCGCGGGCCTTGAGATGCGCGCCGCTACCCCGCGTTACTCGACGCTGGTGGTCGCGATTCATTGGACCACCGCCCTATTGGTGCTGATCGCCTATCTGTTCAGCGACGCAGCGCGCCAGGTGCGCGCCGATCCGCCGGTCCTGCATTTCGCCTGCGGCCTGGCGGCGATGTTGCTGGTCGTGCCGCGCCTGATCGCGCGCCTGAGCGGCGGCTCGCCGCCCGCGCAGCACGCCGGCGCCGGATTGCTCGCGCTCGCCGCGAAATTCGGTCACGCGGCGCTCTATCTATTGTTGATCGCCGTGCCGTTGACCGGTTGGTACGCCGTATCGCGTTTGGGAGTACCGGTGGTCATTCTCGGCCTGAACGTGCCGCCGATCGCCGCGGCGGTCAAGGGCAACATCGGCCCGATCGGCGCGCTTCATCAAGTCGGCGGCAACGCCATTCTGATTCTCGCGGGACTGCACGCGGCGATGGGGCTGTGGCACCAATTCGTGCGCCGCGATCATACGCTCGAGCGCATGCGGTTCTGAACCGTCAGCGGCGGCGCGGTGCCCCGATTGAACCCCCAATCCATCGCCCGGCTGACCCAGCCGAGCCCGATGCTCGAGCCGCTCACGCCGCCCAAATCGTAGGCAGCGCCGGTCAGGATCGCGTCGGCCGCGCGCTGTCCGCTTTGAATCGCCGGCCCGATGCCTTCGCATAGGTCGCGTGTGGCGAGCCCGGCGGCATCTCCGGCCAGAAAGGCGTTGTCATGCCGCACCGCAGCGACGGGGCCACGCAGGTAATAGCTGTAGCCCGTCGGTTCGCTCGGCACGCGGATCTCGAGGCGGCGCTCGAGTTTTTCGGCGAAGCGGCGCCAGTGCAGCCAGATATCCTCGCCGCGATCCTTGAGCCGCTGCGCCATCGCGCCGACGCCGACGTTGAGCCAGCCGCGCGCTTTGGGAACGTACCAACTGTAGCCCGGCAAGCCGCGTTCGAAGAACCACAGCCGGCAATCCGGATCGCGCCACTCGTAGGGGAACTCCAATTCCAGAGTCACGGTCTGCAGCGCGCGCACGCGCGGCTGCGCCTCGCGGAACAGCGCGCGGTGCACCGGACAGGAAGTGCCGGCGGCTCCCACCAAATGGCGGCAGCGATAGGTACCGTCCAGCAGGTAATCGCCGCCGTCGCGGCGAATCTCCTTGACGGCATGGCGGATGAGTTCGGCGCCTGACCGCTCCACCAGCCAGGCATCGAACTCGAATCGCCGGATCGAGTGCTGCAAACAGGGAACCGGCAGGTGCAGACCCTTCAGGTACCAATGCAGGCGGCGAAAACTCAAGAATCGGTGCGGGTAGGCGCCGATGTCCATGTTCAGGTCGGCGACGACTGCCGGCGTGATCCAGCCCGCGCACAGCTTGTGCCGCGGAAACGCCTCGCGGTCGAGCAGCAGGACGTCGGCGCCGGCCGCTTTCAAGCGCTCGGCGGCCGCGGAACCGGCGGGACCTGCGCCCACGACGATGACGTCGGCGCTGCGCATCTCACTGCCCCGCCAATGCGTGAATTCCCATCAGTGCGGGTACATGAACTCGCGCGTCAACGGGATATCATTATTATTCTGCGTCGTGAACAGGACCTGGAACAACTGCAGCACCCCGGACTCGAACGCCGCGATCGATCCGGCCAAGTACAGCCGCCACGTGCGCACCAGCGATTCGTCGAACATCGCGCGCACCGCATCGACCGCGTGTTCGTAGCGCTGCAGCCAGTGGCGCAGCGTCAGCGCGTAATGCAGCCGAATGTTCTCTACATCCAACACCGACAGGTCGGACGGTTCGAATACCTGCATCATCTCGCCGAGCGACGGCGGATAGGCGCCCGGGAAAATCCTCCGCTCGATCCACGGATGCAGCGGCGCCGGGCGGTTGCGGCCGATCGAGTGGATCAGGCCGCGGCCCAAAGGCCCAAGCGACCTGCGGGCGATGCGGCCGAGCTCCGCGTAGTTCTCGAACCCCACGTGTTCCAGCATGCCGACCGACACGAAAACGTCGTAGCTGCCCGAGATATTGCGGTAATCGTCCTCGACGAATTCGACGCTGCGTTCGAGGCCCGCTTCGCGCGCGCGCCGGCGCGCATAGGCGATTTGTTCCTTGGAAATGTTGAAGGCGCGCACTTTGACGCCGTAGCGGCTCGCCATGTGCAGCGCGAAACTGCCCCATCCGCAGCCCGCCTCGACGACGGTGGCGCCGGCGCAAAGCCGCAGCTTGCGGCAAACATGATCCATCTTCGCGACCTGCGCCTCATCGAGGCCGGCGTCGGCGCGCGGGAAGTAGGCGCAGGTGTAGGCCATGGTTTCGCCGAGCCACAGCGCGTAAAATTCGTTGCCGAGATCGTAGTGACGATGAATATTGTCGCGCGAACCGGCGAGCGTATTGCGCCTCGGCCTGTGCAGCCAGCTCGCGACGCGGTGCGTGATCGAATGCTCGGCGCTGTCGTGCGCCGAACTGCGGTACAAGACGTTCATCAGCTCGACCAGATCGCCGGCCACCTCGATGCGCCCGGCGCTGTAGGAGTCGCCGAAGCGCAGCTGCGGATCGGCGAGCAGGCCGAGGAACGCGCCGCGGTCGGCGATCTGCACTTGCGCAACCGGCGGCTTCGATTGCGCCGCGACGCGCTCTCCCGTCCACTTGCACAGAAACTCGATCGGCGGATCGCCGAGGCTGGTCAATAGCCGGCGGAGCAACCGCGCTTCCAGCGAATCCCGCCCCGAGCTCCGCGGGCCGATTGATTGCGGCGCTGCACTCATCCCACGCTCTCCTCGACAGATCCCAACACTAGCCGGTCGAATCGCCCCTCAATGCAGCTGCGCCTGCAGCAGACGCATGCGCCGATGCTGGAAGCGCAATTCGTACTCCAGCTCGCGCAGGCGCAGCTGGATCGCCGAGTGCTCCCATCGCTGCGCGACCACGCGCTTGGCGTGCGCCAATTGTTCGCGCAAATCGGTCCACGCGGCCACCGCCTTGCAGAACGACTCGTATTCCTCGGCAACGCGCTTGCGCAGCTGTTCGATCTGCGCGCGGCCCGACTGGCGCGCCAACTGCTGTTCGGCGCGCCGGAACTGCGCATCGAGCAGCGCACGTTGAATCTTGAACCACGGCGTGCGCTTCAGATTGCGGGCGAGGCCCAGCCAGCGCATTGCGCCGATGAACCATTTCGACGGATCCCACTGCCATGCGCGCACGCCGTTGCGATAGTCGTGCGCGAACATGTGGTGGAAATTATGGTAACCCTCGCCGTGCGTCAGAATCGCCAGAAAGCCGTTGTCGCGGGCGGTGTTCTCGTCGGTGTACGGCTGCACGCCCCACATGTGCGCGAGCGAATTGATGAAGAACGTGAAGTGGTGGCTGACAACCAGGCGCAGCACGCCGGCGAGCAGCAGTACGCCGACGATGTCTTTGCTCAGCCAGCCGATCAGCAGCGGCAAGCCGATGTTCATCGTCAGCGCGATCGCGAGGTAATGGCGGTGCTGCCAATCGACCACGGGATCGCGCTGCAGGTCGCGCACGTTGGCGAAGTCCGAGTCGCCGCTCGGGTAGTTGCGCAGCATCCAACCGATGTGCGAAAACCAGAAGCCGCGGCGCGCGCAATAAGGATCCTTGTCCGGATCGTCGATGAAGCGGTGATGCGCGCGGTGGTCGGCGCTCCACTTCAGCACGCTGTTCTGCAAGGCCATCGCCCCGAACAGCACGTACAGCAGCCGCAGCGCCGGGCGCGCCTCATAGGTCGAATGCGCGAACAGTCGATGGTAGCCGCAGGTGATCGCCATGCCGTTCGCGACCAGCATCACCGCGAACCAGATCCAGGCGGCCGCATGGTAGCCGTGCACGATGCCGTACCACGGCACGACCACGGCGGCGACCATCGTCGTCATGACGAACATCATGGTCGTCGGCCAATTGCGTGGCGCCGGGACACTGCGCGGTGCGCTCATCGATCCTCTCCTCCTCGGCCGCCGGCGGCTGTCGTTCATGGTGGTCTGTCGGCGCCGGTATGGACGATAATAACGGTTCCGCTGCTCTGCGGCATAGGTTCTCGGACGACCCGGCGCACAGGACTGCTCCTTTGACCGGCCGGTTCGGCGAGTGTAGCCTTTACCGGTTTAAAAGCGAACGCCCGGCGCCTGAAACTGCCGACTGGGTCGAGATTGCGGCGAGCGCCCGAGCCGCCGACCCGCACCGCGCCCGCCATTGCGCGCGTCATCCTCCTGAGGTGGGGTCGATTGCCGTCCGTTCAATGACGCGCCGCGAACGCGGCGCGCCGCCGCGCCTTCGCGGCCGCGCCATCACAGCGGCGCGAGCGTCCGGTAGGCGGCCACCGCGTCGGCGAGCGGCGCGTAATTTTCGCGAAATTCCGCCGGCCAGCGAGCCGGGCGCCCGCTCGATAATTCGAGGCAGGCATACTCGATCTCGGCGCGCGCCAGAGTCGTGCCGGCGGCGCGCCGCACCTGAAAGCGCCGCCGCACGCGCAGCTTGCCGTCCGCGGGCAGCAGCCAGGTGGCGACCTGAACCATATCGCCGCGCAGCGCCGGGCGCAGGTAGGCGATCACGGTGCGCACGACGGCCATGCCGCGGTCGAGCTGCAGGCAGCGTGCGACCGGCAGGCCGAGGGATGCGGAGTGCTCCCATGCGGCACGGTCGAACCAGCTCATGTAGACCGCGTTATTGACGTGCCCATAGGAGTCGATGTCCGCGACTGCGACCGCCATCGCCGCGATGTACGGCGACGGCATATCCCAATCCGCCTGCTGCGCCGGCTGCACGATCAGAAAATTCCGAGGCCGACGCCACCGGCCATGGTCGCGCCGAGTTCCCGGCAGCGGCGCATGTCGTCGGCGCCGATCTGCTTGCTGCGGGAGATTTCCGCGGGCGTTTGCGCGTGCGTACAGACGATCAACGGCGGCGCGATCGCCCGCAGCCGCCAGCCGCTGGCGATGCGCTCGATTTGCCGCGCCGCATTCGAACCGTCGCTGCCCGCGCAGATCATGCACGCATAAGGCCTGCCGGCGATGCGCTCGAGCACCGCATAATAAGTCCTGTCGAAGAAATGTTTGACGATGCCGCAGATGGCGGCGAGGTTCTCCGGCGTCGCGAACAAATAGCCGTCGGCGGCGAGCAGATCCTCGGCGCCCGCCGCATCGGCATGCAGCAGATGCACGTCAACCGCGGGGTCGGCGTGCTCTGCGCCTTGCTGCGCGGCGCGCACCATCTGCAAGGTGCCGCCGGTATCCGAGTGATAGACGATCAGCATCGAGTGCATCGCATCCGGCCTTCGCTGCAAAACGGCGGCGCAGCGCCGTCTACAGGCGCCGCCCGGCGGCGGCCGGCGCCGCCGGCGCTTCGATGGGCGCGAGTCCGGCGGCGCGGCGCCGCCGGTTCACCTGCGGCAGATCGTGGCCGATCACCGCCCGCTCGCGCGCCAGCAGCTCGGCAGCCATCGGCCGCAAACGGCGCCAGCCGGCGAGCGCATCCCTGCTCGGCGCGGCGTCGGCGCCGTCGACGGCTACGAACAAGGATTTGAGCGCGGCTTCGACGAAGCCGAAGCTCTGCGGCGTCGTCGGCGGAAAACCGTAGACATCCGCCGGATTCGCGGGCGTTCGCGTGCCGGCGATGCGCGTCAAGCGCGCGGCGAACGCATCGAGCCCGGCCGCCGCATCGGTGCAGGCTCCTGCCGGCGCCGCCGCATCGGCGCAGGTACCTGCCGGCGCCGCCGCAACCGCGCCGCGCAACTGCTGCAAGCGCGCGGCGGCCTGCGCCACGTCGGCGCGCCACCGGTCGATGCGCCGCGCCAACAAGAATTGCCGGCGGTAGACCCGCGGATCCAGATGCACGCGCGGGTCCGCCAGAATCGAGAAGCGCGCCGTCGAGGTCCGGCCGCGCACCGTCAACGAGGCGCTGTACGCGCCGGGCGGCGCCCAGACCGCGTCCGCTTCCGTAAGGGCCGCGGGCGGCGCGTAGGTGAAATTCCAGACGAAGCGGTGCGCGCCGGCGGCCGCCGACAGATGCGCGGGCGTGGCCGCCCACTCGGGCGCGAAGTCGATCTGCGCCGATTTCGCGGCAGGCGCCGGCGCGGCGCTCGACCAGCGACGCACCAAGGCGCCGTGCGCATCGCGAATCTGCAGCGTAACGGGTCCGCGTTGCGATTCACGCAGGGCGTAATCGATGTAGGCGCCGTCCGGCGGATTGGCGGCCTTGGGTTCCTCGGCCGGCAGCGGCGTGCCGAGGAAGTCCGGCATGCGCAAGCGCACCGCGCTCGCCGGAGTAAACAGCCAAACTTGCGCCGCGGCGACCGCCGGCGTCAACTGGCGCAGCGGCGCGGCATCGTCGAGGATGTAGAAGCCGCGCCCATGGGTCGCGATCACGAGGTCATCGCCGTGCACGTCTATGTCGCGCACCGAGGTGACCGGCAAATCGAGCTGCAGGCTCTGCCAATGATCGCCGTCGTCGAAGGAGACGTAGATGCCGTGCTCGGTACCGGCGTACAGGAGTCCCGCGCGCCGATCGTCTTCGCGCACGACGTTGACGAAATCCCGGTCGGCGATGCCGGCCACGATCGGCGTCCAAGTCCTGCCGCCGTCGTGGGTGCGATAGATGTACGGCCGGTCGTCGTCGAGCCGATGCCTGTCGACCGCGATGTAAGCGGTGGCGGCGTCGAAATGCGAGGCATCGATGCCGGCGATCTTCGACCAGGCGGTAAGCCTGCGCGGCGTGACGTCCCGCCAGTGCTTGCCGGCATCGCCGCTGTACCAGACCAGGCCGTCGTCGGTGCCGACCCACAATCCATCGTTCGCGGTGCGCGACGGCGCGATGCTGTAGAGGACGCCGCGGCGCGCGCCGACGCCGAGGTTGTCGGCCGCGGCCGCATCATCCAGATTCGCCGGCCGCGCCGGATCCGGCCGCGTCAGATCCGGACTGATCACCGCCCAATGCGCACCGCCGTCGGAGGTCTCGAACACTCGGCGATTGCCGAAATACAAACGCCGCGGATCCTTGGGTGAAAACACCAGCGGCAGCGTCCAGGTCGCGCGGGCGATCTGTGGATGCGCCAACATCGGATCGACCGAACGGGTTTGCTGCGTGCGCCGATCCAGGCGATCGACGCGGCCTCCGTAGACGATATCCGGGTTCTTCGGGTCGGGCGCGATCATGTCGCTTTCGCCGCCGGCAACCAGTTCGTGAAACTGCGGCATCGCGATTCCATCGCCGCTGATCGTGCGGCTCGGAAGCATCACGGCGCCGGAATCCTGCTGCGCGCCGTACAGGTCGTACGGAAAGCGCTCGTCGGTGGCGACGTGATAGATCTGCGCCGTCGGCTGGTTGAACCAGGAACTCCACGTCTTGCCGCCGTTCAGCGTGATCAAAACGCCCTGGTCGGTGCCGAGGATGCGCCGCTCGGCATCCTCGGGGTCGATCCACAATTCGTGGTAGTCGTCGCCGGTGGCGTCGCCCTTTTGCGCAAGAAACGTCCTGCCGCCGTCGGTCGACCGCAGCACGATCGTATTCATCGCCCAGAGGTGGTCGGCGTTCGTCGGGTCGACCGCGATCTGGCCGAAATACCAGCCGCGCTGCCAAATCCGCGGGTCGGCGCTCGCGCGCAGCCAATGCGCGCCGCCGTCGTCGGAACGGTACAGGCCGCCCGCGTCGCCGTCGACGATTGCATAGACTCGCTGCGGCGCCGCCGGCGACAGCGCGATGCCGATGCGCCCCGGCGCCGCCGGAAAACCCGCGCCGCTGATTTTTCGCCAATGCGCGCCGGCATCGAGCGACTTGTACAGCCCGCTGCCCGGACCTTCCGACGGCGGGTAGACGTTCCATGGCGGGCGCCGCGTCTGCCACAACGCCGCGTAAATGACCCGGGAATTGCCGGGCTGGAAGGCGAGACTGATGGCGCCGGTATCGGCGCCCCGGTACAGCACCTTGCGCCAGGTCTTGCCGCCGTCGCTGGTCGCGAACACTCCGCGGCAGGCGTTCGGCCCGTACGGGTCGCCGAGCGCGGCGGCGTAGGCAATGTCGGCATTCTGCGGATCGACGAGAATCGCGGCGATTTGCCGGCTGTCGTCGAGGCCGAGGTGGCTCCAGGTCCTGCCGCCGTCGACGGACTTGTAGATGCCGCGGCCTTGCGCGATGTCCGAACGCATGTCGGCCTCGCCGGTGCCGACGTAGATGACCCGCGGATTGGATGGCGCGACCGCGAGCGCGCCGATCGAGGCGACCGGTTCGCCGTCGAAGATCGGCGCCCAGGTGCGTCCGGCATCGCGCGTCTCCCAGACGCCGCCGTCGACCGCGCCGAAATACCAGCGCAAAGGCTGACCCGGCACGCCGCTGACCGCCAATGCCCGGCCGCCGCGGAACGGACCGACCAGCCGCCAATGCAGGCCGCCGAACAGCGGCGGCGGGTAGCCCGCCGCGTGCGCGGCCATTGCGACCAGCAGAAGGGGCAGCAACGCCCCGCGGGAGAATTGCGGCATGGGCACTCCGAATCGTCCACCGCGGGCGCGGCGCGATGCCGAAAAGTCTACCATCTTCCCGCCGCGAATCGTTGCCGCCGCGAATCGTCAGCGCGGGCCGAATCGTCAGCGGCCGGCCGAATCGGTTACCCTTGCGCGCTGGTGCTCCTGCACGGATGTCCTCATGGCCAGTCAGAATCCGCCGGTATCGCAAACCCGTTCCTTCACGACGATCTATTTGATCGAAATGTGGGAGCGCTTCGGCTTCTACGGCATGCAGGCGCTGATCGTCTACTACATGGTGCAGCGCCTGGGCTTCGAGGACCGGCGCGCGAATCTCGTCTGGAGCGCCGGCGCGGCTCTGATCTACGTATCGCCCGCGATCGGCGGCTGGGTCGGCGACAAGATTCTCGGCACCCGCCGCACGATGATCATCGGCGTCGTCATTCTGGCGATCGGCTACGCGCTGATGGCGGTGCCGAGCGAGGATACCTGGACCCTGTTCGGAGCCTTGGGCGTGATCGTCGTCGGCAACGGCCTCTTCAAACCGAATTCCGCGAACCTGGTGCGCAAGATCTACGAAGGCGACGACGCCAAGATCGACAGCGCCTTCACAATGTACTACATGGCGGTCAACGTCGGCTCGACCGTTTCGATGCTGTTGACGCCGTGGATCAAGGACTACGTCAATCGCGTCTACGGCCACAATCTCGGCTGGCACGCGGCGTTCGCGGTGTGCTTCGTCGGTCTTGCGATCGGCATGAGCAATTTCTACCTGATGCGCAACGCCATGCGGCACATCGGCTCGCCAGCCGACGAGCAGCCGTTGCACCTCGGTCGCCTGTTCGCGGTGCTCGCCGCGGCCGTGCTCTGCGTGGCCGGATCGGCGGCGGTGCTGCAGTACGAGACGCTCGCGCGGATCTTCGTCTATGCCGCGAGCCTGGTGCTGCTCGGGATCTTCTCGTATCTGATCGCCAACAGCCGCGACGGCGAGCGCGCCGGATTGATCGCCGCCCTCGTGCTGGTCGTGCAGACGATCTTCTTCTTCATTTTCTACCAGCAAATGTCGACCTCGCTCGCGCTCTTTGCGCTGCGCAACGTCGACTGGCACCAAACCCTGCTCGGCGTTCGGCTTTGGACCTGGACGCCGGCGCAGTACCAGGCGCTGAACCCGATCTGGATCATGCTGCTCAGTCCGTTGCTGGCGTGGCTATACAATCGCGCCGGCGCGCGCGGCAAGGATTTGTCGATCGCCGCGAAGTTCGCGGTCGGCTTCGCGGTGGTCGCGATCGGCTTCTTCATCTACGGCGTCGCCGGCCGCTACGCCGTGGAGGGAATGACCTCATCGTGGTACATGATCTGGGGCTACGGCTTCTACTCGCTCGGCGAATTGCTGGTCAGCGGCCTCGGCCTCGCGATGATTGCCCGCTACATACCCGCGCGCATGGGCGGCTTCATGATGGGCGCCTATTTCGTCGCCACCGGCATTTCTCAATATCTCGGCGGCGTCGTCGCCAATTTCGCCAGCATTCCGAGCAGGCTCGCCGACCTGCTGAAGATGGCTCCGGCGCAAGGCATGCAGAAGATCGCCGCGCTCTATCCGCAGGCGCTGCACCTGAAGCTCGACGACTTCCGCCAGTGGGTGGGCGCGCTGCCCACCGATGATGCGGCGAAACTCGCCCGGGCGCTCGCCGCCGCGCACGCCGCGCCGTTCCAAGCCCTGCCGGCCGCGACCCGCCTGCTGCTGCGCCAGTTCAGCGACAGCCTGCACGTGGCGACGCTGCCGGTGTACACGGATTTGTTCAACGAGCTCGGCCTGGCGGCCATCGTCTGCACCGTGATCGCGTTCGCCATGGTGCCGATGATGAGGAAGCTGACGGCGACGCACGCCCTCAGATCCGCCCCGCTAGCCGACCTGCAGAGCGAACGCTGAGGCGCCGCGCCTCAGATTTCCACCTGGAAGCCGAGTTCGACGATGTCGTCGGCGGGCAGCCGGTAGAACGCCGTGGCGCGCATCGCGTTGCGGGACAGGAACGCGAATAGATGCTCGCGCCACAGCGGCATGCGCCGCGGCGTCTTCGACGGCACCAAGGTCTCCCGGCCGACGTAATAGGTGACCGCCTGCAGATCGATGTCGATGCCGTGGGCTTGGCACAGATTCAAGGCGAGCGGCACGTTCGGGTCCTGCATGAAGCCGTAGCGCGCGGTAACCCTGAAGATGCCGGAGCCGATGCCGGCGATTTGCAGGCGTGCCGACTCCGGCACCCACGGCTCATCGAGGATCGCCACGGTCAGCAATACGATCCTCTCGTTCAGGACTTTGTGGCGGTCGAGATGCTGCAGCAAGCGCGGCGGCGTGGCGTCGCCGGAAGTCGGAAATACGCCGGTGCCCGGGATGCGATACGGCTTGGTCTGCTCGATGTGCGCGACGAACGCCGCCAACGACTCGGTCTGTTCGTCGAGGTGGCGCCTGAGGAGCTGGCGGCCGTGCGCCCAGGTGGTCATGATCGTGAACACCGCCAGCGCCGCGACGATCGGATACCAGCCGCCGTCGGCAATCTTGTAGAGATTCGCGCCGAAGAACGCCAAATCCACGGCGAGGAACAGAAGACAAATCGCCGCGGTCGGCAGCGCCTTCCAATGAAACCGGCGCGCGACGAAATAAGCCAGGGTCGTGGTGATCACCATGGTCGCCGACACCGCGATGCCGTAGGCCGCGGCGAGCGCGGCGGAGGATTTGAAACTCAACACCAGGCCGATGGTCGCCAGCATCAGCATCCAGTTGACGCTCGGAATGTAGATCTGACCGCGCTCCTCCGGCGAGGTCTGGATGACGTTGACCCGCGGCAGCTGGCCGAGCGTGACCAGCTGCCGCGTCAGCGAAAATGCGCCGGCAATGACCGCCTGCGAGGCGATCACGGTCGCCATCGCCGTGAGCACGACCAAGGGATAGATGAGCGCGGCCGGCGCGAGATCGTAGAAGGGCTGACGAGCCGCGCTGGCGCCGGCTAAAATCAGCGCGCCCTGGCCGAAGTAGTTGAGCAGCAGCGCGGGCAGCACCACGCAGAACCACGCCGCGCGTATCGGCCGGCGGCCGAAGTGCCCCATGTCGGCGTACAGCGTCTCGGCCCCGGTGACCGCCAGAAACACCGCGCCGAGCACGGGAAATCCGCTGCCGCCGTGACGCACGAAAAATTCGACCGCATAGACCGGGCTGAGCGCGGCCAGCACGCCGGGATGCATCGCGATGCCGCGCAAGCCGAGCGCCGCGAGCGCCAGGAACCAGACGCAAATCACCGGTCCGAAGAGCTTGCCGATACCGCCGGTGCCGCGTTTCTGCAGCAAGAACAAGCCGATCAGAATCGCCACGGTGATCGGTATCACGTACGGCTCGAAATAGGGCGTCGCGACTTGCAGTCCTTCGACGGCGGACAGCACGGAGATCGCCGGCGTTATCGTGCTGTCGCCGTACAGCAGTGCGCCGCCGAACAGCCCGAGCAGCATCAGGACGCGGCGCAGAGACCCCGGCTGCGCGTGCCAGGGATTGAGGAGCGCCACCAGCGCGACGATGCCGCCCTCGCCGTGGTTGTCGGCGCGCATCACGAACAGCAGATATTTGAGCGTCACCACGACGATCAAGGACCAGACGATCAACGACAGGATGCCGAGCACGTTGCCCGCGGTCGGCGGCAGCGGATTCGCGCCGAAAAAGCACGCGCGCAGCGCGTAGATCGGGCTCGTGCCGATGTCTCCGTAGACGACGCCGAGCGCGGCGAGCGCCAGCGTCGCGGTCGGCGGTCTCGGCAGGTTCGGCGGTTTCGGCGGTTTCGGCGGCTGCGGAGTCGCGTTCATGGCAGGCGCTCGATCATCCTCTGGTCCTCGGGCCGGGCGCGCCGCGCCCGGGATTACTGCAACTGGTTCAAATACCACTCCTGGAACGTCTGCACCCGCCGTTCCTGCTCGGAGTATCGCCCGGGGCGGTAGTGCTTGGATAGGATCCCCGCTTGATTGTTCTCGGTGATCTCCTTGTCTTGCACGCTGGTCCGGTCCCAGCCCCAGATCATCCGCTCGACATCGTAGTCGGCCGCCTTGCGGTCCACGAGCCAGGTCAAATCGACGTCGGTTTGCATCGTGGCGCGCGGCGTGAACTGGAACAGCACCGCGAAATCATTGGTCGCGACCACTTGCGTGAACGGGCTGAACGACAGGTACATGCGGCCTTGGTCGAATTGACGGCGTTTGCCCATCAAGCAGGACGCGGGCCGCCCGTCCTCGGTCTCGCTGTCGAACCCCGCCCTGATCGTCCGCTGCAGCAACAGCCGCAGCTGCGGGGACTCGGGGCCGTCGTCGATCGTGCCGATCGGGCGGCCGAGCGCCGCCGCACGCCGCTCCCAGGCCTCGAGCGCCGGCAGGTAATTCTGCACGGCATCCGCGGGACCTGAGCTCGGGCCCGCGCCGAAGGCGATCAGCGCCTCGGGCGGATGCATGGAGCTGAACTCCGGATGCGACGCCACGCAGTGGTAGCACTCGACGAAGTTCTCGACGACCAGCTTCCAGTTCGCCGTCGTCGGATAAGAGCGCCGATGCGCGATCTTCGCGTCCGCAAACCCGTGGAAATCGAGATACGGCGCCAGATCCGCGAACGAGGCGTCGAAATCGGCCGGCTCGCCTTCCGTCAGGTTGACGAAAATGAAGCCGTAAAACACCCGCACGTGGCAGCGGTGCAGGCCGTTGTCCGCCTTCGAGAAATCGGCCGGCATCAGCCGGGCGGCGAGCAGCGCGCCGTCGAGTCCGTAGCTCCATGCATGATAACCGCAGGTCAGCCGGGCGAGCCGGCCGGACGGCTGCGTGCAGATCAACGAGCCGCGGTGCCGGCAGACATTGTAGAAGGCGTTGACCGTCGACTCGTCGCTGCGCACGACGATCAGCGATTCGGCGCCGATCTTGAAGAGGAAATAATCGCCCTTCCGGGGTACGCGGTCGATGTGTCCGGCGACGATCCATTTGCGGCCGACCACCCGCGCCATATCCATGGCGAAGAAGTCGTCGCCGCAGTAGAACTTGCGCTCGAGGCTGTAGCCGCGGCCGGCGCGCGCCGCCGTGGGTGAACTCGCGGGGGTGCTGTCGATGATGTCGATCTCCTGCATGGTCCGGCGGCCGCGCTCAGCGCTTGATGCGCTGGTTGCGCGGATCGTATAGGGGCTGCAGCGAGGCGCTCGCCGCGTAGCGGCGCCCGGCGATCTCGATCTCATAATCTTGCGCGCCGACGGTCTCGAACGGACCGCCGTCGGGCGCGCCGACGTAACCCAGGCCGACCGCGGCGCCGACGGAATGTCCGTACATCCCCGAGCGCAGGTAACCGACCAGCGCGTCGCCGCGCCAGATCGGCTCGTTGTGATACAGCAGCGGCTCCGGCGAATGCAGCTTGAATTGCAGCAGGCGCCGGCGCACGCCCGCCAGCCGCTGGCCGATGAGCGCCTCGCGGCCGATGAAGCCGCCGGGCTTGTCGTATTTGACCGCGAAGCCGAGGCCGGCCTCGAGCGGCGTATCTTCGTCGGTGATGTCGTGCCCCCAATGGCGATAGGCTTTCTCGATGCGCAGGGAATTCAGGGCATGGTAACCCGCATGCACGAGCCCGTGGGCGGCGCCGGCGGCGAGTATCTCCTCGTAGACGCCGACCATGAATTCGCTCGGCACGTACAGCTCCCAACCCAGCTCGCCCACGTAGGTGATGCGCGTCGCGCGCACGATCGCGTAGCCAAGCTCTATATCGCGGCTGGTCGCGAACGGAAAGCCGCGATCCGACAGATCATCCGGTGTCAGCGGCTGCAGCAGAGCGCGTGCGTTCGGCCCCATCACGGACAATACGCCCATGGCCGAGGTGACGTTCGTCAAGACGCAATGCGCCGCAGGGTCGATGTGCCGGCTCAGCCAGTCGAAATCCCGGGTTTCGGTCTCGGCGCCGCCGACGATCAGAAACGCGTTTGCGCCGAGCCGCGTCACGGTCAGGTCCGCTTCGATGCCGCCGCGCTCGTTCAGCCATTGCGTATAGACGACTCTGCCCGGCGCCACGTCGATGTCGTTCGCCGAGACGCGGTTCAAGACCCGCAGCGCGTCGGCGCCTTCCAGCCGGAACTTCGCGAACGAGGATTGATCGAACAGCCCCACCGCCTGGCGCACCGCCCTATGTTCGCCGGCGCTGTGCTCGAACCAGTTCTGACGTCCGTAGCTGTATTCGTAGCGCGGTTCGACTCCGGCCGGCGCGAACCAATTCGCCCGTTCCCAACCGAAGGCCTCGCCGAAACAGGCGCCGTTCGCCGCCAAACGGTCGTGCACCGCCGAGCGGCGCACGCCGCGCGCGGTCGCGTATTGCCGGAACGGCCAATGCGTCGCGTACAACAGCCCGAGGCTCTCGGCGGCGCGCGCGCGCAGGTATTTGCGGTTCATCTGGAAGCGCATGTTGCGGCGTACGTCGACTTCCCAAAGATCGACGGGCGGGTGCCCGTCGCGGATCCATTCGGCGACGACCTTGCCGATGCCGCCCGCCGATTGCAGGCCGATGGAATTCAGGCCGGCGGCGACGAAACAGTTCGCGAGTTCCGGCGTCGCGCCGAGGTGATAGCGAACGTCCGGCGTGAAGCTCTCCGGCCCGCAGAAGAATTTCTGCAATCCGGCCTTCTCGAGCGCGGGTATGCGGCGCATGGCCTCGATCAGGACGGGCTCGAAGTGCGCAAAATCGCCGGCGATCTCGCCGAATGCGAAATCCTCCGGCACCCCGTCGAGGGCCCACGGCCGCGCTTGCGGCTCGAACGCGCCCACCAAGAGCCTGCCCGCATCGTATTTGAAATAGCTGCAATGATCTTGGTCGCGCAGCACCGGTAAATCCGGGTGCAGGCCGGCAACGTCCTTGAAGAGCGCGTAATAGTGCTCGCAGGCCTGCAGCGGCACCGCCACGCCGATGCTCGCCGCCAGGTCGCGCGTCCAAAGTCCGCCGCACAGCACCACGTAGTCGGCGTCGATGCGGCCGTGCTCCGTTTGTACACCGCTCGCGCGCCGGCCGTCATGATGAATGCGCGTCACCTTGCAGTCCTGAAAGATTTGCACTCCGCGGCTGCGCGCGCCTTTGGCGAGCGCCTGGGTGATGTCGACGGCATTGGCATAGCCGTCGCTCGGGATGTGAATCCCGCCGACGACGTCGCCAAGGTAGGCGAGCGGGTACATCGAGCGTATTTGCGCCGGGCCGACGACGTCGACGCGCAAGCCGAACACCTTCGCCATCGAGGCGTTTCGCGCGAGTTCCTCCATGCGCGCCGCGCTCGTCGCCAGCGATATGGAGCCGCATTGGCGGTAGCCGGTCGCCTGGCCGGTTTCCGACTCCAGGCCGCGGTACAGCTCGCCGGTGTAGCGCGCGAGCTGCGTCATGTTGATCGACTGGCGCAGCTGACCGATCAGGCCGGCGGCGTGCCAGGTCGTGCCGCTGGTGAGCTGCTTGCGCTCTACGAGAACGACGTCGCTCCAGCCGAGCTTGCCCAAGTGGTAGGCGATCGAGCAGCCGATCACGCCGCCGCCGACGATGACGACGCGCGTGCGCGCCGGTAGCTCGAGCGCCATCGCCTAGGCCCGCATCCGCGCGTTATCCGGGTCGAACGCCGCGCGCTCGAGCACGGTCGCGCCGCGCCGCTCACCCTGGATCAGCACCTCGAAGCGGCTGCCGGGCGCGGCGAACACGGGGTCGACGCAGGCGAAGGCGAGACTCCTGTGCACGCGGTGCCCATAGGCGCCGGAAGTCGTGAGGCCGATGCAGCGGTCGCCGGCGAACACCGGCTCGCCGCCGCGCGCATCGGTATCCTGAGCGTCGATGGCGGCGTAGACGATCTTCAACGGGCGCTCTGCCTGCGCGAGCATCGCCGCCTTGCCGGTGAAATCCTCCTTGCTGAAATCGACGAATCTGGCCATGTCCGCTTCCAGCATGTTGATTTCGTTGGTCAGCTCGCTCGACCAGGCCTTGTAGCCCTTTTCGATGCGCATCCCGTTGACCGCATACAAGCCGTAATTGGCGATGCCGAAGCGCTCGCCCGCATCCCACAGCGCATCGTACAGCGCCGCTATCGCCGACGCCGGCGCATGCAGCTCCCAGCCGAGCTCGCCGACGTAGCTGACGCGCAGTGCGCGCACGCTTTGGCCGGCCACCGTGATCTGCCGCGCCCGCAGCCAGGGAAACGCCTGGTTGCCGAGATCGGCGTCGGTGAGCGGCGCGAGCACCTCGCGCGCGCGCGGGCCCGAGAGCACCAGGACACCCCAATCCATCGTGACGTTGGCGATGCGCACCGCCTCGCCGGGCCGCAGACTCTGCGTCAACCAGTCCAGGTCGCGCAATTCCGCCGCCGCCGCCGACAGCGCATAAAAGCGATCGTCCGCGAGCCGGCTGATCGTCATTTCCGCGGCGATGCGCCCGCCCGGCGACAACAGATGCGCCAAGGCGATGCCGCCCGGCTTGCGTGGAATGCGATTGGCGCAGACGCGGTCGAGGAATGCGGCGGCGCCGGCCCCGTCAATCTCGTATTTCGCGAAGCCGCATAAGTCGAGCACGCCGACGCGCCGATGGACCGCCTCGACCTCGCCGCCGACCACCTCGAAGACGTTGTTGCGCCGATAGCTGTACTGCTCCTGACGCCCGTCCGGCGAAAACCATTTGGGCCGTTCCCAACCGAAGGTCTCGGTGTGGACGCAGCCCTGCGCCGCGAGCTTCGCATACAGGGGGCTGACCTTGCGCGGCCGCCCGTCCATCTCCTCCTCGCCGGGCCCGCGCGTCGTGAACGTCATGCGGTAATCGAGAAACACCTTGTCGCGCACGTAGCAAGCGTCCGCGAAGCCGCCGAAGCGCCGCGGATCGAATTCCGCCATGTTGATCTCGGCGTCGCCGTGGACCATCCACTGCGCCAGATATTTGCCGCAGCCGCCGCCTTGCGCAATGCCGAAGGAGGTCCCGCAGCAGTTCCAGAAATTCCGCAATCCCGGCGCCGGCCCGAGCAGCGGCGCGCCGTCCGGCGTATGCGGAATGGCGCCGTTGATGACGCGGCGTATGCCGGCATCGGCGAAGATCGGCATGCGTTCGATGGCCCGTTCGAGCCACGGCGCAATGCGCTCCAGATCGTCCGCAAACAATTCGTTCGACGATTCCCAGGCCGGATGGCCCTGCGGCGCCCACGCTTCCCGCAATCCGGTGTTCTCGTAGACGCCGATCAAGCCGGATTTCTGTTCCTGGCGGAAATACCCCGACGTGTAGGAGTCCCGCATGACCGGAATTTCGCCGCCGCGCTCCATGAACGCCTGAATCGGATGGGTGACCACGTAGTGGTGCTGCATGTTCGTGATCGGCGCATCGCCGCCGGCCATCGCGGCCACTTGACGCGCATAGCAGCCGGCCGCGTTGACGACGATCTCGGCGACGATCGCACCTTGTTCGGTCGACACTTGCCACTCGCCGCCCGCGAGCCGCTCGATGCCGGTGACGCGGTTGTGGCGCACGACGGTCGCGCCGAGATCGCGCGCTCCCTTGGCGAGCGCCTGGCAGAGGCCGGCGGGATCCGCGTGGCCGTCGTCGCTCGTCCAGGCGGCGGCGATGACGCCCGCGGTCGTCAGGAAAGGGTTCAAGCGTTTGACCTCGTCGAGGCCGACGATTTGCATGCCGAAGCCGATGCTCTTCGAATAGCCGTACACTTGTCGCAGCCAGGCGAGTTCGTCGGCGTTGTTGGCGAGGCGCAACCCGCCGCTTGAGTGCCAGCTGACGTATTGCCCGGTCAGTTCCTGCAAACGCGGGTACAGCCGGTTGCTGTAGGCGTGAATCTTCGCGAGATTGTAGCTGCCGGTAATGCTCGGGCATTGGCCGGCGGCATGCCAGGTGGAGCCGCAGGTCAATTCCTGCTTCTCGAGCAGCAGCGTGTCGGTGCAGCCTTCCTTCGCCAGGTGGTACGCGAGGCTCGCACCCATGATGCCGCCGCCGACGATGACGATTTTTGCGTGTGATTTCATGCGCTGAGGTTCTACGCCGAGGCTCGATCGATAATCTGCTTGGCCACAATAAATTGATCGCTGGCCGACATACAACTGAATATTTTGGTACCTTAGGCCCCTAATTTTTTGGGCGATACCCCTTGACCATAACCCGACCGGTGGTCGGCTTGCCGACCTTGGCATGGCTGCGCGCATTCGAAGCCGCCGCGCGCACATCGAGCTTCAGCCGGGCGGCCGCCGAGCTGAATCTTACCTCCGGCGCGATCAGCTACCAGATCCGCGCGCTCGAGCGTCATCTGGGCTTTGCATTGTTCGAACGGCTGCCGCGCGGCGTGCGCCTCACGCCGATGGGCGTCGCGTATTTGCCGCCGGTGCGCAAGGCCTTCGAGGAGCTCGCCGATTCGACGGTAGGCTTGTTCGGCGGCGCCGACCGCGCGCAAATCACGGTGCATGCGCCGGTTTCGCTCGGCGCCCTGTGGCTTGCGCCGCGGCTGCCGTCGTTCATGCTCGCCAATCCCTCGATCGACGTGCGCCTCGCGTCGGTGATTTGGGACAATGCCGCGCCGGACGAGGCGATCGACCTCGAGATCCGCTACGGCGCCGGCCACTGGCACGGCTATCGCGCCGAGCACCTGCTGAACCAGCGGATACTCGCCGTTTGCTGTCCCGCATTGCGGCGGGGGGCGGTCGCCGCCGGCGATCCGTCGGCGCTGATCGCGCGGCAACCGATCCAGATCATGGGCTACGAGGACCAGTGGCCGAAGGTCTGCAAGGAACTCAAACTGACGAACACACGGCCGAACTACGGACCGATCGTCGACACCACGCTCGCCGCGCTCGAGCTCGCGGCGAGCGGCGCCGGCGTTGCGCTGGCGCACCGCATCTTGGTCGCGCCCTATTTGCATAGCGCCCGGCTGGTGCTCGCGACGGAGCGGGAATTCACCGACGCCAATTCCTACTTCGTCGTCACGCCGGAGCGCCCGCGGCGCATCGGCCGCGAAGTGCAGGCGTTTCGCGATTGGCTGGTCGCGCTCGCCGCCCGCGGCGAGTCGTGAATCGCGCCCGCGCCGGCGCGTGAATCACGCGGTCGGCGGCGCGGCATTGGGAGGTTGCGCCGCCAATTCGGCGATGGCCGCGGTCAGCGCCTTGGTATCGACCGGTTTGCTCAGGAATCGGCAACGCGCGATCGGCGACTTGACGACGCGCCGTACCGATTCCAGGTCGCCGCTCAATAGCACCACCGGGATCTCCCAGCCGAGCGCCGTGCGCAAGCGATGCAGTACGTCGAGTCCGGTCGATTGGCCGTCCAGCCGGTAATCGGCGATCAACACGTCGCCCGGCTGGATCTGCCCGATCAGCGCCTCGACCTCGGCGACGGAGCCTGCGCTCTGCGTGCGGTAGCCTTCCATGTTCAAGAACAATTCCGTGGCAACGCGCACCGCCTGATTGTCCTCCAACAATATCAGCCGTCCCTGCGGCAGCGGCGGCGCCGCGTCCGCGGCCGGACGCGGCGCCGGCCGCGGCGCATCCGCCAGCAGATTGTTTCGGGGAATACGCACGCTGATGCGCGTGCCCTCGCCCAACCGCGAGGTCACCGCGACCCGGTAGCCGAGCAAACGCGACACTTCGCGCACGATCGCAAGACCCAGGCCCACGCCGAGGCGCGGCGCGCCGCGCGGATCGACTTGATAATACTCGTCGAAGATGCGCTCGAGCTTGTCCGCCGCGATGCCGATCCCCGAGTCCTCGACCGTGAGGACCAGAGCATCGGCGTCGAAACTCTGCGACACCCCCACATGGCCGCGTTCGGTGTATTTCAGCGCATTGCCGAGCAGGTTCTGCAGCAGTTGATTGAGCAGCATCTGGTCGGTCGACAGCGCAACCTGGGTTTCGGAGAATTCGAGACGCAGGCTCTTGGCGGCCGCCACGGAGGCGAATTGGCGCCGCAGATCCGCGAACACGACCGCCAAGTTCACCGCGCCCAGCTGCGCGCTGACGGCGCCGGACTCCAACCGGCTGATATCGAGCAAGGCGTCGAGCATGTGCGTCGCGCTGTCGATGGCCTGCTCCTGACGCTGCAGCAATTCCCGCAGATGCGCCGCGAGGGGCGCGGCCTTCAACATCGAGGCATTCAGCAGGCGAATCGCCTGCATCGGCTGGCGCAGATCGTGGCTGGCGGCCGCCAGGAACCGGCTCTTGGCCCGATTCGCGCGTTCCGCCTCGGTGCGAGTCGCGAGCAGCGCGTCGGCGATCGCGCGTTGCTCGGTCATGTCGCGGACCGCGGTGGCGATATAATGCACGCCATCGACCTGAAACGGCGCCAAGCGGATGCCGGCCGCAAACTCCGAACCGTCCGCCCGGCGGGCGAACAGATCGGCGCTGCGCGCGGCCATCTCGCGATTGGTCGGCTGCCGCCAATAGGCCGCCGTATGCGCGCCGTGGCGGGCGCGGAATCTCTCGGGCAGCAGGATGTCGACGGGCTTGCCGATCAATTGGCCGGCCGGGTAGCCGAACAACATCCGGCAGGTGTCGTTCGTGAAGCGGATGATACCCTGTGAATCGACGACGATCAGGGCATCGGGGCTGTAATGCAGCAATGCTTCGGGCAGCGCGATGGCTTGATTCATCGGCGGCGGACAACGCAATCCATCGAGATCGCCTTCCCGGCGGGGTGCCTCGGCATTTTCGCAGTCTACCCGATTTGCGCACGGCGGACGCCGTTAAGGGTCAGGCGCAATCTTATGCGGGAAATTCGCGGCTGCGGCTTCGCGGCCGATGCGGCAAGCTGCGCCGAGAGTTGGTCGGCTTTCGATCGCAAATAACACGACAGCGGCGCGTCTCGACGCGCGCCGGTGCCATAGGTGCATTTTGATGGCAGTCAAACCCGATTGGGTCGGTTCCGGGGCCATACTCAATCAATTGTTGGAAATCGCGAGAATATCCGCGCTGGCGGAAATGGCGAGCGGCATCGCGCACGAGCTCAATCAGCCGCTCGGCGCAATCGCGACCTTCGCGCAAGCCGGCGAGCGCATGTTGAGCCGCCAGGATCCTCTGGTGGATAAGGCGACGGACGTCTTCCGTCAGATCAATCATGAGGCCCTCGGCGCGGGCGAGGGCATTCGCCGCATCCGGCGCCTGTTCGAGCACGAGGATGCCGAGCGTGCCCCTTGCCATCTGCCGGAAGTCATCGCCGAGCTGCAACCGGTGCTGGAAATGCTCGCATTGCGGGTCGGCGGCCGGCTGCAGGTCGATGCGGCCGCCGCGCTTCCCAAACTGCTGATCGACAGGCTCAAGATTCAGCATGTGCTGTTCGCGCTGGTGCAAAATGCCTTCGACGCCGCCGGCGAACGCCCGAGCGCCAACGCCGCCGTCAAGATCGCCGTCTACGGCGACCGCTACGGCGTCGAGACCAGCGTCATCGATTCCGGGCCGGGCGTCGCCGCGGATGTCCAAGGCCAGCTGTTTCGGCCGTTCTTCACCACCAAGACGCGCGGCACGGGGCTCGGCCTCGCCTCCAGCCGCGCGATCATCGAAGCGCATGAGGGT
This sequence comes from Steroidobacteraceae bacterium, assembly GCA_035531435.1. Classification (GTDB taxonomy): domain Bacteria; phylum Pseudomonadota; class Gammaproteobacteria; order Steroidobacterales; family Steroidobacteraceae; genus Bog-1198. Next base: position 117,404 of record DATKSW010000010.1, on the reverse strand, counting down.
ACGATAGGATTCGAGGTGCCCGCGGGCGGCGGCAGCCGATTCTGGTTTCGCCTGCCGGTGCAAGCCAATTGAGTGGGGCGTCCATGGCCAAAGCGAACGAATCTTTGCACGGCGGAGCGACCGTATACATCGTCGACGACGATGACGGCATGCGGCGGGCGTTGGCTCTGCTGTTGAGCACGGTCGGCTTCGATACGGCGGCGTACGCGCGGCCGAGCGAGTTCCTCGCAAAACTCAAACCGGACGAACCCGGCTGCCTGGTGCTCGACATCCGCATGCCGGAGATGAGCGGCCTGGAGCTGCAGCAACAGCTGAACCGCAGCGGCTGCATGCTGCCGGTGATCTTCATCACGGGCCACGGCGACGTGCCGATGGCGGTGCAGGCGATGAAAGCAGGCGCCTTCGAGTTCATCCAGAAGCCGTTTCGCGAGCAGGACCTGCTGGATCAAATCAATCACGCCCTGCGCCACGATGCCGAGAGCCGCCGAAACCTCGCGCGCCGCGCCGAGGTGGTGCGCAAGCTCGAGACGCTGACGCCCCGCGAGCGTCAGGTCATGGATTTGGTCGTCGACGGCGGCGCCAACAAAGTGATCGCGATCGACCTCGGATTGAGCGAACGAACCGTGGAGATCCACCGCGCCAAAGTGATGGAAAAGATGGGCGCACGATCGGTCGCGCACTTAGTCAAGCTGCACATGACGATCGCCGAATGACGGCGGCGGCTGCCGGCAACCGCTGCGGGGCGCGCCAACGATGACGATGCAAGTGACGTTCGACCCGGAATTGATGCGCCGCTACGACCGCGAGGGTCCGCGCTACACCTCCTACCCGACGGCGCTGCAATTTCACGAGACCGTCGCCGCCGACGCCTACGCGGCGGCCGCGGCGGCCAGCGCCGGCGCCGCCGCGCGCGCACCCTTGTCCTTGTACGTGCATATTCCGTTTTGCCGCAGCCCCTGCTTTTATTGCGGGTGCAACAAGATCGTCACGCGCCAGATGGAGCGCGCCGACGTCTATCTGGCTCGCCTGCACGCGGAGATCGCCCTGCGCGGCCAATACTTCGACCGCGGCCGCGGCGTCGAACAGCTGCACTTCGGCGGCGGCACGCCGACGTTCCTGGACGCCGATCGGCTCGCGGCTCTGGTGGCGACGCTCGGCCGGCATTTTCGCTTGCTGCAAGGCGCAGAGCGCGATTATTCGATAGAAATCGACCCGCGCACGATCGATTGCGGCGGCTTGCGGACGCTCTCGGATCTCGGTTTCAATCGCTTGAGCCTCGGCGTGCAGGACTATGACGCCGGCGTGCAGAGCGCGATCAACCGATTCCAGTCGGCGGACATGGTCGGCAAGCTCCTCGGGACGGCGCGCGAACTCGGCTTCCGCTCGCTGAATTTCGATCTGATCTACGGCCTGCCGCGCCAGACCCTTGCGACATTCGCGCGCACCCTGCAGACGGTCATCGAGCAGCGCCCGGATCGCTTGGCGGTATACGGCTATGCCCACATGCCGCAAATGTTCAAGGCGCAGCGCAGGTTTGCCCCGGGCGACCTGCCCGACGCGCGCACGCGGCTCGCGCTGCTGCAAACCGCCGTGAACACGCTGACCTCAGCGGGCTACGCCTACATCGGCATGGACCACTTCGCGCTGCCCTCCGATGCGCTCGCCAAGGCGCAGCATAACGGGTCGATGCAGCGCAGTTTCCAGGGGTACACCACCCACGCCTGCCGCGACCTCGTGAGCGTCGGCGTCAGCGCGATCGGCCAGATCGGCCGGCTGTATATACAAAACTACAAGACGATGCAGCATTACGCGGAGCGCATCGACCAGGGACGCCTGCCGTCGCATCGCGGCATCCTGATGAGCGACGACGACCTGCTGCGCCGCGACGTGATCCAGCAGATCATGTGCAACGGCAGCATCGACATCGCCTCGACCGAACGGCGCTTCGGCATCGAATTCGACGGGTATTTCGCCGCGGAATTGGCCCGGCTGCGCACGCTGCAAACCGATGGCCTGATCGCGCTCGCCGAGCGGCGCATCGATTTGACGCCGCGCGGACGCCTGCTGATGCGCAATGTGGCGATGGTGTTCGATGCGTACCGCAATGCCGGCGCGGGCGATGCGCGCCTGTCGCGCGTGATTTGACGCTGCGCCGGCGGCGCCCGCTTCAGCAGGCCCAATTCAGCGCGCGGCTGACGGCCTTTTGCCAGGCCGCGTACAGCTCGGCGCGCCGCGCAGGCGCCATCGCGGGGCTCCAGCGCCTGGCGGCGCCGCGGTCGGCGGGCAGGTCCCCGCGGCTGCGCCAGAAGCCGACCGCCAATCCGGCGGCATAGGCGGCGCCGAGCGCGGTCGTCTCGACGCTGCGCGGCCGCACCACGTCCATGGCGAGCATGTCGGACTGAAACTGCATCAGCGTATCGTTGACGGTCATGCCGCCATCGACGCGCAGCTCTTGAATCGCGATGCCGGAATCCTGCGCCATGGCCGCGAGTACGTCGCAGGTCTGAAAAGCCGTCGCCTCCAGCGCCGCGCGCGCCAGATGGCCGCGGTTTGCGAAGCGCGTCAAGCCGGCGATGATGCCGCGAGCGTCCGGCCGCCAATGCGGCGCGTACAGCCCCGAGAACGCCGGCACGAAATAAACATCGCCGTTGTCCTCGACTTCGCGCGCCAGGGATTCGATGTCGGCGCTTTTTTCGATCAATCGCAGGTTGTCGCGCAGCCATTGCACCAGGGCGCCGGCTATCGCGATCGATCCCTCCAGCGCGTAACACGGCGCTTCGGCGCCGAAGCGGTACGCGACCGTGGTGATCAGCCCCGCCCGCGACTGCACCGGCTTCGGCCCGGTATTCATCAGCAGGAAGCAGCCGGTGCCGTAGGTGTTCTTCGCCGCTCCCGGCTCGAAGCAGGCTTGGCCGACGAGCGCCGCTTGCTGGTCGCCGAGCATGCCGGCGAGCGGCACGCCGCGCAGCGGCGGCACGGTGATTTCACCGTAGACCTCGCTGCACGAGGCGATGCGCGGCAGCGGCGCGCGCGGCACGTCGAATTCACGCAGCAACTCGGAATCCCAGTCGAGCGTGGCGAGATTCATCAGTTGCGTGCGGCTCGCGTTGGTGGCGTCGGTCAGATGCAGGCCCCCGCCCGCTGCACCGGTCAAATTCCAGGCGAGCCACGCGTCGATGTTGCCGAAAAGCGCATCGCCGGCCAGGGCGAGCGAGCGCGCTCCCGGCACCTCGTTCAACAGCCACTGCAATTTCAGCGCGCTGAAATAGCCGGCGAGCGGCAAGCCGGTTTTCGCGCGGAATCGGTCCATGCCGCCGTTCTTCGCATAGGCGGCGGCGGCCGCGTCGACACGGGTGTCCTGCCAGACGATCGCGTTGTACAGGGGCCTGCCGCTGCGGCGGTCCCAAAGGATCGTCGTTTCCCGCTGATTGGTGATGCCGACCGCGGCCAAATCGCAGGCTGCGATCGCCGCGCGGCGCATGGCCGCGCCGATCACCTCGATGGCGTTGAAGAGCACCTCGGCGGCGTCATGTTCGACCCATCCGGGTTTCGGCAGGATCTGCGCATGCTCCTTTTGCGCGGCGGCGACGATCTCGCCGCCGCGATCGAAGATGATGAATCGCGTGCTGGTCGTACCCTGATCGATCGCGCCGACGTATTTTTTCATCTGACCGCGGGCCTTCAAAAGACACGCCCTTCTCCGAACAGGCGCTGGTCGACCTCGGTTTCGGCGGCCAACCAATCGTCGAGCTCGTGGCCCGGCGCGAAGCCGCGCCGCTCGGCGTGCGCAAACGCCGCCTCGCGGATCAGCTCTTGCCGATCCGCCTTATTGGTGCGCGCCGCGGTGTGCGCCTTCGGCGGCGCGGCGGCATCGTGGTTCGCCGGTTTGTTCATGAGAGCCTCCGAGAGATTTTTTCCACGGTCTGCGGTCTCGACGAGCGACAGCTCGCATTATGGAACTTTCCATGCGCTGCGTGCTCAGAGCAATACGCAGGAGGGTTCATGAACTCACGCCACTGGGCAATCGTCTTGGCCGGCGGACAGGGAAGCCGCTTGCGCAGTTTGACCGCCGACGAGCGCGGCATTCCGATCCCCAAGCAATTCTGTTCCCTGCGCGGCGGCTGCTCGCTGCTGCGCGAGGCGCTGCGGCGGGCGCAGGCGGCGGCGCCGCGCGCGCAGATCTGCACGGTAGTCGCCGCCCAGCACGACCATTGGTGGAGCCGCGATCTTTGCGACCTGCCGGACGCCAACGTCATCGTGCAGCCGGCCAACCGCGGCACCGCGAACGGCATCTTGCTGCCGCTGCTGCACATCGGCGCACGCGATGCCGGGGCGCTGCTCGCGGTGCTGCCGTCCGATCATCACGTGCAAGACGAGGCGGCGCTTGCGCTCGCGTTGCGCGCCGCCATGCAGCAGATCGAGCTCGAAAGGGGGCACGTGCTGCTGCTCGGCATTTCGCCGGACGAGGCGGACCCGGAACTCGGGTATATTGTGCCCGGCGCGGATACCGGCCGACGGCTGCATGCGGTCGAGAGTTTCGTCGAAAAGCCGGCGGCGCCGATCGCGCGGCAATTGGTCCGCGACGGCGCGCTGTGGAATTCCTTCGTGCTGGTCGCGCACGCCGGCACGCTGCTGCAGTTCATCGAACGCAAGATTCCGGCGATCGTCGCCGGCATGCGCGCCTGCCTGCGGCAAGACGGCTACCAGCCTAACGGCGGCGCGGCGCTGCGCGCGTTTTATGCCGATTTGCCGAGCATAGATTTCTCGCGGCAAATCCTCCATGGGTCCGAGCCGCTGCTGCGCGTTGTCAGGGTGCCTGCCTGCGGTTGGAGCGATCTCGGCACACCGCGGCGCCTCGCGGCGACGCTGCGGCGCTTGCCGGCCGACCGCGATCCGCAGGCCGCGCATTCGCAGCCGTTGCCGGGATTATTGAGTCTTGCGGTGCAACAAGCGAGGCTCGGCGCAGCGGCGCCGTGAGCGGCGGCGGCGCTCACGCCCCGGGACCCGCACAAGCCCCGGGACCGCTCACGCCCCGGTGCTGCGAAACCAAAGCCATTTCAGCCCTTCGAGCAAGACGAGGCTGGCGGCGCCCGCCGCCGCCGCGACGCCGAGGTCGTGCCAAGGCAGGCGCGCGAAGTGAAACAGTGCGACGGCCGGCGGCCAGAACACCGCCGCGGCGAGCACCGCCGAGACGCCGCCGATGAGCACCCACAACGATCGGTTTGGACGCAGCAATGCCTGCAGCAGCGAGGATTTGAACGAGCGGTTGATCAGGATCAGCCCCATGTTCGTCAGTACCAGCGAAACGAAGACCAGCGCGCGCAATCCGCCCTCCGCCATGCCGAGGCGCGCGGCGGCGACGAAAATGCCGGCGAGCATGGCGAGAACGATCAAGCCCTGCACGACCGCCCAGAGTATGCGCTGCGGCAGCAGCAGCGGGCCGCGCGAATCGCGCGGCGGCCGGCGCATCACGTCCGCTTCCTCGCCCTCGGCCTCGAACACCATCGAACAGGCCGGATCGATGATCATCTCCAGGAAGGCGATGTGGATCGGCGCGAGCATCAACGGCAATCCCAACAGCAGCGGCAGCAGCGCAAGCCCGGCGATCGGGATGTGCACCGCGACGATGTACTCTACCGCCTTGCGCAGATTGTCGTAGATGCGGCGGCCGAGCCGGATGGTCTTCACGATCGAACCGAAGTCATCGTCGAGCAGCACGATCGAGGAGGCTTCGCGGGCGACATCGGTACCCCGCCCGCCCATGGCGATGCCGATGTGCGCCGCCTTGATCGCCGGTGCATCGTTGACGCCGTCCCCGGTCATCGCCACCACCTCGCCGTTCGCCTTCAGGCTCTGGACGATTCGCAGCTTTTGCGTCGGCCGGATGCGTGCGAATATCGACGTCGTCTTCACGAGCTCGCGCAGGCGCCCGTCGTCGAGCGCATCGACCTGCTCGCCCGTCAGCAGCTGCTCGCATTCCAGCCCGGCTTGCCGGCCGATCGCCACGGCCGTCGCCGGATAATCGCCGGTGATCATCAAGACACGGATGCCGGCCGAGCGGCATTCGGCGACCGCCGCCGGCACGTTGGCGCGCAGCGGATCGGCGAAGCCGACCAGGCCCCGGTAGGTGAACGGCAGTTGGCGCGGCGATGCGGGCAGAGCGGCCGCGTCCGGCTGCGGCAGAATGCCGCTGTCGGCGAGAGCGAGCACGCGGATCCCGCAGCGCGCCAGCGCATCGGCCTGCGCGCCCAAGTCGGCGGCGGCTGGCGCGGGCAACCGGCATAATTCGACGATCGCTTCCAGCGCGCCCTTGGCGTAAGCGGCGAGGCCGCCCTGCTCGGCGCGGGCGACGTTGACCGCCGCGAGCAGATCCGGCCGCAAGCCGTAGCTGCGCACGAATATACCGGGCCGCGGCGCATCGACGACGCCGCCGGCCGCGCGCGCCAGCCGCTGGATCGCGAGGTCCATGGGATCGACCGGCTCGAGCGGGCAGGCCCACAGCGCCGTTCGCAACAGCGGCAGCAATCGCTCGGGCGGCGACGCGCCGCCGGCGCGATCCCAGCGCTCGTGCTCGCCGACGAGCGCCGCGACCGCCATGCGGTTTTCGGTCAAGGTGCCGGTCTTATCGGTGCACAATACCGTCGTCGAGCCCAGCGTCTCGATCGCCGATGCGCGGCGCGTCAGCACGCGCGCTCGCGATATCCGCCACGCGCCCATCGCCGTGAATACGGCGACCACCAGCGGGAACTCCTCGGGCACCAAGGACATGCCGAGCGCAATGCCGGCGAGCAAGGCCTGCAGCCAGGATCCGCGCAGCAATCCGAACAGCAGTACCGTGAGGCCGCCGGCCACCGCGCCCACGATCGCAAAATCGCGTACCAGCCAGCGCATTTGCCGCTGCAGGTGGTCCTGTTCCGTATCGATCGACTGCAGCGCGCGGCCTATCGTGCCCATTTCAGTACCGCCGCCGGTCGCGCGAACGCGCGCCTTGCCGCTGCCGCGGACCACCAGGGTTCCGGCGAACAGGGTCGGCGAGTCGCCGCCGCCGGCGGCCTTGCGCACCGCCACGGACTCGCCGGTCAGCAAGGATTCGTCGAGCAGCAGGTCGTCGGCGGCGAGCAGCAGCGCATCGGCCGCGATCCGGTCGCCCTCGGCGACCACGATCAAATCGCCGACGACGACTTCCCGGCCGGCGATCTGCTGGCGCCGGCCGTCGCGGATCACGAGCGCCCGCGGGCTCGCCAGATTGCGCAACGTTTCGAGCACCCGCTCGCTGCGCGACTCCTGCACGATCGTGATCGACACCGACAGCGAGGCGAAAAACAGCAACAGCAGCGCTTGGATGCGATCGCCGAGCAGCAGATAGACGATGCCGCCGCCGATCAGCAAGGCGAACATCGGCTGGCGCACGACCTCGACCAGAATCCGCAACACGCCGCGCCTGTCGGCCGCCGGCAGCTCGTTGTAGCCGTCGGCGCGCAGGCGTGCGGCCGCCGCGCCGGCGCTCAGGCCGGCGGCGTCCGCTGCTTCGTCCGCAGCCTCGTGCGCCGCCTCGTCCGCGCCCGGCACGGCCTCAGGCCTCGAACCAGGCGGCGACGCGCTGCGCCTCTGCGGCGTCGAGGCGCAGACCGAGCTTCGAGCGCCGCCACAGCACGTCGTCGGCGCCGCGCGCCCACTCTCGATCCTTCAGATATTGCAATTCCGCCTCGTAGAGCCGCGGCGCGATTTCCTCACCCAGATCGCGCGGCGCCGCGGCGCTGCCGAGAATGCGCTCGATCGAGGTGCCGTAAGCCCGGCACAGCCGGCGGATCAGGGCCGGTGGCGCGGCGGCGTAGCGGGTCAACTGCTCGCGGCTGAAGGAGTCGTAATCGGCATGCGCCATATCGCCGCCGGGCAAAATCGCCGCGCGCGTCCACGGCGCGGCTTGCACGCCGAGAACCGGCAACAGTTCGGACAGCGCGTGCTCGGCGAGTTTGCGGTAAGTCGTCAGCTTGCCGCCGAACACGGACAGCAGCGGCGCGCCCGCGGTCGGCGCGTCGAGATCGAATGCGTAGTCGCGGGTCACCGTCGAGGCGTTCTGCTGGCCGTCGTCGTACAATGGGCGCACGCCGGCGTAACTCCAGCGCACGTCGCCGCTCGCAACCGGCGCGCGCAGATAATCGGACACGGCGCCGCACAAATAGTCCACTTCGGCACGGTCCGCCTGCAAATTGCCTGCATCACCCGTGAACGGGATGTCGGTCGTGCCGATCAGCGAAAAATCGCCTTCGTAGGGGATGATGAAAACGACGCGGCCGTCCTCGTTTTGCAGCGTGTAGGCCTGCGGCCCGTCGTACAGGCGCGGCACGACGACGTGGCTGCCCTTGACGAGGCGCAGCGAACTGCGGCGCACGGCGCCGCTCGCCCGCAGCACCTCCTCGACCCAGGGGCCCGCCGCATTGACCAGCGCGCGCGCGCGGACCGTGCGCCCGCCCGCCCGCGGCGACGCGAGCTCGATGCGCCACAAGCCGTTCTCGCGGGTCGCCGCCGTGAACGCCGTGCCTACCTCGATGCGCGCGCCGTGATCATGCGCGTCCATCGCGTTGGCGACCACCAGGCGCGCATCGTCGGCCCAGCAGTCCGAATACTCGAAGCCGCGCCGGTACTCGGCGGCCAAGGGCTCGAGTTCAGGGTCGCGCCCGCGGCGCAGCGCGTGCGTGGCGGGCAGGCTTTTGCGTCCGCCGATGTGATCGTAGAGCAGCAGCCCGAGGCGCAACAGCCACGCCGGCCTGAGGCCGGCGTGCAGCGGCAGCACGAAGCGCAGCGGCCAGATCAAATGCGGCGCCGCCGCGAGCAGCACTTCGCGCTCGGCCAGACTCTCGCGCACCAGGCGGAATTGGTATTGCTCCAAGTAGCGCAGTCCGCCGTGAATCAGCTTGGAGGATGCCGAAGACGTCGCGCAGGCGAGATCGCCGCGCTCCGCGAGCAGCACCGACAGGCCGCGCCCCGCGGCGTCGCGGGCGATGCCGGCACCGTTGATGCCGCCGCCGACGACCAGCAGATCGAATACGGGAAGCGCCGGGTTGTTCATCGCAGCTCACATGGCCGTCGTCAAGTCGCGCGCGCCTGCGCCGCCGGCGTCCGGCCCGCCGCCGCCAGCGCCTGCAAACGGCGGATGCGCTCGACGGCCGGCGGATGCGAATCGTAGAACGCCGAGTGCAGGCGGTCGGGCGTCAGCGTCGATGCATTGTCGCGGTACAGCTTGACGAGCGCAACAGCGAGCGCTCGCGCATCGGCATGGCGGGCGGCGAACTCGTCGGCCGCGCGCTCGTGGCGCCGCGACCACCAGGACAGCAAGGGCGTCGTGAAAAACAGGAAGACCGGCGCCGCGACCACGAACAACAACAGCGCGGCGGCGGGCGACGGCCGCGCGACGCCGAGCGCCGCGTAGAATTCCGGGCGGCGCGCGAGCCAGGCGAGCAACGCGAGTCCGCCGCAGCTCGCCGCCGCCGACAACGCCAATCCCTGGCGCACATGGTGCAGACGAAAATGCCCCAGCTCGTGCGCCAGCACGCCTTCGATTTCCACCGGCTCGAGGCGCGCGATCAAGGTGTCGAAGAAGACGATGCGCTTGTTGCGGCCGATGCCGGTGAAATACGCATTGCCGTGCGCGGAGCGCCGCGATCCGTCCATGACGTACACGCCGCCGCGCGCCGTGAATCCGCAGCGCTCCACCAGAGCCGCCACGCGCCTCTCGAGCGGCGCGTCGTCAAGCGGTGAAAATCGGTTGAACAGCGGCGCGATGAAGCGCGGCGCCGCCCACGCGAGCGCCACGGTCGCGCCCGCCCACAGCAGCCATGCCGAGATCCACCAGACCTCGCCGGCCTTCTGCATCAGCATGAGCGTCGCCAGCACGAGCGGCGCGCCGAGCAGCAGCCCGAGCGCGAGCTGCTTGCACGCATCGACGGCGAACAGCCGCGGCGAGACGCGGTTGAAGCCGAAACGCGCCTCCACCCCGAACGTCCGCCAGAGCGCGAACGGCAACGCGGCAAGCCTGATCGCGAGCAGCACCGTCAGCACGACCGCGGTGCCGCGCCACGGCTCGGGCCACGCCAAGCGCTGGAATGCCGCGGCGGCGGCCGCGATGCCGCCGCCCTGGGTCGCCAGCAGCACGAGCGCGGCGTCGAAGATGCCGAGTGAGCGGCCGATGCGCGCGCGCGCGATCGTGTAGTCGGCCGCGCGCTGCTGATCGAGAAGATCGATCTGGCCGACGAACGCCGCGGGAATGCGTTGCCGGTGCGCGCGCACCGCGCGGATTTGACGCGACCCCAGCCACCAACGGATCGCCGCTTGCGCCGCGACCGCCGCCGGCAGGACGATCGTCAGCCGCTGCATCGCCGGCCGGCCGAATATTCCTTGTTCACCGCCGCATTCTGGATGAATTTTCCGGCGTACGGAACAGCAGCGGCTGCTCTTCGGCCGCCGGGCTTTCGGCGCGGGCCACCGCATCGGCCACGAGCTGGTGGTGGGGCGACAGATCGCAGACCGGATCGGCGTTGGCGGCGTCGCCCGTCAGCATGAACGCCTGGCAGCGGCAGCCGCCGAAGTCGCGCGCTCTTTCCGGACAGCTGCGGCACGGCTCCTTCATCCAGGCATCGCCGCGGTAGCGATTGAATGCCGGCGAGTCGTACCAGATGTCCTCGATGCTGAGCGCGCGCACGTTGGGAAACTCCATTCCCGGCAGCATGCGCGCCGCCTGGCACGGCAACGCCGTGCCGTCGGGCGCTATCGTCAGGAAAATTCTACCCAAGCCGTTCATGCAGGCTTTCGGCCGATTCTCGAAATAATCCGGAACGACGAAATAGACTTTCATCCGCTCTCCGGCGGCTTCGCGAAACCTTCGCGTCGCCGCCTCGGCACGCTCGACCTGCGCGCGGCTCGGCATCAGCCCCGCGCGGTTGTGCCACGCCCAGCCGTAATACTGCGTGTTCGCGAGCTCCACGTATTCGGCGCCGAGTTGCTGCGCCATCGCCAGGATTTCCTCGACATGATCGATGTTGAGCCGGTGCAGGACGACGTTCAGGACCATCGGGTAGTCGTATTTCTTGATCAGCGCCGCCACCTTGGACTTCAAGTCGAAGGTGCGTGTGCTGCTCAGGAAGTCGTTCATCGTCCGCGTGCTGTCCTGGAACGACAGTTGAATGTGATCGAGGCCCGCGGTCTTCAGCGCGCCGATGCGCGCCTCGCTGAGGCCGACTCCGGAGGTGATCAGGTTCGTATAGAAGCCGAGCGCATGCGCCTCGGCGACGATTGCCTGCAGATCGTCGCGCACCAGCGGCTCGCCGCCCGACAGCCCGAGCTGTACGGCGCCGAGCGCGCGCGCCTCGCGCAGCACGCGGATCCAATCGGCGGTGTCGATCTCCGTCTCGATTTGCGCGAAGTTCGTCGGGTTGTAGCAGAACACGCAGTGCAGAGGACAGCGGTAAGTCAGCTCCAGCAGCAGCCAGAGCGGCGGCCCGGGCCGCGGCGCCGCGCCGCTCAAGGGAGGATCTCCAGCCAGCGCTTGCCGACGGCCATGCCAATGAATTGCAGCACCTCGGCCTGCAGGCCGACGGTGGCGAACGCGCGCTCGAGATCCTCGGTGATCGCGGCTATCGTCGCCGCGCCGTCGCAGCGCTTGAGGATTTCGCCCGCGCTCGAATTCAGCTTGATCATCCCTTCCGGGTACAGCAGCACGTAGGCGCCTTGCGCCGGCTCCCATTGCAGACGCAAGCCGCGGTCGATCGCCGGACGCGAATCGGCGCCGACCGCCGGCGCGTTCATACCGGCACCCCGAAATGCAGCGCCATCGCGTCGCTCATTTGCCAGAGCACGTCCAGCTTGAACTTCAGGACCTCGAGCGCGCGCTCCTGCAGAGCGCGCGTATCGAAGCGCTCCAGCGTCACCTGCAGACCCATCTCGACGTCGCGGCGCGCCAGGCCGATGCGGCTCTGAAAATAGTGCAGGCCGGCCGGATCGATCCACGGATAGTGCCCCGGCCAATTGGCGAGGCGCTGCTTGTGGATTTGCGGCGCGAACAATTCCGTGAGCGACGCACATACCGCCTCGGGCCAGGGCGCGCGGCGCGCGAAATTGACGTAGGCATCGACCGCGAAGCGCACGCCGGGCAGCACGCCGGTCAGCCGCTCGACTTCCTCGCGCGCAAGGCCCACCGCCTCGGCGAGCCGCAGCCACGAATCGATGCCGCCGGGATCGTCGCCGTGGCCGTCGTGGTCGAGTATCCGCTGCACCCACGCCCTGCGAACGCGGCGCTCCGGGCAATTGCTGAGAATCGCGGCATCCTTGATCGGAATGCTGATCTGGTAGTAGTACCGATTTGCGACCCAGCCGCGGATCTGCCGCGGGCTCGCGCCGCCCGAATTCAGCAGCACGTTGAACGGGTGATGGATATGGTAGGCGTGGCCCTCGGCGCGCAAGCGCGCCTCGAACTCGGCGCTCGTCCAGGGCGCGGGATTCACAGGTCGATCTCCATGCCGTCCCAGGCGATCTCGATACCGCGGCGCGCAAGCTGCGCGGCGGGACCTGAATCCTCGTCGAGGATCGGATTGGTGTTGTTGATGTGAATCAGGATCTTGCGCGTGGCGGCCGGCAGGCGCTCGAGCCATTCGAGCGTGCCGCCGGGGCCGCTCTGCGGCAAATGGCCGAGGTCGCGGGCGCGCTTCTGCGATACGCCGGCCTCGATCATTTCCTCCTCGCTCCAGAACGTGCCGTCGATGAGCACGCAGGCCGAGGCCTGCATCGCGCGCCAGATGCCGTCGTCGATCGCGGCGAGGCCCGGCGCGTACAACAAGCGCTTGCCGGAGCCTTCATCGGTGATCAGCAGCGCGATGTTGTCGCCGGCGACCGGCGCATCGCGGTGCGGCGAATACGGCGCCGGCTTGCTCGCGACGGCGAGCGCGAGCCAATGTACCCGCGGCATGCCGTCGACCGCGAAGCCGCCGCCTCCCAAGTCGATGCGGCGCCGCTCGACGCCGCAATAATGCGCGAGCACCCGCAGGATCGGATTGCCGCTGGTCAAGTCGGCGTAGGTGCCGTCGGTGCACCAGATCGGCCAGGGTTTCACCGCTTCGCGCAGCATGTAAAGCCCGGTGGTGTGATCGACCTGGCCGTCGACGAGCACGATCGCCGCGATCGCGGTGTCGCGCAGCGCGCGTGCCGGCTGCAGAGCGGGACAAGCCTGCAATTGCGCGGTGACGTCCGGGGAGGCGTTCACCAGCGCCCAGGAGGCGCCGCTTGCGACCGCGATCGACGACTGCGTGCGGGCGCGGCCGCGCAAGCGGCCGCCGCGCAACGCCGCGCAATTGCGGCAGTTGCAGTTCCACTGCGGAAAGCCGCCGCCGGCGGCCGATCCCAAGACGCGAACTTTCACGGCGGACGGGGCGCTGTGCCGAGAAGGGGCGCCGCCCGCCGCGGCGGACGCGCGCCCCGGCGCATCGTCAGCGGTGGTAGACGTACATCGTGATTTCCATACCGAACCGCAATTCAACGGCTTGCGGGGTTACCCATTGCATAGCGAATCTCCTTTACGTGAGTGGCGCCGCCATGCTGCGGCCGCGCCGGCGCCGTTTGATCCGCAGCATCATGAAACTTGGCTCATGATTTTCATGAGCGGCGTCGCCGCCGACCCTGGCCTGGTACCATGCCGCCATGAAGCTGCGGACCCGCCTGAACCTGGTCGTGGCCGGCTTGAGCGCCGCTTTCGTGATCGTCCTGATCTCGGCGGAGATCAACGGCTCGCGCAACTCCGTGCGCGAGGAAATTCAGGCGGCGAACGTCGTCGCCTCGCACTTCCTGGGAAGGCTCGCCGAAATATATTCGGTGTTCGGCGGACCGGATATGGTGCTGCAATTCCTGCAGCACCTCGGCAGGATCCGCGCCAACGAGATCTATCTGCTGTCCGCCTCCGGCGCGGTGCTCTACAAGTCGCCGCCGGCCACCTACAAGGCCGGGCGCAACGCGCCGGCATGGTTTTCCCACCTGCTCGCGCCTGAAGCGCCGAAGACCACCTTCGTGCTTCGCGGCGGTTTGCGGATGATCGTCCAGGCGCAGCCCTCGCGCGCCGTACTCGATGCCTGGGACAACGTCACCAAGCTCGCCACGTTCGCGGCGATCATGCTGGTCGTCGTCAACGGCCTCGCGTTCTGGTCGGTCGCGAGAATGCTGCGGCCCTTCCCGGTCATCACCGATGGGCTCGAGCGGATACAGCAGGGCGATCTCGGCTTCCGTCTGCCGCGGCTCGCGGGCGTCGAGGCGCACGCGATCGAAAAGTCGTTCAACCGCATGGCGCAGGCGGTCGAGGACAAGGTGCAGGTCGAACGCCAGGCGCGCGATGCCGAGACGCGCCTCGAGCAACGCCGTGAATTGGCGTCCTTGGCGGACCAGCGCGTCGAAGAGGAGCGGCGCTTGATCGCCCACGAGCTGCACGACGAGTTCGGCCAATCGGTCACCGCGATCCGCAGCCTGGCGCTCGCGATCGCCACTCAAGGGGGTGCCCGCGACAAGGCGACCGGCGACGTCGCGCGCATGATCTCCGACGAGGCGGCGCGTCTGTACGACGCGATGCACGGGCTGATTCCGCGGCTCGCGCCGCTGTCGCTGGATACGATGGGGCTCACCGCAACGCTCGACAACCTGGTGCGCGATTGGCAGCGCCGCCATCCGTCGATCCTCCTCGCGCTGCGCCAGAGCCTTCCCGCCGATCTCGGCCCGAGCGTCACGCTGGCGATTTACCGTCTCGTCCAGGAGGGCCTGATCAACGCGCTGCGCCACGCCAAGCCTTCGCGCATCGATATCGAGGTGCAAGCCGACGCGGAACGGATTGTGGTGACCATCGACGATGATGGCATCGGTTTGCCGGCCGAATGGGCGCGGCCCGGTCATTTTGGGCTGCGCGGATTGGCGGAGCGCGTTGCCGCCTTGGGCGGCGTCTTTCAAGTCGGCAATCGCGCGGCCACCGGAGTGCGCCTGCGCGCCGAGATTCCTTTGAACGCCACCGCATGATTCGCGTCCTCTTGATCGACGATCACGCGGTGGTGCGCACGGGGTTTCGGCTGCTGCTGCAATCGCGCGCCGACATGTCGGTCATCGGCGAGGCCGAATCCGGCGAATCGGGGTGCCAGCGCTATCTCGAACTGAAGCCCGACGTCGTCGTCATGGATTTGGCGATGCCCGGGATGGGCGGCCTCGAGGCCTTGCGGCGCATTCGCGCCCACGATCCGCAGGCTCGGGTGCTCGCCCTGTCGGCCCACGACGACGCGGCGCACGTCCGCCACGCCTTGCAGGAAGGCGCGCTCGGATTTCTGTCGAAACGCAGCGCCCCGGAAGCCCTGCTCGACGCCATTGCGCAGGTCGCGGCCGGCCGCCGCTATCTCGACGCCGGCGTCGCGCAAAAGCTCGCGCTGGCGGAATTCGACGGCGCCGCGCAGTCGCCGGTCGACCGGCTCTCGGAGCGCGAATTCGAGGTGTTCGTCCGGCTGGCGCGCGGCGCGACCGTGCAGCGCATCGCCCAGGACTTGAAGCTGTCCGCATCGACCGTCGGCACGCACCTCTACAACATCAAACAGAAACTCGCTGCGGTCACCCAATCGGACCTGACGCTGATCGCGATTCGCCACGGACTGATCGAGGCGTGACCGGAAAATCGTCCCGGCGGCGGCCGACGCGCGGCTCGAATCAGGCGCATAGCCGCGGCAGCGCGCACTGATGTACCATCGACGGGTCAATGGCGCCGCTGCAGGATCGCAAATAGGCGCAGCGCTGCGTTAATGGAGACAATGGATGCGTACCTCGAGCCTGAGGTTTGTAATCGTCCTCGCGGCTTGCGCCCTGTGCGCCTGCGCGACCAGCCACGTGATGATCGGCAGGGCTAGAGCGCCGATTTCACCCGACATGGTGCAGATCTATTTCCATCCGCCGGCCGCCAAGTACGAGGAGATCGCGCTGCTCGACACCTCGAGCCGCGGCGGCTTTGCGATCACCGCGCAAGGCAAGACCGACGTCGTCATCAAACGCCTGAAGGAAGAGGCCGCCAAGCTCGGCGCCAACGGCATCCTGCTGCAGGGCGTCGGCGATGAATCCGCCGGCTCCATCGGCACCGGCTTTGGCCAAGCGAGCGCATCCGGAAACACGGCGTACGGTGCGGGTTTCGGCTTCGAAGGCAATGTCACGATCAAAGCCGGCAACGGCATCGCCATCTACGTCGAGCCGGCGGCCGGCGATCGCCGATGATGCCGCCGCGGCCGCTCGCCGGGCCCCTCGAAACCAAGGTGCTGGAATTGCTCTGGGACGAGCAACGCGCGCTGACGGTGCGCCATGTCCGGTCCGCCTTCCCGCAACTCGCCTACACGACGCTGATGACCACCCTCGATCGGCTGTACCGCAAGGGGCTGCTCGTGCGCCGCCGGCACGGACGTGCGTTCGCCTACGAGCCGCGCTGCTCGCGCGATGATCTGCTGCGCGAACGGCTGTCCGGACAGGTCGCCAATCTACTGACGGCCGTAAACGCCAGCACGGCGATACTTTCCACTCTGGTGAGCGCGGTCGGCCGCAAAGACGCCGCCCTTCTCGATGAACTGGACGCCCTCGTGCAGGCCGAGCGCTCGCGGCTGAAGAGCGGGAACCCATGAGCTTCGCGGCGACGCTCGGTCTGGTGCTGTTCTCGTTCTACGCGTTGACGAGCGTATTGCTGTCGGTCGCCGTCGCCGTCGCATGGCGCGCGGGGCTGGGGCGGACGATCGAAAGTTCGAGCGGCCTTCTCGCGATGCGCCTGCTGCCCGCCGGCGGCGCGGTGCTGCTCGTCCTGACCGTGGTACTGCCGGTGTTCCTGGCATACGAACCGCGGCAGGAGAGCGAAGCGGTCGGGCCCTTGATCGTCGCGCTCGCGCTGCTCGCATCGCTGATTCTAGGCGACGCGGTGCGCCGCGGATCGCGCGCCTGGATCGCCGCGCGGCGGCTGTTGCAGAGCATCGCGCCGGCCGGCCGCTGGCGGGCCGCAGGCGCGGGCGAGGTCGAGATCGTCGACATCGCCGCACCCATCGTCGCCATCGTCGGCGGCTGGCAGCCGCGAATCATCGCGGCGCAACGCGTCGTTGCCGCCTGCACCCGCGAGGAGTTTCGCCAGATCGTCGCGCATGAAACCGCACACCTGTCGGTGCGCGACAATTTGAAGCTCCTGTTGCTGGTCGCGAGTCCGGACGCCCTCGCCTGGGCGCCGCAGGGCGCCGCCCTGGAAAAGCGTTGGCGGGCGGCCGCCGAATTCGCCGCGGACGAACGCGCCGCCGGCAGCGACCGCCGTAAACGCATCGAACTGGCATCGGCAATCATCAAGGTGGCGCGCATCTCGAGCGCCGTCGATCGGCCGCTCACTGCGCTCGGCATGGCCGCCGCCTTGGATGATGTCGAAGGCCGTGTGCAGAGGCTGCTCGCGCCTGCGCCCGCCGCCGGCCGCACCGATGGGCTCAAGCGTCTGGCGCTCTGTGCGCTGTCGATCCCGCTCGCCGCGCTGCCGCTCTATGCGCCGATCCATCGGTGCATCGAGGCCCTGGTCGCCTGCGGGCATTGACCCGCCGCCCGCTCGAGGACCTCAGCGCCAAGAATAGCCGACGTCGAGCCATGTCATCCGCGCCGGCAACAGATAGACCGACTGGCTGCCGAACTCGCTGCCCGTCACCGGTGGCCGCCGGTTCGCGAGGTTCGTCCCCTGCAGCGTGATCCGATAGCGGCCCCACGCGTAGCCTAGGGTGGCATCGAGCGTCGTGTAGCCGCCGAGCGGCGCGATGTTCTGCTCGTCGAGATAACGCCGCCCCGCATAGCGGACGACGGCCGTCGCATCGAGGCCATGAGCGGGCGTGTAGAGAATCCCGGCCGAAGCAAGCACCTGCGGCGACAGCGGCAGCTGCCGGCCGGCGACGTCGACGGTCGATGCCCCGTTGAAGAAGAGGTACCGCGAAAACCTCGCCTCATGGTACGCGGCGGTCGCGGCGAGCGTGAGGTGGGAGGCGATGCGGTAGCGTCCGTCGGCCTCGATGCCCTCGAGTCTCTCGCCGGCGGCATTGGCGAGCGCGCCGGAGCTGGTCGCGACCACGAGATTGTTGAAGTCCATCAGAAAGAGTTCCGCCTGATAATCCACCCGGCCGCCGGCGGCCGTGCCCTTCAGCCCGGCCTCGTAACTGCGCGCCGTCTCGGGGCTCAACAGAGCGGGCGTGTAGTCGGGACCGAAATCGACGGCGGCCGGTTTGAAGGCATTGCGGACGTCCGCATAAATGACCGCTTCGTCCTTGCCGTCGACCCAGGCGCGGTAGCTCGCGCCCAAGGTCTCGGTCGGCCGGATCATCGTCTTGGCGACGCGAGCCGATGCCGGCTGCGGCGTCGGCGCAAGCAGCGGCGTCGGCAGAATGAGATCGCTCGAATTCTTGTGCTCGTAGGCTTCGTTCAGGCGCAGGCCGCCGACGACATCCCAGCGTGCCGCCGGCCGCCAATCGATCTGCGCGTATTGCCCGGCGAACACCCGCCGGTCGTCGAGCCTGCCCACCTCCGTGACCGGTATCGCCGAGGTCGGCGGCGGCAGCTGCGAACCGTCGAGCGGCACCGTATAGCCGCTGTTGCCGTTCAGGCTCGTCTGTCGGCCAAGGCCATAGAGTAGATCGGCGCCGCCGATCAGCGTCAGATCGCGGCCCTCGACATGGGTCAGGTGGGTATCGAAGTAGCCGTCGCCGATGCGGCGGCGCTGATTTTGCGAGTCCGCCGTGCCGCTTAAATCCGGGTGCAGGAACGCGCGCACGTCGGCGATTTTCGAATAGGCGTAGGAAGCGAGCGTCGCCCAGGCTCCGAACGGCGTCGGCCGCGTATAGCCGATGTCGAGGTGATATTCATCTTCATCGATCCGCGCATCCGCGGGATTGAAGTTGGCATCGACCGGCGTAATCGCCGCCAACGAAGTTCCGACGCGCAGCACCGGGCTCGGCGGAACATCCCGCACGCGCGTGACGTCGGCATCGATTCGCATGGTGCCGCCGCCGAAGTCGAGCGCGCCGCGATACAGGATTCGCTCGTTGGAGACATTCTCGCGGGCATCCGTAAAACCCAGGTTGCGTCCGTCGATCGCGAGCGACTGGCGCAAGCCGCCGACTCGCGGCAGCGCGAGCGAGGCCGAGCCGCGCACCGAGCCGTACTCGCCGTAGGCGAGATCCGCCGCGTCGGCGGCCTCGCCCGCCGGGAAATGGATCAGCTGGACGACGCCGACGAAGGAGGTCGCGCCGTACATCACGGGGGCGGCGCCCTTCAGCACTTCCATGCGTTCGACGTCCGTAAAATCGAGCGTGCTGATCGCCGGATTGAAGGCCCCGCCCCAGGGAACGCCATCGACGACCAGCAAGAACGCGTCGAATTCATGCAGTCCCCAGAAGGAGGGCACGGCGCTCGACGGCCCGGCATCGCCGCCGGCCGGCGCCTCGACTCCCGCCACCAGGCTGAGCGCACCGGCCATGTCGGCCGCGCCCCGGGCCGCGATTTCACTGCCGGAGACGACGGCGACGTCGGCGGGAATCCGTGCGACGGTTTCCGGAATGCGCGTCGCGGTGATGACGACGTCGTCGAGTTCTCCGCCCGCCGCAGGCACCGCCGCGAAAAGGAGCCCGGCGCAAAGACAAGCGGCGCGCAGAAAGCCTTCTGCAGAGGGCGGCTGCGGTAAGCGGGATCGAGGGCTGAGCATGCGGCGCGCGACGTCCACGTCAAAAACTGCGCCAGTCTAGGCAGCGGCGTCGTGCTACTACCAGAGGCCGTAGTTTCCTCAGGTTGCGCTATCCGGCGACGCCCTATCGCCGAGCAGCGCAATGGCGGGCAGCGTCGCCACCAGCCATTGGCGGGCGATCATACCCAACGCGCATATGCTTAGAAGCAATGAATTCTTCATCCGCCGAAGGCGGATGTGTAAGGTCCGGACCATGAACAGCAATCTGCGGGCAATCATGGGGCCGGAACGGCGTCCCGTGGATTCCTGGGCCGCCGCAACGCTGCCGGCGGCGCATGCGGGCGGCCCGGCGGCGGTGACCGTGTTGTTCGGCTCCCACACGGGCAACTCGGAGCGTCTGGCGCGGCAAATCGTCGAACGTCTCGCGGAGCGCGGCGTGCGCCACACGCTGATCGACATGTTGGAATGCCGCAAGAGCCACCTGCAGGAGGCGCGGATCCTGCTCGCCGTGGTCAGCACTCACGGCAACGGCGAGCCGCCGGAGCGGGCCGTACCGCTGTTCGAGCTGCTGAACGGCCGCAAGGCGCCGCGCCTCGGCCATCTGCGCTACGCGGTGCTCGCCCTCGGCGATTCGAGCTACGAGCAATTTTGCGAATCCGGCCGGCAATTGGACGCGCGCCTCGAGTTCCTGGGCGCCGAACGGCTGCAGCCGCGCAGCGATTGCGACGTCGATTTCGAACTGCCGGCGCGACGCTGGATCGAAGGCTTGGTGGAGCGCATCGGGCCGGCGGCGTCCGCTGCGCGCATCGAGCCGCCGGCGCCCGCGGCTGCGCGCTTCGAGGCCGGCGAGGCCGATCGGCCCCCGGCGACCGTAGCCAATGCCCACACGCGTAAGAACCCGTTTCTCGCGCCGCTGCTCGCGAACCAGCGTCTGACGGCGGCCGGGTCGACGAAAGATGTGCGTCATATCGAGCTGTCGCTCGAAGGAGCGAGCTTGCGTTACGAGCCCGGCGACGCGCTCGGCATCATTGCGCACAACCGCGCCGCGGACGTGCAGGCCTTGCTCGAGCGCCTGCCGTTCGATCGCGAATCGCCGGTCGACGTCGATGCGCAGACCACGATGCCCCTGCATCAGGCCCTGGCGCAACGCTACGAGATCGGCCCGATCACCTCGCAGTTCCTGCGCCGCTACGCGCAGGCGACCGGCGGCGCTGCGCTCGCGGCGCGGCTGAACGGCGACGCCTTAGAACTGGCACGCTGGGTACGCGCTCGGCACCTCGACGACCTGGTCGCGGAACACCCCGTCGGCGCGCTCGATGTGGCGGCGTTCACGAGCCTTTTGCGGCCGCTCGCTCCACGGCTGTATTCGATCGCCTCGAGTCAACGGGCGACGCCCGAGGAGGTGCACCTGACCGTCGGCGTCGTCGAGTACTCGGCGCTCGAACGCAGGCGCCGCGGCATGGTCTCCGGGCATCTCGCCGGCCTCGCCGGGGACGATGCCACGGTGCCGGTATACCTGCACCGCAATCCGGCCTTCCGCCTGCCGGCGGATCCGGCGGCGGCGATCATCATGATCGGCCCGGGAACGGGGATCGCGCCCTTTCGCGCATTCCTCGCCGAGCGAGCGGCGCACGGCGCGAGCGGCCGCCATTGGCTGTTCTTCGGCGATCGCTCGTTCGAAGCCGATTTTCTCTACCAGGCGGAGTGGCTCGATTGGCGCAAGCGCGGGCTACTTACCCGCATGGACGTCGCCTTCTCGCGCGACCAGCCCGCCAAGGCTTACGTGCAGCAGCGCATGATCGAGCGGGGCGCCCTGCTGTGGCGCTGGCTCGAGGAGGGTGCGCATCTCTACGTTTGCGGCGACGCCGAGCGCATGGCTGCCGACGTGCAGCGCGCGCTCCTCGAGGTCATCGAGCGCCACGGCGGCAGGAGCCCGCAGCAGGCGCCGGGGTACTTGCTGGAGCTGCAACGGCAACGGCGCTACCAGCGGGACGTGTACTGATGGAGAAGATCGAGCGCCGCGCCGATCTGTCGCGTCCGCTCGAGGAGCTGCACCCGAACGAGCGCCTGAAGGACGCCAGCCGCTACCTGCGCGGCACGCTCCAGGAGGGCTTCGCCGACCCGCTGACCGGTGCGCTGCATGAAGCGGACACGCAGCTGACGAAATTTTTCGGCGTCTACCAGCAGGACGATCGCGATCTGCGCGAGGAACGGCGGCGCGCCAAGCTCGAACCGCGCTACCAGTTCATGGTGCGGGTGCGCATGCCGGGAGGCGTGTGCCTGCCGGCGCAGTGGCTGGCGCTCGACGCGCTCGCCGGCGAGACGGCCGACGGCACGCTGCGCTTGACGACGCGCCAGACGTTCCAGTTCCACGGCGTGCGCAAGCGCAACCTGAAGAAGCACGTGCGGGCGATCGTCGCCACCGGCCTCGACACGCTCGCGGCCTGCGGCGATGTCAACCGCAACGTCATCAGCAGCGCCAATCCGCTGCAGTCGGCGACGCACGCCGCCGCAAGCGAGCTCGCCCGGCGCATCGGCGCGCACCTGCTGCCGCGCACCGGCGCGTACCGTGAAATATTTCTCGGCGAGCAACCGGACGGGCAAGTCGCCGACGAAGAGCCGCTGTACGGGCGAACCTATCTGCCGAGAAAATTCAAGATCGCGATCGCCGTGCCGCCGCAGAACGACGTCGACGTGTTCGCGCATGACCTCGGATTCATCGCCATTGTCGAGGGCGGTCGACTGGCCGGCTACAACGTGACGGTCGGCGGCGGCATGGGCATGACCCACAACGCGCCGGACACCTTTCCGCGCGTCGCCGACGTAGCGGGATTCTGCGCGCCGCGCGATGCGCTCGCCGTCGCCGAGCACACCGTCGCCATTCAGCGCGACTACGGCGACCGCAAGGACCGCGCGCACGCGCGCTTCAAATACACGATCGAGGACCGCGGCGTCGGCTGGTTCGCCGAGGAGCTGGCTCGGCGCCTCGGCACGCGGCTCGAGCCCGCGCGCGAATTCCGCTTCGAGTCCTCGGGCGACGCCGCCGGCTGGCATCGGGGCGACGACGGACTGTGCCACTACACGGTGTTCGTCGAGAACGGCCGCGTCGCGGATTTTCCCGGACGCCGGCTGCTGTCCGGACTGCGGGCGATCGCGCGCGCGCACCCCGCGATGTTCGCATTGACGACCAACCAGAACGTCATCGTCGCCGGAATTTCCGCCGAGGCCCGGCCGCAGATCGAGCGGATCCTGCGCGAGCACGGCATCGGCGACGGCGCCGCGCCGAGCGGCCTGCGGCGCAATTCCATGGCCTGCGTCGCGCTGCCGACCTGCGCTCTCGCAATGGCGGAGAGCGAGCGCTACCTGCCCTCGTTGCTCGACAAAATCGACGCGATCCTCGCTGCGGCAGGGCTCGCGGACCAGCGCATCAGCATGCGCATGACCGGCTGCCCGAACGGCTGCGCCCGCCCCTACCTCGCCGAGATCGCGCTCGTCGGCAAGGCGCCGGGCCACTACAATCTATACCTCGGCGCAAGCGCGAGCGGCGATCGGCTGAACGCGCTGTACCGCGAAAACATCGGCGAACAGGCCATTCTCGAGGCGCTGCAGCCGCTGCTGCGCCGCTATGCGGCCGAGCGGCTGGCGGGCGAGAGCTTCGGCGACTTCGTCGTGCGTCTCGGCATCGTGCCGGCGATGCTGCGTTCCAGAGATTTTCAGCGGGTCCGCGGCTAGAGCTCGGCGCCGGCGAGCGCCTGCGCCATGGCGGCGTCGAAAGTCCTGGAATCGACCTTGAGGTAGGCGAGCCCTTCGTCGGCGACCACCACGGCATCGGCCACTCCGGGCACTTTGCGCAGGCCGGCGGCGAGCCGTTCGGCGTCGACGGCCCGGTTCTCGCCGATGCGAATCAGGCGCGTGGTCAGATGGCTCGGCTGCTTCATCGTCGCCGCGACCAGCAGCCACAGCAGCCCGAGCCCCCCCGCGTACGCGAATACGCTGGCGCTGCCCGCGGCCTGGTGTATCCAGCCGCCGACGATGCCGCCGACGAAGATGCCGAGAAACTGCGAGCTTGAATAAATTCCGGCGGCGGTCCCCTTGGCCTCGGACGGCGCGGTCTTGGTCACGAGCGACGGCAGGCTCGCCTCCATGACGTTGAAGCCCGAGAAAAACAGCGTGATGGCCGCGAGCACGACGTAGACATCGTCTTTGCCGACGGCGAGCATGAACTGGCTTGCCGCGAGCGCGGCAACGGCTCCGACGAATACGCTCTTCATGCGCCGGTACTTCTCGGCGACGATGATCGCCGGCACCATCACCACGACCGAGACCGCCAGCACCGGAAGATAAACGATCCACTGGCTGTGGCTGTTCACGTGGAGCCTCGCATGCAGCAGCGCCGGCATCACCAGGAAACTCGCGGTCAGCATGGCGTGCAGCGCGAAGATGCCGAAATCCAGGCGCAGCAGTTCCTTGTTGCGCAATATCGATCCCAGCATGGCCGGCACCGTTTCCGCATCGCGATGCACGCGCAAGATCCGCGGGCGCGGCACGATGAACTCGGTGACCGCAATGGCGACCAGCGCGAGGCCGGCCATGAGCCAGAAAATCCCGGACACGCCGACGACGCCGGCGAGCAGCGGTCCCGCCACCAACGCCACCATGAACGACATGCCGATCGTGATGCCCACGATCGCCATCGCCTTGGTGCGGCTCTCCTCGCTGGTCAGGTCCGCCACCAGCGCGAGGATCACCGAGCCGATCGCCCCCGCGCCCTGCAGCACGCGGCCGGCTATGACGCCGTCGATCGAGGTCGAGGTCGCGGCGACGGCGCTGCCGAATGCAAAGATCAGCAAGCCGAGAACGATCATGGTTTTGCGCCCGATCTTGTCCGACAGCAGGCCGAAGGGAATCTGCAAAAGTCCCTGGCTCAGGCCGTAGATGCCGAGCGCCAGCCCCGTCTTGTACGGCGTCGCGCCCGACAAATGGCGGGCATAGTCGGCGAACACCGGGTAAATCATGAAAAGGCCGAGGAGCCTCAACGAGAACACCGCGGCAAGCGAGCCGACGGCGCGAATTTCCTGTTTTTCCATGGCCTCAGTTCCGGCGCCGCACGAAGGCATCGTTGATGGGCCTTGCGAATTTATCGTTGGCGGTCAGGCTCGGCAGCCGGAGCGCCGCCTCGATCGTCCGCGCCGCGCTGTAGTGATCATAACGAACCTCGCTGACGAAGCCGGCTCGCACCGATCCCCTCGAGCCGACCAGGATCGCCGCGATGTGATTGTCGCGCGTCGAATCCGACTCGTCCCAGGTCAAAATCAACAGGCAGCGCTGCTCGCGCCAGGCGGGCGACGCGAACAGCGGCTGCAATGTTCGCCGCAGCCATCCGTCCTGAACGCGCAGGCTCGCCGGCGAGCCGTTGCCCGAAACTTCGCCGTCGTCATAGTCGTCGGCGGCGATCCACGCGAAATTCGGCGTAGCGGCCGCGGATTTCAGGTCGATCGCGAGTTGCGCCGTGTCGAACAGATGGGCCCGGCAACGCTTGGCGTCGCCGATCACGTTCGTGTAGTTGACGAACGGGGCATCGTCCGGCTCGTAGTACTTGTCGTACCGGATCGTCGTGTTGCAGGCGCTGCCCATGCCCTGTTCGTAGGCTTTCCACGTCTTGCCGGCCGCTTCGATCGAATCGCCGAGGTGGCGTACCGCGAGGTGGATGTTCGGAAAATAAGCCGCACCGCGCACCGCCGCATCGCCGTTGGCGATCGCCAGATAATTCTCGTCGCTCGGATGATAGACGCCGCTGTACCTGGCGAGCAGCGTGCCGCGGCCGGCCAGCCCGTTGATGAACGGCGCATCCTTCGCATCGCCGATGACCTGCCGGTAGTCGGTGTTCTCCATGAGGATCAGGAACACGTGATCGAACCGCGGGATCGTCGATGGCGGCGGCGACGGCGGCTGCGGCTCGAGCTCGGGCCAGAGCGTCAGGCTCAGCCGATCCGCATAGGCGGTGTCATGCGGGGCATCCGTGTTGATGAAGCGCAGCACGACGCCGATCGATCGGCTGCCGCGCGGGATCGTGCCGCTCGCGGCGCGCGCGGCGAACACGCGCCGCGGCGCGCCGCCGACGCCGGCGGGGCCGTCGCGGCGCACGGAGCCGGGAAGCGGGCGTCCGGCGGCGTCGCGGAAGATCAGCGTCAGTATCGCCCGCGCGCGGCCCGACCCCTCCGTGCCGAACCATGCCGATAGCCTGTAGAGCGCGGCGCCGCGGTCGATCGCCGCCGCGTCGCCGCCGAGCGCGACGCTGCGTTCGAGAGCCGCCGAACCGTAAGGACCGCTGGAGATGAGTCCGGGCTCGATCGAGGCCGATCCCGGCGTCGCGAACCCCGTCATGGACGGGCAACGCAGTGCCGGGCTGCCTTCGATCGCAATCCAGCCGGGCACCGTGGTCGAGGCGGCCGGATCGGCCGTGCAACCGGAGAGGTCATCGACACGCAGGTAATTCGCGCCGTTAGCGGCCGCCGCCTGCGCAAGCGGCGGCACGGCGCTTGCCGCGGCAAGCAGTACGGCGAGTGCATGACCGGCGAACTCGTTTCTCATGGCGTCGAAATTCCCTGCAAAACATCGAGACTATCGAGTTGCGGTCTCGGCCGCGGGCAAGGCGCGCGCAGCCCGCGCCGAGGATACGCCCGCGCTGCGCGGCGAGTCCAGGTGGATCCCCGCGGAATGCGAAACCCGCGCGGCGCCCGCGCGCGAACGCCGCCGGCAATCGTGTATGCTCTGCGCTCGTTGCAGCGTTCCTTCGGGCAGCAAGCGAGAGACGATGGCATTGAAAATCATCGGCGCCGGTTTTGGCAGAACCGGCACCTGGTCGACGTTCGCCGCGCTCAATCAACTCGGCTTTCCCTGCTACCACATGCGGGAAGTCCTCATCAACAAGGCGAACAAATCGCATCTGGATTTCTGGCGCGGCGTGGCGAATTCACCGCCCGGCACGCCGCATGCGTGGCAGCAAGTCTTCGCAAAATACACCGCGACCGTCGACAATCCCGGCTGTTGCGTGTGGCGCGAATTGGTCGGCGCATACCCCGATGCCAAGGTCATCCTGACCCTGCATCCGCGCGGCGCCGAGGCCTGGTATGAAAGCACGATCGATACGATTTACTTCACCGAAACGCTCTGGCAATGGAAGATTTTGCAATGGCTGACGCCGTTCGGCCGCAAATTTGGCGACCTTTCCGGCAAGCTCATTTGGCAACGGTCCCTGCAGGGAACGATGCCGGACAAGGCCCGGGCCATCGACCGCTACCACGCCCATATCGATGAGGTCAAAGCGGCGCTGCCCCCGGAAAAGCTGCTGATCTTCAAGGTCACCGACGGCTGGGCGCCGCTATGCGCCTTTCTCGGGCTCGAGGTACCGAACAACGAATTCCCGAACCTCAATGACCGCGCAGCGATCAAACTGTCGATCCGCGGCGTCATGCGCGGAGCGTACCTCACGCTGGCGGCGACCCTCGCGGCCGCCGCGGCCGCCGCGGCGGCGCTCTACGGCGCATACCGGTTGTTCGCCTAGCGGCGCGCGCGGCCGGCAGTTGCAACTTTTCTGATCGCAGCGAGTCGAAGTCAAGCGGTCGCAGGCGGGATGCCCCAACTCGCGCCGGCAGATCGCGCCGTCGCGCTTTCAGGTCCGATTTTTGAACACGTACGCATGAACGCATTGGATGAGAACGCGAGGCGAGCCTCGCCGGGCGCCGCTGCCTCGCCGATGCGCACGCCGCGTGTCGCCGCGGCGCTCGCCCTGACCTTGCTGGCCTCTTGCGCGGTCGGGCCCGATTTCAAGAGGCCCGCCGCTCCGCAGATCGCCGGCTATACGTCGGCTGCGCTGCAAGCGACGGTCGCCGCCCCGGGCGTCGCCGGCGGCAATGCCCAGCGCTTCGCCGCAGGACGCGACATTGCGGCGGACTGGTGGACTCTGTTTCACTGCAAAGCGCTCGATGATCTGATCGAACGATCGCTCGAGAGCAACCCCGATCTGAAGGCGGCGCAGGCGGCGCTGTCGGCGGCAAGGGAAAACTTCCTGGCGCAACGGGGCGCCTATTTCCCCCACGTCAGCGGCGCTTTCTCCGCGAGCCGCCAGAGGCAATCGGACTTGCTCGCACCGGTGCCGAACTACCCGACCGTCTCCAGCGAGTTTCAGTTCAATCTTTTCACCCCGCAAGTCAGCGTCTCTTATGTGCCCGACGTGTTCGGCCTGAACCGCCGCACCGCCGAGTCATCGAAGGCGCAGGAGCAGGCGGTGCGCTTCCAGATGATCGCGGCCTATACGACGCTGACCGCCAATGTAGTGGTCGCGGCGATTCAGGAGGGCGCGGTGCGGATGCAGATCGACGCGACCCGCGAGCTGATAGATGGCAACTCCCGCATGCTGCGAATCCTGCGATACCAATTCGCCAAGGGCTATGCCAGCCGGCTCGATGTGGCCGCGCAGGAATCGCAGCTCGCGCAAGTCGCCGCCACGCTGCCGCCGCTCCTCAAGCAACGATCGCAGCTGCACGATCTTCTGGCGGCGTTGACGGGCAGGTTTCCGAACCAGGCGCCGGCGGAACGCTTCACTTTGTCGAGCCTGCAATTGCCGGCGGAACTGCCGGTGAGCCTGCCGTCGAAACTGGTGGCGCAGCGCCCGGACGTGCGCCAGGCCGAGGCGAACATGCACGCGGCGAGCGCGGCGATCGGCATCGCCATCGCCAACCGGCTGCCGAATATCGAGCTCACCGCGGATGCGGGCAGCACGGCGCTCGCCATCGACCAGGTGTTCTCCTCGGGCACCGGTTTCTGGAGTTTGGGCGGGGCGCTCACGGCGCCTATTTTCCAAGGCGGGACGCTGCTGCACCAGGAGCGCGCCGCCAAGGCCGCCTACCTGGAGGCGGCCGAACAATATCGCGGCACCGTCCTGACCGCCGTGCAGAATGTCGCCGACACCTTGAACGCGCTTCAGCAGGATGCAACGGGCTTGCGGGCCGCCGCGACTGCCGCCGCCGCCGCCAAGGTGACGTTGAATTTGTCGCGTCGCCAATTGCACGACGGCTACAGCGGCTACCTTTCTCTTTTGGGCGCGGAACAGTCCTATCAGCTCGCCAGGATCAACCTCGTGCAAGCGCAGGCGAATCGCTACGCCGATACGGCGGCATTGTTTCAGGCGCTTGGCGGCGGCTGGTGGCATCGCAAGGATTTAGCCGAGGATTAACATGCACCGTGAATCGTCATTGCTGGTGCCGCGCGCGGCGCCTCGGCGCCGAGGTCTGCGCCCGCTCGCCCTTGCCCTCCTCGGCGCGGCGCTGGCCGCGCCGTTCGCCGGCTGTTCGCCCAAGCCTGCGGCACGCGCGGCGCCGGTCACCGCCGGCGATGTGACGCTGAGCGCGGCGCAGCGCCGGCATATCCACCTCGTCGTCGTCGTGGCGGCGAAGTTCCGCAAGACGGTTGCAGCCACCGGGGTGGTCGACTTCGACAACGATCGGGCGACCAGCGTGTTGGCGCCCTTCTCCGGCCCGGTATCGCGGCTGCTCGCCTCGGCCGGCGAACAGGTCGCGAAGGGCGCGCCGTTGGCGGTGGTGGATTCGGCCGATTTCGCGGCCGCCGTCAGCACCTATCGCAAGGCGCTCGCCACCGCCCGCACCGCCCGCCGGCTTGCCGACTTGGACAAGGATCTTCTCGAGCATCGAGGCGTTGCGCGGCGCGAGGAGGAGCAGGCCGAGACCGACGCCGTCAACGCCGAGGCCGACCGCGACGCCGCCCTGCAAGCGCTGGTCTCGCTGAACGTCGATCCAGGGGCCATCCGGGATATTCGCCGTGGCCGGCCGATGCCGCGGCTCGAGGGCATGATTCGCTCGCCGATCGCCGGTACCGTGGTGCAGAAGCTGATCACTCCCGGCGAAATTCTGCAGGCCGGCGTCACGCCGTGCTTTACGGTCGCCGATCTCTCGCGCGTCTGGGTCATGACGCATATTTTCGGCGCCGACCTCGCCGCGGTCCGCCTCGGCGATCCTGCCGAAGTGCTGACCGGCATCGCCGCCAACAACTTCTCCGGAACGGTGACCAACATCGCGGCGCAGGTGGATCCGGACACGCGTTCGGTGGCCGTGCGGGTGGTGGTCGACAATCCGAGGGGTTTTCTGAAAAAGCAGATGTATGTCCGCGTCCTGATCCACTCGCGCCGGCAAAGCAGCGGATTGCTGGTGCCGACCTCGGCGATTTTGCGGGATGCGGAGAATCTGCCGTTTGTCTACACCAGGCAAAGCGACGGCAGCTTCGCGCGGCGTGCGGTGACCTTGGGTTATCGGGACGGCGACCGCTATGACATCGCCGCGGGTCTGCGGGCCGGCGAGCGGATCGTGGTCGAAGGCGCGATCTTCGTGCAATTCATGCAAAATCAATGAGCGCCGATCCGCCGCCGAGCGAATCGACGCCGCGAACCGCCTCGATCATGAACCGGGTCGTGGCCGCCTCGCTGCAGCAGCGCTTTCTCGTGGTCCTGATGACGCTCGTCCTGGTCGGCGCGGGTGCGCGGGCGCTCTACCGCCTGCCGGTGGACGCCTATCCGGATCTTTCGCCGCCCATGGTCGAGATCATCACGCAATGGCCCGGACACGCCGCCGAGGAAGTCGAACGGCTGATCACGGTGCCGATCGAAAGAGCGATGAACGGCGTTCCGCGGACGGCCGCGACCCGTTCGATCTCGCTGTACGGATTGTCCGACGTCATCCTCACGTTTCACGGCGCCACGGACGACTATTTCGCGCGCCAGCGGGTTTTCAACCGGCTCACCGGGCTCAGTCTGCCGGACGGGGTGGCGCCGTCCGTCTCGCCGCTCTCCTCGCCGTCGGGTCTGATATACCGCTACGTGCTGCAAAGCCCCGACCGCTCGGCGATGCAACTGAAGACCATCGAGGACTGGACCGTCGAGCCCCAATTCAGATCCGTTCCGGGCGTCGCGGATGATTCGGGCTTTGGCGGGGGCACGATGCAATACCAGGTGCTGCTCGACCCGACCAAGATTGCGGCAGCCGGTTTGTCGGTACTGCAGGTGCAGAGCGCCTTGGCCGCCAACAACGCCAACGCCGGCGGCGGCTTCTATTCGCAAGGCGGCCAGTTCTATTACGTGCGCGGCGAGGGCAGGCTCGGCACCTTGCAGGACATCGGCAACGTGGTGCTGGCGGTGCACAACGGCACCCCGGTGCTGGTCAAGGACGTCGGCCGCGTGGTCATCGGCATCGCTCCGCGCCTCGGCGAGTTCGGCTACCAGCGGCAGAACGACGCCGTCGAAGGCGTCATCTTGATGCGCACGGGCGAAAAAACTCAGGACGTCCTGCGCCGAGTGGAGGCGAAGACCAAGCAACTCAACGATGCAATTCTGCCAAAGGACGTCAAGATAAAGCCGTTCTACGACCGCAGCGATCTGATCGCGCTGACGACTCAGGTCGTCGAGCACAACTTGCTGCGCGGCATGCTGCTGGTTGTCCTGGTGCTGATATTTTTTCTCTACGATTTTCGCGCGGGACTGATCGTCGCCGTCACCATTCCGCTCGCGCTGCTGTTCGCGTTTATTTGCCTCGATTTGCAAAACGCCTCGGCCAATCTGCTCTCGATCGGCGCCGTGGATTTCGGCATCTTGGTGGATGGTGCGGTGTTCATGGCGGAAAACATCTACCGCCAGATCGCCCTGCGCCGGGGAACCGCGCTCAACGTCGAGGTAATCATCAAAGACGCGGCTGCGGAAGTGGATCGCCCGCTCTTCTACGCGGTCGCGGTGATCGTGGTCGGCTTCCTGCCGATCTATGTCCTCTCCGGGCCCTCCGGGACGCTGTTCAAACCGATGGCCGATACCATGGTGTTCGCATTGGTCGGCTCCTTGATCGTGACGCTGACCTTGCTGCCGGTGCTGTGTTCGTGGTTCATGCGCAACGGCGTGCGCGAGCGGCGCAACGCCATTTTTGAAGCCAGCAAGTCGTATTACGCCAAGGGCCTCGATTTTTGCCTCGCGCGCCCATGGGCGACGATGATCGCCTCGGGCGTGCTGCTCGCCGGCTCGCTGCTGCTCATCCCGCGCGTCGGCGCCGAGTTCATGCCGCATCTCGATGAGGGGGCGCTGTGGGTGCGCGCGACCATGCCCTACACGATCTCATTCGACGAAGCGGCGAAGATCGCCCCCCAGGTGCGGGAAATTCTGCGCTCCTTCCCGCAAGTCACCACCGTCACCTCGGAACTCGGCCGGCCCGACGACGGTACCGACGCCACCGGTTTCTTCAACGTGGAATTTTACGTCGGGCTCAAACCGTACTCGCTGTGGAGCGGCCCGTACCGCAGCAAAGCCGAACTGATCGAGGCCATCAACCGTAAGCTCCAGGCCTTTCCCGGAATCATCTTCAATTACACCCAGCCGGCGGAGGATGCGGTGGACGAGGCGGAGACGGGCCTGAAGAGCGCGCTGGCCGTCAAAATTTTCGGCGCCAAGCTGCAAACGCTGCAGCAAAAGGGCAAGGCCATCAAGCAAATCCTGCAGCAGGTGCGCGGCATCCACGATGTGACCCTGGTGCGGGAACTCGGTCAACCCAGCCTGACGATCAAAATCGACCGCGCGCGGATTGCCCGCTACGGCGTGAACGTCGCCGACGTCAATGGCTTGATCAAGACGGCCATCGGCGGAGACCTGGCCACCGAGGTGGTGCAGGGAGAGAAGCAGTTCGATCTCATCGTCCGCCTCGATCGCCGCTACCGCGACAACCCCGAGGAAATCGGCAACATCCCGGTGCCCACGCCGGCGGGTCAACAAATTCCGCTCAAGGAATTCGCGACCATCCAGGTGACCAACGGCGCCTCGTTCATCTACCGGCAGGACAATTCGCGCTACATCGGCGTGCAGTTCTCGGTGCGCGGACGCGATCTTGCCGACGCGGTGCAGGACGCCATCCGCCAAGTCGATGCCAAGATTACCTTGCCGCAAGGCTATCGCTTGGACTGGGGCGGAGAATATACGCAATACACGGCGTCGAGCCGGCAGCTGAACGTCATTTTGCCGCTGACCCTGTTCCTGATTTTCCTGCTGCTCTTCGCGCTCTACGGCAATTTGAAATTCCCGCTCATCACCGTGCTCGGCGTGCTCTTGTCGGCGCCGCAGGGCGGCATCCTCGCGCTCTGGCTCTCCGGCACGCCGTTCTCGGTTTCCTCCGACGTCGGCTTTCTCGCGCTGTTCGGCGTCTCGGTGCTGACCGCCGTCGTCTATATCTCCTACGTCAACGAGCTGCGCCGCAGCGGCACCCCCACTAACGAGGCCGTCCGGCAAGGCGCCATTCTGCGGCTGCGGCCGATCATGATGACCGCGCTGGTCGCGGCGCTGGGTTTGCTGCCGGCGGCGCTCGCCACGGGCGTCGGTACGGATTCCCAGAGGCCGTTTGCGCTGGTGATCGTCTGCGGCCTGCTGACGCGGCTCTTGATCAGCATTTTCCTGATGCCGGTGCTCTATGCGCTGGTGGCGCGCTCCGGCGATCGACTGGAAGTGTGATGCCGCCGCGGCGCCCCGGCCGGCCGCGCTCGCCCGGGGCTCAATGATGCGCCGTCACCAGTTCCACGATGCGCACTATCACGAGACCGGCGGCAAGCACCAGATAGCCGCGGAGCACGATCAGCCAGGTTCGATTCAGCAGCGTCAAGTGCGCGCGCGGCAGCAGAGCGAGCGGCGGCATGCGCCAGGTCGGCCGCGCGGATAATGGTACGGCCTGCGCCGCGCCCACCGCTTTGGGCTGGCGGCGTTCCAGCCACTTCGCGATCAGGCCGCCAAGCAGCGCGAGCGCACTGCCGGCAAGCAGGATCGCGGCGATTTGCGCCGCGGAGATCGCGGGAAACAGCACCGAGGCGGTCAAAATCACCGACAACATCACCAGAATGGCGATCACGCCGCCGGTAAAGACGTTCGTCTTGCGCCCATTGACCCAGGGTCCGAGGACGGCATGGTCGTTGCAGAGCAGCAGCAGGAACACGGTGGCGCTCGGCAACAGCACGCCGGCGAGCGTCTGCACGGCATTGGTCAAGAGGCCGAGCGGCGTGCCCGGCGTCAAGACGAGCGCGGCCGACAGGCCGATCAGCCCGAAATAGACGGCGTAGAAGCCCTTTGCGTCGCTCGGCTTGCGGTGCAGAGAGTGGCGCATCGAGAGCACGTCGCCGATTGCGTAAGCGGTTGCGAGCGAGACGGCGGACGCGCCGATGATGCAGGCGTCGATCAGCGCCACCGCAAAGAACACTCCGGCCGTCCGACCGATATGCAGGCCGATTCCCGTGGCGACCGCGCCGGCGTCCGTGAATTCGCCGGCCGCGGGCGTCCCCTCGAAGGCGTAGGCGCTGAAAGCCATCATCGCCACCGCGCCGATGATGACGAGGCCAATGCCGAGCCACAGATCGATTTGCTCGTAGCGCATGAACCGCGGCGTGATGCGCTTGTCGATGACGTAGCTTTGCTGGAAAAACAGCTGCCAGGGCGCGACCGTGGTGCCGACGATCGCGATGATCAACAGCATCACGTCGGCCAGCCCGCCGCCGCGGGGCAAACGCGGCACGAGGAAATCGCGGGTGATCTGCATGAACGGCGGATGCCCCATCAAGAAAACAGGCACGAGCAACAGGCTGCCGAACACCAGGATCAGCGCAAAGCGCTCGAAGCGGCGAAAGTTCCCGGTGCTCGCGGCCATCATGATGACCACGGCGGATACCGCAACGCCCGCGATCTTCGGTACGCCGAGGTAATCGAACGCCAGCGTCAAGCCGATGAACTCGGTGACGATCGTCAGCGCGTTGAGGATGAACAGGTCGATGACGCTGAACGCCCCCCAGAACTTGCCGAACCGCTCGAGAATCAACCGCGCGTGGCCGACGCCGGTCACGACCCCCAGGCGCAGCACCATCTCCTGATTGACGTACAGAACCGGGATCAGCAGCAACAGCGTCCATAGCAGGCTCGTGCCGTAGTTCTGGCCCGCCTGCGTATAGGTGCCAAATGCGCCGGCGTCGTTATCGCCCACCATGACGATGAGTCCCGGCCCGAGGATCGCGAGAAAAGTCCGGATGCGCGCCCCCCAATCCGCGCGCGGACCGACGTCGCGCTCGAGGATGGTGCCGAGTCCGCCGCGGATGTCGCCTTTATGGGCCGTATCCAGTTGCGCGCCGCGGTCGGCGGATTCTTTGGCGTCGTTGTGGTCGGCCATGATTCAGAACTCTGCGTGCAGACGCAGCGCGAACACCGCCGCCGGCCCCCGGTCGCGGTTGTAAGCCGGGTGATCGATCCATTGATAATCGAAGGTCAGCTGCGCATTCGAAATCACCGCCGCGCGGTAGTAAGTCTCCACGATCCGTTCGGGTCCCGGATGCGGCAGCCGGCCGTCGCCGACCAGAATGCCGAGGCCGCCGGCGTTCAAATAGCGCTGGCGCGAGGCGGAGATGCCGTTGTCCATGAGCGCGAAGCCGAGCGTATCGAGGGCGCGGCCCCAGTCTGCGCCCCGCAGGGATAGTCCCGCCTCGACGGATCGGTCGATGTCCGTGAACTCATAGGTTTCGACGTTGCCCGCCGCTTTGCCGAGCCGCGCGAACAACCCCAGATTCGCCGATAGCGCCTGCTGCAGATCGAGATCCACGCCCAGTCGGCTGCGATACTTGCGTACCGCGGCGATGTCGACCGCCGTGCCGGCGCTCTGCGCCAGCTGTACGGCTTGATCCAAGAGCCCCATGCGGGCGCGACTGTCGAACAGCGTCACGATCACCTTGCCGGGATGTCCGGCAAGAGTATGCCGATGCTCGGTTTCGGCGATGATCTGGAATTCGTGGAAACCCGGCTCGAGATGCACGCTGTTCGGGACGTTGGATAAGTCGAACACGCCCGCCCTCAGCGTCCATGAGTTCCGGTACCACTCGGCGGCACCGCCCACCGTGTAGCCCCATGCGTCGGCCGCATAGTCGAAGGTGCCCGCATCGATGGCGGCCCAGTTGAGGAAATCCGCGCGCGGATCGTGGGCGTACCGATTCACATCGAAGACGTCGCCAACCGCGAACTTGCCCAGGGTGAACACCCAGCGGTTGGCGCTGCGGGCGCCGCCGAGCCAATTGGCATCCGCGTCGACCGCTTTGCGGTTGCCGTCGAGGTCCACAGTGTCGCGAATGAATGCGCGCTGCAGCCGAAGATAGGGCTGCTTCTTGCCGACTTTGTACGCCTCGCCGCTAGGAAATCCGGCGACGCCCAGCGTGTCGTCCAGGCCGAATCCTTGATCGATTTCCGGATTGATCCACACCTCGGCGCCCGGCCACAGCCGCGCCCCGAGGTAGAGCGTGGCGTCCGCGGTCTCCTTGCGGTCATGGGGCGATAGACTGTTGGCGCCGCTGTACGGCGCATTGAACCCGGAAGTACCTTGTTCGACGACCGTGAACTGGCCGTGCACGGCGTACGCTTCCCCGGCGACTTGCGGGTCCGGGCGCGCGGCCGGCGCCGCGCCTTGCGCGAGCGCTGCCATCGAGGCCGCGGCGGCGATCATCACCAGCGGCGCCGCGCGCAGCCCCGAGGCGACTTTGCCCGAGCGCCAATCGCTCGATCGGATGGTGAAAATCGCAGCCATCAGAATTTCCTTCGCGCGCTCCACGGCTTCATTGCCGAGGTGATCGAGGGCCATATTGGTATTGAAGAGATGAGCCGCCGCTGCGGCCCGCATCCCTTCAGGCGAGCTGCGCCGCGAAGCGCGACTTGGCATTGGTCACGAGTAGGGCGAAGCGCGGATGCGTGCGCAGCGGATCGAGATCCGTGTCGTTGTCCAGCCAGACCAGCCAGCCCTGCGAGGCCTTTTCGATCACACTCGACAACAGGTCCAGTGCGGGGCCGATTTCGCCGAGACGCGCGAGAGCGCATACGAAATTGAAATGCAGGATCGTGTTGTCGGGGTCCAGCAGCATGCCGCGTTCGATCCATTCCTTGGCGCGATCCGCTTCGCCCAGGGTCGCGAGCAGGCCCGCCCCGTAGCCGAGGGCGCGGCCGTGATCCGGCTCCGCGGCGATGACTTTCTCGATGCGGGCCAGCGCCCTTTTTGCGGCGGCGCGCGAGCCGGCGAGATCGCCTTTCGCCTCGTAGCACTGACTCGCAAAACTTGCCGCGGTGAACTCCGTTTCGACCACCGCCGCGGCGGTTTCGAAATAGCGGATGGCATCGTGATAGCGGCGCAACGCAAGGCTGCACATGCCGGCCACTCGATTGCCTTCGTACGAGTTCGGATCGAGCCGCAGCGCCGCCTCGCATGATTCCAGCCCGATCTCGTAGCGTCCCTGGCCCTGATGCGCCGCGCCCAATGCGGCGTGGGCGTCGGCAAGGCTCGGATCGAGCACGATGGCGCGGTCGGCGGCCTCCTGCCCATCTTCCCGGCATGCGCTGCGGCGATGCATGTCCCACTGCGCGATCGCCATCGTCGCCCAGGGCGGTGCGTAGGACGGATCGAGTTCGACGGCGCGCTTGCAGAGGCGGACGATGATCTCCTGATGCCGCTCGTTGCCCATGACGCTGAATTGCCGGGCCATCAAATAGAATTTGTAGGCCTTGACGTTGGTGGTGGCGCGCTGCTCGAGCGCGCGTTTTTCTTCGGGAAGCAGCGTCAGCTTCAACGCCGCGACGATGGAATTTGAAATCTCGTCCTGCAGCGCGAAGATATCCTTGAGGTCGCGATCGTAGCGCTCGCCCCAGACCTGCGCATCGCTCGACGCATCGACCAGCTGCGCCGTAATGCGCACGCGTTCGCCGGCCTTCCTGACGCTGCCGACGAGCACGTAGGACGCCTTCGTCTGCCGCCCAATCGCGCCGACGCCGCCCTTCGCGCCCTTGAACGAGAACGCCATGTTGCGGGAAACGACCGAAAGCGCCGACACTTTGCCGAGGTCGGTGATGATATCTTCGGTGATGCCGTCGGAGAAATACTCCTGTTCCGGATCGCCGCTCATATTGGCGAACGGCAGCACGCAGATACTGACCTGCGGATTGCTTGTGCCGCGCTGCGCCGCGGCCGCAGGCCTCTTCGGCACGCCAAGCTTGGCTTCGAGTGCCGTGCGCAGGCCTTTGAACGCCGCGCTCTGCCGGTCTTCCTCCCAACCATCGAGATCCGTCGAGTGGACGGCGCGAAAATCGATCGGCAATTTGGCGTTGTCAAAGCGCACCGGCACCAGCACTCCGCGGTCGGCGGCATCGCGCGCCTCGCCCCTGACCCAACGCGAATCGACCGAGTGGGGCGTCCAGACGACGACCAGCGTCCTCGCGCCCTCGAGCTCCCGCGAGATGAGGGCGTCGAACTCCTCTCCCGGCGTAATGGCCGGGTCCCACCAGACGGACCAGCCTACTGCCTCGAGGGCGGCGACCAGCGGCGCGACGCGGGCTTTATCCTGCCTCGAATAGGAGACGAAAATGTCGGCCAATTGGCGCCCTCGCTTTCTGGCGCTTACTCTAGCATAGCCGTCGAAAGCGGCTTCAGCGCTCGCGGGCGGGCGCCTACGGCAGGCCGGGCAAGGTCGGAGCGATTTCGCTCGTCTCGACGACGCCCGATACGGTGCGCGGATAATTCACGCCGGTCGATCCGAGCGCCGCGGTGAGCAACCGCGGGCGAATCGACACGCGGTTTCCCCTCAGAACGCCACTTGCGCCCAGACGCCGATTTCGTCGTACTTGCCGTCGGGGACGCCGCCGATCGTGCCGTTGCTCGTGCCCCAGGAGCCGTTCTCGACTTTGTCGTGCTTGTAGGCGAGCGCAACATCGATATTCTTGCGCGGACGATAGGCGAGGCCGAGGTCGTAATAAGTGTCCTTGAGGCCCGGGCTCAAGTCCTTCTTCGGCTTGCTTTGATCGCCGCGGGCAAACACCGAGTAATTCGCCTGGAAGTTATACGAAGCCCAAATCGAGTAGCCATCCGATTTGTCGGTCGGCGCGGCGGTCACCTGGTTCCAATCCGTCGCGCTGAAATATTCCGCGCCGAGGCGCAAATCGCTGTTGACGTAGGCGACCAGCGCGTCGAAGCGATTCGCGGTGTGCCGAA
The DNA here is from genome assembly GCA_035531435.1 of Steroidobacteraceae bacterium. Taxonomy (GTDB): domain Bacteria; phylum Pseudomonadota; class Gammaproteobacteria; order Steroidobacterales; family Steroidobacteraceae; genus Bog-1198. The sequence continues at coordinate 78,596 of DATKSW010000010.1, read as the reverse complement.
CGGTCTGCGTAGCGCCCGCGACATCCTTGCCGAGCTTGCCGGAATACGCACCGGCGGCGATCGTCAGGCCCCGCACGGGCACAAAGGCCACGCGCCCCTCGAAGTCCATGCTCTGCGAGCGGGTCGGGTTCTTGTAGCCGTTGCCGTTGACGACCGAGGCCGCGTAGCTCAGCCGGCCATCGAGCACCTTGCCGCCGGCGTGCAAGCCCCAATCGGCGGAAGTGCCGAACTTCAGCCGGTCGATCAAGGTGTTCTCGACGAAGCGATAGCCGTACAGGTCTTCGACGAACGGAATCCACGGCATGTCGGCCGAACCCAGGCGCGCGACGAACGCATCCGCTATCTTCGCCTGCAAGTACGCCTTCTTGATGTACAGCTGCGTCTGGCCGCTGCTGCTCGTGTAATTGAAGTCGGTGGTCGCGTTGACGGACCAAGTCTCGTCGAAGTCGTGGGTGAAGCTCAGATAGAAGCGCTTGACGTCCACGCCGGTGCCGGAAGCGGCGGTTTTCGTGCCATCGCTCTGTTGGTTGATGTTGGTCAGGTCGATGAACGACTTGCCGCTGATCGTGGTACTGCCGTCGGCGGCGATGGCGGCGCCGCAAGCGGCCAGAGAGACCGCCGCGAGCAGCGCGGTCAATGTGGGTTTGCGCATGTAATCCCTCGGTTCCGGAATAGTTTTAATTGCCGGATGAGGTTAACCAAGATTTATGACAGTTGTATTGCGGGCGCCGGGTCGAGCTGATTGCCATTCGCGGCGATGGCCGCATTGACGGCCGGCGCCACCGCAGGCTACTTTGACCGAACTTCCGCCAACAACCGCCAATGACCAGGAGTGCAACGATCATGTCGAGGAAACCCATTCGTGGCGCGGCTCTCGCCGCCGCCCTCTTGCTCGGTGCGGTCGCGGGCGCGGCCGCCAAGGCCGCCGCGGCGCCGTTCTGGATCACGCCGACGATTGCGGGTGCGGGGAAAATGCACCCGCTGCCGAACGGCGCATACCGGCCCGTGCCCGGGGAAACCTACAAAGTCGTATTTCTGATCACCCACGGCGGCGCCAAACCGACCGACATCGACCCGGGGCTGGAGCACGTCGCGCGCGCCGTCAACTTGTACGTCTGGGCCGGCGTGCCGCTCGATCATCTGAAATTCGTCGCGATCATCGCCGGACCGCCGACGCGCATCGCGCTCGACGATGCGCATTACAAGCAGAAATTCGGCGTCGACAACCCGAATCTCGCCCTCATTGCCGAGTTGCGCAAGGCGGGCGTCGACGTCGCCGTCTGCGGGCAGGCGGTCGCCGAAGCGAACTACAAGTACCGCTGGGTCGCCCAAGGCGTGACGCTCGCGCTGTCGGCTCTGACGACGGTCACGGCGCTCGAACACGATGGCTATGGCCTGGTGCCGATGTAGGCGGATGCAGGCCGCGTTCTGCCGATGACGACAAAACATATGGGGGCACCGCTGCTCGCCGCCGCGCTGCTCGCGGCGGCCGCACTCGCGGCGGTGGCACGCGCGGCGCCGGCCGGCACGGATTTTTCGCCGCCGTGGAGCCCGCCGCCGGCCGGTGGCGGACTGGCGTTCTCCGTGGCGCCGTTCGATGAAGTCGTCGACTTGCACGGCGACGTCGTCGATCCGCAATTGTCGGTCTTCTTCGCGGGCAATCAGTTCATGGTCGTTCACGACCTGATCGCGGCGTTCTCGCAAGCCTATCCGCGCTACCGCCGCATCTACGTCGAAACGCTGCCGCCGGGCGCGCTCGCGGCGCAGATCGAGGCCGGCGCCCTGATCATGGGCAATATGCGCATCGATCTGAAAGCCGACGTCTACACCGCGGGCAAGCGTCGAATCGAGGCTCTGCAGAAATCCAAGCACTGGTTCGGCGAAACCTACGACTACGCCGCCAACAAACTGGCGATCATGGTGGCGGCCGGCAATCCGCGCCGGCTGCGCGGCATCGCCGATCTCGGCAGAGCGGATATCCGCGTCAGCATGCCGAATCCGCGCTTCGAGGGGATCGCCCGGCAAATCGAGGCGATTTACCGCAAAGTCGGCGGCGCGGCCCTCGAGCGGACGATCATGGAGACGAAAGTCAAAGCCGGCACGACGATCTTGACGCAGATCCATCACCGGCAAACGCCGCTCAATGTGCTCACCGGCCGCGCCGATGCGGGAGTCGTATGGTTCACGGAGGCGTTCTTTCAGCAGCGGCTCCTGCACCATCCGGTCGGCGTAGTGCCGATCCCGGATGAGGACAACCTGCACGTGACGTACGCGGCCGCGGTCATGCGCGCGGCGCCGCATCCGCGCGCCGCCCGAGATTTCCTGAAGTTCCTCGGCACGCCGACCGCGCAAGCGATTTATCGCAAGTACGGATTCGAGCCGCCGCCGCGCTCCCGTCCGTGAAATCCGCCCCATGACCGATCGCAGCGTGCGCCGCCGGCCGCAGCTCGCCTTGCTGATCGCGTCGCTCGCGGTTTCGAGCATCGGCCACGCGGCGCCGCCCCGAACGGGCGCGCCGCCGCCCGCGGGTGCGCTATTGGACTCCCTCGGCGCGATGCTCGCCGCGCATGGCAACGGCCGCGGCATGCCGGCTTGCGATTCTTGTCACGGCGCGCACGGCGAAGGCAATGCCGCGGCCGGCATTCCGCGGCTCGCAGGTCTAGCGCAGCCGTATCTCGAGGAACAATTGGCCAATGTGGCGTCCGGCGCGCGCCGCCCGGTGATCATGACCACCCTGGCCGGGAGGCTCAGCCCGCGAGAGCGGCTCGCGGTCGCCCGCTATTTCAGTGCGCTTCCCCCGCCGCCGCCGGCACCCGGCGGCGCCCCCGCCGGCGTGGCGTCGCAAGCGATGATCGCCGGTGCGGTGCTCGGCGTGCGCGGCCACTGGGCCCGCGGGGTGCCGGCTTGCAGCGAGTGTCACGGCGACGACGGTGGCGGCGTCGGCGGGCACTTTCCGCCGCTCGCCGGGCAGCCCGCGGCTTATCTCGCGCAGCAGCTGCGGGCATGGCGCCGCGGCGGCCGGCCCGACGGACCGCTTGGGCTGATGGGCGCGATAGCCCGCAAACTCTCCGCCGCGGAAATCCGATCGGCGGCGGCCTTTTATGCGGCGCCCGCGCCACTGCGCCGCGAGGCGCGGGCGCGCGCACGCACGCTGCCCGTCGTCGCGCCGCCAACGCCGCCCACGCCGCCCACGCCACCTGCACCACCCGCACCACCCGCACCACCTGCACCACCTGCACCACCTGCACCACCTGCACCGGCGGCGAGCGGCGCGAGCTTTTCGCCGCCGCCGTGGACAAGCCTGCCCGGCGGGGAATTCGGCCGCGTCGTCCTACTCGGTGAACGCATCTTTTTGCAGCCGCGCCGATACGCCGCCGCCTACGTTCACGCCGCTCTTCGCTGCAGCAGCTGCCATCTGGATGCGGGGCGCCGCGCGGATTCTTCACCGCTGTGGGCGGCGTACGTCGCCTATCCTGCGTATCGCAGCAAGAATCACCGCGTCAACACCTTCGCCGAGCGCGTGCAGGGCTGTTTTCGCTTCAGCATGAACGGCGCGGCGCCGCCGCTCGGCGATCCCGTCCTGGTGGCGCTGGAGGCTTATTCGTATTGGCTCGCGCATGGCGCGCCCACGGGCGTCGCGCTCGCAGGGCGCGGCTATCCGCGGCTCAAGGCCCCGCGGCTCGCGCCCGACTATGCACGCGGGGCCGCCGTGTATGAAGCGCAATGCGCCTTGTGCCACGGAGCGGGCGGCGCCGGCCGGCGCGGCCGTGACGGTGCCATGGTGTTCCCGCCGCTGTGGGGGGCCGACTCCTTCAATTGGGGCGCCGGCATGACCTCGTTCGACAAAGCCGCCGGATTCATCAAGGCCAATATGCCGTTCAGCCGCGGCGGCAGTCTTACCGATCGGCAGGCCTGGGACGTCGCCCTCTTCATCGACAGCCAGGAACGGCCCGAGGACCCGCGCTTCGCGGGCGATGTCGCCGCGACTCGCAAGAAATTCCATGATTCACCCTATTCGATGTACGGCCGCAAGGTCGCCGGCCGCACCCTCGGCGGCGCCGCTGTGCATTGAGGCTCAAGGGGCCGCGGCGGGTGCCTCGATGCCGAACGCGTGCGCAAGATCGCCTCGCAATGCCCGCCCCACGGCCAGATCCCAGACGTTGATCACGGCAAGACGAAAACCGCCGGGCGGCATCGCGTGCGCCTCCGCGGCCTGTTGCTGATGAAAGGTGAACTGCAGGCTGCTGACCGCCGCCGTGGCGCGAATCGTCGCTGCAAGTTCCGCCGGCGGATAGGCGTAGCGGCGGTGATGCGGCGCAAACAAGATGACGCTGTAGCCGGTGCGCCGATCCGCATCCGCATATTCCCATACGCCGTGCGAATAGACTTTGACCATCGCATCGAGCCATCCCGCACCATACAGATCCGGCCATTGATCCGCGAACCGCAGGTGCGCTTCGATGATCCTGCCGCCGATGCTCTCCAGATTCAGCATGCCGGTGTAGCCGCGCACATTGGACTCGATCCACGCCGCGCAATATTCCTCCAGCGCAGGCAGCCGCCGCGCTTCGCAGGTCCAGTAGTCGAAGGTGCCGCCGGGGCCGGCCAGCCCGATCGTGTGGCGCGCCCAGCGCATGCGGCCGTCGATCACGGCAAAATCGCTGCTGACGTGCTGCCCCTCGAGGAGCGTCATCCACATGCAGCCGGGGCGGCAATGGCGCTTGTAATCGCCGCGATCCTGCAGCGCGCGGCCGCCGACGCCCATCCCTTCGATGTTGTATATCGGCTTGCTGAATACCGGGTAGTGTGCCGGTTCCACGCCGTGCGGCGCACACGCGAGGCCCTGCGACTCGGCGACCAGCAATTTGTTGTAGACGCCGCGATGGCGCGGATTCCAGCGGTACGCGTCCGCATCATCGGTCGGGATGAACACGTCCGCCGGGCAAGCGACGTCCGCGAAATACTGCAGGCGCCAAGGATCCCGCTCGTGAATCGGCATCGTCCAATGATAACAGTCGGGCCGCCGCCGGGCGTCGGTGGCGCGGCGAGCGTTAGCCGCGCAGCCGCAGTCCCCGCGGGTCGTAGAGCGCTTCGAGCCTGACCGTCGCGGCGCGCAGCTCGCCGAGGATGTCGATCTCCAAGACCTCGCCGTCGCGCGCGAGCGCCGACAGCACATAGCCCGCGGCGAGGCTCTTGCCGACGCAGTGGCCGAAGGCGCCCGAGGTCACGTAACCGACCGCCGCGCCGTCCTTGATGATCGACTCGTAGCCGATCGCGTCGGCGTCGCCGGCGGCGACTTCCATGACCACGAACCTGCGCTTCGGGCCCGCCGCGCGCTCGGCGAGCGCGGCGGCGCGGCCCGCGAATTCGCCTTTGCCGAAGTCGACGAAGCGGTCGAGTCCCGTCTCGGCCGGCGTGTAGTCGGGGCGGAAGTCCTTGTTGAACGAGCCGTAGGCCTTTTCGAGCCGCAGCGAGGAGAGCGCGCGCCCGCCGAAATGCACGAGGCCGAGGTCTCTTCCCGCCTCCTGAAGATCGTCGTAGAGCGAGGCGAAATAATCGGGCGTGGTCCAGATTTCATAGCCCAGTTCGCCCGTGAATCCGGCGCGCGTCAAGATCGCCGGCGCGAAGCCGACCGCGGTCTGCTTGACGTCGAACAGCTTGCACGCCGCGGCGGACAGATCGACTCCGACCAGCCGCTGCAGCAGATCCCGCGACTTGGGGCCGGCGATCGACACGCCCGCGAGCGCCCCGGCCACGCTGCGTACGCACACGTCGGCCGGCGGCAGGGAGGAGCAGAACCAGCGTAGGTGAAACTCCTCTGCAAAGCCCGAGCCGACGATCAAGAAGCGCTCGTCGGCGAGGCAGGCGATCGACAGGTCGCCGACGATCCGTCCCGCAGGATTCAGCATCGGCGCAAGCGCCAGCCGCCCCGGCCGCGGTATCCGCGAAGCAAAGACCCGGTCGAGCCACGCCCGCGCGCCGCGGCCGGTGATCTCATACTTGCCGTAGTTCGTGGTCTCATAAAGGCCGACGGTTGCGCGCACCGCCCGGCATTCGGCGCCGACGATCGGATGGGCCTCGGAGCGGCGGTAGGTCGGCGTCTCGGCCGGCGCAACGCCCGGGGGCGCGAACCACAGGGCATGCTCCATGGCGAAGTTCGCGCCCATGACCGCGCCGGCCGCGAGCAGCTTGTCGTGGATCGGTGACCGGCGCAGCGGACGCGCCGCGGCGAGCTCCTCATTGGGGTAGGCGAGCCTGAAGCGCCGCGAGTAATTCTCCGGCACCTTGATCGAGGTATATTTCGGCGTGGCGAAGGCGCCGAAGCGCGCGACGTCCATCGACAGGATGTCCTGGCCGGGATCGCCGTGCGCCATCCAGCGCGACAGAACGAGGCCGATGCCGCCGCCCTGGCTGAAACCCGCCATCACCGCGCAAGCGACCCAGAAGTTTGCAAGGCCGCGCACCGCTCCGACCAATGGATTGCCGTCGGGGGCGAAGGTGAACGGGCCGTTGATCGCTTTCCTGATGCCGGCGCGGCCTAGCGCCGGAAAATGCTTGAAACCCACTTCGAAGTACGGCGCGAGCCGCTCGAAATCATCGGCCAGCAGCTGCATCGAGAAATCATCCGGCGTCTTCAGCGGCGACCAGACGACGCCGTGCGGTTCGTAGGTGCCGATCAGCGCGCCGCCGCGCTCCTGGCGCATGTAGATCTCGCCGGCGTAGTCGGTGGTATTGACGATCTCGCGGTCCCGTCCCCGGAGCTCCGGGATATCCTCCGTCAGCAGATAGTGATGCTCCATCGCCAGCACCGGCAGCTCTATGCCGACCATGCGGCCGATCTCGCGCGCCCACAGGCCCGCGCAGTTGACGACGTGCTCGGCATGCACCGAGCCCTTGTCGGTGATCACCTCCCAGCTGCCGTCGCGGCGCTGATCGAGCGACAGCACGCGCGTGAAACGCTCCACCGCCGCGCCGAGCTTGCGGGCCGCCTTGACGTAGGCATGGGTCGTTCCGGATGGATCGCAATGGCCGCCGTCGGCGCGCCACAACGCGCCGATGAAGTGGCTGGTATCGATCAAGGGATTGAGGCGCCGCGCCTCTTCCAGCGAGATCATCTGCGTTTCCATGCCGAGATAGCGGGCGCGCGAGCAAATCAGCTTCAAGCTGTCGAGCTCGCCGCGAGTCGCCGCGAGCATCAAGCCGCCGTTCGGGTGCAGCCCGCAGGACTGGCCCGACAAGGCCTCTATTTCCCGATACAGGTCGATCGTGTATTTCTGCAGCCGCGAGATGTTCGCCTCGCCGTTGAACGTGTGCATGCCGCCCGCCGCGTGCCAGGTCGAACCCGAGGTCAATTCGCTCTTCTCGAGCAGCAGCAGGTCGCTCCAGCCGATTTTGGCGAGGTGATAGAGCACGCTGGCGCCGACCACGCCGCCGCCGATGATGACCGCTCGCGCCGAACTCTTCATCTGCAATCTCTCCCCAATAGCTCGGCGAGCGTCAGATCCGGCTCCGACGAGAGCCCGAACGCTTTCCCGGCGGCTGCCAGCCATTCGCGTAAATGCCGCGCGGTCGTCGACGGCGTCAACAGCAGCAGGCCCGACGGCAGGCTCGCGAGCGTGGCGGGAACCTGCGCCATGATCGTCGCGGCGGCGACCCCTTGCGCAAAGACGCAAGGATCGAGATCCAGACGGCAGGTCCTCGCCAACATCGCGCGGGCGGCGGCGCCCGCAAGATGCAGCGCCGCGAGCCCCGAGGACAGATCGACCGCCACGCCGTATCCCGCACACGCCGCTTGCCAAAGCGCCGCCGTGGTGCCCGCCGGGGCGCGGGCCTCGAGCAGCAACCAGCGCTCCGGGCGCACACACAGCGCGAGCCGCCCGCCCGCGATCGCCGCCCGGCCGAACGCGGGCAGCGGCGAACCCATCTCGCGCGCGAGCGCCGCAAGGTCGGCCGCCCGCCCGCAGCGCGCGCTGACCTCGACGATGTCCGCACTGCAAGCCTCGAGCCGTATGCCGGCAAGCTCGGCGTGCATCGCGCCAAGCTCAGGCGCGGACACGGACTCAGGCGCGGACACGGACATTCTCCGGATCGAACTGATGCGGGCTCGTGATCTCGATCTCGGTATGCGCATCGTCGATGGGCGAAGCGGCGATCAGCCGCTCGCCCGTGCGCCGCCGCCCGCCGGCGAGCAGCGCGAGGCCGACCCAACCCTCGAGTCCCACCGAGGGCGTCGAGGAGGTCACATAGCCGAGACTCGTCCGGCGCGCCGACGCCGCGACCAGCTGCGAACCGTTGCGCAAGGGCTGCGTTCGATCGACGGGACGCACGCCGACCAGCTGCAGCCGGTCCGGCGCGCTCATGCCGGGACGCTGCGAGAGTGCCCGGCCGACGAAATCGCCGCTCGTCTTCAGCATCCGCTGCAAGCCCAGATCGAGGGCGTTGGTGTTGCCGTTCAGTTCCGCGCCGGTCACGTGGCCTTTCTCGATGCGTAGTGTGTTCAGCGCATCGAGCCCGTAAGCGGCGATGCCGAAGGGCCTTCCTGCATCGAGCAGCGCCCGCCACACCGGCAGGGCGCTCTGCGCCGGCACCGCAAGCTCATAAGCGAGCTCCCCCGAAAACGAAATGCGGAACACCCGTCCGGCCACGCCTGCGATCGTCGCCCCGGCCGCGGCCATGAACGGAAAAGCCTCGGCGGACAGATCGATACCGGCAACGACCGCGCCGAGCACCTCGCGCGAGCGCGGTCCGGCGACCGCGAACTGCGCCCAGTGATCGGCGACATCGGTGAGCAGCACGTCGAACCGCGGGCACACCGCCTGCAGATGAAACTCCAGATGCTCGAAAACGGCCGTGCCGTTGGCCGTCGTGGTGGTGACCAGAAAGTGCTCCGCTGCGAGCCGCGAGGCCGTACCGTCGTCGAGCAGCATCCCATCCTCACGCAGCATGATGCCGTAGCGCGCCCGGCCGATCGGCAGCGTCGACAGCGTGTTCGCATAGATGAAGTCGAGAAACCGCGCGGCGTCCGCTCCCTGCACGTCGATCTTGCCGAGAGTCGACACATCCGCGATGCCGACCGAGCGCCGTACGGCGCGCGCTTCGCCAAGCACCGGATCCCATCCGGATTGCCGCGAGTAGACGAGCGGCCGCAGCCACAGGCCGGCGGCTGCGAAAGTCGCGCCGGCCTGCTCGTGCCAGTCGTGTAGCGCCAGACGCCGCTTGGGTTTGAAATGTTCTCCCACTTCGCCGCCGGCGAGCGCGGCGAACGGCACCGCTTGCGCGAACGGACGGGGTTTGGGCATACCCACCGCGGCGAGCGGCACGCCGCGCGCCTCTGCGAGCACCGCGCTGCCCACGACGCCGCCGACGCGCCCTTGGTCGGTCGCCATGCCATGTGTGGTGTAGCGCTTCATGTGCTCGACGTGTGTGTAGCCCTCGCGAACCGCCAGGCGCACGTCCGCCGCGGTCACGTCGTTCTGCAAATCGACGAATGCCTTGCCCCGGCCGCGCACTTCCCACAGCGGTGCGATCGGCGTGACCTCGGGGTCCGGCGGCAGCTCGACCGCCGCACGCACTGCGCCGGCGCCCGCCGCGCCCACCGCGCCCACTACGCCCGCCGGGCCCGCCGCGCCCACCGCCGGCCTGAGGGCTTCGGCGATCGCACGTGCCGCCGCCTCGCCGTCGCGCGCCGCCGCCGCGAGCCCGAAGATGCCGCGCGCAGCCCCTGCCACTTGTCCGAATGCAGGATCGAGATCCGCGCTGAACGCCGCGATCGCCTCTTGCCAACGCAGCTGCGCACCGAGTTGGCTGGCGAGCGCGGTTGCCGGCGAATACCCGCCCGACATCAGCAGGCAGTCGGCATCGATCCGCCACCGCCGCCCGTCGCTGCCCGCAATTTCGATGCTGCGGACCCGCTTGCCGCCGGACACCGCATCGACGACGGCGCCGCCGTGGACCTCGATGCCCTGCGCCCGCGCGCGATCCGCCGCCAGTGAGCTTGCACGCACATCGATCACGCCGGCGCAGCCGATACCGGCGCTCGCCAAGGCGAAAACCGCCTCGTAGGCCTCGTCGGTGTTGAGGAAAAATGCCGGCCTGCGACCGACCGCGACGCCGTAACGGCGCAGAAAGCCGAGTGCGGCGCCGGCGAGCATCACGCCCGGCAGATCATTGCCGGGGAAGGCGATCAGCCGCTCGAGCGCGCCGGTCGCGAGCACGACGCGCCGGGCCCTGATGACCCGCAGCCGCTCGCGCAAGCCGCCGTGCGCGGCCGTTTCCGCGGGTGCGAGCTCCTCGAGCGCGGCGAACACGCCGTGGCCGTAGGCGCCGATCACGGTCGTGCGCAACAGCGAGCGCACCGCGGCGCATCCGGCGAGCTCGGCGCATACCGCCTCGCGCCACTGCGTGGCGCCGTCATTCAGCAGCGTGCCGCCGCCGAGGACCGCATCCTGATCGGCGAGCACGACGCGCATGCCGCTCGCCGCCAGGCGGCGCGCGGCGGCGAGGCCGCAGGCTCCCGCGCCGACGACGAGCACGTCGACATGATCGTGCACCGTCTGCGCCGGCGCCGCGCCATGAGCCGGGCTCGGCCGCAGCGTTCCCAAGCCCGCGGCGCGCCGGATCAGCGGCTCGTAGAGGCGCTCCCAGGCCCATGCCGGCGCCATGAACGTCTTGTAGTAAAAGCCCGCGGGCAGGAACCTCGCAACGAGGTCGGTGAGCGCGCGCGCATCCAGTTCAAGCGACGGCCAGCGATTTTGGCTCTGCGCCTGCAGCCCCTCGTAGAGCGGCAACGTGGTCGCGAGCCGGTTCGGCTCGCGCCCTTCGTTGCCGATCACATCGACGAGTGCACATGGCTCCTCCGGGCCCGAGGTCACGATGCCGCGCGGCCGGTGGTACTTGAAGCTGCGCGCGACCAGCCGCTTGCCGTTGGCGAGCAGCGCGGAGGCCAGCGTGTCGCCGGCGAGACCGCGCATAGGGCGCCCGTCGAAGCGAAAACCAACCGGCCGCGCCGCATCGGTCAACAATCCGCGGGCGATTCGGCCGGGCCCTCGCATCAAGGCTCTACATCGGCCGAGGGTACCGCGCGCTCCAGGCTCGAGCCGACCTTGCGGATCTCGTGAGTCACGGTGTGCCGCAGGACCCAGAGAAGCTTGCGGCAGCCGCCCGTGTGCAGCCACCACTCCAGGTGCCAGCCGCAAGGGTTGTCGCGTTCGTAAACATAAGCAGTGAATGCCGCGGGTCCCGCGTCGCCGGCCGGGCGGGCGACACGGGCGTCGCCCCGGTATCGAAATTCGATTTCATCGCGTTCGCCGCACCATGGGCATGGAATCCTGAGCATTGACGGCATTTCCTCAGTGCGCGTACGGGAACGGGCCGACGCCGCGCTCATCGACGGTCCTCCCCAAGGCGAAACGCTCGAGGTCCAGATGGGCGGCGAGCGGATGGGCGGCGCCATGCGCGATCAGATGCGCGGTCGCCATGCCGCCGGCCGGGATCGCCTTGAAGCCGCCGTAGCACCAGCCGCCGTTCAGGATCAGGCCGGGAAGCGGCGTCTTCGAAATGATCGGCGAGCCGTCCATGGACATGTCCATCACCCCGCCCCATTGCCGCAGGACCTTGAGCCGCGCCAAACCCGGCATCACCGTCATGGCCGCCGCCGCCACTTCTTCGGTCATCGGCAGCGCGCCGCGCTGACCGTAGGAGTTGTAGCCGTCGATCGCACCGCCATACACGAGACCGCCCTTGTCCGATTGGCTGACGTAGAAATGTCCGGCCCCATAGGTCAGCACCACATCGAGCACCGGTTTGATGCTTTCGGTGACGAAAGCCTGCAGCACATGGCTCTCGATCGGCAGCTTGAGCCCCGCCATCGCCGCGAGCCGCGAGGAATGCCCGGCCACCGCGAGGCAGACGGTATCGGCGGCCACCGCTCCGCGCGTGGTCAGAACGCCGGTGACTCGCGCTCCGTCGCGGCAGATGCCGGTGACCTCGCATTGCTCCACGACGTCGACTCCCGCCGCCGACGCCGCCCGCGCATAGCCCCAGGCGACCGCATCGTGGCGCACCGTGCCGCCGCGCCGCTGCAGGAATCCGCCGAGCACCGGATAGCGTCCGTTGTCGAGCTCCACGAGCGGCACGATCTCGCGCAGCCGTTCGCGGCTCACGGCCTCGGCATCGACTCCGAGGAGCCGCATCATGTTCGCGCGCCGCGTGAACAAATCGCGCTGCGCCTCGCTGTGGAACAGATTCAGCGTGCCGCGCTGGCTCACCATCGCGTTGAAGTTCAACCTCTCCTCGAGCCCCTCCCAGAGCTTCAACGAGTAGTCGTAGAAGCGGACGTTTTGCGGCTGGAAGTAATTGGAGCGGATGATCGTCGTGTTGCGGCCGACGTTGCCCAAGCCTATCGGGCCGCGCTCCAGCACCGCCACGTCGGTGATGCCGAACTGCGCGGCGAGATAATAGGCGGTCGCGAGGCCGTGTCCGCCGCCGCCGACGATGACGACGCGGTAGCGCGGGCGCGGCGCCGCCTTGCGCCACGCGCTCGACCAGCCGCGCTGGCCGCCGAGCCCTTCCTTGAGCAGCCGCCAAGCCGAATAGCGGCCGCTCGAGGCGCGCTCACGGCTCGAGGAGTGCGGGCGGGATGGCGCTTGCGGAGTCATCGGTGCCGCCCATGATAATGGAGCTTCGCGCCGCCCGACACTGATCCCTTGGGGCTTGACGCGCCGGGCAACAACCGACAACGTGTACGGCGCGCATCGCAACGGAGGTGGCCGGTGTCGAAGCTCCTGAAGGCGCTGTGCGTCGCCGCGGCGCTCTCGCTCATTGCAGCACCCCGGCTGCCTGCGGCGGTGGTCGTCTCCTCGAAGCTATCGAGCGAGTCGGCGATGATCGGCGAGATGATCCGCCTGCTGCTCGAAGCCCACGGAATCCGCACCGTCGACCGCACCAGGCTCGGCACGACGCCGATCGTTCGCAAGGCGCTGATTGCCGGCGACATCGACATCTATGTCGAATACACGGGCGATGCCGCCTTCTTCTTCAACATGCCGTCCAACCCCGCCTGGAAGAGCCTGCGGCAAGGCTACGCACTCGGCGCGAAGCTGGATCTTGCGGCCAACCATATCGTCTGGCTCACGCCCGCCAACGCCGACAACGCCTGGGCGCTCGCCGTGCGCCGCGACGTCGCCGTCGCCGACCGCCTGGCGACGATGAGCGATTTTGCGCGCTGGGTCTCGGGCGGCGGCAAGGTCGTGCTCGCCTGTTCCGCCGAATTCGCCAATGCCGGCACGCTGGGCTCGCTCGAGCATGCCTATGGGTTCAGGTTGCGGTCCGATCAGCTGATCGTGCTCGCCGGCGGCGAAACCTCCGCGACCATCGCGGCCGCGGCCGCGGGCACGGACGGCACCAACACGGCCATGGTGTACGGCACCGACGGCGGCATCGTCGCCGCCAATCTCGTGATCCTTGCAGACGACCGGCACGACCAGCCGATCTACGCGCCGGTGCCCATCATCCGCGCGGCGGTCCTCGCGGCGCACCCCGAGATCCGCAGGATCGTGAAGCCGCTGATGGCGAGCTTCGATTCGGCGACGCTGCGGCGCTTGAACGCACGCGTAGCCGTCGACGGCGAATCCACGCAGTCGGTCGCCCGGGATTACTTGAAGGCGCGGGGCTTGCTGCGCTAAATGCGCGGGCTCCGTCACATCGACCGGCTCGGCGCGCTGCTTGCGGCCATAGGCGCCGCGGCGCTCGCCTGGCTGCCGTTCGTCGTCTTCAAATTGAACCGCATCCTGCCCGGCGATCCGCGCGGGCTACTGCAGGTGCTGCCGGCGCCCGCCTCGCTCGCCTGTGTTGCCGCGTTGATCCTCGCCGCGAGCGCCGCGCTTCTCATCGCCAAGCCCCAAGTGCGGCTGCTCGCCGCCTTGCTCGGCCTCGTCGCCCTGGCCGCGGCCTTGGCCGCCGCCGGCGATGTGCTCACGCCCCTCGGCAACCAGGTCGTGCGCGTCGCTCCCGGCTCGGGCTTCTGGGTGCTGTTCGCGAGTCTCGGCATGATGGCGAGCGACGCCGTCACGCGGCTTCGCCCCGGACCGGGCATGCGCGTGCTCTATCTCGCCGTATTCATCGCGGCGGCCGCGATTCCCCTCGCGCACGGCACGTTCGATCATATTTCCGTGATGCGCGAATACCGGGTGAATGCCGGCCGTTTCCAGCACGAGGCGCGGCGGCACGTGTTGCTCGCCTTCGGCTCGCTCGCCGCCGCCGTCCTCGTCGCCCTGCCGGTCGGCATCTTCTGCCACCGCGTCCCGCGCCTGCGCGGCGCGATCCAGGGCGCGCTCAATCTGCTGCAGACGATCCCCGCGATCGCGCTGTTCGGCATCCTGATGGCGCCGCTCGGCGCGCTCGCCGCCGCCGTGCCGTTCGCCGCGAGGATCGGCGTCAGCGGCATCGGCGCGGCGCCGGCGCTGGTCGCCTTGTTCCTGTATTCGCTGCTGCCGATCGTCGCCAATACGGTCGCCGGCCTCAAACGCGTCTCGCCCGCCGCCGTCGAAGCCGCACGCGGCATGGGCATGACCAGCTGGCAAATCCTCGCCGGCGTCGAACTTGCCCTCGCCCTGCCGGTGATCCTCACCGGCATCCGCATCGTGCTGGTGCAAAACATCGGCCTGGTGACCATCGCCGCGCTGATCGGCGCCGGCGGCCTCGGTACCTTCGTCTTTCAGGGGATCGGGCAGAATGCGATCGACTTGGTGCTGCTCGGCGCCATCCCGACGGTCGCGCTCGCCTTCTCCGCCACCGTGATTCTCGATGCGCTGGTGGAAGTCATGAATCGCAAGCCGCCATGATCTCGATTGAAAACCTCAGCAAGCAGTACGGCGCGACCACCGTCGTCGACGCCGTGTCGTTGGCAATAGAACGCGACTCCATCACGGTGATCGTCGGCACCTCCGGTTCGGGGAAATCGACGCTGCTGCGCATGATCAACCGGCTGGTGGAACCGACCCATGGGCGGGTCTTGATCGACGGCAAGGACACCGCCGGCGAACCTGCGCACCTGCTGCGGCGCCGGATCGGCTACGCGCTGCAGGGGCACGGCCTGTTCCCGCACCGCACGGTCGCGGAGAACATCGCCACCGTGCCGCGCCTGCTCGGCTGGAGCAAGCAGCGCATCGGCGCGCGCGTCGATGAGCTGCTCACGGCATTCCAGATGGAAGCCGGCGAGTTCAGGCAAAAATTTCCGCATCAGCTCTCCGGCGGCCAACAGCAGCGCGTCGGCGTCGCGCGGGCGCTCGCCGCGGAACCGTCCGTGCTGCTGATGGACGAGCCGTTCGGCGCGCTCGACCCCATCATCCGCGCGAAGGCGCAGGAGGATCTTCTCGCCATACAACGGCGATTCGGCACGACGATCGTGCTCGTGACCCACGACATGGAGGAGGCGTTCCGCCTTGGCAAGCGTGTCGCGGTGATGAGTCATGGCCGCGTGCTGCAGTACGACCCGCCGGCGATGCTGCTCACGCGGCCGGCGGATCCCTTGGTGGCGCGCCTGACCGGCATCGCCCACCCGGCGCTGCGGCTGCTGTCGCTGATGACGGCGGGCGAAGCGGCGGTTCCCGGCGCCTCGCCGGGGCCCACCGTCGCCGCCGCCGCATCGCTGCGCGACGTGCTCTCCGAACTGCTGTGGCGCGGCGCCGATTCCGCGGCGGTCGTCGATGCCGACGGCAGGCCCTGCGGATGTCTGACGATCGAGGCCATTCTCGCCCGCGGGCGCGCGAGCTGATGGCGCGCGCCGCCGCGCTCCTGCGCATCGCGGCCGCCGGCCTGTTGGCGGCATTCCTCTTGATGCCGCAGCGCTTCGCGCCGCTGTTCGCGCCGCTCACGCAATACGGCGCGCCGCCAATCTACGATCAGGGCAATCTCTTGGACCTCGCGCTCGCGCAGCTCGGCACCGTATGTTGCGCCGCATTCGCGAGCACCATCGTGGCAGTCGGCCTCGGCATCCTGGTGACGCGCAAGAGCGGCGCCGAGTTCCTGCCGCTGTCGCGCACGCTCGTCAGCTTCGGCCAGACCTTCCCGCCGGTAGCGGTGCTCGCGGTCGCCGTGCCGCTGGTGGGCTTCGGCGAGAAGCCGACGCTGATCGCGCTCTTTACCTACGGTTTGCTGCCGATCTTCGAGAACACGATCGTCGGCTTGCAGATTTGCCCGCCGGCGCTGCTGGAGGCCGCGAGCGGCATGGGCATGAGCGCCCGCCAGCGCTTCCTGTCGGTGGAGCTGCCGCTCGCGATGCCGCTGATCCTGGAAGGCGTGCGGCTCTCCCTGGTGATCAACGTCGGCACCGCGACGATCGGCTCGACGGTTGCCGCCAAGGGCCTCGGCGAAGTGATCATCGCCGGGCTGCTGTCCAATAACGACGCCTTCATCCTGCAGGGCGGCCTGGTCACGGGCCTGATGGCCATCCTGCTCTACGATGCCATCTCGGCGGTCGAGCGGCGGATCTGCAGGACTGCCCGCGTCGACTGACCGCGGCGGCGCCCGGCGCGGCGTGCGCCGGGTTCGGCGGCCGGCTGCGGCAAGTTTCGCTACAATCGGGCCGATGAGCGCAGCGACCACCGATAAAACCCCGCCCGGCGCACTGGCTGCGCGCCGCGAACGCATCGCGGCGCTCGAATGGCCGACGCTGCTCGTGATCGCGGCCGCCTACGGCGGCTGGCTCGCGATCACCTATGCGTATGGCCGCTGGCCGCTGATCATCGTGGCGCCCGTCGCTGCGGTGCTGGTCACTCTGCACAGCTCGCTGCAGCACGAAATCCTCCACGGCCATCCGACCCGCAGCGCGCGCATCAACCGGCTGCTCGCGATCGTGCCGCTGTCGTTGTGGCTGCCGTATGCGCGTTATCGGCAGACCCACCTGAAGCACCACATCGATGAGCGGCTCACCGATCCGCTCGATGACCCGGAATCCTATTATTGGACGCCGCTGGTCTTTACGCGGCTGCGGTCGCTCACCCGGGCGATACTGCGTATTCAACAAACGCTGGCCGGCAGGGTCATCGTCGGTTCGTTCTGGCGCATCGGCATGTTTCTGCGCGCCGAACTTCTCGCGGTGCTGCGCGACGAGGAAGGTCTGCGGGCCCTCTGGCTCGAGCACCTGCTGTGGTGCATCCCGGTGATCATCTGGGTGAAGTTCGTCTGCGGCATGCCGTTGTGGATCTACGTCTGCGCAATCGTGATTCCGGCAAACGGCATCATGCTGATGCGCTCCTTTGCCGAGCATCGGGCGAGGCCCGGCGTGCGCCAGCGGATCGCATTGGTCGAGCGCTCATGGATACTGGGGCCGCTGTTCCTGTTCAACAATCTGCACTCGCTGCACCACGAGGCGCCGATGGTCCCCTGGTACGAGTACAACGCCCGCTACCGCCTGAGCCGCGAACGGCTGATCGCCGAGAACGGCGGCCTCGTCTACCGCACTTATTTCGAGGTCGCGCGCCGCTTTCTGTTTCGCCCGCACGACGCGCTCCTACACCCCGCGGGCCGGGTGCCGGTCGATCAGGCGGGTTGATCGTAGCCGGCCGCCTTCGCGGCCCGGTCCCAGTCGAGCAGCAGCGAGTAGGACGCCTCGTCGACGGCGGCAAAGCCGTCGATCTGCAGTCGATCGGCCAAGGGCGCGAACCATGGCCGCGACTTCGCGCCGAGGAACGCGGCGCGCAGCCTTGCCACCATCTGCGCGGGCGCGCCGGCGGCGGCCACGAAGGCGGGCATCGGCGCCAATGCCGTGGATTCGAGCACGCGAATGTCGGCGGTCAGCTGCGGCGCGCTGCGCGCGATCAGCATGTGCCAGTAGGCGTCCAGTGGGCCGACGTCTATGCGCCCGTTGCGGACGCTTTCCAGGACGTTGCGCGCAGTGACGAGATTGCCCACCATCTCGGCATAGAGCGCTGGGCGCCGCGGCGTGCGGTAGCCCTGCAGATGGTGGCGCCAGGCGTTGAACCCGGACTGCGAGTGTGCCACGGTGAATCCTGCGCGGCCGCCGAACGTCTCCTCCAGTGTCCGGTAGGGCGCGTCCCGGCGCACGATCAGATCGCTGCGGTAGACGGCGCGGCCGCCCGCCCAGGGCGCCCTTAGAATCGGCGCCGCAATCGGCGCTACCGCGGCGAGTTTGAGCGCGATCGGGTAGCCGCACATGAATACCGAGCCGAGATCGGCGCGCGACCACAGCTGCTCGAGCAGCTGCGGCGCCGGATAGGACAGGTAGGTGAGCGCCACTGACGCCTCGCGGGCAACCTGCTCGAGAAGAGCGCGCCAAGCGGCCTCGACGTCGGCCGTCACCGCGTACATGCGCGCATTCATGATCCACTCGGTCACGGGCGCCGCCCGCTCCTAGGTCTGCGCGCCGATTTCACGGGTTCTGCGGGCAACGTAGTCGTCGATGGCCTCCTTGACCGCTGCATCCAGCGGCGGCGGCACGTAGTCGGCGAGCATCTGCTTCCAGATCTCGGTCGCGCGCTCGGTCGCATTGTGCGCGCCGGCATCGGTCCAGTTCTCGAAGTTCGTCCAGTCGGAGAGCAGCGGGCGGTAGAACGCGCGCTCGTAGCGGGCAAGCGTGTGCGCCGCCCCGAAAAAATGGCCGCCCGCCGCGACTGCGGCGATCGCATCGACCGCCAGATCGTCATCGTCGAAGTTCACCGGCTTCAAGATCTCGGCCCACTGGCGCAGCAGTTCCGCATCGACGACGATCTTCTCGAGCGATGCGGACAATCCGCCTTCCAGCCAGCCCGCCGCGTGGTTGATCAAGTGGCTGTGACTTAAGATCGCCGCTTGCAGCGAAAACGCGGTCTCGTAGGTGGATTGCGCGTCGACGACCGGAGAGGCGTTCACCGCGCTGCTGCGCACCGGCAAGCGCAGGCGGCGGCCGATCTGCGCCCCGGCGAGTACCGCGTGCACGTATTCCGGCGTGCCGAACGCCGGCGAACCGGTGCGCATGTCGACGTTCGACGTGAAGCCTCCGAGCACGCAGGGCGAGCCGGGACGCAGCATCTGGCATAAAACGACGATGCAGAGCGCTTCGGCCGTCTGCTGCACGAGCGCCCCCGCGAGCGTGATCGGCGCCATCGCCCCCATCAGCGTGAACGGCGTGATGACCACGCATTGGCCGTGGCGGGCCATGGTCATGATGTTGTCGAGAATCTCCTCATCGACCCGGCGCGGCGAATTGACGTTGGTCACCGTCAGCAAGGTCGGCTGCAGCGCGAGGTCCTCGATCGTGCAGCCGTGTTCGATCGCCGATATGGCGATCGCGTCTTGCGCCTGCACGCCGCCCACGCCGCGCGCCGCCCAGACGATGTCCGCGCACTCGACGTGGGCTTGATAGGCCGCGAGGTGGCGGACGGCCACCGGCACGTCGACCGGCTCCACCACGATGCCGCCCTGCCAGTGCAGGATTCCGAGCGTGTGGGTGAGCTTGAGGATATTGCGGAACGCTTCCAGGTCTCCATAGCGCCGTCCGCCCAGACGATCGCTGATGTAGGGCGCGCCGTTGACCGGCCCGAAATTCACGACCCTGCCGCCGATATGCAGGTGGCGCGCGGGATTGCGGGCGCGCAGCACGAAGGTTTCCGGCGCATGGGCGAGATGCGCTTCGACCACCTCGCGGCCGAGGCGCACCATCTGCGTCGCCTCCTCGACGAGCGCGCCGCCGCGGCGATACACCTCCCGCGCCGCGGCGCTGCGGATCTCGAGCCCGGCCTCCTGCAGCACCCGAAAAGCCGCCGCCAGAATGCGCTCGACCTGCTCGGCGCTCAAGATTTCAAGGGGCGCCCACCGATTCGTGAGCCGCGGCAGCGGCGCAAGCGAGGGGCCGGTGGACCGGGGCGCACGGCGCAAGGGGCGCCGGCGGGACGCTGCCGGAATGTCGCTCATCGCCTAGGCACGCGACGGTCGGAATTGTTTCGCAAGGATCACCGCCATGGATACTGCGGCTTTCGGGTTCCGACTTGCAACTGATGATCTTAAGGATCCGCCTCATCCAGCGCGCCGAAAAAGCGCCGGTAGAGATACAGGTACAGCGCCTGAAGTCCCGCGGCGAACAGAAAAGGCGTCGTGAACTGCCCGGCATGGATCAGCCAGCCGCCGAGCACCGGCCCTGCGGCACGCGGTATCTGCAGCGACAGATTCTGCACGCTCGCGGCCAAACCGCGGCGCTCCGCGCGCGTCAGGCCGGCGGCGAGGGACTGCCGCGCCCCGGCGGTGCCCTGATTGAACGCGGCGCGCAGCGCATAGAGGGCCGCCGCCAGCCCGAAGACGGGCGCGTAGGGCGTCGCCAGCAGCAGCAGCAGACCGACGGCGCGCATCCACACGACCGAGCGCACGGCGCCGAAACGCACCGAGAGCTTGCCGCTCAGCACCGAGCCCGCGGCGGCGAGCATGAAGCTCGCCGCGAGCGCCGGGCCGATCATCGCCGGGCCCTCGGCGTAGCGGCGCGCGAACCAGTAGGCCATCAACGGGCCGACGGTGCCGATCGCCAGGCCGTTGATGGCGTTGGTCAGCGCCAGGCGCCGCAGCTGCCGGTTCTCCGCGCGCGTGATGCCGAGCGCCGCGTGGCGCGCGGCGCGGTCCTGCGTGATCGGCGCGAGCGGCTTGGGTTCGCGCGCGAAGGCGAGCAACGCGATCGACAGCAGCGAGCCCGTGAGCGGCACGAGGAACAGCAGCCGGTAATTGGCGACATCGGCGAAGCTGCGGCCGAACAGCGCCGGCGACGCCACCAGCGCCGCACCCACGCCCATGCCGGTAAATCCCAGCGTGGCATTGAGCGCGAAGGCGCGGCGCCGGGCGGCGCCGCCGACCTCGCGCGCGAGCCATGCCTGTTCGACCGGTGCGAACGGCCCCGCGGCGCCGTTGGCGCCGCGGCCGAATCCGCCGATGGTCGCGGCGGCGATCAATACCGCTTCGCTGCGCAAGAGCATCGCCGCGAGCGCGGCGAGCGCGGCCGCCGCCTCGTAGCCCAACAACAGGCCGCGGCGGCCGCGACGGTCGCTCAAGGGGCCGACGATCAGCGTCAACAGCGCGCCGAACAGCAGGCCCGCCATCAGCACCGTGCCGATCGCCGCGCCGCTGTAGCCGAGTGCATGCAGGTACAGACTGAAGCTGGCGACGGTCGCACCCTGGCCGAAACTGCGCGCGGAGCGCGCGGCCAGCAGCAAGCGCACGTTGCGAGGCAGGCCGCCGGACACGGGGCGTCAGCTTCCCACGCGCGCTGCTGTCGGCTCGCGCTCCCGCAAGACATCGCGCAAGGCGCCGAGCAGCGCATCGATCGACGCCTCCTCGGCGTGCAGCGTGATCGACAGGCGAAGACGCGCGGTTCCCTGCGGCACCGTCGGCGGACGGATCGCCCGCACGTCGAAACCCGCCGCCCGCAGCGCGCCCGCAATCTCGACGGCCCGCGCGCTTTCACCGATGATGACCGGCAGGATCTGTGAATCCGGCGCCGCCAGGCCCAGCTCTCTTTGCAGGCCCTCGCGGGCATGGGCGGCGAGTGAGCCCAAGCGCAGGCGCCGCTGCGGCTCTTCCCGCAATATCGCCAGCGCCTCGCCGAGCGCGACCGCGACCAGCGGCGGCGGAGCCGTCGCGAAAATGAACGGCCGCGCATGATTGATGAGAAAGTCGCAGATGATCGCCGGCCCGGTCACCAGCGCGCCGCCGACACCGAGCGCCTTGCCGCCGGTGTGCAAGGCGATCACGAAATCCTCTCCCTCCAGGTCGGCGGCAAGTCCCCGCCCATCGGCGCCGAATACCCCGGTCGCGTGCGCTTCGTCAATCAGCAGGAACGCCTGGTAGCGCGCGGCCAGCACCGCAAGCTCGGCAAGCGGGGCGCGGTCGCCGTCCATCGAGTACAAGCTTTCAACGACGATCCAGGGCGTGCCGGCACCGCCGCCCGTGCGCCAAGAGCGCAGCGCATCCTCCGCGGCGCCAACATCGTTGTGCGCAAAGGCGGCCACGCGCGCGCGGCCGAGCTTCATGCCGTCATGCGCACTGGCGTGCACATACTCGTCGTAGACGACCAGATCGTCGCGCTGCGGCAGCGTCGACAGCAGCGCGGTATTCGCGGCATAGCCCGAACCGAACAACAGCGCCCGCGCGCTGCCGAAAAATCGGGCGGCGTCCGCTTCGAGGCGCTCGTGCAGAGCGTGGTTGCCCCGAAGGAGGCGCGAACCCCCCGCCCCGCTCGGCACGCCGCGTTGCAATGCGTCCTGCATGGCTTCGCGAATGCGCCGGCAATCGGCGAGCGCCAGGTAGTCGTTCGACGTGAAGTCCGCGCCCGCCGCTCCGAGCAAGTGCCGATGAGCCCCTCGCTGCTCGAGCTCATCGAGCCTGCGGGCAAAGCGCTCTAGTCCGTCCAGCTGCATCTCCTTGAATTTTCTGCGCCTGGGCCGCGTGCGGCAATCGCACCGGCCGCCGCAAGTCGCCCGGCAGTGTACAACCGTAGGATACGGCGCGCGGCGGCGCAGGCCAATTCGGATTAGACTGATCGCAGGCACGGTTCTGCGGGGTATGGCCTCTTAGTACGGGAGGATGCGGCCATGGGCACGACGCTGGTCTCTGCGGATAATCGAGATTTGCAGCTCGAAGTCATCCATGTACCGATACTTTGTCCGTTCCACTGGCTGCGCCTGGGGTGGCTCGATTTGCGCAGGCATTGGGGCGCGAGCCTCGGCTACGGCGCGCTGATCGCGGCGCTGGGCTGGACGATTCTGGTGTTTTGCGCCACTCATCCGTATTTGATCGCCGGGGCGATCTCCGGATTCCTGCTGGTCGGCCCCTTGATGTCGGCGGGCCTGTGCGAAATGTCGCGCCGCTATTCGCTCGGGCTGCCGGCAAACTTCGACGATTCCTTGGAGGGCTTTGCGCGCAATTCCACGGCGCTATTTGAGCTCGGCGTCATATTGGCGATTTGCGCCGTCGTCTGGTTCGCCGCGTCGGCGGTGCTGCTCGGCGCCGTCTGGCATGTTGCCCTGCCAAATATCCGCGAAACGATGTACCAGGGCTTTACCGACTCCGCCAATCGCTCCCAGCTGCTCGCCTATATGGCGGTCGGCGGAATCCTCGCCGCCGGCGTCTTCTGCGTATCCGTCGTTGCGATACCCTTGATCGTCGATCGCCACGCCACCGCGGGCCAGGCGATGCGCGCGAGCATCCGCGTGGTGTTGACCAACATTCCTGCCATGTTCGTATGGAGCGGCTTGATCCTGATCTTGACGATCATCGGCTACGCGCCGCTGCTCGCCGGATTGGTGCTGATCGTGCCGCTGTTGGGACACTCCACTTGGCACGCGTACAAGGGAGCGATTCGCTAGGCCGCGACGCACTCGGCGCGGCGCCGGCCAATGCGGTAGACCGAGGCCGGCGGTAGATTGAACAATGCGCTGCCGATGCGCACCGCCTCCAGATCCAGCCGGTCCAACAGCTGTTGCGGCAACGGGCAGCGTGGTCCGTAAGTGAACTGATAGTAGGCGCCGTCGGCGTGCAATTGCCGCTCGAACACTCCCTCGATGATGGCCGCGACCTGGGCCGCCGGCATCGACCGCAACGGCAGCCCGCTGATGACGATGCTGGCGCGTTCCTCGCCGAACAGCGGAAGCGTTTCCCCGAGCCGCGCGGCATCCATTCGCAGCACACGCGCGTCCGGATAGCGCCGCGCCAACACACCGGCGAAAATCGGATCCGCCTCCACCAGCACGAGTCGATGAGTCGGCAATCCGCGTGCCAGCAGCGCGCGCGTGAACACGCCGGTGCCGGGACCGAGCTCGATCACCGGGCCATCGAGGCGGCCGACGTGCGAGATCATCAGCCGGGTGAGCGCCGCGCCGGACGGTGCGAGCGCGCCGACGCTGCGTGGAGCCCGCATCCATGCGCGCCAAAAGATCAAGGCCTCGCTCAACGGCATAACGGTCTCCGGGTCGAAGCGCGCTGCGTATACGCGCCCGCAGTGTCGCACGGGTGCAACCCAAGATCGCATAGTGCACACGCAAGCCCGAGAATGGAAGGGATGGGCCGAACCTACGCAGCCCCTTGGTCCTCAAGGTCGGCGAATCCGTCCCGCACGGCGCTTCCCGGCCCTCGCCGATACCGTACTTGCCGCCTGCATCGCCACCGCCACGGCCCGCCGCCATTATCGAGCGCAGCACGCCCGGAAACGTGCTACACGTGGTTCGCCTCCTGATCCTGCTGATCGGCCGCGCACCGCAACGGCATTTCCACAGCCATTCGAGATGGACGACACTGCATGTTGAAACGCCTTCGCGGCCATTTCTCCAATGACCTCTCGATCGACCTTGGCACGGCCAATACCTTGATTTACGTCAAATCGCGCGGCATCGTGCTCAACGAGCCCTCGGTGGTCGCCGTGCAAAGAAAAGCACCGTACGGCGCCAAGGTGGTGATCGCCGTGGGCATCGAGGCGAAAAAAATGATCGGACGAACGCCCGGACACATCACGGCCGTGCGTCCCATGAAGGACGGCGTCATCGCCGATTTCACCTACACCGAAAAGATGCTCCAGTACTTCATCGACAAGGTCCACGGCAATCGCTTTTTTCGTCCGAGTCCGCGGGTACTCGTGTGCGTGCCATTCGGTTCGACCCAAGTGGAACGTCGTGCGATCAAAGACTCGGCCGAGGGCGCCGGCGCGCGCAGTGTCGACATAGTGCCCGAGCCCATGGCCGCCGCCGTCGGTGCGGGCTTGCCGGTGCACGAAGCACGCGGCTCGATGGTTCTCGACATCGGCGGCGGCACCTCCGAGATCGCCGTGGTTTCATTGAACGGCATCGTCTACGCGGCGAGCGTGCGCATGGGCGGCGACAAGTTCGACGAAGCGATCGCGCAGTACGTGCGTCGCAACTACGGCATCTTGATCGGCGATAGCACCGCGGAGCGCATCAAGATTGAAATTGGTTCGGCCTATCCCGGCGCGCAAGTGCACGAGATCTCGGTCAGGGGACGCAACCTCGCGGAAGGCGTGCCGCGCGCATTCACGTTGAATTCGAACGAAATCCTCCAGGCCCTCGAGGAGCCATTGCAGGGTATCGTCGGCGCGGTGCGGCGGGCGCTCGAGCAAACGCCGCCGGATCTCGGCAGCGACGTCGCCGAGCGCGGTATCGTGCTAACCGGCGGAGGCGCATTGCTGCGCGATCTCGACAAATTGATCATGAAAGAGACCGGTCTGCCGGTGGTCATTGCCGATGATCCGCTGACTTGCGTGGCTCGCGGCGGCGGGCGAATCCTCGAACTCACGCAGGAGCACGGACGGGGAGTCTTCGGCCTGCAGTAATAGAGAGCGAACTGCGTCACAGTCGTCCATGCTTTCCCATGGCTGCTCGGCTTCCTGTGACGTGCGGCGCGCCGGCAGCCGCGCCCAACCCTAGAATTGCTCCCTTGCCTGGAAGCACAGGTGTCATTTGGCGGAGATTCGGTACCGAAAGTGAATTTTTGGAACCCTCCGGGACTTTGTGCCGGGAACGTCGGCCGCCGCTGCGCGGCACTCGGATTTACGCTGATCGAGCTGCTCGTCGTGCTCGCCATGGGGGCCATACTTCTGGCCATCGCGGTCCCGTCCTATGAGTCGTATACGCAAAAAGCGGACGTTGCGTCCGCAACCGCAGATATCATGAAGATCGCCACGGCGATAGGGCAGTACGAAACCGTTCACAACTTGAGCCCCCCTCCCAACCTCGCGGCGATCGGTGCAGATACGATGCTCGATCCGTGGGGCCGACCGTACGTGTATCTGTCATTCGCCGGCCTCAATGGCAATGGCCAGATGCGCAAGGACAAGAATCTGGTCCCGATCAACACCGAATATGATCTGTACAGCGTCGGCGCGGACGGCCGGTCAAAGCCGCCGCTGACGGCGTCGGTGAGCCAGGACGACGTGATATTGGCCAACGACGGCAACTACATTGGCCTGGCTTCGAAATACTAATCAGCCCATGCAGAAGCGCCAAGCGCCACTCCTGAAAAGCCGGATAGGCCGGCGCGTCGTCGGGCTATTCATCCTTAGCGCCTTGGTGCCCCTTTGTCTGTGCACCGGGTTTCTCATTGAGCAATTCGACGCACAGATAATCAGCACGAGCCGACACAATCTCGATGACCTGGTGCGCAGCTTCGGCATCAGCCTCTTGGCGCGACTCGGCAGCGCGGATGACGTGCTCAAAGTCATCGTATCGGCGCCGCGAGCGACCGACGATTCCATCGAGGACAGCGTGGCGAAATTACTCTGGGTGCGCAGCGTCCGACGGGTCGCGCCGCGATCCGCGGAGCTCGCCCGCGATCAAGCCTTACCGAGACCCGATGCGCGGCAGCTGCTTGCCCTCAAAATGGCCAGGTCGGTGGTTGTTTCTCAGTTAGGCGAGAGCGGTAATCCGCAAATCTTCGTGGTACGCACGCTGCCAAGCGGCGCTTGGCTATATACCGAGATATCATCGACGTGGCTGTGGTCGGATGCGCGCGATTTTGCGACCGACGCCGGTTTGATCGTCTCCGACGGCAACGGCCTTACCTTGGACTCCGCCGGAAAAGTACCCGTGAATTTTCGCAACGCGGCTGCGCTTCCGCACGGATGGACCTCTCGCTCATGGGAAATCTTCCTGGGGAGCCGCTTTTCTTCGCCTTCCTGGCGAGTGGCGGCGATATCCCCGCAAGCTTCCTTGCTGGCCTACAACAATGGCTCCTACCTGTATTTGATCGCCTTCGCGTTGTTGACGATCCTATTGATCGCTTGGCTGTCGATGACGGTCATTCGTAGACAATTGCATCCGCTGGACTTGTTGACCAAGGCCACGAAACGCGTCGCGCAACGCGATTTCGAGAGTTTCGATAACATGTCGTGGAACGACGAGTTCGGCGACCTCGCGCGCTCGTTCCAAGAAATGACCGGCAAATTGAAGGTGCAATTCTCCGCGCTGGAGATGCTCTCCGAGGTCGATCGACTCTTGCTGCATGCTCCGGCATTGGAATCCATATTAGGCACGTTGCTGCCGCGAATGGCGGCCCTGCTGCACTGCGACTGCGTATCGGTGCTGCTTTTCGATCCGGATTCGGATGGCCATGCCCGCGCCTATGACTATGATGCCTCGGAAGCGCAACCGCGGCCGATCCGCAGGATCGCCGCCGAAGTGGCCGCGCTGAAGGCCGAATGCGAAAGAACCTCGCCGGCGCCGATCGGCGCCGCCGCGGCCGCACGGCTTGCCTACTTCGCACCATCCGCGGCGGCCGGCGTCAATACCGCGCGCATCTACAAGCTCGAGCACAACGATCACTGTACGGGTGCACTCTGTGTCGGATACGCCGGCGACGTCGTAGGGCCGCCGGATTCCGGTGTGAGCGCCGCCGATTTGGCGGATCGACTCTCGGTGATTCTGGCCAACCTGAAGCAGTCGGAGAGTCTGCACCGCCAAGCCAACTATGATTTGCTCACCGGACTGCAAAACCGGCATTCGTTCTCGGATCGGGCACGCTCCGCGGTGGCGGCCGCACAAGAGCACGGTCTATTGGGCGCTCTGCTGTACCTGGATCTCGATCAATTCAAGCGAGTAAATGACACCGCGGGGCATTCCGCCGGCGATGGACTGTTGCGCATCGTCGCCGAACGGCTGGCCGAATGCATCGGTGATGTCCGGCGTATCGCCAGACTCGCCGGAGACGAATTCGCCATATTGCTGCCGTCCATACCGGGCCCGGACAGCGCCCGTCAGGTGGCCGAACGAATCATCGTCAGCCTGCAGCGGCCGATCGTGGTCGATGGCCGCGAACACCATGTTTCCGCCAGCATCGGCATGACCGTATTTCCTTCGGACGGAACCCAATTGGAGGAACTCCTGAGGGCGAGCGACATTGCGATGTATCAGGCGAAAGACGCTGGCCGTGGCCGTGCCATGTTCTTTCAAGCCGAAATGCAGCGCAATTTGGAAGATCGGTTGAAGTTGGAAACGGGCATGCACCGTGCGTTGCAGAACCATCATTTCACGCTCCACTTCCAGCCGATCGTCTCCGAGACGGACGACGGCTGCCTCGGAGTCGAAGCGCTGGTCCGGTGGCCGAACAGAGACCATTCGCCTTGGGTCTCGCCGGCGGTGTTCGTCCCCATCGCCGAGGAGAACGGCTTCATCGTCCCGCTGGGAGATTGGATACTGCGCAGCGCCTGCGGGCAATTTGCGCGCTGGCGGGCAGAAGGGGTCAAGCTGCATTACATTTCGGTCAATGCGTCGGTGCGGCAGCTCAGGGAACCTGGTTTTCCAGCCAGTCTGATGAGCGCTCTGCGCGACAGCGGGATGCGGGGCGAGGAGTTGCAAATTGAAATCACCGAGAGCGTTCTGGCGCACGGAGCCGAGTTGCAGCGCACACTGATCGAGATTTCCGCAATGGGCGTGCGATTGGCATTGGACGATTTCGGCACGGGATATTCATCGCTGAGCTATATCCGCACGTTCCCGATCGACGTCGTCAAAATCGACCGCTCCTTCGTTATGGAACTGCCGCACGATCAGGCAGCATGCCGGCTCACCGAATCCATCATCGTGATGTGCGCCGCGCTCGGCAAGAAGGTCGTCGCGGAGGGCGTAGAGACGGAGGCGCAGCGGCGGTTTTTGCGGCAAGTCGGCTGCACTACGATACAAGGATACCTGGTGGGCCGACCGATGGAGGCCGCCGACATCCCCGGATTTGCGCGCAGACTGCGTTCGATGGCACCAGCGACCGGCGACGACGACGGTGTCCCTGCGCCGCAATCCGTGGCGAGAAGCGCATGATCAGGTCGGCGGCTGCTACCGGCGGCGTGATCGACGTCAATGGCGCCGGCGATCTGCGCCGCTGAACAGCGGGCACTGTTTCGATCACGCGCATCGTGCAGTTCGCCGGACGGTGGTTTA
This sequence comes from Steroidobacteraceae bacterium, assembly GCA_035531435.1. Classification (GTDB taxonomy): domain Bacteria; phylum Pseudomonadota; class Gammaproteobacteria; order Steroidobacterales; family Steroidobacteraceae; genus Bog-1198. The sequence continues at coordinate 49,689 of DATKSW010000010.1, read as the reverse complement.
TCCTTAGCGACCCGCTTCGGGAGTAGTCCTGGGTATCGTCGTCAGGAGGTCGAACCATGTTCCCGCGCCACCGCACATTGGGCATCCTGCTCGCCGGCACCGTTCTGCTCGCCGGCACCGTCCTGCTCGCCGCCGCCGCCCATGCCATGCCGGCCGCGTCCACGGCAAACACCACGCCACTGCTCCGTAAAGCGGTCGATGGCAGCTGGCGTTCGGCCGCGAACAAGGCGCGCGACCGCTACCGCCGCCCGATCCCCACGCTGCAGTTCTTCGGCATCCAGCCGGCAATGACGGTGATCGAGCTGGCGCCGGGCGGCGGCTGGTATACGGAAATCTTGGCGCCCTTCCTGTACGATCACGGCCATCTGATCGAGGCGGGATCGCCGAAGTTCGAGGCGAAGATCAAGTCCGATCCGGCGGTGTTCGGACACATCGTGAAGGTCGTCCCGTTTGCGCCGCCGCGCGAGGTGAAATTGGGTGCGGCCGATTCCGCCGACATGGTGCTGACTTTCCGCAACGCCCATGACTGGCTCAATCACAGCCCGGCCAGCCTCGAAGCGGTGTTCAAGTCCGCGTTCGACGTGCTCAAGCCCGGCGGCATATTCGGCGTCGTGGAGCATCGCGCCAAACCGTTCGCCGACGCGGTGCAAAGCGCGAAACGGCTGCACCGCGTCCCCGAGGATTACCTGATTGCGCTCGGCCTGAGAACCGGTTTTCGGCTGCAAGGCGTGTCGGAAATCAACGAAAATCCCAAGGACCCGGAAGACATCAACGTGCACCGCCTACCACCGGATCTGGCCGGCCCGGCCAGCGAGCACGCCAAGATGAAGGCGATCGGCGAATCGGACCGGATGACCTTGAAATTTGTGAAGCCCTGAGGGACCGAACTTTAGATCGCCGCTCGATTCTTTGCGCGTTCCTCACCGAACATTGCGATTCGGCGACATTGCGACGACGGAAGAATCGGTATATTCGGGGCCGCGATTCATCGGCCCGCGAGGATCTCGATCGATGAAGTGGCAGAGTTATTGCTTGATCGTGGTCGCCGCCGTTTTGCTCAGTGCTTGCACGAAATATACGGTGGGGGGCACCGTCACCGGGTTGACCGGATCCGGGCTCGCCCTGCAAGACAATGCCGGCGACAATTTGAGCGTTTCCGCGAACGGCCCGTTCACGTTCGCGAGCAGCGTTGCCGACAGCGGCCTGTATGCCGTGACCGTCGCCACGCAGCCTTCCGGCCCGACGCAGACCTGCGGCGTACACAACGGCTCGGGCACGATCGCACGGGCCGCGGTCACCCATGTCATCGTTTCCTGTATTCAGCCGGGCAGCTTCGCGTTCGTGACCAATCAAGCCTCCAGCGACATCTCCGCATTTTCGATCGACGCCTCAACCGGAGTGCTGGCGCAGGTCGCCGGCTCGCCGTTCGCGGCTGCCGGCGCCGCCCCTGCCGCGGCGGCCGTCGATCCGAATCACCAATATCTGTATGTCGCGAACGACAATACCAACACGGTATCGGTTTTTTCGATCGATGCCTCGACCGGGGCTTTGACCAACGACGGCAATCCGATCGCGACCGACAACGGGCCGGCCGCCATCTACATCGAACCGTCCGATCATTATTTGTACGTCGCCAATCGAGCGGCCAACGACATCTCGGCATATTCGATCGACAATTCCACCGGCCAACTGACGCCTCTCGGCAACTCGCCGTTCGCGGCCGGTGTAGAGACCGGCGCACTGCAGACCGATCCAGGCGGCAATTTCCTGTACGCCGCGAATTTTGGCGAAGGCGACGTGTCGGCATTCGCGATCGACCCATCGACCGGCGCTCTCACGTCCGTCACGGGTTCGCCGTTCGCGGCGGGTTCAGGCGCTACGTCGATCGCGGTCGACCCAACCGGTACCTATGCCTACGTCGCGGACGAAACCGCCGGCGGCATTGCCGCCTACACGATCGACGCCGCGACAGGTGCGCTGACCCCGGTGTCCGGATCGCCGTTCGCAGCCGCATCCAACCCCCTGTCGGTCGCTGTCGATCCGAGTGGCAGTCGCCTCTATGCGACCACGGCCCTGAACTCGGGTGCCGTTGCCAGCTACTCGATCAATGCGAGCACGGGAGCGTTGACGCTCTTCGGTACGGTCGGCGCCGGCGCATCTCCCGGCTTCGCAGCCATCGATCCGTCGGGCAATTTCCTCTATGTCGCCAACGCGAATTCGAATGATTTGTCGGTCTACAATACGATTTCCGGCACGCCGACCAGCGTCGGCGGTTCGCCGTTCGCGACGGGTTCCTCACCGGGCTGGATCGCGATCGACTAGCGCTCGCGCAGCCGGCCGCTGCGGGACCTAAGATGGCGATTTTGCGCCGGCGCCGCTTTCCAGGCTCGCGCAGACCTTGCCCGAAAGCCCGCGATGCACCACTATGGGGAACGGCGATTACATGCGAGACTCCAGCTTACATAATGCCGGCGACAGGCCGCGGCAATCGAGTTTTTCTCTCGAGGAGCTGATCGCTTGCGGCGAGGGGAAGATCTTCGGACCGGACAGCCCGAGGCTGCCCAGCGGCCAGATGCGGATGGTGGACCGGATCACGCATATAGCAGCCGTCGGCGGCGCGCACGGCCATGGCTTGATACACGCGGAACTCGACATCGATCCGTCGCTCTGGTTCTTCGCGTGTCACTTTCCCGGCGATCCGGTCATGCCTGGGTGCCTCGGTCTCGACGCCATGTGGCAATTGATCGGCTTTTTCTTGGCATGGAGCGGCCACCGCGGCTTGGGCCGGGCGCTCGGCGTCGAAGATGTGCGCTTTTTCGGACAAGTTCTGCCGCAGGTGAAGCGAGTGAACTATCATATCGACATCAAGCGCGTGATCACGCGCAGGCTCATCATGGCGACCGCTGAAGGCTCGCTCGCAGCCGACGGCCAAAAGATCTACACAGCAAGAGGCTTGCGCGTCGGCGTGTTCGAAGGCGCCAACGCTCTGCAAGCGGCCGCCTCGAGCGCGGATGCCTGATGCGCCGCGTCGTCGTCACCGGCATGGGCATCGTCTCGTGCCTGGGTAACGATCTCGATGCCGTCAGTCTTTCGCTGGCGGAGAGTCGGCCAGGTATCCGCACGGCGCCCGGCTACGCGGAAATTGGCTTGCGCAGCCAGGTCGCCGGCATTCCGCAGATCGAGATCGATCGGCATCTCGACCGGCGCGATCTTCGTTTCATGGGCGATGCCGCGGCGTTCGCCGCCATATCGCTGAAAGCGGCGATCGTCGATGCCGGCCTCGCGGAGAGCGACGTCAGCGATCCGCGCACCGGCCTCATCGCCGGCTCCGGCGGCGGCTCGCCGGCCAACGTGGTCGAGTCCGCGGACATCCTGCGCGAGCGCGGCGTCCGAAAAATAGGCCCGACGCGCGTGCCGCGCACGATGTGCAGCACGGTCGCCGCCTGTCTTGCCACCAGCTTTCACATCAAGGGCGTGAGCTATTCGGTGACGTCCGCTTGCGCGACCAGTTCGCATTGCATCGGCGTCGCGGCGGAACAAATCCGCTGGGGAAATCAGGACGTGATGTTTTGCGGCGGCGGCGAGGAGGAACACTGGTCCCTGACCGCGCTGTTCGATGCAATGGGTGCGCTATCGACCGCGCGCAACGACGCGCCGCAAACCGCATCGCGCGCCTACGATGCCGGGCGCGACGGATTCGTGATCGCGAGCGGCGGAGGCATGATCGTGCTCGAATCGCTGGAGCATGCGCGCGCGCGAAACGCGCGCATCTACGCCGAATTGGTCGGCTATGGCGTGACCGCCGACGGCCAAGAAATGGTGCAGCCATCCGGTGAGGGTGCGGTGCGCTGCATGCGCCAAGCGCTCGCCGGCGCCACTTCGCCGATTCAATACCTCAATACCCATGGCACCTCGACTCCACTCGGCGACCTGATCGAACTCAAAGCGGTGCGCGACGTGTTCGGCACTTCGATGCCGCCCATCTCGTCCACCAAATCGCTGTCCGGCCACTCGCTCGGCGCCGCCGGCGTACAGGAAGCGATCTACTGCCTGCTGATGATGCGCGACGGCTTCGTCGCCGGATCCGCCAATATCGACGAGCTTGACCACGCCTGCGCGGATTACCCGATTCTGCGGGCGACCGAACGCCGGCGGATCGACACCGTCATGTCCAACAGTTTCGGCTTCGGCGGCACCAACGCCACTTTGGTGTTTCAGCGCTGCTGAGCTGCGGCCCCGGATCGATTACGGAGCCATCCGTTCGTACTCTTCGAGTTTCCGGTACAACGTGGACAGGCCCACTCCCAACCTCTCGGCGGCGAGTCGCCGGTTCCCGCCCGCATCGTGAATGGCCCGCGTCAGCAGGCTCGCCTCGAAGCTGCTGACCATCTGACGCAGATCGCCGATCACATGGCCCGGCTGGTCCGTTCCATTGGCGCTCTGATGCCCTTTGCCCATCTCATTGGGCAGATCGGCCAAGGTGATGGAGTCTCCCTCGGCCAGTATGAACGCGCACTCCACGACGTTTTTCAGCTCCCTGATGTTGCCGGGCCAATCGTAGGACGCCAGAAACTCTTCGGCGAGCGGGTCGATGGTTACCTTGCGCGCCGAAACCAGCCGTTCCGCGCAACGGCGCAGCATGAACCGGACCAGACCCGGAATATCCTGGCGCATTTCGCGCAGCGGCGGTACGTGGATATGAAAGGCGTTGAGACGGAAATAGAGATCTTCCCTGAATGTCTTTGCCGTCACCATCTCGGCCAACACACGATTGGTGGCCGCGATGATCCTGACGTCGATCTGCCGCACCCGCTCGCTGCCGACCGCTCTGACTTGCTTCTCCTCGAGCACTTGCAATAGCTTGCTCTGGATCGACAAGGGGAGATCGCCGATCTCGTCCAAGAATATGGTGCCGCCTTCGGCTTCCAGGAACAGGCCTTTGCGTGCCTTGTCGGCGCTGGTAAACGCGCCCTTCGTGTGCCCGAAGAACTCGCTCTCCACCAGTGCGTCCGGGATCGCGCCGCAATTGATCGGAAGAAACAGTGCTGCGCTGCGTCGGCTTTGCTCATGTATGCGGCGCGCCACGATGTTCTTGCCGACGCCGCTTTCGCCGGTGATCAGCACGGTGCTGTCGGTCGGCGCGACTTTGCCGACCAGGTGCTCGATCTCGCGCATCGCGGCAGCGGTGAATTGGTAGTTGCTTCCGGTCTCCCCGCCGATCAGCTTGCGCAGTAATTGGTTTTCGTCGCGCATGCTCTTCAGTTCGCTGATCTGTTTGAGCCGATGCAAGACCTCTTCGTTGTACAGCGGCTTGATGATGTAGTCCGCCGCACCGGCCCTCGTGGCCTCGATGGCGCTGTCCATGGAGGCGAAGGCGGTAATTACGATGAACTTGGTATCGATGCCCGAGGCGTGCGCGCGCCGCAGCATCTCGATGCCGTTCATGTCCGGTAGGCAAATGTCGCAAAACGCAACATCCACGTCGCCCGCGGCCAGCCGGGCGAGCGCCTCCTGGGCGCAAGCGGCCTCGTCGACGGCGTAGCCCGCCTTTCTTAGGTATGCGGCGAGTATCTGCCGAATCGCCAGTTCGTCATCGACTATCAGTACCTGAGTGGTCATTCTTGGAGTCGAATCTCCTCACCGCTCGGCGAGCTGCAGGGGCAACATGACCCGGATCCACGTTCCCTCATTGGGGATCGACTTCAACTCAATTTTACCACCATGTTCCTCGAGGATCGAGTAGCAGAGGGCAAGCCCGAGACCGGTTCCTCTGCCGGGCCGCTTCGTCGTGAAGAACGCCTCGAAGGCACGCCGCCGGGTGTTCTCGTCCATGCCGCAGCCGTTATCCGCCACCGCCATGCAGACTGCATTCTCCGCCACCGAGGTCGTGATGCTGATTCTGGGAATGCGGTCCTGTAAGCCCTCGAGCGCGTCGACCGCGTTGATCAGCAGGTTCATGATGACTTGAACCAACCGGTCGCGGACGACCTTGACCGCGGGTATCTCCCTGTTCAAATTCGTTTCCAAATTGACGCGCCGGAATCTCGGGTCGAAGCGCAAGAATGAGCACGTGCTTCGAACCAGATCGTTCAAGTTCAAGAGTTGGTGCTCCGCGGGCGCCGGCGCGGCGAAGTTGGCGATTTCCCGCGTGATCGCCGCCAAGCGCGCCGTCTGCGCCAGGATCAGGGTTGGCTGGTTCCCATGGTTGGTGGTGGGACTCGCCTCCGCGGCTTGCGCTTCCTGCATCGCCTTGGCGACGCCGGCGATTGCGGAGATGGGGTTGCCGATCTCGTGTGCGATGCCGATCGCCAGATCGCCGATGGCCGCCATTTTCTCGCGATAAAAATACTTCTGGCGCTCTATCTCCAACAACTTGTCGCGTTCGTCGAGCTCCTGCGACATGCGGTTGATGGCTTCCATCAGTTCTCCTACTTCGTCGTACCGGGAAATCGGAATCAATTCCTGGTGATTGCGCTTGGCGATCTTCTTCGCGTTGTTTTTGGCGTCGAGCACGTCATTGGTGAGACGGGTGACAAATACGATGACGACGATGCCGAAGGTGACGATGCCTCCCAATCCGAGCAGCAGAGCTATCCGCGCCACCCTATCGCTGCGGCGGCGGTATTCCTCCGCCAGCGTATCTCTGCGCACGCGCAGCCGGTCCGCGAGGCCGGCCAAGCTGGCGTGTTCGCTCATGACTTGTGCATGCAATTCGGCCAGGATGGACCCCGACGGATGAGCGGCAAGCTTGGCGAGAACGGCGTCCAACCTTCCGAGGGCGAGCGGAACCTCGGGCACGTTTGCCGTCAGGTCGGCGTATTGATTCCACATCGTGTGCAGGCCCGAGCGTGCCTCGGCGACTTCAACAGCGGTGGATTGGGGATCGCCGTACGCGATCGACACGTTGCTGGCGAGAACGACATCGGCGTCAAAGCGCTCCAATACGCTCGCTGCACTCGTTATTTCTTCGAGCTTGGCGAACTCCTTGAGCAGGACGCTTTTCTGATACATGACGAAACTGCCGAGCACGACGCTATAGCCTATGAAGAGCGCCAAGATGACGCGCCCTTTGACCCTCAATGGCCAGCGCCGCAGACCTGAGCGAGGCTTGAAGCGGCCGAGCATGTCAAACCATCGGCGGCACCGATGCGGTCCGCGGCTCAGTTATCCTTTGCGCCTTGATTGATCCACGTCTCGATGAGCTTGATCTGCCCGGGTTGCAGCCATTCCGAGGGCATTCCCGGCGTGTGGCTTTTTGGCATGGCAATGGAGGGGTCGGCTTCATGTTTCACCAGCCTCAATAAATTGCTGTCTAGGCTACTGCCAGGGACGATCACCGCGCCGTACTTGGTGCCCCTCATCAAAGTCTTGTAGGTCATCACGCTGAAGCCACTGGCGACGCAGCCCGGGCTGCCGGGCGCGTGACATGATACGCAGCGGTCCTGCAAGATGGGATAAATGTCGTTCTTGAAGCTCACTTCCTTGGTACAGCCGGCAATTATGGCTGTCAATGCCATCAAACCCAGTTCCGCAACTTTAAGTTTCCTCATGGTCTTGTCCTCATTCTGACATTTGCGCAGGCTCCCACGGCGGCAGCAGTCGGGCCAGCACCCACAGAAAAACGAAGCTGCCGCCAAGCAAGGTTGACGCCCAGACAACGCCCTCGCGGCCCCAAAGCGGAGGGGTGAACGTCAACAATCCCTTCGCGGTCTTGGAAAGCTCTTGGCCGCCGATCACGACGTTCCAGCGCATCGCGAGCACCGCGCTCATCAGCAGGACCGAGGAGATACTCATCCAGCCGATCAGAGCCCTACCCCGCACATTCCTGGCGAGAAGCACCGTCACTATGAGAAACGGAATCAATGAACACAGAACCTGGATGGCGAGGCCAATCCTGATCGGGCCGGCAATCAGTTGCTCGATCATCCCAATGCCCTCGATGCGTCTGTAGAGCATCTCCACATATTCAAGCGCTTCCACGAGCATGGTCACGATCAGGAACCCCCACAGGACCTGGGCCAATCCAGTCATGCAACTCTCATCGATCGCGGCCTTGCGCACTTTCGAGGACACCACATAGATGAGGACCAGAACCGCCACGCCGGAAACCACGGCCGAAAGAATGAAAATGATCGGCATCAGGTCGGACGACCACCATTCGCGCGCCTTCAGCGAGCCGAAGACAAAGCCGACATAGCCGTGCAAGCCGGCGGCGGCCGCGATGCCGACGGCCGCCAGCACCTTGGTCCACTTGCGGTCGTACGCCAAGGCGCGCTCGGAGACGTCGTACGAGCCGAGCGTCATTAGCCGGTAGAGCAGGCCCATCGATCCCCTGGCCGTCTGCGCCATGGCCACGATGTCGACGCGAAAGGCGAACCAGATCTCGAGGATCAGCAGAATCGCGTAGAAGCCCGCCACGTAGGCGAAAGCCGCAAAAGCCGAGGTCCAATGTGCCGTCCAGATCGCCTCGAACGAGCGCTCCGGATGCCCGAGGTGGGAGAGCAGTGCGGCGGGTGCGAAGCTGAGAAACGCCAATGCCGAGAGCAGCGCCAAACGGGCCACCGGCTTGAAGCGCTCGATCCGGAAGGTGTGGTAGAGGCTGGAGACGATGAAAGCGCCCGCGACCAGCCCGGTGATGTAGGGATAGACGACGATCAAGACACCCCACGGCAGTACGGTTTCATTCGGGTAAACGTAACCTCTGAAAGGAGACGCGATGAACGGCGCGACATGCATGAACGTGTGCATCAGGTCACCTCGCTGTCGATCCCGTTGTAGAAGACATGCGGTCCGTTGCCGGTCCACGGCTTCAGCACGCTGATGCGGTGGCTACGTATGAACTCGTTGATCTCGCTCGATGGATCGTTGAGATCGCCGAAAATCCTGGCCTTCACCGGACACACCTCTACGCAGGCAGGCTTTAATCCCTTCGTGATGCGGTGATAGCACCAAGTACATTTGTCGGTGGTTTGCGTCTCCTCGTTGAAATACCGTGCGCCGTAGGGACAGGCCTGGACACAGTACCGGCAGCCGATGCAGTAGTCCTTGTCGATGAGCACCACCCCGTCCGGCGTCTTGTAGGTCGCGCCGACCGGGCAAACCTGAACGCATGGCGGATTTTCGCAGTGATTGCAAAGCTTCGGCACAAAGAAGGCCTTTGTCACTTTCGCGTTCCGGTAACGATCGCTGAAGCGGTAATCGTGCGGGGAACCCGCCGCCGCAATGTTCACGGGGTCCGACTGGCTGTCGATGTGCGGCTTATCCTCGCCCTCGAGGTAAACGTAACGCTCCACCCAGGTGCGAAAGTCGTGCGGATTGAACGGAACGTCGTTTTCGACTTTACAAGCTTCGACGCAACGCAAGCAGCCGATGCAGCGCGTCGTATCGACCCCGAATGCCCAGCGGTGCTTGGTCCAGTCGTATTCCGGGACCGGACCGGCCGGCGGGAACTCGGCCTTGGCAGGCGTCGACTTGGCAACGGCGGCGACCCCCTCCAGCGCGACGCTCGCGACACTCGAACAGACGGCCGTAGTGGCGCACATCTTGCCGAGCAGAGACATGAAACCGCGTCGGCCCAAAGGATCCTTGATCGATTTATCTTCGCTCATCGTTTCGCCCTTTTTCGTCTCATGACCACAGCCACACGTCAGGTTCTCTGTGCGCAGGACAAGCCCGCAAAATACGCGGCCACATTCCGTATGTCGGCCGGGCTCAAGCCCTTGGCTATCCCGCCCATCACCGGATTGGCACGCTTTCCGCTCTGGTAATCCGTCAGCGCACCGATCAGATACGGCTGCTTTTGGCATGCAAGATTCGGAAAACTGGCGATCGCGCTGACCCCAATCGGGCCATGGCAGGCCGCGCACGCCGCGGACAGCTTCTTTCCGGCTGCAATGTCCGCAGTGCCGCCGGCGCCCACGCCGCCTGCGAGCGCGATGGACTCGCCCGCCGGTGAAAACAGGGGCGAATGCGGATTGTGGCAGGCGGTGCATTGGCGCCCATGTGCGTGGCTCGCCACATCGATCTGCGGCATATAGTCCGGTCGCCCGGCAATCCTCTCGTGACACTTGACGCACAGCGTTCGCGAATCGCCGGGCATGGGTAGCGCCGTCGTTGCGGGATGCGCCGCTGCCCCCGCGAGGGGCGCATCATTCTTCGATTGCCGGGCCGCCATGTGACATATTTGGCACTGCACGACTTGGTGTATGCCGGTGGACCAAGTCGCGTACTCTTTCGGGTACGCGGCCGAATACGAAACCGAATCGACGTACGTCGGATGAACCGATGCGATTTTTTCAACGGACGCGGCCCGATAGTGGCCATACACCCAGAATGACTTGGGAGGGAAGAATAATTTTCCGCCGATGAATAACGCCGCAAGAACCGCGAGCAGCGTCATGAGGCGTCGAATATGTTTAGGCACCGATGGCTCTCCGAACGGAATTACCCGCGCGAATGCGCGGCCGGCTTGCGTTGAACTGCGCTAGTCGATCAATGGACATGACGTGGACGATCAAAATCGGCTCGATCATGGGCAGATGGAAGCAACTTGCATGCCAGTTGCAACTTGCCAATGTTTTCAATGAATTGCATATCTGGCGACGCTCAGGCTTCCTGAATTCGGGAATTGCGATCGCTATTTATCGGCGATGGGATGCCCGCGTGCCGCTGTGGCCGCATGCCGCCGTGCCCGCATGCCGCCGTGCCCGCGTGCCGCCGTGGCCGCATGCCGCGATTGACAAGTGCTTTTCACAGGCGTAGCTGTTTTGATGCCGTCCGGCCGGGCCCCGGCGCAACAACCAACACCAAACCGGGGCGACCGATCGGCTATTCGCAGACGACGCGCGGAGTCGATCGGGGCTGTTTCCTCGTCGACTCCGAAACCAACCACGGAGGATGCCGACGTGAAAACAATCAGAATGGCGATGATCCTGCTCGTACCATGTCTACTTTCCCTGCCCTTGGCCGCTACCGCCGACGATGCCGGCCGGTCCGATGCGGCGGCTTGCTCGCGCTTACCGAGCTTCCAAGCACTGCGCAGCGCGCTGAGCGCGGCGAGAAGTATGGGCAATGGCGGCTTCAATCTCGACATGTGGGCGACGGTCGTCAATCGCGACGGTGTCGTCTGCGCCGTGGCCTTCACCGGTGCGAACCGCGGTTCACAGTGGCCCGGTAGCCGGGCGATTTCCGCGCAGAAGGCGAATACGGCAAACGCGTTCAGCCTGCCCGGGCTCGCTCTATCGACGGCCAACCTGTATTCAGCGGTGCAGCCGGGCGGCAGCCTCTACGGCTTGCAGCACAGCAACCCGGTCGATACGCAGGTGGCCTACCGAGGCCCGGCAAGCGATTTTGGTACCGCCGATGACCCGATGGTCGGACACCGGATCGGCGGAGTGAACGTCTTCGGCGGCGGACTCGCTATATAACGCCGCGCATGTGCTGGTTGGCGCCATCGGGGTCAGCGGCGACAGTTCGTGCGCCGACCACAACATCGCGTGGAGGACGCGGAACAATCTGCGTCTCGATTACGTACCGGCCGGTGTTTCCGGGGATTCCAGCCATCCCGACAACATCGTCTACGACATCACCGCCCAGCCAGGCCAGCAGGAGGGAGTGAGTGTGAGTGGCTGGGGGCATCCGACCTGCAGTTCGGCGGCGACCTCGATCTCGGAGAGTCTGCCGAACACCAGGCTCTGAGAGGAGATCTTCACGCTGCGCGTAGCCGGCGGTAGAGCACGGCGATCGCGGCGACGAACGCGAGCGCGCCGAGCCACACGGAGGCGCCCGCGAACCCCTCGCCGACGACCGCGAGCGGCGTTGCGCGGCCGGAGAACACGACGAGAGCGGCCAGCAGCACGCCGATCAGGCTCTCGCCGACGATCATGCCGGAGGCGAGCAGCACGCCGAGTTGCTTGGTCGCGGCGGGTGCGGGACCGCGCTCGGCGCGCCGCTCGAAGTAGTGCCCGACGATCGCGCCTAGAACGACTGTCAGCGTCGTCGAGGTCGGCAGATATATGCCGAGGCCGACCGCGAGCGGCGGCAGACTGACGCTCTTGAATCGGCGCGTCAGCAGCTTATCCAGCGCGATCGCAACGACTCCGATCAGCGCGCCGGCGGCGATCAGGCTCCAGTCGATGTTTCGCTGCAGTACGCCCTGGGCGAGCGCCGAGATCAGCCCGGCTTGCGGCGCCGGCAGAGCGCGCGCCGGATTCACGCCGGGCGTGCCGGCGAAGCCGTAGGCGTCGTTCAACAGGCCGAGCACCGGCGGAATCACGGCCGCGCCCATCACGACGCCGATCACGAGCGCGACTTGCTGCCGCCACGGCGTCGCATCGACGAGTTGACCGGTCTTCAGATCCTGCAGGTTGTTGTTGGCGATCGTCGCGACCGCGAAGATTACCGCGGTCACGAACAGCGCGTAGGCGACCAGCGCCTTGGCCGCGCCGGGCGGCAGCCGCGGCTCGACGCCAAGCGCGAGCAACAGCGCGGCGCCGATCACGACCAGAATACCGACGCCGGACAACGGGCTGTTGGACGCGCCGATGAGGCCGGCCATGTAGCCGCAGACCGCCGACACGAAGAAGCTCATCAGCACGACGTAGACCAGACCGCCGATCACGAGAATGGCGGCCTGCGCGCCGAGCCCGCCGGCCGTACTGAACGCGCCGAGCAGCCAGCCGATCGGCAACAGGCAAACGAGCGTCACGAGCCCGACGATGCCGATCGGAATATCGCGCTCGGTGCGCGGCAGATTGTCGGCCTGTCCGGCCTTGCGCAAGCGCGAGGCCGCGATCGCCGAACGCAGCCCGCCGGCCACGGGCCGCACCAGCATGAGCAGCGTCCACACGGCCGCGGCGCCTATCGTGCCGGCGCCGACGAAGCGCACCTTGCCGCTCCAGACCGCCAAGGCGACGTCGGCGGCCGGGCCTGCGGCCGGATGCAAGAAAGTGAACCCGGGCACGATGCCGGCCCAGGCGATCAGCGCGCCCGCGAGCATCGCCATACCGACCCACAAGCCGACCAGATGACCTACCGCGAACAGCGCGAACGACAGGCTGAAATCGTAGCCGGTGGCGCCGCGCGCGCCGACGCGAAAGTACTGCGCCACCTCGCCGGCGAACAGCCGCGTGCCGACGACGATCGCGAACGCCGCCGAGCTCAAGGCTCCCCAGATCACCGCCCGCAACCCCGCGGCGCCGCTGCTGGAATCGGCCGCATCGCCGCCGCCGACTTTCAAAACCTCGGCGCAGGCGACGCCCTCGGGGTACGGCAAGTCGGACGTGGTCACGAGCGCGCGGCGCAGCGGAATGGAATACATCACGCCGAGAACGCCGCCGAGCGCGCAAACCGCGAACGTGTCCCAGTACGGAAAGCCCTTCCACCAGCCGATCATCACGAGGCCGGGCAGCACGAAGATGATCGCCGATAGGGTGCCCGCGGCCGAGGCCACGGTCTGCACGATGTTGTTCTCCTGTATGGTCGCGCCGCGCAGGCCGCGCAGCAGCGCCATCGAGATCACCGCCGCGGGAATCGAGGTCGCGAAGGTGAGCCCGGCCTTCAGGCCGAAATATACGTTGGCGGCCGTGAACACCACCGTGATCAGCGCGCCGAGAATCAAGCCGCGCAGCGTGAGCTCGCGTCGCGGCGCGGCGGTCTGGATCGATCTCATGGCGGTCGGCAGCCTCTGAAGTATCGAACGAATCGCAAGAATAAACCGATACGGCGAATAAGCCATCCGGTCTCGCGCCGCGACCCGTTCTGACTCGACCGGATCCGGGCCCAGGATCGAGGCCGCCGTGCTCAGCGACCAAGGCGCCGCCGCGCGGCCGGCCGCACGGCGAACTCACGATCGATGATGTGCAGCGCCGACGGCCCGTCCCAACTTCTCGCGCCGTAGGCTCTATAGAGCACACGGCCCCTGGCGCTCACCAGCACCGTGAGGGGTATGCTCGATGCGCCGAGCATGTGTTCCATCGTCAAGCGCGTGTCGATGAACTGGCTGATCGTCGCATTCGCCGCAAGAAGATAGCGACGCGCCTTGGCCGGATGATCATCGGTCGATATGCCGATGATGCGAAAATGCACCCGCTGTTTCAGCCACGCGAGCCGCTCCAACGAGGCCATTTCCTCGCGGCAGGGACCGCACCAGCTCGCCCAGACGTTGATGATCAGCGGTTCGCCGCGAAATGCGGCCAATGGCCGGGACGGTCCGTTGAGGCCGGTCAAGTTCGCGTCGCGAAGATATCCGCCGATCGGCACTTCGCCCGCAGTCGACGCCGCAACGATCGGCGCCACCGCGGCGATCGGCGCCACCGCGGCGATCAACAGCCAGAATGCCGCATGCAGCCGCTTCATCCTAAAATTATAAGCCTTGGCCGCCGGACGAGCCCGCGTGAGTTCGAACGCCGGCGCCGCGGTGCGCGCCAAAAAAAACGCCCGGCTTAAGGCCGGGCGTTTCATGGATGAGCGAAATTTGCAGTGTGCTTAAGCGGCTGCCGTCAGCCGTTTCGCAGGCTGGCGACCGCGCAGAACCAGCAAACCGCCGAATAGCAGCATCAGGCCGGCAGCAGCCGTCGCCGGGTCGATTTCCGGCGCGCTGGTCGGCGGCGGCGGCGGCGGACCCACGGTGCCGTTCACCACCGAAAAGAACAATTGGCCCGCAGTCCCGTCATTCGTGCCGTTGATCAGCGGACTGGTGCCGGAATCGATGAACGAACCGGGAACCAATGAACCGGGAACCTGGTAATAAGTGCCCGTCAAGCCGCTGCCGTTCGCATAGCCGACCGCGGCCGAAAAGCCGCCCAAACCATTGACACCACCGCTGGCAGCGCCGGTCTCCCATTGGATTTGATCGTAGTTATAAATGATGTTGAAGGCGCCCGCACCGGCGCCCGGGTTACTGACGAGGATCGCCTGAAACGTATTGGTCTTGTTGGTTTGAGCACTGAAATAGCCGACATTATTCCAGGTCACCGCAAAGGCCGCCTGGCCGCCGTAGGTGCCCGTTCCATAGTTCACCGTACCGGTGCCTCGCGTGTCCACATCGCCATAGAAGGGCGCAATGATCGGGTTGCCACTATAAGCAGCGGTCAACCCGGTAGGCGTAAAATTGGATTGCCCTGCCCCGAACGTCATGTAGCCGTTGTTGCTGACGAAGAGCTGAGTGTAGTTGTTGCCAAAGAAATCGGCAGTGAACCCGAGGGGCACGGGCGCCGAAAAGCAGTCATCGCAAATCGGCAGCGCATTGCTGCTGAATCCCGGAGTTGTTACCGGGGGAACTGCCGCGCGGGCCAGCAGCGGCGACGACAGAATAGCGAGAACAATTAGTCCCTTCGTCATTGCGTTCATCCGTGTACTCCCCATTTGTTGTTCGCGAGCGGCCTTGATCGCCCGCTTCTGAAGAGACGCTATCACCAAAAGGCGTGCGCGGGAATTAATTTTGGGGCGGTCCCCGCGTTGCCTTCTAAATCTGTGCCAAGTCATTGACGGAGCAAGCAAAAAGACGCATATGACAATATCCGGCTGGCGACATATTCATGCCGGTTGGCGACATAATCTAAGGATCGCAGGCATTTGGCGAGCGGCCGCTGGCGCGACCCCGAATGCCCTCAGCGAAACAGCTGCCGCACTTTGCTGAGAAACGAACCGGAGCGCATGTGCTTCAAAGCCCTAGCCCACTGATCTTCTGCGAGCAGCTTCCTTTGGTAATTCGTTTCCTCTTTTTTCATCAGTTCCAGGATCCTCGTGTCTTCGTCGTCATCCAACCAGAATCCGTGTAGATTTTCGCAAAAATCCATTTCAAGATCATAGAACCTGTACCTGAATCTCTTGAGTAGAGCGCTGCACTCGGGGCATTTGGCGCTGGTGGGCGTGGAATCCAAGATCAGGGTTCCCTTCGCCTGTTCGCCGAAATCAAAGACCTCGTCCTCCAGTTGATCGAGCTCCCGATACTCGAGCCACATCCCCTTGCACGATTGACAGCGGTTGACCTCGATCTTGTGCCGAGTGGTCGGTACCAGGTCCGAGTTGCAATTAGGACATTTCAACTGTGCCTCCGCTTCGATCACTCGCAGTCGCCCGAGGATTATAGCAGTATCGACGCTTCGGCTCTTCAGGCCACGCGCGCCGGGACTTGCGCCCGCGCGTCGATGGCACGGCGAACAGGGGGCTTCCGTCGGCTGCCGTTTTGGGATATTGGTGGGTTCCGGGAAAATGGGCCACGTGGGCACAGAACAAAAAAAACGCGGTGCATGGAGCTGGTGGTACCTGCTGTTCGCGGTCGAGTACCTCGTGCTGCTGTGGCCGGCGCTATACAATCGTGTGCAACCCGCGTTACTCGGCATCCCGTTCTTCTATTGGTTCCAGCTCGCGTGCGTGGTCGCCGGCGCGCTCGTCACCGCGGTCGTCTATTTTGCCTGCGGCGAATAGCACCGGGACGCCGCTGAATGCGGCCGCGCTGACGATCTTCGTCGCCCTGTTCGGCTTGGTTTCCGTGCTGGGTTTTGCTGCCGCCCGCTGGCGCCGCGGCGATCTCGGGCTGCTGCACGAGTGGGGGCTCGGTGGGCGGCGATTCGGCACGCTGGTCACCTGGTTTCTGGTCGGCGGCGATCTGTACACGGCCTACACGTTCATTGCCGTTCCGGCGTTGGCTTTCGGTGCCGGCGCGGTCGCGTTTTTTGCGGTCCCTTTCACGATCCTGGTCTATCCGCTGCTGTTTCTCGTGATTCCGCGCCTATGGCACGTCTGTCACAAGCGCCGGTACATCACCGCCGGCGATTTCGTGCGCGGGCGATTCGCAAATCGCTGGCTCGCGCTCGCGGTCGCGCTGACCGGGATCGCCGCAACCATGCCCTACATTGCGCTGCAGCTGGTCGGCATCCAGGTCGTACTCGGCGCGCTCGGCGTCTCCGGCGCCGGGATCGCGGCCGATTTGCCACTGATCATCGCGTTCGTCGTGCTGGCGGCGTTCACCTATTCAAGCGGTTTGCGCGCGCCGGCCGCGATAGCGATCGTCAAGGACATCCTGATCTACACCACGGCGCTGGCCGCGTTGCTCGTCATACCGGCGCAACTCGGTGGTTTCGGCAAGATCTTTGCGGCGGTGCCGGCCGGCAAACTCCTGCTCGCGGTTCCCGGACCCCATACCGGCGGAACCTATTCGGCGTATGCGACGCTCGCGCTCGGTTCGGCGCTGGCGCAATTCCTGTATCCGCACTCGTTGACCGGGGTCTTGAGCGCGAGCAGCGGCCGGGCGATCCGGCGCAATGCGGCGATGCTGCCCGCCTACAGCCTCATGCTCGGATTTCTGGCGCTGTTCGGCTACTTCGTCATCGCGGCCGGCCTCGATAAGCTGCCTCAATACGCGAGCGGATTCAAACAGTTCGGCAACAATTTCGCGGTGCCGGCCCTGTTTCTGCACAGCTTTCCGTCCTGGTTCGTCGGCGTCGCGTTTGCCGCCATCGGCATCGGCGCGCTGGTGCCGGCGGCCATCATGTCGATCGCATCCGCGAACCTGTACACCCGCAACGTGCACCGTGAATTCATCAACCGCAATCCGACGCCGCGGCAAGAATCGCAGATGGCAAAATGGGCCTCGCTGATCGTGAAATTCGGTGCCCTGGCGTTCATCGTGGTGGTGCCGACGCAGTATGCGATTCAGCTGCAGCTGCTGGGCGGGATTTGGATGATCCAGACACTGCCGGCGGTGATGATCGGCCTGTATACGCGCTGGTTCAACCCCTGGGCACTGCTGGCGGGCTGGGCGGTGGGGATGACTTGCGGCAGCCTCATGGCGATCGCGACGCACCTGACGCCGAGCTTTCCGCTCGAACTCGGCCACTATACGATTCCGGGCTACACGGCTGTGTACACCCTGCTGCTGAATCTGGCGGTGGCGGCCGCGCTGACGCCGCTTTGCAACGCCGTCGGCGGGCCGCGCGCGCGGGTCGATGAAACCTGCGCTGCCGACTACCGCGCATGAGACGGGGGTCCCGTGAACGGGCGATGGAGTGGCTGAATGACGAAACGAATTGATATATCTTCGGTACCGACCGTCACCGGTTCCGGGTATCCGGCGCCGTTTGATTTACCGTGTGCGGCACGGGCGCGGCAGCGCTTGGGCGATGCGGCCGGCCTCACGAATTTCGGCGTGAACTTGCTGCGGTTGCCGCCAGGCACTTGGTCCAGTCAGCGGCATTGGCATTCGGCGGAAGATGAGTTTGTGTTTGTTCTCGAAGGCGAGGTGGTGCTGGTCGGCGACGGTGGTGAGGAGCTTCTTCGAGCCGGCGACTGCGCGGGTTTCAAAGCGGGCGTCGAAGATGGCCACCACCTGCAGAACCGCACGCAGCGGGCCGCGGTGATTCTTGAGATTGGATCGCGCAATTCCGAGGACGCAGGGGAATACCCGGATATCGACATGCGCTTCCTCAAGGGACGTGCGGGATTCGCACACAAGGACGGCAGCCCCTACCCGAAGCGGTAAACTCCGGCTCGCCCCGCGGCAGAGGCGAGATATATCCCTATCGACCATCGCCGGCCGTGCTACGGGCCATGCCGTCAATTTGATTGTTCGGTATCGAACACAATTGCTTGTTTTTATTGTATTAAATTATACTTCTCGCACCTTCGAAAGGCTCTATATCTCCCTCCTCTCCGGTTCGACCTTTCGAAGTTCGAAGAATGACTCCCCCGAAGGAGTTACCAAGTCGGCGCAAGTGGGTGAGTCTCAAATGCCTGGCGCAACGCAACTCGCAAGTCCGAATCGCCTACTAGATGCGTTGCCCCGCAAGGAATTCCGGACGCTGCTTGAACTGCTCGAACCCGTCAAGCTCGCCTTTGGGGAGATTCTCTACGAATCGCACGCCAAGATTCGGCACGTATACTTTCCCAACGATTGCTTCGTCTCCATGCTGACTACCGTGGACGGCGGCCGGGCTGCGGAAGTCGGCCTCATCGGCTCCGAAGGCATGATCGGCGTTCCCATGGCGCTGGGCGTCGCCGTCTCGCCTTTTCGGGCCGTGGTACAAGGCGGCGGCATGGCATTGCGGCTGAAGACGGGCGCCTTCCGCCGTAAATTCAGCGAGAGCACCGCGTTGAAGCGAGAGGTGTTCCTCTTCACCCATTTGCTGATGATCCAGATCGCGCAGACGGCGGCGTGCAACCGCTTCCACATAGTGACGCAGCGCATGGCTCGCTGGATGTTGATGACCTGCGACCGCGTCAACTCCGACGAGTTTCGCATTACGCAAGAATTCCTCGCGCTCATGCTGGGCGTGCGGCGAGTCGGCGTCAGCGCGGCGATGAGCCGGCTGCGGGAACGCGAACTCATCGCCTATCGGCGCGGCACCGTCACCATTCTCGACCGTGAAGGCCTCGTCGCAGTCGCCTGCGGGTGCTACAAAACCGTCAAAGACGCCTATATCAAAGCACAAACTCGGGACGGCGATTCCTGATACTTCGCCGCTTCCGACGCGAGCGATGAATACCTTATCGCCGCCCCGGCGATCACGAGCCGCGGCGAATTAGCCGGCCAACTTAACAGACCTTAACGGTTTATCCGCCTCCGAAAGGCCTGCGCGGCGGTAAGATACGCGGGTTCCACACACTCCGTACGCGCAGCATGAACAGATGATGGCAAAAGGACCGGGTGATGCGTTGCGTCGCAGCCTGCGGCTCGCATTATGTACTCTCGCCGGCGGTGCTCTCGCGGCCTGCAGCCTTGGACCTACGTATCGGCAGCCGGCGAATCCCGCACCTTCGGCCTGGGTGATGCCCGTCGCGCCGGCCGGTCGCGGCGAGTCCGCAGCGGGCGCGTCGACGGCAAATTGGCCCAAGCCCGGCTGGTGGCACGGCTTCGGCTCGGCGCAGCTCGATGCCTACATCGGCGAAGCGCAGGCGCATAACGACGATATTGCGGTGGCGATCGCGCAAGTGCGCGAGGCCGACGCCGAGGCGCGTATCGCCGGAGCGCCGTTGCTGCCGTCGCTCGCGTTGCAGGCGAATGCGAATCGGCAGAAGTCGTTCTCACCGTTCTCCGGTGCGTCCGGGGCGCTGCACGATGAGTACACTCCGACGCTGACGGCGAGCTACGAGCTGGACTTTTGGGGAGAGAATCGCGCGGCTCACGCCGCGGCGCTGGCGGCCGCGCGGGCGAGCCGCTACGACCGCGATACGGTCGCGCTGACCGTGGTGAGCGGCGTCGCGCTGACCTATTTCGAGGCACTGGAGCTGCACGATCGGCTGCGGGTGGCGCAGGGTAACTTGTCGAATGCCCGAAGCATCCTCAGCGGACTTGAGTTCGAGGCCCGCGTCGGCACCGCGACCGCGCTCGATGTGGCGCAGCAGGCCGCGACGGTGGCCGCTCTGAATGCCGCGATACCGCCCCTGCGGCAGCAGCTTCGCGTAGCGAACGATGCGCTCGCGATCCTGATCGGCCGCTCGCCGGAAACCGTAAATGTCGCCGGCGGCTCGCTCGCCGACCTCTCTGAGCCTGCGGTCTATCCGGGGCTGCCTTCTGCGCTGCTCGCGCGTCGACCGGATGTCGCGCAGGCCGAGGAGCAGCTGCGCGCCGCCAATGCGAATATTGCGGTCGCGCGAGCCGCGATTTTCCCCAGCGTGAGCTTGACGGCGAACGGCGGCTACGCGAGCAGCGCCATCTCGACCGTACTGTCGCCGGCGAGCCAAGTGTATGGACTGACGGCGGCGCTCGCGCAGGACATATTCGAGGGAGGAAAGTTGCGCGGCGCCTATGAATACAACAAGGCGAGATACAGCGAGTTGCTGGCCGACTATCGCAAGACCGTATTGACGGCATTTTCCAATGTCGAGGATGCGCTCGTCAGCCTGCGGCAGACGGCGGAGCAACAGCGACGTGAGCAGACGGCGGTCGATACGGCGCGCCGGGCTTTCGACTTCGCTCAGCGGCAGATGCACGCCGGCGTCGCCAACGTGCTGACCGTGCTGAATACCGAGACCGCCTTGTTCGCGGCGCAGGACACGCTGGTGCAGATCAAGTACGCGCACCTGCAGGCGCTGGTCGAGCTGTACCAGGCCCTTGGCGGCGGCTGGTCGCGTTCGGCGCCGGCAGCCTTTCCGGCGCCCGGAAAACGCTCATGAGCGCGCGGCACTGGCGCCCCAAGCGCGCGCAGCTCGGACTCGCTGCCGCCGTCGGGGTGGCGGCGCTTCTCTGGCTGCATTTCACGCGCTCGCCGTCCGCAACCGAGGGCAGCCGGGCGCCGTCGGCGGTCGCCGTCTACGCCGCGCCGGCACGACGCATGAACGTTCCGGTCTACCTCGACGGGCTCGGGACCGTGCAGGCATTCTATACGGCCAACATCACCGCGCGGATCGACGGCGAGCTGCGTAGCGCCGACTTCGTCGAAGGGCAGATGGTCAAGAAGGGTGAGCTGCTCGCGCAAATTGATCCGCGGCCGAGCCAGGCGGCGCTCGAGGGAGCGATTGCGGTCAAGTCGAAGGACAGTGCTCAGCTGGCCGATGCGCAGGATGTGCTGAAGCAGTACCAGCAGCTGGCGCCGCAGAACTTGATCAGCAAGCAGTCGCTCGATGCGCAGCGCGCCCTCGTGCAGCAGTTCGCGGCGCAGATCCAGGCCGACCAGGCCGCAATCGACAATGCGCGTACCCAGCTCGCCTACACGCGTATCACTTCGCCGATCTCGGGCCGAACCGGCATGCGCATGATCGATCCCGGCAACATCGTGCATGCCACCGGCACCAATCCCATTGTCGTCGTCACCCAGGTCCAGCCGATCTCGGTGGTATTTACGCTGCCGGAGCGATATCTGGCCGAGGTCCGGCAGGCGCTGGGCGAAGGCGCCGTGCACGTCACCGCGATCGCACGCGATGGCGAGGGCGGGCAGCTCGATCGGGGCACCGTGACGCTGATCGACAACCAGATCGATCAAACGACCGGAACGATGCGCGTCAAGGCGGCCTTTCCGAACCTGAAGAATTCGTTATGGCCGGGGCAGTTCGTCGGGGTACGGATGCTCTTGCGGACCGAGCAGGACGTGATCGCCATTCCGTCGAACGCCCTGCAGCGCGGACCCGACGGCCCGTTTACCTACGTGATCATGGCGGATTCAACCGTAGAGCCGCGGCCGCTGACCATCGATCAAGACGCCAACGGTGTCGGCGGGATGAGCGTGGTCGACGGCGGCCTGCAAGCCGGCGAGCGTGTCGTCACGAGCAACCAGCTGCGACTGAGCCCCGGCGCGCAGGTGCGCGTGATCCCGCCTGCCGCGGACTCGGGGCATTCGGCGCCCTCGACGGCGGCCAAGCGCCCGCCATGAACATCTCCGAGCCCTTCGTCCGGCGGCCGATCGCCACGTCGCTGCTGATGGCTGGCGTTCTGCTCGTCGGCATAGTGGCCTGGCCGCTGCTGCCGGTCGCGCCGCTGCCGCAAGTGGATTTTCCGACCATCGAGGTCAGCGCGCAACTGCCCGGCGCGAGTCCGCAGACGATGGCTGCAGCGGTGGCGACGCCCCTCGAGCACCAGTTCGCGCAGATCGCCGGCCTCACGCAGATGACCTCGTCGAGTACGCTTGGATCGACGAACGTCACGCTGCAGTTCGATCTGAACCGCAACATCGATGCTGCCGCGCAGGACGTGCAATCGGCGATCTCGGCGGCAGCAGGCCAGCTGCCGCGCAACATGCCGGCACCGCCGAGCTACCGCAAGGTCAATCCGGCCGATGCGCCTATCCTGGTGCTGGCGCTGCACTCCGCCGTTCTGCCGCTGACCACGGTCGATGACTACGCCGAGGACGTGGTCGCGCAGCAGATTTCCCAGATTGACGGCGTCTCCCAGGTCAACATCGGTGGGCAACATAAACAAGCGGTGCGCATCCAGGTCGATCCGATCAAGCTCGCCGCGCTCGGACTGCAGCTACCGGACATCGCCAATGTCGTCGGCATCGCCTCGGTGAACTCGCCTAAAGGCGCCATCAACGGCCCGCAGCACAGCTTCGCGATCTACGACAACGACCAGCTGGACAGCGCAGCGCCCTGGAACGACGTGATCGTCGCCTATAGGAACGGCGCGCCGGTGCGCATTCGCGACATCGGCACGGCGATCGACGGGCCGCAGAACACCCAGTCCGCGGCCTGGCAGGACGGCAAACCCGGCATCTTTCTGCTGATCTATAAGCAGCCGGGCGCCAACGTCATTCAAACGGTCGACCGGATCGATGCGCTGCTGCCGAAGATCATGGCCTCCGTGCCGCGTTCGCTCACGGTCACGCCCGTCCACGATCGCACCACGACCATCAAGGCCTCGGTGAATGATGTCGAATTCACGCTGTCGCTGACGATCACACTGGTCGTCCTCGTGATCTTCATGTTCCTGCGCGGCGTTCGCACGACGCTCATTCCCGCCATTACCGTGCCGCTCTCCCTGGCCGGCACCGCGGGGCTGATGTACCTGGTCGGCTTCAGCCTGGACAACCTCTCGCTGATGGCGCTGACCATCGCCGTGACCTTCGTGGTCGATGACGCCATCGTGATGCTCGAGAACATCTATCGCCATATCGAGGCGGGGCTGTCGCCGATGGATGCGACGCTCAAGGGCGCTCGTGAGATCGGCTTCACCATCCTGTCGATGAGCATCTCGCTGATGGCGGTGTTCATTCCGCTGCTGCTCATGGGTGGGGTCATCGGCCGGTTGTTCCGCGAGTTTGCCCTCACGGTGGTCATGACCATCGCGATGTCCGCCTTCGTTGCGCTGACGCTCTCGCCGGTGATGTGCTCGCGCTTCCTATACGATGAAAAGAACGTCGAGCACGGCCGGCTGTACCGGTTGTTCGAGGCCGGATTCGACCGGCTGTTGAACGGCTACAGGCGCGGACTGGATGTCGTTCTGCGCCACCAGGCTGCGACGCTGGCGGTATTCGCGGCAACGGCCGTGGCGAGCGTGGCGCTCTACATCCTCATACCGAAGGGCTTCTTCCCGCAGGAGGACACCGGAGTGATCATGGCGGTCCCGCAAGCCGCGCAGGACGTGTCGTTCGGCCAGATGGTGAGGCTGGAGCACTCGGTCACGGACATCGTCGCGCGGGACCCGGCCGTGGAGCACTACGCGACAGCGATGGGTCTTGGCGGACGGCCGCTGAACAGCGCCTTTCTGATCATCAGCCTGAAGCCGCGCGACCAGCGCAAGTCAAACGCCGATCAGATCATCCGGCGCCTGGAGCGCAAGATCAATGGCTTGCAAGGCATCAAGGTGCACATGCAGTCCCAGCAGGACATCAATGTCGGCGGCCGCACCGCGTCGGCTCAATACCAATATACGCTGACCGATACCAATCTCGACGAGCTCAATGCCTGGGCGCCGCGCGCCGAGGATGCGATGCGCGCGCTGCCCGAACTGAGCGACGTGGCGAGCGACCAGCAAACGGGCAGCGGCATGCTGTCGATGAGGATCAACCGCGATCAGGCGGCGAGATACGGCATTCAGCCGGCCCAGATCGACGATACCCTCGACGATGCGTTCGGCCAGGCACAGGTGGGCCAGTACTTCACCCAGACCGATACCTATCCCATCATCCTGGAGGTGACGCCCGCGCTGCAGCGCAGCCCGCAGACGCTGAACATGCTGTACCTGCGCTCGCCGCTCACGGCTCAGATGGTGCCGCTATCGACGCTCGTCAGATACGACACCAAGCACGCCACTTACCTGTCGGTCGCCCACCAGGGCGAGTTCCCCGCCGTGACGCTCTCCTTCAACCTGGCGCCGGGGGTGGCGCTCGGCAACGCCCTCACCGCGATCCAGAAGGCGGTAGCGAAGCTGCACATGCCCGCAAGTCTTTCGCGCAGCTTCCAGGGTACGGCGCAAGTGTTTCAATCCTCGCTCGAGAGCGGGGTTTATCTCATTCTGGCGGCGATAGCGGTGGTGTACATCGTTCTTGGCATGCTGTACGAGAGCTATGTCCATCCGCTCACGATTCTCTCGACGCTGCCGTCCGCCGGCACCGGCGCGCTGCTGGTGCTGATGCTGTTTCATTTCGACCTGTCGGTGATCGCGCTGATCGGCATCATCCTGCTGATCGGCCTGGTCAAGAAGAATGGCATCATGATCGTGGACTTCGCCATCACGGCCGAGCGCGAACAGCATTTGCCGCCGGAGGCCGCGATTCGCCAGGCCTGCCTGCTACGCTTCCGCCCGATCATGATGACGACGATGGCGGCTCTGCTCGGCGCGGTTCCCTTGATGCTCAGCCACGGCACCGGCTCCGAGTTGCGCCAGCCGCTCGGCTATACGATGGTCGGCGGACTGCTGGTGAGCCAGTCGCTGACGCTGTTCACGACGCCGGTGGTCTACCTGTATCTGGCCCGGCTGACGACGGCGCTGCGGCGCGCTAGGACTCCCGCAACGCCGTCGCCACCGGCAGTCGCGCGGCACGCACGGCCGGAAACAGGCCGCCGATGAAGCCGATGGCGAGCGCCCATTTGAGCCCGTTCCATAGCAAGGCGCGCGTCACCCTGAACTCGAAGCTCAGCTTGCCGACTGCGCCGGCGGCAAGCGTGGACGCGGAGTAGCCGTTGAACAACAACCAGGCGAGCGCGCCGCCGAGCAGCCCGCCGCACAACGCCAGCAGCATCGTTTCCAACATGACCCCGACCACCACCGGCAGCCCGCGAAAGCCGATCGCCCGCAGCGTCGCGATCTCGCGGGCGCGCGCCGCCACCGCAGCGAACATGCAATTCAGCGCGCCGAAGATTGCGCCGATCGCCATGATCGCGCCCACCGTGATGCCGATGACCTTGATCATCTTGGCGGTGACCTGCGACTGCTTGCTGAAGTAGTCGAGCGTCGTGGTGACGTCGACCTTCAGCCGCGGGTCGGCTTGCAACCCCGCCTTGAACGCATCGAACGCGCGCGGATTGGTCAGGCGCACCGTCACGGAAGCGCGACTGCCTCCGCGCCGATAGGCATCGGCCACGACGTTGGCATCGGCCCAGATCTCCGAATCCAGCGCATCGCCGGAGGCGAACACCCCGACGACGCTCCAGGGTTGACTGCCGAGCATGACCTGCCGTCCTACCTCGAGCCCGGCGAACTGGCGTTGCGCGCCCTGCCCGACCATCAGCTCATACATGCCGGGACGGATCTTGCGAC
This sequence comes from Steroidobacteraceae bacterium, assembly GCA_035531435.1. Taxonomy (GTDB): domain Bacteria; phylum Pseudomonadota; class Gammaproteobacteria; order Steroidobacterales; family Steroidobacteraceae; genus Bog-1198. The sequence goes on along the minus strand of DATKSW010000010.1, from coordinate 23,558 downwards.
CGGCGATCACCTTGACTTTCGGGCGCACGGCCCAAGCCTGCGCGCCGATGCCACGCAGCTGCACGCTGCCGACATCGTCGGGACCTCCGCCCTTGACAGGCAGGTTCGCGGCAACGACGAGTTCAGGCGAGGCTATCGGCTTGCCCTGCGCATCGCTGGCGATGCCCTTGGCCTGCTGGATCACCACCACGGCGCCGCGTTCGAGCACCGAGGTCACCTCCGAATCCGACCCACCGCGCAGAACGATCGCGGTGTCGGCGCTGCCGGTCTTGCGCAAGGTCTCGCTGTAGCCCTCGCCCATCGCCAGCAGTGCGACCAGCACGCCGACAACGCCGGCGATGCCGATCACGATCACCGCCGATGAGCCGAGACGTTGCCGCAGCGTGCTGACCCCCACTGCCGTCACCGACGCCGCTTGGCGCCCGCGACGGCTGAGGATCATCCACAGCGCGAACAGCGCGGCGGCAGCCACGGCGCCGTACCAGGGTAGCTTGACCCAGACCAGCAGCGTCGCGGCGAGGCCGATCACCAGTGCGACATTCAACAGGAAATTCCTCCATTTGCTCATGCGGCTATTCCCTCAGCGTCCGGCCAACGCATCGACGATGTTCAGACGCATCGCGCGCAGCGCGGGCAACGTTCCCACCAACACGCCGATCCCCAGCATCAGTGCGACGCCGAGCAGCCAGCTGCCGGCATCGACCGGCGGCAAGTTGAGCGCACCGCCGCTGCCGGCGCTGACCACCGGCAGCAGCACCGTCGCCAAACCCAGTCCAACGAGACCGCCGATCAGCAGCAACAACACCGACTCGGCCAGCACCATAAGGAGCACGCTTCGGTTCGAAAACCCGATCGTCTTCAGCACGGCGAGTTCCGACGTCCGCTCGCGCACGGCCTGCATCATCGTGTTCCCCGCGAGCAGCATCAGCGTGAAGAACACCGCTCCCATGATCGAGCCGACGATCAGGCCTATGTCCGCGAACTGCTTGATCCAATTCGCGGTCGCGGCCTGCTCGGTCTGCGTGCGCGTCTCGTGATCGGAATTCGCTGAGATCGCGTCGATTGCCTTGGCGATCCGGTCGGACTGGTTCACGTCGGCCACGCGGCTGACGTACCAACCGACGGTACCGCTGTTGTATGGGGTGCTGTCATCGAAATATTTCCAGTGCATCAGGATAATCTGGCCAAACATGCGCCCACCGGTATCCCTCGGGCGCATGATGCCGACGATGTCGAAGCTCCAGTTCTTGCTGCCGTCGTGGTTCGGAAAGATCGTCGACTGCAGCGGCAGCTTGTCGCCGACCTTCCAGTGGTATTTCCTCGCCAATTGCGCGCCGACCAGCACGCCTGTGCGCGTCTCTGCGAACGACTTGCGCGCCGCGGCGCCGACCTCGACCTCCGGATACAAGTCGAGGTAGTTCGGGCTGACGGCAAAGCTGAAGATCTGGTTATGCGGATCTTGATAGGCGCCGCCGAACCAGTTCGCGTACGCCACCGCCTTGACGCCCGGCACCCGGCCGATCGCCGCCTCCAGCGATTGCGGCAACGTCTGGATGAACGACAACTTCGAACCGGTCTGCAGCCGTTCCGCGCCGTTGGCGCTCTTGCCGGCCTGATCGAACGACGTGCGCACGGCATCGAGCATGCCGAACAACAGGAACGCAGCGATGATCGACAGCACCGTCAGAATGGTGCGGGTCTTGCGCCGAAACAGGGCGGCCCAAATCAGAGGCAGGTATTTCATCGTCGTGTCCTCAGGCCGCGGCTTGCTCGACCAGGGTGCCTTTGTCAAGGTGCAGGGTCTGCCTTGCGTATTCGGCCGCCTTGGGATCGTGGGTCACGACCACGACGGTCTTGCCGTGCTCACGGTTGAGCTGCTGCAGCAAGCCGAGCACCTCGGCGGCAGACTGGCGATCCAGATCGCCGGTCGGCTCATCGCAGACCAGCAATGTCGGATCGGAGACGATCGCACGGGCGATGGCGACTCGCTGCTGCTGGCCGCCGGAAAGCTCTCCCGGCTTGTGCCCGGCGCGATCGGCGAGACCTACGAGTTGCAGCGCAATGGACGCATTCTTGCGCCGCTGCGCCGAGGACAAGCGTGTCAGCAACAGGGGCAGTTCAACGTTGCGCTGCGCCGTCAGCATCGGCATCAGATTGTAGAACTGGAACACGAAGCCGACGGTCGAGGCGCGCCATTTCGCCAATGCTCCGCCGCCCAGCCGGTCGATGCGCTGACCACCCACCGAGATGCTGCCTGCGGTCGGCGCGTCCAGTCCGCCGATCAGATTGAGCAGTGTCGTCTTGCCGGAACCGGACGGACCCATCAGGGCCAAAAACTCTCCTGCGGCGACCGCCAGGTTGATGTTATGCAGAACTTCGATCTTCTGCCTGCCGCGAACGTATGTCTTGGCAAGGTCGTGGATATCGATCAACGTGGCCATGCAGCTCTCCTGACGCCTACGGCGATGGGGTTGTCGTCTGGACGGTCGAACCGTCGCGCAAATTTTCCGGGGGCGAGATCACAACGCGGTCGCCCGCATTCACCGCCGTCGGCACCAGGCGTAAATCTCCGTAGGCTTGCGCCGCCGGATTCACGGTGCGCTCTCGCACCCGGTCTCCGTCAAGTACAAACACGACGCGCCGCGCGGCGCGCTCGACGATCGCCGTGGCCGGCACCAGTGCGCCCTGCAGCGCCGGCGTCGACGGTTCTTCGGCCTTCGTCTCGAGAAATGATACCCGCACGCCCATGTCCGGGACGATGCGCACGTCCTTGCGCTCGAGACCGACCCGCACCTTGATGGTAGCCTTGCCGCGATCGGCGGTAGGCACGATCGCGATCACGTGTGCCGGAATCTTCCAGTCTGGATACGCATCCAACACCGCTTCGGCCGGCATCTGCGGGCGGACCCGGCCAATGTACGTCTCGTTGACGTCGACATCGACTTCCAGCGAATCCATATCGACAATCGTGCAAATGCCCGTACGGGTGAAGCCGCCGCCCGCGGAAAACGGCGAGACGATCTCGCCGATCTGCGCGTCCTTGGTGGTGACGACGCCGCTGAACGGCGCGCGCACCACGGTGTAATTGAAATTGACCTGTGCTTGTTTGACCGCGGCGTCGGCCGCGGTCACCTGTTTGCGCTGCGAAAAAAGCTGGGCGCGCGCAGTCTCGACCAGCGTGCGCGATTGCTCGGCCGCCTGCTTGGACACCAATCCTTGCGCCGCGAGCGTCTGTTCGCGGGCGGCGTCGCGCGTATCTTGCGCGAGTTGCGCGAGAAATTGCGCCACCAACGCGTGCGCGGACGCGGCCTGCGCGTTCGCCATGTTCAATGCCGCCCGGTAGCCTCTGTCGTCCAGTCGCGCCAGAACCTGGTCCCGCCGGACATGATCGCCCTCTTCGATCAGCACCGCGGTCAATGTGCCGGTGATCTGTGCCGACACCGTCGCCTGGCGCCGCGCGGTAACATAGCCGGTGGCTTGCAGCACCGCCCCGGCATCGCTGTTGGCCCCCGGCGATACGGCCACCGCCGTTTGCACCGCGATCGCCTGATGATTCCACATCATCCAGCCGGCGGCGCCAAGCAAGGCGACGAGCGCCGCGGCGACGATCCACCACCAGCGGCTGGCTCCGCCGCCGCGATCGTCGCGTTGGTCGCGCTCTATCCGCAGTTCCTGCAACAGACCGGCGTTGTCCACGCTTCCCCCTGAAATGCGGCCGACGATCGACGTTCCCTATCGCGACGCAGGCGGGAGCGCCTGCATCTCGAGCTTCGGCATCGGCGTAGGATTTTGCAGCAATACCGCAATCCGTTTGAGGTCGCCGGGAGCCAGGATACCGGCTGCCTGCTTGAGTTGCAGCAGGCTGGTCAAATAGGAGTCGCGGCTTTGAACGTAGCTCGTTTGCGCGGCCACCAAGTTCTGGCGCGCCAGCGAGACATCCACGATCGTGCGGGTGCCGACCTGCATGCTCGCTTCCATGAGCCGTAGCGAGATTTCGTTGGATTTCACCGATTGACGCAGTGCCCTTACTTGCGAAATGCCCGTCAACACACTCAAATATGCCGTTCGCGCTTGCTGCACCGTCTGCCTCCTCTGCAACTGCACTTGATCCACGGCAGCGTCATATTGGCGCCGCGCCTGGGTCACCTGCGCGCTCACCGCGCCGCCGGAAAAGATCGGCACGTTCAATTGCAACATGATGGCATTGCCGGTGAGACCCTGAAACTGGCTGATTTGCAGTCCTTGAATCGCCGAATATTGGTCATTGTTGCTGTGATTGTGACTGAACACGAGGCTGAGCGTGGGGTAATGGCCGCTGCGCTTGATCAGCACGTTGCGCGCGGCGACATCCGCCGCCGCCTGCGCGGCCATCAGATTGGGGTTTTGTTCGAGCGCCCTGTTCACCCAACTCTCGGCATTGTCCGGATCGGGCGCGCGCAGCGGCATGTCGGTGATCGGTTCCTGCAGGAGACCTACGGTCTCGCCGGTAATTGCACGTAAGCTCTCTTCTGCGTTGATGATCTGCTGCTGGGCGGCGATCTCGGTTGCCACGGATTGATCGTAGGCGGCCCGCGCATTTTGCACATCCGTGACCGTGCCCGTGCCTGCCTGATTCTTGGCCTTGGCTTGATCCAATTCCTTGCCATTGGCCTCGGTGGCGGCGTGGTCCGCCGCCAGGGTATCGCGCGCGGTGATCACGTTGAAATAGCCGATCGCGGTGCGCGCGATCAACTCCTGTTGCGCGGCGACGTATTGCGCCTGCGCCTGCGCGACCGTCGCGTCTGCCTGGCGGATCGTTTGCCAAGCCGACCAGTTGAACAGGGGTTGCGTCAGCTGCGCGGTGTAACTCGTCGTGTAGGAACGAAACCGGCCGTTGCTTTCGATGTAAGTATTCGTCGTAGGGTCGAAAGCCAAGGGGATCTGGCCGCTCGATTTATTGATCTGCCGCTGTCCCGACAGGTTGACGTTAGGAAGATAGCCGGCGCGCGCGATGGGCTTGTTCTCGAGAGCCACTTCGTAGTTTGCTCGTGCGGTAGCGAAGCTGGGGTCATTTTTGATCGCTAGCGCGTAGATGTCCCAAAGATCGGCGCCACGGGCCGACGCGGCAAACATCAGGCCCGATGCCGCGAGCGCGAATAACGGATTGCGCAAAGTGTTCACGCTGATTCCCCGGCGGACGGGTTAACTCGGATTTTCGCCGGCAACGGCGAGTGTGCCGCCTCTGCCGTCACCCGTTCCGTGGTGCCCGCTGTCGCTTGACCATGCATCGACCGCAATAGATCCCGCCGTCCGATGATACCGTCACGGACGTACGCCGTCAGCAAATGTTCCGTGATGCGCCGGAAATCTCATGGCGATCAACCGTACATAAAGCCGCCTACAGCAGGCGCTTGCCCTGCGCGACCGCCCGCTGCAGCGTGCTCTCCCCTACGCTCGCCTGACGCTCGAGGCGATCGAACGCCGCCACCTGCGCCGCGTTCGGCGGTACGTAAGCGAGACCGACGTCGGCCTGAAGGTACGCCAGGAAGCTGCGCAGCCGCATCTCGTGCATCACGTCGCCTTCGCTCGAACGGACATCGAGCTGAACCACGCGATCGATCGCATCGTGGAGGGCCGTGAGCGCGGCTTGCGCCTTCGACTCCGCGAGTCGACGCCGCGCGACCGCCTGCATCAGTTCGTGGCGAACGTCGATCGCCTGATTGATGTTGCGATCGAGTTTGTCCACCGCGCCGTGGATACGCAGTTCCAGCGCCAGGCGCTGCTGCAGCGTCGTGGCCGTCGCGGCCAGGCGCGGATCGAGGGCCACGTCGAAGCTCTGTCGGATTTTGCGGCTGTTGAAGTCGAGCACGGCGGTATAGCGTCCCGGGTTCACGAGCGGACCGCGCACGTCGGCAACGAGGCCGTCGGTCTCTTCGGGCGGCTCGAAGCCGATCACGTCGGTCGCATCGGCGTAGCGCAGATCCCACTGCAGCCGGTTCATGCCCGGCGAGATCGCCGTGAGCTTCTCCAAGGCCACGCGTTTCGCCTCCGATGGCATGAGATTGTCGCGGATCGCAGCGCTGACCTTTGGCTTTTTAACCTTCAAATGCAGCGCGAAGCGGCGCAGGAGCTGGCCGTGCGCGTCGAGGAATGAGAGGCTCACCGGCACCTTGCCGTCATAGCTTGCCGGAAGGCGGAAGAAGACCGTCGCGCCGAACGGCGGATTGGTGCCGACCGGTCCCCGATACTTGGCGTGATCATCCTGCCCATAAGCATTGCTGAGCCAAGCCGTTTCGGGCGCGTACAAGCGGGTCGGATCCGCCGGGGCCGCTGATTCATGCGAAAGCTGTTCCAGCAGCGCGAGATTGTCGAGAATCCAGAACGAGCGCCCATGAGTCGCGATCACGACGTCTCCCTGCCGCACGTTGATCAGGAGATCGCGCACCTGGACATGAGGCAGGTTGAACGCGAGGGACCGCCAATGCACGCCGGCGTCGAAGCTGACGTAGACGGTATTCTTCGTGCCGAGGAACAATAGATCGTCGTCGGTCGGATCCTGACGCACGACAAACGCGTACTGGTCGTCGGGCAATCCCGTCGTCAGCGGCACCCAGTGGCGTCCGAAATCGCTCGTCATGAACACGTAAGGATGGAAGTCGTCCCACATGTAGCGCGAGGCGGTGAGAAAGGCGGTGCCGGCGGCGACGTGCGAGGGCTCGATCGAGGTGATTTCCGCCCATTTCGTCAGCAACAAAGGTGTCACTGCCTGCCAATGCACGCCCGCATCCGTCGTGACATGCACCAGTCCGTCCTGGGAGCCGGCCCAGATCACGCGCGAGTCGACCGGTGAGACCGCGAGCGCCGAGATGTCCGGGAAAATCTCCGCGCCGGTCTGATCGAGATCGACCGGGCCGCCGCTCGGCTTCTCGGTTTTTGGATCGTTACGCGTCAGGTCGGGGCTGATGCGCGCCCAGGTGCGGCCGCCGTCGGTGCTCTTCATCACGTACTGCGACCCAAGCAACAATTCCTTGGGGTCATCGGGGGAGAAAAGAATCGGATGCGTCCAGCCGAGACGATACTTCAATTCCGCCGAGGAAACGCCGTCCAGGTATTCGGGCCACGGACTGACCGAACGCCGGTCTCCGGTCGTCATGTCGTAGCGCTGCATGATCGTGTAGTAATCGCTGCCGTAGGTGACGTCGGCATCCCCCGGTTTCGGCGCGACGAAGGTGCTCTCGCCGAGTGCGACGGTATGCCAGGCGCCCGGCAGGATCGCACCGTCCGGCATCGCGCTCGGGCCCTCGAAAGACCCTTCGTCCTGTTGCGCGCCGTAGACGTGGAACGGGAACTGATCGTCGAGCGCGACGTGATAGAACTGACCGGTCGGCTGGTTGTGCTCGTCGCTCCAGGTCGCACCGCCGTCGGTGGACACCGTCGCGCCGCCGTCGTTGCCCTCGAGCAGGATCTTCGGGTCGTTCGGGTTGATCCAGACGATGTGATTGTCGCCGTGGCGCGTGTGCAGCTTGACGAACGTCTTGCCGCCGTCATGCGAGGCCCACAACGAGTCCACCTCGGGCACGTAGACAGTCTCGGCGTCGGTCGGATCGACGTAGATGCTCATGTAATAGAATCCGCGCTGGCGCAAGCTCCAGTTCGCGTTCACCCGCTTCCAAGTGGCGCCGCCGTCGGCGGAGCGGAACACTCCGCCGCCTTTCGCCTGCACGATGCTGTAGACGACGCTCGGCTTGTTGGCGGCGACGCCGACGCCGATGCGCCCGAGCACGCCGCGAGGCAGTCCCGGATTGCGCGAAATATTGGTCCAATGAGCGCCGCCGTCGGTGCTTTTGTAGAGGCCGCTGCCCGGACCACCGTCGTCGAGAGACCAGGGCGTGCGATCGGCTTGCCACATCGCGGCGTACAAGACTTGCGGATTGGCCGCGTCCATGACCAGATCGATCGCGCCCGTCTTGTCGTCGACGTAGAGAATCCTGCTCCACGTCTTGCCGCCGTCGACCGACTTGAATACGCCGCGCTCGGTGTTCGGCTTGAACACGTGCCCCATCGAGGAGGCGTAGACGACGTCGGGATTACGGGGATCGACGATAATCGCGCTGATCGTGTGCGTATCGCGCAGTCCCGCGTACGACCAGGTCTTGCCGGCGTCCGTCGACTTGAACACGCCGTCGCCGGTGATCATGTCGCCGCGGATGTCGCTCTCGCCGGTGCCGGCGTACAGGACCTTGGGATTCGACGGCGCGACCGCGATCGCGCCGATGCTGTCGCTCGCCGACGGCAGCTTGCCGTCGGTGATGTTGTGCCATGTGACGCCGTAGTCGGCGCTTTTCCAAACGCCGCCGTCGACGGCCCCCATGTAGAAAAGATCGCGCTGTCCCGGGACGCCGGCCACGGCGACGACGCGGCCGCCGATGTCGGGTCCGATGCTGCGCCACGCGAGCTTTCCGCCGAGGTACGGCGCAGCGGACGTGGCCGCGAATGTCGCGGCCGATGCGCCGAGAAAGGCCGCGAGCGCAACGATCGAACACTTGGCGCGGACGGTCAAGCTATCGGCAACTCTTTTCATCAACCGAGCTCCTGATAAACACCGCCGTCAGCGGCGATGGCGCCGGTACGGCGCTAAGATGAGGATAGATCGCATTTCAGTGCGGACGCAATGATTGCTATAGTACTGCACGACTAGCTGGCCGCGTGAAGCACAGGCAACTTGGAAGCCGATATTTCCTGCGTGCCGGCGCCCGTTCTGGGGCCGCTCGGTTGCTTGCAATCGCTGCCGTTCCGTGTCGTGGGTCTGACCTTCGAGTGGGTGTTTGCGATGTCCGATCCATCCCAATTACCAGTCACCAAGAAGTGGCCGGCGCGGCATCCAGACCGGATTCAGCTGTATTCGTTGCCCACGCCGAACGGCATCAAGGTGTCGGTCATGCTCGAGGAGACGGGTTTGGCGTACGAGCCGCACTTCGTGAGTCTCGAAGGGGACGAACAGAAGTCGCCGGAATTCTTGTCGCTCAATCCGTACGGGAAGATCCCGGCCATCGTCGATCCGCAGGGTCCTGGCGACAAGCCGTTGCCACTGTTCGAGTCCGGGGCGATCTTGCTCTATCTGGCAGAAAAGACGGGCAGGTTCTTGCCGAAAGAGGGCGCCGGTCGGTACGAGACGATTCAGTGGTTGATGTTTCAGATGGCGGGCGTCGGCCCAATGTTTGGGCAACTCGGGTTCTTCCAGAAATTTGCCGGCAAGGATTACGAAGACAAGCGGCCGAGGGACCGGTACGTTGCGGAATCAAAGCGGCTATTGGGCGTGCTGGAACGCCGGCTCGTCGACCGCATGTGGATCATGGGTGACGCATACAGCATCGCCGATATGGCCATATGGCCGTGGATTCGCAATTTGATTGGCTTCTATGACGCGGGGAGCCTCGTCGGCATCGCAAGCTTTCCTCACGTCACGCGAACGCTGGAAAACTTCCTCGCCCGTCCGGCTGTCGTACGAGGCATTGGAATCCCCAGCCGGGAAAGCCAATCGTCGAACAGAGTGCGGTAATCGCTCGCCGCTCATGCCGCGTTCGCACCGTCATATCGCCGGTCCCGCGTGCCAGCCGCCCCATACGATGATGCTCATGCCCGCGAGTATCACCGCGGCGCCGGTGATGTCCCAGCGGGTGGGGGCGATGCCTTCCACCTTCCACAGCCAGCCGATCGCCACCACCACATAGACGCCACCGTAGGCCGCATACACGCGGCCCGCTGCAGCGGGGTGCAGGGTCAGCAACCAAGCAAACAAGGCCAGACTGACGCAGGCCGGAAGGATCAGCCACGGCGAACCGCTTTGTCGAAGCCATAGATACGGAAAATAGCAGCCGACGATTTCCGCGACCGCCGTGATGGCGAAGAGTGCGAGTGCTTTTAGTATTGGCATGCGGTACCTAAGGCTCGAGGCGGCAAAGTGACTACGCTGATATACCATGAGGGACGAAAAAGTGGAGGGTCGAATGATACCTGTACTCGGAGCGCGCCGCGCCGGCGCCAAGCACCATGGGTTGCGGAACCTTCTCGTTGAATTCACAACCAGCGATTCAGCGGACACCATGGATTCCAGCGTTCTGTCCAACAGTCGCCCACTGATCGAAACGTACCCGTCTAAATCGACGTGACCTTCATGGAGTACTGATGATTCATATCGCACCCTTGAGACTCCCGGAGCGCGCGCGCTGGGCTCAGCTGTGGTCCGAGTATCAACTCTTTTACCGCGTCGAACTCCCAGCAGCCGTTTCTGAGAGTACCTGGCAACGCCTTCACAACGGACGTGTGCACGGCTTGGGTGCGCGCAATTCCGATGATTATCTAGTCGGCATCGTCCACTTTCTATTTCACGAGGATACGTGGTCGGCGGCGCCCGCCTGCTACCTGCAGGATCTCTATGTAGATTCGACGGCACGCGGGACCGGCTGCGGCCGAATGTTGATCGAGGCCGTTGCCAAGTCGGCTCGGAAAGCCGGAGCAAATAGCCCCTATTGGTTGACCCATGAGAACAATGCCGTGGCACGGCGCTTGTATGACCGATTGGGTCGAAACCAGGGCTTCATTCAATATACTTACGTGACGCACGCAGACGCCGAGCGCGCCCGTTGATCGATCGCCTGCGCGGCCCCATGAATCAATCAGCGAATTAACGAGAGCCCCGCCGATGCGCATCACTCGATCAGCTGCCGCCGTGTCCAAAACGGCTACCTACCGGCAACTGCATGACCAGCTGAGCGCATTGTTCGTCGGTGAGCGCAATGGTCTGGCCAATACGGCCAATATGGCGGCGCTGCTGTACGCGACATTGCCCCATCTGAATTGGGCGGGATTCTATTTCTTACAGGAGCGCGAACTGGTGTTAGGCCCTTTTCAAGGCAAGGTTGCCTGTGTTCGGATTGCGCTGGGTCGAGGCGTCTGCGGCACGGCCGCCGAGCGTAGGGAGCCTGTCATCGTTGCCGATGTACGCGCATTCCCCGGGCATATTGCCTGCGATGCCGCGTCGCGTTCCGAAATCGTCGTTCCATTGGTCCAAGATGGGCGGCTGCTGGGCGTCCTCGATCTTGATAGCCCTCAGTTGTCGCGATTTGATCATGAGGACCGTAGCGGACTCGTTGCCGCAGTAGATCTATTACTGCTGCACACGGACTTCACGCGAATTGCAGATGCTCGCCCATTTAACGCCGGCTAATGCCGGTTGCGAACGGGCGGCCAATATCGGCACCGGCCTGCCGCGCCGCACTGCCGCCTGCACCGCGCGCTGAATCGACTTTTCATGCTGATGATGCCGCACGATCACTTCGCCCCGGTGCAGGCTTAAATCCTTGACCCGCATCCGCAGCGCCTCCAACAAGCGCAAGTCCGCTCCCATACAGCACACTCGCGATAAGCCACGGCGTACCGGTAAGTTCCGCGATAAGTACAGCCACGCCTGAATCGCCTGGTTCTGCGTCGACGCGCCGACCTTACGACTGACCTCCAGATCGGTCAAGAAACGCTCGAAGAGGCCGGGCCGGTCCTTCATATACACTACCGTCCCGGGTGCTACACGACACCATCGCACCATCGACGCAATGGAAGCAAAGGACTGCCTGGAGATCGGGCATGATATCCGCCGCATTCGTCGTATTATGTCGTCGCCGAAATTTTTTTAGAGGACAAATGGGCCTCAATTCACGAGCGAGTTGGATCGTGGTGGCTTCGGTTTACGACATGAGTACCGCGAATAGCCTGGCGGCGTTGCTCAATGCGCAACTTGTTCCCGCGGAGGTGATCGCTGGTTCCCAAGTGATCGGCGAGGCGCGCGTCTGGGAGGTCAGGGTTTCGTCGGCGATGTCGGAGCGTGCGCGCCTCTTACTGGCGCCATCGCTTCTGTCCGACGCGCAACTCAACTATCTGGCGACGGGCGCTTCAACAGGTAATGATGCGGCCAATTGATCGCTCCGCGAGCCATGGAGGGGGTCGATGATCGGGATAAACTGCCGTCGTTTCCAGTCGGCGCATACCCGCGTCGCTCAACCTCATCGTTAGGGCCGCAGGAGACACGCCATGAGGCGCATGTGGACGATCATTGGCGTTGCCGATGTGCCTGGCAGCTTCAAGTGGTACCAATCGCTACTTGGCCTGCCGGAGACGGCTCCGGCCCATGACGACTTCGGTCAAATCCGCGACTCGGATGGAACGGTGTTGCTCTGCCTTCACGAGTGGGGTGCTCATGAGCATCCCTCCTTGATGAGCCCCGATCACGCGCAGCCTGGCAACGGCCTCCTCTTGTTTTTCCGCGTCGATGATTTCGCCATGGCGCTGCCAAGGGCACGCACTCTCGTCGCTCGACTCGAGGCGGAGCCCCATATGAATCCGAACACTGGAACTCCGGAATTCTCACTCCGAGATCCGGACGGGTATTACGTGACGATCAGTGCGCTCTCCGCGGCCTAACAATCGTTGCGGGGGCCGTGAAACTCGGTTCAGCTACTGGAGGCTCCGCTATTGCCCGAGCAGTGTCCGAGATCGAACAGGAGATGCGCGCTCTTTCAGATGCGGAAAAGGAGCGCTGGTTGCGAGCCCTTCTTGAGGAACTGGATGGGCCCCCAGATGCTGGCGACGAACTGGCTTGGCTCGAATGCCCCATCGCGCCGGTCGTCCACTCGGCCGTGACAACTCGCCGGGATTGCCGATTTTGCCGAGCAGCGGCTGTCGGCGCGCGTGAATTGCAACGGCAAATTCCTGCTGCGCACTGGATCCGGCGGGACTAAAATAGTGCGCAGCCTGTAGGTGCGCGCAATTTCCGGGGAGAGGCCGTGGCAGCATACGCACTGGTTAATGTTGAAATCACCGATTCTGTCGGATTCGCCGAATACCGGAATTCGGTCCCCGCGACGATTGCGGCGTTCGGAGGCCGCTTTCTCACGCGGGGCGGAGCAACGGAAGTGCTCGAAGGTGGCTGGAAACTGAATCGTTTGGTCGTCCTCGAATTTCCTGATGTTGCAACAATCAAGGCCTGGTACCACTCGCCCGAGTATCAGCGACTCTTGGCGGTGCGTAAGCGAAGCGCCAGATCGGATTTCGTCATCATTGAGGGCGTTTGATGACTTACTCAAGCGCAGATCGGCTAAGCGCTCGCGCCGCAGTTACCGATCCCGGACCGTATCAGTTCGGCGGATCGTTCGCCTCGAGGAAATCGACGGTGGTCTTCAACATCTCCAGGCGCGTCGCGCCGCGCGACAGCCAATGATCCTCGTGCCGTAGCTTGACCAAGCGGACGCTCTTGCCGGCGCGCTCGAGCGCCTTCGCCATCCGCCCGCTCTGCTCGAACGGCACGACAGTGTCGTCCTTGCCGTGGATCAACAGGATCGGTGCGGCGACCGCGGCGATGTGCTCGATCGGCGAGATCGCCCGCAATGCCGGATCGGCCGGGCCGGTCACTCCGAGAAATCGATCCAAATAGCGCTGCGACAGATTCGCTCTGGATTGCATCCGATCGTTCGTCCACTGAAGGAAGCGGTGCAGATCGGCAATCCCCGCTACCGCGACCGCGCAGCGGTAGATGCCGCTCTGCAGCGTCACGCCGGCGAGTGCTGCGTAGCCGCCGTAACTGGCTCCATCGATGCACACCCGCTGCGGATCGACGATGCCCTGGCTCGCGAGATATTGCACGCCGTCCGAAAGGTCCGTCTGCATCTTGCGGCCCCATTCGCCGAATCCTGCGCGCAGGAGCTTCTCCGTCGCGTTCGAACCGCGGTAGTTCACCTGCAGTACCGCATAGCCGCGGGAGGCAAGCGCTTGCGCCCACCAATCGAAGCCGCCGTCGTCGCTCGCCGCCGGGCCGCCGTGCGGCAGCACGATCAGGGCAAGGTTCTTCGGCGCCTTGCCGGGCGGTAGCGTCAAAAACCCCGTCAGCGCCAGGCCGTCGCTCGCCGCATAGTGTATTTCCCGGACTGGCGCGATCGTGGAGACTTTGGGGTAGATGTCGCCGATGCGCAGCGCATCGACGGTCCGCCAGTCGATCAGCAAGTACTCATAACCATGCTGTGGGCCGAACACCCGCACCACGACCTTCGAAAAGTCGTCGCTATGCGAGATAAGCTCGATCTGATCGTCCCCGAAGGCTTGCTCGATCACCGTCCAGCGCCGTTGCAGGCGCGGATCGAAGAACACGCCGCGCGGTCGCACCTTGCCGATGATGCCGCCGATGATCCGGCCGGAGCGGCGGTCCGTGATTGGCTCGTCGAACTCGGCGCCCTCCGCGAGCGGCGCGTCCCAGACCCCATCCGGTAGATGCACCGGTTTCCACACCCGCGCGCCGTTCTGCATGAACGAGACGATCAGCGATTGGCCGTCTGCGCTGAAGCCGACGAGGTACGGGATGTCGATCGCCGCCGTGCCGCTTGCGATCGATTTCATGTCGCCGGCCTTGTTGATCCGCAGCGTCCAGATCTGCTTGCGCGCCTGATAGCTCAATCTGGCGGCGATCACGCCCGCCTGGTCGATCGCCCAGGTCGTGTACATCGTTGAACCGCGGGCGATCAGGCTGGGGGTCAAGGTACGAACGTCGACCTTGAACAGCGCCGGCAAGGAAATGGACTCGACGTAGTAGCCGCGCAGGTACATCGTGGTGCGCCCATCGATCGTGCGCACCGTGGGGAAGGCCGCGAGCGCATTGAGGGTCCTCGTGTCCGGCGCGGTCAGCTCAACCGGCCGCACCCTCTTGGCATCGATGTCGTAGGTCGCGAGCAGATACCACTCCGACAACGGCCCGAAGAATCCGAACGGCGGTAGCGAAGTTCTCGATATCAGGGTCGCCAGATGATCCTCATCCAGCCAGATTACTGCCCGGAGCTTGATATCGCCGAAGTTGAGCCCGCCAAGGGTCGCACCATCCGCGAGCCGTCTGACAAAGAGAATATGCTTGGCGCCGCGGGTCAGCATGAACGAAAGGCGCGTGCCGTCGGGCGACAGCGCCACGTCCTCGATGGCCGGCAGACGGCCGAAGGCTGCGAGCGGGATGGATCCGCCGTCCGCGAATGCGCTGTCGCCCACGCATAGCACGGCGAATAGGGCGAGCCACCACCCAGGGTGCAGACACTTTCGGTTTATGATCTCGCTCCCTCGACGGGCCGGCCGTCAGCCGCAGCGAGTCCGGCCGCCGTATGCGCATCCCAGATCTGCTCCATGGAAGCCTACGGTGGCTCCGCGTCGACGCCGTGCTCGGCGAGCGGCACGAGCAGAGCGGCCCGCACATGCCGAGCGCCAGGCCACGAGGTTGCGCCTCCTCAGAGAAACCAATAGGTCGCGCCGACGGTGAGCAGGCTGGGGTTGGCGCCGGCGGCGCTGAAACGTTCATATTCGCCGCGCAGCGCCCACGATCCGATTTTTAGTTGCACGCCGGCTCCGGCCGCGAATCCCGTATTGGTCAGCTTGAGCCCTTCGGTGTTGCAGGTATCGATCGCGCAATAGGAGGCGTTGACCCGGCTGTCGAGCCGCGCAGCGCCGGCTTTCACGTACACATCCAATACCGGCACCGGTATCGGCAGGTACAGCATGCCGTAGGCGGCGACACCGTTCGTGGCGACGTCCGCCGAGCCAAATCCCAGCGACGACGACGACCAGTGCGGATGTCCGAGATCGACGTATTCGATTTCCACGCCGAACAGAGAAACCGCTCGCATGCCGAGCATCAGCTTGTAGGCCGAGTGATTCTCGCGGAAATTGCCGTACACCCCTGGACTGAAAAAGCCCGACGTGCGGGCTTCCACGCGCGCCTGACCGACCGCGCCGCCCATGTAAAAGCCGAGCAAATTGCCGGCGCGCGCGCTTTGCAGTGGCGAGAGCGTCAGCAGAAGCGCGGCGGCGACCGCCGCGGTGCAGCCTTTCCACGCTCGAACCGAGGTCCAATCGTTCATGACAGCTCCATTATTGGTTGGGATAGGAAGGCAATCAATCCGACGATGCCCGCGGGCGGCACCCACTGCGCCGCGCCGATCCGGCCTGCGCCTGCAATACCAAGACCTGATCGGGCTCCACGGAGTTCATTGATCATGAGGTGCCGGTTTCAGCAGCGCGAGACTGGCAAATACGACGGCGCGGCTCCACCTGCGGTTCGACCCGTTCCACCGCCAGCCGTATGAGCGCCCGCGCGCTTCGAACATTTTGAGAATCTCCGCGGGCGGCTACGGTCACCGAACCACATCGCAGGATGCTGAAAGCAAACCACATGATTGGGAAAATCAACCCCCAATATTGCGCAAACAGATGGTTCATCGTCATATCTTCGGTCGGATCAAACGTACCTGTCCTCTATCAACCCAAGTCGCCAGTGACTCCGTCAATTTGCGCACGGCAATCGTCGGCTCATCGGGATCAGGCAGGCCCTTCGAAGCGCCAATCCCCGGCGACCAATTGCTCACCATGCTCGCCGCACTCGCAGGCATGCGGACCGAGCTTGCACAAATCACGACCCCGCGGCCGCCGGGCCTGCCCGGCTCGTGACGCCCACCGTACCACGAGCCGCGAGTACCACAGCCACTCGAGGCCGACGCGCCGGCAATTGGGCAACCGGCCTTACGGCAGTGCCTGCAGCGCCCCGAACGTACCCGGCGATCCGGAATTCTGCAGCAGGAGGCCTGGATTGTTCGGCGTCACTCCGTTCACCGCCATCTGCGCCGGACCGGTCGCGACGATGATGTCGCGGTAGCCGTCGCCATTGACGTCGGCGACTGCGATCTCGTTGGCATCGTCGGCCGGATAAGTCGTCGCCGTCTGGAACGTGCCCGCGGTCGCGGCGCTCTGCAGGAATACGGTCACGCCGTTCTCGCCGCCGATCAGAATGTCCGGTCGGCCGTCGCCATTGACGTCGGTCACGAGAATCGACCGCGCCGGGTTGCAGGTGTCGAATGGATAGCTGACCGGAGCGAGGAACGCGCCGGGATGCGCCGCGTCCTGCAGCAGCACCGACACCGTCGGCGCGGTGCAACCGGTCGGTCCGGGGTCGGTGATCACGAGGTCGTTGAGCCCATCGCCATTGACGTCGGCAATCGCGATCAAATTGCCGCCGGTGACGTAGGCATTCGGCGTCTGCGTGAACACGGACACCGGCGCAGCGTACGTCGTCGCCCCCGCAGCGCCGGTATGCATCAATACCTTGACACCAACCGCATCGGCGAGCGCGACGTCGGGGATGCCGTCGCCGTTCAGATCGCCGAGCGCCACCCAATTCGCACCCCCCGGATACAGGGCAACCGGCGCGGCGAAGGTGCCGGGCGCGCTCTGAATGAACAGCGACACATTGAAGTCCGCGGAGACCAGGTCGGGCAAACCGTCGCCGTTCATATCGGCAATCGCGACCTGGGAGGCGCCCGGAGAGTTGAGCAATTGCGGCGCCGCAAAAGTCCCCGGACTTTGCGTGTTGTTCAAAAACACCGCCAATTGTCCGTCCGTGTAGCTCGCAGAGACGACGTCCGGAAGGTGATCGCCGTTCAAATCGGCGCTCGCCAGATACAGCGGATCATTGCCGTCGCTTGCGAGCACCGGCGCGGCGAAGGCCCCGGGACCGGTCGACAGAAGGACCTTGAGATTACCGGGATTGGCGCCCGGCGAAATCAGCACGGTACTGGTGGCGACGATCGAGGTTGCGCCATTGCCGTCGAAATTGCCGGCAACCAATCCGAGCGACACTTCTGGCGCAGGGCCGGTAACGCAGTTCCCGCACGTGCTATCCCCCCCGCAACTGGCAAGGAGCGGCATCGCGGCGAGCAACGCCTGGCAACGGCGCAAGAGCGAACGGTTCGGGCTTAGGGTCATCTGCGGCATGGAACCTCCCTAGGGGGTCTGTACGGCGCACCGGGTTGCCCCACTCCGATTTTAAGCGCCCGATGCGCGGCGCGCGCCCTGTCCCCGGATGGCGACAGGGCGGCCGATCCGGCGGCAGTCCCGCGTGCCGCAAGGTTGGACCCTCACCTCGCCCCGAGCAGCCGCGCCGGCAACATCACCGCCGCGCGCAACAATGCGAACACCCCTTCGACGGCAATTCCGGCGAGGCGAAACGGCAATGACAGCAGCCAAACGAACGGCCAAAGAACGAGCGCAATGAGTGCGAGCGGCCAACAGAGCACCAGCAGCACCAACCACAGCATGAATTTCAACATCGTGATCCCCGATGAGCCTGAGCCGAGGAGCGATTGTACACGCAGCGCCGACCAGAGCGCGGCGTAATGGATCGCTGGATCTGCGAGCATTGAATAATCCGTGCATCAGTGGCGTCGTGTTGCAGATCCATTGGAGCGGGATCGATCCGGTCCGAAGAAATCCAGATTGGTCGAAGCTGGACGAACTGTTCCCTGCCGCAGAATCATCGAAGGGATGACAACGACTCCTATGCTTCGCGCAAATATTTAAATGCTTGGCGGAAGGTCTTGCAGACTTATGCCGCCGACTTTCCTGATCACGCCGTCTCCCAGACGGTAAGCGCCTCTTTGGCCTGGAGGAGATGAGCGCGATGACGGATTCGCAAGATTCCGAGGCCATCGCCGATCGCGGCCATTGTGGGCCTCGCTCCCGGAAACGTGAGAAGATCTCGAGAAGCATCGACAACGGGCCGAGACGGAACATCGACCAATGAGTATGAGTCAACTTCAAGACAAAGCAGCGGCCTTTCAGCTTCGCGCTCGCAGGGCCGACCTGACCGAGTATCTAGCCTGCGCTGCAGTGATGCTTGCGTTCGGGTTCCACTTTTGGGCCTATCCGGGGTTTCTGTCGAAGCTCGGCAGTCTCACGATGATCCTAGCCACGCTTTTCGTCGCATATCAGCTTCGAAAGCACGGCGCGGCGCGGATGTTGCCGCCTGGCAGTGCGGCGGTATCGCTGCTGGAATTTCATCGCAGAGAGCTCGTGCGTCGAAAGGATCTGTTGTACAACTCCTGGAGATTGTTCGTCGCTCCGTTGATGCTCGGCCTGCTCGTGTTCACGGTCGGGATGACCGCTGATCGCCCGGCGCACGACAAGCTTCCGCTGCTGATACTAGGCGCCGCCGTGATCGCGATGGGTGTTGCGATTGGCCTCTACAACCGGTGGCAGGCCGGAGAATTGCAACGGGATGTCGACGAGCTCAATTCTCTAGGCGCTGCCGGCCGCGGCGCGGCAGTGGATCGGCGCGAATGACCTGCGCTTCGAGTGCGTCAAGCGCCCGTCGCAGTACCCGGCGCCCGTCGGAGTACCCGGCGCCCGCCGGCGCCAACGCTCTGCCCTCGACAGCGCTAACTACCCGTTCCCACGGGTTTCACGGCAAGGCGCAGTCTGCCTAAGTCTGCGTGCCGCGTGGCGATCTCGCGACGATCGGCGGCGAGCCGCAGGTCACGAAGCATTTCGAGCGACCGTAACAGCACCGGCAACGGTGGCCCGCTGGCGGTAATCCCCTCCAGGCCCTGTTCGTTGAGATTGGCGGCAGGTCCCTCGATGAACCGCCTGACCAAACGATCGTGGTGCTGTGCCGCCGATTGCCCGAACAGGTCGCAGACCTCGAGGTACGCCCGGGCGTTGCGTTGAAACCAATCCGAATGACTATGTTTTTCGACAAGCGCCAGAAGCTCATCGAGCAGGCTGGTGCGCGTCATGCAGTCGCGCAGTCGCGCTTGATCGGATGGCAGCATGAACAGCATCTTGTCGACCAGCAGCTGCGCATAGTAAGGGTCGTTGGCCCGGCACAGGCCCAATAGGAGATCAATTTCGTTGATGCCGGAGAAATCCCCGGCGTTTGCGCCGCGATACTCCTGGCGGCCGACGCGGTACGGCTTGTAATACGGCCGCACGGAATAGAAAAACCGCTCGACATCCAGGTGCTCCATCAGCCGCTCGTTGAATCGCATGACGTCACCAAGCGCCTGCTTCGCCACATCGAACATGACGTCCGCCACCGGACTGGAAACCCCGAGATGTACGATGCTCGTGAGCGCATCCGCGGCGCGCTGCAACGATAGAATCCCGCGGGTATTCTCATCGATGAATACGAACTCATCCGGTAGCGACGTAAAGCTCTTGCGAACGCCGGCGCGCGCCTTGTTGTGCGTCGCCAGATGTCCGGTCGAAAATCTCGGCGCCATGCCGAGCGATGCACCCACGTGCAGGGCAAGCGATGAGGCCTCGGGGAACGGCGAGCGCTCTTCGCGCGCCGGATTGGTGAGCTCGTGCCGCCGCAACGCGCCGAGGTACATGCCCACGCTGCCGAGCACGTCGAACGCGCTGTCGAATCCGTCACCGGTATTGCCCTCGGCGAGCAGCGCGACGACGTGGGTGTGGCCTTCATCGCGCAGTGCCGCCTTGATCGAATCTCCACAGCCGATCACTTGCGCGCGATTCGCCTTCGCGAAATATAAATTCTCCAGTTCGGTATTCATCTGAACGAAGGAGGTTCGAATCCAATCCTCGAATGCTTCTGCTCTGCTGCTCATTCGTACCTCGCGTGGGCGCCGGTTATATTATGCAGCTATGGCGCTGCGCGCCCGCCAAATCGACAGCGCCACCCAGAGCGCCGCCAGGGCGATGAGATAGCCCACCGCCACGGTCAGAACGATCGGCGGCCCGAGCCCCGCGGTCGCTGCGAATACGTGCGCGCCGGCGACGGCCACCGCGGTCGGACCGAGTCCAGCGCCCAGCGCAACGTTCAAAAAGAAGCTCATGGACATCGCAAGTCCCCGAGTTCGGTTCGGCACCACATCGAGAATCGCCGAAAAGCCCACCGCGGTCACGATGCCGGAAAGAGCGAAGTACAGCGGCACGCCGGCCATCACGAAACCGAATGTCGGCGAGTTCATCAGTAGCGAGACCGGCAAAATCAACAGGCCGGAACACAAGCAGACGCGCAGCTTAGTTGGCCACCCGCCGCGTGCCCCGGCTCGGTCGGCCAGGGCGCCGCCGATGAGCACGCCGCCGCCGAAGCCCACCGTCAACAGCAACCCCAACTCGACGCCAATTTGGGCCGGGTCTCTGCCGAAGTCGCGTATTAGCAGCGTCGGAGCCCACGCGCCCACTGCATTGTCGACGAACGAAGCCGCCGCCAATACTATATAGATGGGCACCACGCGAGCCCACGGGGTAGCCCGCCAGGCGCTGCGGTCCGCTACGCCGACGGAGATGGGCCCCCCTTCCGTCGTGTGGCGAACCGGTTCGCGTATCAGCAGAATGATGAGCGCCCACAGGAGTCCGGGCCCGCCGATGACGAGTAGAACCATCCGCCACGGTGCGTACGTGGCCAAGGGTGTGGCGGCGAGCGCGCCCAATTCTATGGCGTGCAGAACGCCGCCGCCGATGAGGATGGCCACACCGCTTCCCATCGCAATGCCGCTGAGAAAAAATCCCACGGCGGTGCCCCGCCGTGACGGTGGAAAATAATCGCTGATCAGCGATATGGCGGCCGGAGAAAGCGCCGCCTCGCCCAATCCGACGACGATGCGGCTCGCGAAAAGCTCGCCGAAGTCGTGCGAAAAACCGCAGGCGATCGTGCCCAGACTCCAGATGGAAACGCCGCAGAAGATGAGGTTGCGCCGCGAAATGCGATCGGCCAAGTAGCCCAGCGGGATGCCGGCGATTCCATAGATGACGGCGAACGCCGTGCCCAAGAGCAGGCTGATCTGGGTATCGCTGATACCCATATCGTTGCGGATTGGATCGACCAGAAGGCTCAACACCTGGCGATCGGTGTACGACAGGACCGCCGTTGCAATCAAAATTGCAACGACGGTCCAGGCGCGGGGACGACTGGAATAGGCAGTCATGCCGTTGCTGGTTAGTAGGCCGGGGGAGTTGCACCCCCAGCCTCTGGTAGAACCGTACGTGACAGTCTCCCGTCATACGGCTCCGATCGCCCGTCCGGTGGCTCTGCCATAAGCGCGCCAATGGACGAACAACTGCGGCTGTCTTCTCGCCACCCGCCATAGCCACTGGAAGCTGCGGCCAGGATGCCGCTTAAGCTTCTTATATTTACGACGAGCCCACCGCACCAAAGCCGCTTCGAAGCGATCAAAGACTCTGAGCAGTGCCGATTTGTAGAAGTGTCCATAGTAGTTCAACCATCCTCGCAATATCGGGTTGTAACGGGACGCCAGCTCACCGATGCTGGCCGGGGTTTGTCGCGACAGCTTCCAACTCTTCATCGTACGCAGCATCTTCTTGGTCGCATCCAAGCTCACCGCAGGTAGAAAGCTGTCGAACAGCTTCCCGTAGCGATTCTTCGCTCCTCGCGGTCTGAAGGTGTAGCCAAGAAAGGTAAACTGCTTGCGCGCATGCGCCTCGCGGCGTTGACTGTCCTTGCAATACACAATGGCCGTCTTCTGCAGATTGAGGCGCAACCCGCACTCCTCCAACCGCTTGCCGATCGCCATCAGCTTCCACTGCGCCTGCAACTGCGAGCTACAGTGCACTACGGCATCATCCGCGTAACGGGCAAAAGGGCAGTACGGATGCTTCTCCTGCATCCATCGGTCAAAGCAATAATGCATGAACAGGTTCATCATCACGGGGCCGATTACCGAGCCTTGCGGCACCCCTTGGCTGCGGGGGACCTGCGTCCCGTCCGCTTTGACAAAGGGCGCTTTCAACCACCGCTCGATATACAGCACCGCCCATCGCTCCTTGACGTGCTTGCGCACCGCTCTCAGTAACAGCGACCAGTCCAGTTCATCAAACGCCTTGTGGATGTCGAACTCTATGACCCAGTCGTATTTCCAGCACCTCTCACGGGTCACCCCAACCGCCTGCAAGGCAGACTTGTTCGGGCGATATCCGTAAGAGTTCGGATGAAACAACTGCTCCAGAGCCGGTTCGATATAGACCTTGGCCACCGTCTGAGCGATTCGGTCTTCGATTGTCGCGATTCCAAGCGTCCTCACGCCGCCATTCTTCTTCGGTATCTCGACCAGCCGAATGGCTGGCGGCATATAAGAGCCGGAACACATCCGATTCCATAGCCGGTAGAGATTGTCTTTCAGGTTCGCCTCGAACATCTCCATGCTCTCGCCGTCGATGCCCGCCGCGCCCCGGTTGGCCTTGACATGCCGGTACGCTTCCCACACCACCCGCTTGGCTATGCCAAACGGTTTGACCGCTCTCGCAGGCTCCTCCCCGTTGCCGGGTTGACCCACGCTCTCGGTCCGGACGACGTCGCTGCTTCGCTCCAGCCCCATTACAGAGCCTTCAACACTACCATCAGCGACTCCTCCACTGACCTGTGCCTCGGTATTCTTCCTCATGGCTTCAAACCACTTGTCATTTCCCTACACATCACAGCGTCAGATTTCCCGCGTTCCCCATGAGCGCCCATGTCGAGCTCGTGCCGCCTTTACACCGGTTGTCATCTGAACGGTAAGCAGAATATCCCTCAGACTGATCCTGCAAGTTTCTAACGCCCGCAGTTTTGACAACACTCTCTACATCACGATGCGTCCTCGGACGGTTCACTTTCGTTCACCTTCTCGACACTCACCTGACGCCCTTACGAGCGCCTTTTCCCAGATCGCTCACCACCATGATCTTTTGGACCACAGCAGCACTGGGCG
>DATKSW010000009.1:0-120067 GCA_035531435.1 Steroidobacteraceae bacterium | reverse complement strand
CATGGGGTGCAAGGGGTCGCAAGTTCGAATCTTGTCGCCCCGACCATTTTTTCCTGCGAGCGACAGCCGCAGAGGCGCGGCGACCGGATCAAGCCTGCGGCTGGGACGGCTGGGCCGGGTGGGGCGGATGCAGCACGCGGTAGACCGATTCGCCGAGCGAGCGAATGGTGTATGGCTTGAGCAGCAATTCGCGAAAGCCCAATTCCTTCACTTTTTCCTCCGTCATGACTCCCCGATATCCGGAAAGCAAAATGATCGGCAGACCGGGCTGAAGCTCGAGCAGCTGCGCGGCGAGACTCGTCCCGCTTGCGTTCGGCATGGTGAAATCCGTGAGTACGAGGTCGAACTCGCCAGGCTGTTCGCGGAACGCGGCTAGCGCATGCAGCGGGTTGGTCTGCACGGTCACCACGTAGCCCAGCCGTTCCAGCATTCTCTTGCCGAGCCAGGCGAGCGGCTCTTCGTCGTCCACAAACAAGATGCGCGCACCGGACCCTTGCGGCACGGCGTCGGATTTGCGCGCAGGCGCCGCCTTCGCGGCGGCGAGGGCGGGGAAATAAAGATGGAACACCGTGCCCTCGCCAACTTGGCTGTAGACCGTAATGCTGCCCTCGTGGCTCTTCATTATTCCATGCACAACGGCGAGCCCGAGACCGGTGCCTTCGCCCACGGGCTTGGTCGTGAAGAACGGATCGAAGATCCGGTTCAATGTGGCAGCGTCCATTCCCGTGCCCGTGTCGCCCACGGTCAGGCGCACATAACTTCCGGGTTTCAGATCGGCGTGGCCGGCGGCAAAGTCCGCGGAAAGGTCCATCGCGGCCAGTTCGACGGTGAGCGTACCGGGCCGGGCTTTCATGGCGTACCAGGCATTGGTGCCGAGGTTCATGACGATCTGATGAATCGCGGTGGGGTCGGCCAACACCGGCGGAACCTCGCTCAGGCTGGTGTTGAATTCGACAGCCGTCGGCACGCTCGCCCGCAGAAGTTTCAAGGCTTCGACGACCGCCTCATCCAGCCGGGTCGGCTTGCGTTCGTGTTCCTGCTGGCGGCTGAAGGTCAGTATCTGCCGCACCAGATCCGTCGCGCGGCCGCTCGCCTTGGCGATCTCGTCCAGGCACTGCGCGCCGAACCCGTCATCGGCCAATTGCGCGCGCGCCAGATCGGTGTAGCCGATAATCGCGCCGAGAATATTGTTGAAGTCGTGCGCGATGCCTCCGGCGAGCTGCCCGATGGACTCCATTTTCTGCGCCTGATGGAATTGCTGCTCCAGTTTCCGGTGCTGGGTGATGTCGCGAAAGGCAAAGATGCGGCCATAATATTTTCCGGCCTTGTCGCGCACCGGCGAGGAATAGCGGTCCAGGATGGTGCCGTCCAGCATTTCAATTTCATCCCGACTGACCTCCTCGGGGTGTGCGTTAAGATGAGCCAGCCTTTGCAGGAAGCGTTTGGGATCCTTCACCTGTCCGGCGACAAAATTAAGCCGCTGTTCGGTGACGTTCGAACCGGCAATGGCCGCAGGCATCTTATGGATGTCGTTGAAGCGCTGATTATCGAGTATTTTGCGGCCCTGCTCATCGAGCATCAGGATGCCGTCCAGAGAGGAATTCAACTGTGCTTCCATCAGCGTGGTGCGCCAGCGCGCCTCCTGCTCCAGCCGCTTGCGTTCGGTGATGTCTTCCTTCACCGCGAGAAAATGGGTGATGCGTCCCGCCGCATCCGTGATCGGCGCCACCGAAGCTGATTCCCAGTACAGGTCGCCGTTCTTCTTGCGGTTGTGGAATTCGCCGTACCAGATATTGCCCGCGCTGATCGTCGCCCACAGATCGCGGTATTTTCCGGGGAGGGTCTCCCCGGATTTCCAGAGACGCGGATTCTGGCCGTTGAGATCCGCGGCGGCGTAGCCGGTCAGTTCGCACAACCTGGCGTTGACGTATTCGATCCGTCCCTGCGAGTCGGTGATGACGATGGAGACCGGGCTCTGTTCCACCGCCTGCGACAACTGGCGGATGCGCAACTCGGCCTGCTTGCGTTCGGTGACATCCATCCAGACGCCGATGATTTCCAGCGGCTGGCCGGCGCCGTCCAGGATGACGCGCCGGTTATCCTCGATCCACCGATAGCCGCCCTGTTTGTGGCGGATCCGGTATTCGGTGCGGTTCGTGCCTTGCCTCAGCGTATTTGCGATGCTCGCGATCGCCAGTTCGCGATCGTCCGGGTGAAGCGCCGCCAACCACCATTCGTAACTCAAGGTCTCCGCCTGCGTAAAACCCAGAATCGCCGTGATGTTGGCGCTGACGCCGATCGGAACGACATTTTGGCCTGCCATTCTGAGCTGGTAAATGACCGCCGCGCTGTGCGTGGTCATTTGTTCGAGCTGCGCGTGGGAGCTGCGCAGATCCTCCTCGACCCGTTTGCGGGCGGTGATGTCGCGCGACACTTTCGAGACGCCGATGATTTTCCCGGTATGATCCTGGATGGGAGAGGAAGTGACCGAGACGTGGATCCGCCGCCCGTCCTTGGTGATGCGCAAAGTCTCGAGATGTTCGACGCTATGACCGCGTTTGATCTGTTCGAGGATTTGCGTTTCCTCGGCATGCCGTTCGGCGGGAATCAGCCGCAGGATCGAAGTTCCGAGCATCTCGGCGGCGCTGTAGCCGAAAATCTTCTCGGCGCCCTTGTTCCAGCTATTGACGATGCCGTCGAGGTCTTTACCGATGATGGCGTCGTCCGAAGATTCGACGATGGCCGCGAGCCGGACGAAATTGACTTCCGCGCGCTTGCGCTCGGTGACGTCGCGAAAGAAGCAGCGGGCGACAGCTTGCTCGCCGGCCAACACCTGACAATTCACCGTGCCCTCGACGCTCAAGGTGCGGCCCGCCTTGGTGACGAATTGCGCATCCACTTGCGCTGCCCGCTGCTCCGTCATGAGTTGGCGGAACAACTCCTGGCATTTCGAGCGGCTCTGCGGGTGGACGATGTCGATGAAGTTCAAGCGCGCCGCTTCGTCGCCGCTGTAGCCGAGCACCTGCCGCCAGGCCGGGTTGACATAGACGATGCGCCCGTCGGCAGAGATGGTTTGGATCATCTCATGCGCATTTTCGAGCAGCTCGCGATAGTGCCTCTCGCTCGCGCGCAGATTCTCCTCGGCCTGCAGGCGCTCCGCGCGCTTTTGCTTTTCGGCGAGCGCGCGCTCCACGGCGCTGCCCAGCCGGCCGATGCCGTCTTTCAGCAGATAATCCGCCGCGCCGCGCTGCATCGCCTCCACGGCCAATTCTTCGCCCGCCGCCGCCGAAATGAGGATGAACGGAATGTTCCAAGCGCTCGCCTGCAATAGTTCCGCGACCCGCAATCCGCTGAATCGCGGCAGCGAATAAGCGGCGAGAACGATGTCCGGCGCATTCTTCAGTTCGGCAAGAAAGTCCGGTTCGCTCTCGATGCGTTTCCATTTTGGATCGAACCCGGCACGGCGCAGTTCGGCGAGCAGCAGATCCGCATCGGCCGAATCATCGCCAACGAGCAGAACGTTCAGCGGCGTAGGCACGGATCACTGTGTCGGCGGCTGCCGGCGCAGCGCGCAACGGAAAATCCGCCTCGAACAGGCCACGATCGTGATCGCGCTTGCCAAGTTGTCCATGAACATTGGAAGAACCGTCGGATGATGCACGCTTTCCCGCAACGCCGCCACTGCTCGGATGTTGCGCTGCGCTTGGCAGCGGGCGGGCGCCGCCGGCATCAGCGCAGGATCTGCCTGCCGGTACGAAAGAGCATGTACGCGGCGACCGCGAATACCACGGCGGCGAAGACGACCCGCAGCGTGTGGCGGTGGCCGCCGAAGCGGCTGGCGGCGGCGATGCCGAGCATGCCGCCCGCGGCGCCGCCAGCGATGAACTCGATCGCGGTTCGCCAGACGATCAGTCCGGAAAGTGCGTAATTGGCGGCTGTCGTCAAGCCGAAGACACCGACCGACAGCAGCGAGGAGCCGATCGCGTTCAGGATCGGCATGCCGCTCGAGAGCATCAGGCCGGGGACGATCAGGAAGCCGCCGCCGATGCCGAAAAAACCGGAAATCGCCCCGGTCAAGGAGCCGATGCCCGCCAGGCGCACGCCGACCGCGGGGCTTACGCGCACATCGGAGTCACCGCCGCCCGCGCGCGGCCGCAGCATGGCGATGCCCACGGCGAACATCACCAGGGCGAAGAGAAACAGCAGCTTTCGGCCGTCGACCCATTTGCCGAGCGTCGAGCCGGCGGCGGCGCCGAGCATGCCGCCGGCCGCGAAGATCCCCGCACAGAGCCATTTGACGTTGCCACGGCGCCAGTGGCCGGCGAGGTTGACGAGCGCATTGACGCCGACTGCGAACGCGCTCGTGCCGATCGCGGCGTGGGGACTCTTCATGCCGACCACGTAGAGCAGCAGCGGGACGGCGAGAATCGAGCCGCCGCCGCCGATCAGGCCCAAGGAGAAGCCGACGGCCGAGCCGCAAATTAGGGTAATGAGTGACTGCATGAATGAATGGGTCGCGCCGGCGCAAACAGTATATCGCTTAAGCCCGCGGCGATCGGCGCGGCGGCGCGGCGGCGGCGAGACGAAGCGGGGGCCCTTAGCCGCGCATGAAGGCGACCGCCGCCAAGCGGATGGCGTCCGACTGGGCGGGGTAGGTATGCAAAATGCCGGCCAACTGGCGCATGCCGATTCCGGCGCTCATGATGACCGATAGTTCGTTGATCATTTCGCCGGCTTGCGCGGCGACGATGCTCGCGCCGAGGATCTCGTCGGATCCCCGACGCACGTGGATCTTGACGAAGCCCTCGTCCTGTCCATCGGTGATGGCGCGATCCACGTCCTGCATCATGATCGTCACACTGCGCACGGCGATTGCGCGCCGCCGCGCTTGCCGGACGTGCAGACCGATGTGCGCGACTTGCGGATCGCAATAGGTGCACCAGGGAATCAGCAAATGCGATTGCCGGCGCCTCTTGAGTCGGAACGCGTTCAGCACGGCGATCTGCGCCGAAGCTTGCGCGACGTTCGTGAATTTGTGCTGCATGCAGACGTCACCGGCCGAATAGACGTTGGCGTTGCTGGTGCGCAGGTAATCGTCGACGTGTATTCCCTGCGCGGCGCCGAAATCGATCGCCGCCGCCTCGAGGCCCAGATCCTCGATATTCGGCACGCGACCGACGCTCAGCATGATCTGATCGGCGGCCAGGGAGAATTTCACGCCGTTGCTGACCGTGTCGACCCATTTCTCTCCGCCTTGCAGGCGGGCGCCGACCACGGTGGTATTCAGACGCGTCTCGACGCCGTCGCGCGACAACGCACGCGACAGCAATTCGGCGGCGTCTCGTTCCTCGTGCGGCAGGAATTTTGGCTCATTTTGCAGGATCGTCACCTGCGCGCCCATACGCGCGAGTGCCTGGGCCATTTCGCAGCCGAGCGGGCCGCCGCCGATGATCGCCAGGCGCTTGGGCAAGCGCAGCAAATCGAAAATCGTCGTGCTCGTGAGGTAGCCAACCTGCTCGAGGCCCGGAATGTCCGACGGCCTCGGCCGTGCGCCGGTTGCGATCAACGCCTTCTTGAACCTCAATGGCTGCGTGTCGACAAGCAGTGTCTTTTTCCCGACGAACCGCCCTGCGCCGAAGAACACATCGATGCCGCAGCTCTGCAAGCGCTCGACGGAGTGATATTCGGCGATGCGCGTGCGGATGCCGCGCATGCGGGCCATGACGGCCTCGAAATCGGCGACCGGGTCGTCGATTCGCGCCAGGCCGTACTCCGCGCCGTCGCGCACCGCGGCCATCGCGCCGCCGCTGCGCACGATCGCCTTCGACGGTACCGACCCCACGTTCAGGGAATTGCCGCCGATCCGGTTGCGCTCGACGAGGGCGACGGAGCGTCCCATGCCGACCGCCGTCGCCGCTGCGGCGAGCCCGCAAGGTCCGCCGCCGAGTATGACGAGATCGTAGCTCGCTTTGGGTACGGGATTACGCCAGTCGGACGGATGCACGCGACGCAAATAGCTCTCTTCAGCAAGTGCCTCGGCAGTCGGTATGCTGCGGTCAATCGACATCGCGAAGCCATCCGCCCGCGAATCCGGCGCGCCGCAAACCGAGGCGAACGGCCGCGCAGCCGCGCGTCAGATTCCAGATCAAACCGCTGCGCTGATTTTCGATCATCATTACGAGCAGTCCCTGATCGAGCCCGTAGCAGCCGGCCGACAGCCATTCCCCGGCGCTCGTCCTCAGCGTGGGATTGAAGCCGCTCGCGAACCGCTCTTCGCTTAAGACCTGCGGATAGGCCCCGAGCAGGCGACGGGTGCCGCAGAGCGCCGCATCGGCATCGAACGGCAGCGTCGCCGCCATCGCCCAGGGAGCGATGGTGCCGTCGTCCGGCCCGTAGGGCACGCCGCGCGACATGTAGCCGAAAAATCGGCGATCCCGGCAATTCGCCTGCATATCCTCCTGGCCTGGTCCGTCGCCGGCCGTGATGCCCCAAAGTTCTCTGCCGTATCCGGCGAAGCCGCGCGGATTGCGGGCCGCGTATTCGCGCTGAATGGCTATGGCGCTCTTGGTGTTCTCGAAATAGTCGCTGTTCGCTTCGCGCATGAAGGCATCGCGGATGCCGCGAAAGTCGATCCACGCATGCGAAAACAAATGAGTGAACAACGGGCCCGAATACAGGACATCCCGGCCGAGCAGGTTTTCCCATTGGTAGGTGAACGTCCACGCCGCGAAGATTTCGGCGGGCAGCGAAAAGGTGGGCGAGCCGATGCCGAGCACATAGAGGATCGTCGCCTCGTTGTAGCCCTCCCAACCGTAATGCAGGAATCCGCACTCCGGCTTCCAACCTTGCGCGAGAGTTTCGCCCGCGTTCTGCGCCCAACGCCAATCGACGCGCCGGTAAAGCGCGTCCGCGCGCGCGCGGATGTGCCTCTCCCGTTCGCCGTCGCCGTCGAAGAAGCACGCCGCGGTGAGCATCCCGGCCAGCAGCAAGGCCGTGTCGATCAAGGACAATTCGCATTGCCAGACCCGCCGGCCGTCATGCATGTCCAGAAAATGATAATAAAAGCCCTGGTAGCCGGTGGCGTCGGCTTGATCGTTATTGGCGCTCTGCCAAAAGAAATCCAGCGTTTTCGCGGTACGTGCCGCAGCGCCCTCGCGCGACAGCCAGCCGCGCCGCACCGCGACTGGATAGCACGACAATGCGAAGCCGACGACGGCGATGCTGCACGGCGAGCCGGGACGCGAGGTGTCGGCGATGAGGCCATTGATCTCGTTGGCGTAAGCGTTGAAATAGCCGAAGGCAGCGTGTTGCAGCCGTTCCAGCAGCGCCTCGTCGGAAAGCGCGAGGAGTGCCGGCAAACGGCCACTAAGCCGCAATTCGCACACTAGCGACCGATTGGCATGGCATGGTCACCTCCAGCCGTAGAAGTCCGTCTGTGACGAGCATGGTTTGGCTTTCGGGGCACAGACGCGAAGCGCCGTCCAGCTCTTGCACCATCGCCGCAGACAAATACTCGGGCTCGCCCATCTGTTGCCAGCGGCGTTTGGCGTTGGCGTGCTGCAGATCGATCCGCTGGATCGTGGCGGTGCGCAAAGCCTCGGCCCCCGCGATCTCGAATCTCACGAGCTCGGCTGAAATCGGCTGGCGCGGCAGAGCGAAATTACTCAGCAGGATCACCGCATCCTTCGCTCCGCGGACCAGCCAAGCATCCACCGTCGGGTGCGCGCCGTGCAAGGGCAACAGTTCCGTGCCGAGCCCGTGCAGCAGTTCGAAGGCCCGGTAGGCCGGCTTGGCGATGCCGTGAATGTTCAGCAAGCCGAAGCCGCCGTGAAAGGGCAGCGATGGAAAGTAATTCTCCTCGAAGATGTCCGAGAAGGTCCAATAACTGTAGCCCTGCACGAGACCTGCCGCTTCCAACACGGTCTTCACGATGAATGCAGCGGCATACGGATCGTCGTGCATCGCGTCGCGCGGGTTCGACGAGGTGCACCACTCGGTATAATAAATCGGCAGGGAGCCGGCCTGCGCGCGTGCGCCGCGCGCCTGCTCGCGCAGGATGCTGCGCGGGCTCGCGGCGAGCTGCGCCTCGGTATCGTCGCCCGGCCTGCCGAACGAGTCGGTCGGATAGTGATGCGTGCTGATGAAATCGACCGGCAACGCGTTCGCACGGCAATAGGCGATGAAATCGGTGAGCCAGGCGTTGGCGGCGGTAGCGGGTCCGCCCACGCGCAATGCCGCGTCGACCGTCTTCAGCGCCTCCGCCGTGTAACGGTACAGCACGAAATAGTCGCTTTGCCGACCGCTGCCGAAGGCCGTCAGGTTCGGTTCGTTCCAGACCTCGAAAAACCATTGGCGTACTTCTTCGACGCCGTAGCGTGCGACCCAATGCGCGGCCAGCTTGCGCACCAACACGGACCATCGAGCGTAGTCCTTCGGCGCCGTGACGTTCGCGCGATAGTGAAACACGGTCTGCTCGCCGGAGCTCAGCGCCGAGGGCATGAAGCTGAGTTCCACGAAGGGCTTCATGCCGATCGACAGCAGGAAATCGAATATCTGATCGGCGTTGAAAAAGGAATACAGCAGCCGGTCGTCCTCGCAGACCAGCGTGCCCATATCGTCCGACAATAGCCCGTGAAAACGCACATGGCGCATGCCGAGTTCGGCGTGCGCGCGGCGCAATTGCGCGCGCCAATCCTCGCGCAGGGCGAGCGTCGCATGGCCGCTGCCCACGGTATGTTCCCAAAAGTGAGGTAGCGCAGTCGCCGCTCCCGCCAGATCGCCGGTGAATTGCGCGGTCGCGCTCATTCGACCGCGGCGCCGCGCGCATACCGCGTGAAGGCGTCGGCCGTACGCATGCCGTGCACGCTAGCGAATACCAAGGCCGCGCTCTGTGCGCTGAGACACCTACTGCGCAGCCTCGCAATGCGGCGCAACGAACCGACGATGGTGCGCCACGGTGGCATGCTCGACGCCGCAAATGGAGCCGGTAGTTACCATGACACTCAGCAGACCGCTTTGCATGCTCGGGCCGGAATTCGACGATTTCCTCTACGCCCCGGTCGGCGATGATCCCAACGGCATGCCGCTCAGCGTGCTCTCGGCCATGGCGCGCCAGGATATGGACGCATGGCATGAAGCGGCCGCATTGGTTAGTCTACCGCGGCAAGCGGCGATCGAAAAACTGACCTCGGTGATCGCGGCAATTCCCGATCTGCCGTCGGCGAGCGCGGCGCCGGAGACCATTGCGGCACGCTTGATCGGTTTGCTGCCGGACCGGGGCGCAAAGCAACGCCGGCCGGATGTCGCTGCGCGGGGCGGCGCGCCGACCACGCTTGCCGCGCTGGCATCGCGTCTGTGGATGATCACGATGCTGATGACATTCGCGCTATTTTGCCAGTGGCTGGTGTTCGGCTCGCGGACGCCGGCGCGCGTCGTCAAGGATCCGCCGTCAGTTCCGAGCCAGACGATGCCGCGAGCGCCGAGCGCGCCCGCGGCGCCCGGACGCTGAACGGGGTGTTGCGCGTCAGGCCGCGACGGGCGCGGCCGAGGCGCGCGCGAACTGCAAACGATGGCCGTCCGGATCGAGAAAGACGCGTTCCACGGCATCCTCGGACAGCGGCCGCGCCGGGCCATCGGCCTCGAACAGTAGACGCGTGGCGGCGACGTCGTTGCTGCGCGGAATGGGCGCAACGGGTGCCGGCGGTCGAGCCTTGCCGCGGTAACACAACAACTCCAGATGCGGCGTCGCCACCGCAGGGGCGACGGCGGTGACCTCGACCTGCGCGTCCGGCACGCCGTCAAGACGACTCTGGGCGATGCCGTGGTTATCGCTGCCTGTGATCCGGCCGAGGCCGAGCGCCGCGTAGAAGGCAAGGCTGCGCTGCGTGTCGCCGACGACGATCGCGGAATGATCGACGCCCAAAAACACTGCACCGCCGGAGGAGGATTGCCAATAGGGCGGCACGCCATGCTTAGCGAACTGCAGCAGTTCGAGCGGATGACCGTCGATATCGCGGAACTTGAAGGCGGTGACGCCGCCCGATCGGCGCGGCAGGCGCTGCGGCCCGGGCGTTGAGATCGGCGTCCAGCCAGGGGTGCTCGAGAGGCGTTGCAGCGCTTCGCCCATGTCGGCGACGACGATGGCAAAATGCTGGAAGCGCGGATCGGACGAGGCGACGTCGGCAGGGTACGCGGCGCCGGGGTTGTCGAACTGCAGGAACTCGATCGTTTCGCGTCCGAGGCCGATGGTCACGCATTGCGCGCCGCCGCGCACGCGCAGCGCGCGCTCGAAGTGCGCGCCCGAGCGGCGTTCGCGCGACAGCAGCCGGCAGCCGAAGGCGTTCCGGTAGAAATGCAGCAGGCGATCGGCGTCGCCGCTCGACAGGCCGAACCCGGCGATGCGCCGCGCGCGCGGGCGCGGCGGCGCGCTTATGGCCACGCCGCGCCGCGGCGATCGAGGAAAATGCCGTAGAGCGTGTCGGAGGCGCCGATGAACAAGCGGTTCTTCAGAGGGCCGCCGAAGGTCAGGTTCGCCACGCGATGCGGAACGAGGATCTTGCCGAACAAGCGGCCGTCGGCGTCCAGACAATGCACGCCGTCGCCGGCGCTCGCCCAGACGTTGCCGTCCTCATCGACGCACAGGCCGTCGGCATAGCCGGGATCGATCTTGTGAAAGACATCGCCGCCGTCCAGGCGTCCGTGCGCATCGACCCCGAACACGCGAATGTGCCGCTGCGGCGCATCGCTCGTCTGCTCGCCGGTCTCGGCGACGTACAGCCTGCGTTCATCGGGAGAGAACGCGAGTCCGTTGGGGCCGTCGAAGTCGCCGGCGGCGATGCCGATCTTGCCGCTGTGCGGATCGAAGCGGTAGAGCGCCGGCGGTTGTTCGGATACCTGCCGGCCGCCTTCGTAGTCGCTTTGAATTCCGTAGAGCGGATCGGTGAACCAGATCGTGCCGTCGGATTTGACGACGACGTCATTCGGAGAGTTAAGCCGGCGGCCGTCGTGGCGGTCGATCAAGCGGGTGATTTGACCGTCGTATTCGGTGCGCAGCAAACAGCGCTCGCGGTGCGAACAGCTGATCAGGCGACCCTGCCGGTCGCGGGTCTGCCCGTTCGCGTAGCCGGACGGACAGCGGTACACCGAAACGCCGTGACCCTCGACCCAGCGCATCGTGCGATCGCGCGGCAGGTCCTGGAACAGCAGACAATTGGCGTCGCCCATCCACACCAGCCCTTCGACCCAGCGGAAACCGCTCGCCAGTTCCTCGAGAACCGCGTTGCCGAGCAGGTAGTGCGAAAAACGCGGATCGCGAATGTCGAATCCCGTCATCGGCGGCTACCGGAAAGGGCACGGCGATGCCGGCAGCGGCGCATCGTCGAACTGAACGACCATCAGGACCGCGGGTGCGTCGCCGACCGTGCCGGAGCGGTGGCCGAGCTTGCCGTCGATCTCGCGGCAATTCTGATCGGCGCCGAAGGAGATTTCGCCGCAGCCCATTTCGATGCGCGAGCCGTCCATCGCCTCGACGAACCAGCGCCCCGACAGGGGGATGATCCATTGCGGCCGCGGATTTTCGTGCCACGTGCCGAACCAACCGACCGGTTGCACCGTGATGAGACAAGTCATCGCGCCGCTCGTTTTGCGGCCTTGCCATTGCGGATCGGCGGGCGCTCGCATGGACTTGAACTCGAACTCGCCGATCGCACAGCGGCTTTGGTGGCTGACGCCCTGCGCATCGGTCCACAAGTGCCAGTAGGGCACGGTCGGCGCCGCGTTCACGGGCACGCGTCCCGCGGACAGAGCGCCGCGTACGGCGCCGAGGAGGCCAGCGGGTGTTCGAGAAAGCGCTGCACGCCCGCGGCATTGGTGCCGGTCGTCAACATCAGGAAGCCGCCCGCGAGGGCTAGGTTCTTCAAGAAATCCCAAAACATCTCGCGGCCTCGGCTCGCGCCTTGCAGACGAAAATCCGCGGTCCTCCAAAACGGCTTCCAGAGGATCGCGGTGACGATGCAGTAGCCGGCCAGTATCAGAGCGGCCAGGCGATCGGCGACGCCGGCGAGGATCGCCGCCGACATGGCGACTTCGACGCCGAATCCGGCGACGATGAGCGAGGCCGCCAGCGGGCGCGCCGGCAGCGCCTCGGAGGCCTGATCGACCGCCTGCGGGAAGTTCAGGATCTTGTCGAGCGCGCTGAACGGCAGAAACAGCGATACCAACAGGCAGCGGACGAAAATCGCGACGACGACGCTGAACAAATCCGCTCTCCTGTGGCCGGCCCTATCGGCGGCGCGATCATTTCTCGAGGCCGTGCGCCGCCGAGGCGGAGGCGATCAACGCCACGCCGATGAACATCATATTGATGCCGACGTATAGACCGACGACCCAGGTGGCGGTGTTCGGCCAGCCACTCCAGATCAGGAAGGCGAGCAGCAGATTGATCAGGCCGCTCGCCAAGGTCCATACCCAACTGCGCAGGAACCGGCGAAACTCCAGAGCAACGAAGACTGCGGCGATTCCCTCGACCAAGAACAGCACCGCCATCAGCAAGGTCAGCGACCTGACGCCCTGCAACGGCCGGGCGATCAACAAGGCGCCGACGGCGACCGCGATCACGCTGCTGATCACCGACCAGGTGCGGCCGGGCATGAGGTGCTTTCTGAAGGTCATCGTGGCGCGCACGAAGCCGCCGGCGATGAATAGCCAGCCGACCAGCAGCGTGACGCCGATGCTGGCCAGGTTCGGCAACGCCACCGCGGCCATGCCGAGGATCGACATGAGGATACCCTGCAAGAGGAACAGCCCGCGGTGCGCATGAATGGTTGCGAGCACGCGCTGGCGGGCGGCATCGATTTCCGGCATCTGCGCAGCGGGGGTATTCATCGTTCTCTCCAGCGGCCGATCGGCGAATAGTGCGCCATGCCGGCGTCGATTGCGAGCGCGCGGCGGTGCCTGCGAAAGTACTAGGCGTAGTAGCGGACCAAGGATGCGGCGATGCAGCCGGGCTTCGATTGCGCCTCGCGCTCGATCGTCACCTGCCATTCGACCTGTACGCCGCCGGCGATGTTCGCGCATGCGCCGAGCACGGTGCGCGGGCGGATCCTGGAGCCGACCATGACCGGCCCCGGAAAGCGCACTTTGTCGAGGCCGTAATTGACGGCAAAGCGCACGCCGTCTACCCGCAGCGACGCATTGACCAGAAACGGCAGCAGCGACAGGGTCAGGAATCCGTGCGCGATCGTGCCGCCGAACGGCGATTCGCGCCGTGCGCGCTCCTGGTCCAAGTGGATCCACTGCCGATCGTTGGTCGCCTCGGCAAACCGATCGACGCGCTGTTGATCGATCAGGAACCAGTCGCCGACGGCGACTTCCTGGCCCGTCAAGCCGTCCAGTTCACTGATATTGGCGATGACCCGCATGCGTAGCTCCGTTGATTGCAGCGCTCGATCGCCCATAGGCTAGCAGTTTCGTCGAGTGCATAGATTATTCGGTTCAGGCGACCGTGCACATCGCCACCCACGCCTTCAAGGCAATTGCATCTTGCCGCCGTAGCCGGTCATTTCGAGGTAGCCCTGGCCGATGCGCCGCCGCCGCTGATAGGCGCTCACCGCGCCCTCCCAATAAATGGCGCCGCTGGTCGCTCGCGCATCGTTCTCTTGATCGTCGAGCAATGGCCGCAATTCGAAGTTCAGGCCGCCCGCGCGTATCTGCCACCTCACCGGGTAGCGGATCGCGGTGCGCGGCGAGACCCAGGTGCGCAGCGGCGTGAAGGCGACGTCTTGCGGCGCGAGGATTTGCACGCGGCCGTCGGCGCCGCGCACGCTGCCGCCGGCCCAGAGCGCACCGCCGTCGGCGCCGCGGATGCGAAACGCCATCAGTGCGCCGCCGTCGTCGAGGTTCATGCCGATCCAATCCCAACCGACCGCGTGCCGATCGAGGTAGGCGCTCGACCACTCGTGGTCGAGCCAGCCCTCGCCGGTGACGGCGTCGCTGCGGCCGGCGCGCGTCACGCGGCCGCTGACGCGCAGATGCGGAATGCTGTAATAATAGCTGGCCGCGGACGCATCGGGGCCTTTGCGGCTGTAACCGCCTGCACCGTTCAACATCGGCGGCTGGGTCGGCGAGAACTCAAGATCGAAGGAAAAGCGAGCGCCGGCGGCGCGGCTGCGGTAGGTGCCGGCGCTGCGAACAAGACTCCATCCGCCGATCCACACCCGCGTGTCGCCGCTGTCGGCGCCGGCCAAACCGAAGCCTGCGCGCTCTATCCTCTCGGCGTGCCAGAGGCGGCCCCGCCGCGGATCGCTGATCGCGCAGTGGGCGATCAGCACCTGCCGTGGCGTGAATGCGCTGGGGTTTTGCCGCCAAATATCCGGCCGCGTGCGAAAGAACGTGATTTGAAAGCCGAGCGGCGCTCCGTCCGCCGTCTGCAACCAGCCCGTGACGTACCACCATTCGGTGCGAAACCGCGGATGGCTGCCGTAGTCGGCCGGAAACACGAGCGGCTGCCCGGGGTTGACGGGCGCGTACTGCGTGTCCGCCGCGCCTTGCCCGCCGGCGGCGCGCAGCGCGGCGCCTGCGCAGCACGCCGCGATCGCAATCGCGACCAGCGCCGCGATCGCGCCCGCCGGCGCCGTGCCGCGCCGCCT
Organism: Steroidobacteraceae bacterium; assembly: GCA_035531435.1. Taxonomy (GTDB): domain Bacteria; phylum Pseudomonadota; class Gammaproteobacteria; order Steroidobacterales; family Steroidobacteraceae; genus Bog-1198. The sequence goes on along the minus strand of DATKSW010000009.1, from coordinate 105,422 downwards.
CGTCACCAATCCTCGCGCACCGCGCGCACGGCGTCTTCACCGACGGCCGCGCGGCCGCTAAATACGGCCGCCGCCGCCGCCGCGGCGACGAGAATCGCCCCGAGTGCGGCCAGCGGCCATACGGGGACGGCGAGATCGATGCTCCAATCGAACGATTGGCGGTTGATCACGTAGACCAGTACGAGACTCAGGCCGACGCCGAGCAGCAATCCGTACAGCACGCCGAGCGCGCTCAAGACGACGCCCTCGTCGGCCAGCAGGCCGATGATTTGCCGCCGCCGCATGCCGATGTGCCGCAGCATGCCGAACTCCGCGCGGCGGGCGAGCGCGGTCGAATTCGCCGCGAAACCGACGCCGGCAAGGCCGATCAACACCGCGATCGCCTCCAGCGCATAGGTGATCGCGAAGGCGCGGTCGAAGATTTGCAGCGAATGCTCGCGCACGGCGCCCGATGTACGGATTTCCAAGGGCGCGCCGGGCGCGAAGTCTGCGCGCACGCGCGCTGCGACCGCGGCGGCGCCGGCGCCGGGCGCCAGCCAGATCGAGCCCGCCGTGGCCGAGGCATCGCCGGTGGCGGCGAGATAGGTGGAGCGTTGGACAACGATCGAGCCATTGGGGTGCGCGTAGTCGCGCCATACGCCGGCGACCGTGAAGGGCTGCATGCGCCCTGCGAGCGGCAGCGCGAGCGTCGCGCCGGGGCGATAGCCGTACCGATCCTCGAGCGCTTCGGAGATCCATGCCGGCGGCGGCTGCGCGTGCGACGCGCCGCGCGCGCGCTGCACGATCGGCAGCACGCTCGCGGCGCTTGCCGGCGTCAGGTCGCGGGCGATCAACGCGACCGGAGCATGCGCGGCGTCGAGCAGAATCTGCCGCGTGCGCCGAAACTCGATTCTGGCGATGCCGGGCGTCGCGGCGATTCTCGCCTGATCGCGCGCCGACCAGAAGGCGGTATCGTTGTCCGGGGGAACGCGCATCTGGATGTCCGCCGGCAGCAATTTCGTCAACCACCGTTCGAAGGACACGCGGAACGAGTACACCATGATCGCCATCGCGACCATCAAACTGAAGCTGACGATGATCGAGGCGAGACTCAAGGTCGACAGCGCGACGTTTTCCCGCAATTGCGCCATCGCGGTATCGAAGACCACGCGCCCGGTCCGCGGCAGTGCATCGAGCAGCCGCACGGTCAACGAGGGGACGAGCAGCACGGCGCCGAACAACAGCGCGGCGATCGATGCATAGCCGAACAGCGGCAGGCGCGCGACCGGCGGCAGCAACGCAAGCGCGATGCCGAGCACGCCCAAACCGATTCCCAGGCGAAGACCCGCGCTGGCCGCGGCACCGCCATCGCCGTCGCCGTCGCCGCCCTTTAGCGCCCGCGCCGGCGGCCGGCGCGCGGCGGCGCGTGCCGGCAACCACGCGCCGAACGCCGAGACCAGCACGCCGACCGCGAAAAATCCGCACAATGCCCAGGGTTGCGCGCCGAGCGCCGCGCCGGCGGCGCTCGGCGCAGCGTTGCCGAGATTGCCGGTCAGCAGGCGCAGCAGCGCCGCCGCGAGCAAGGCGCCGCCGCCGACGCCGAGCAGGGCGCCGAGCGCGCCCATCGCGGCGCCTTCGCCGGCGAGCGCGAGGCGCAACTGCCCGCGGGTGACGCCGAGCGCACGCAGCAGCGCAAGAGAGCTGCGCCTGCGCAACACCGACAGCGATTGGGTGGAAAATACCAGGAAGGCGCCGCTCCATAACGCCACCAGCGCCAGCATGTTCAGGTTCACGCGGTAGGCGCGGGTCGCCGCCCGGGCGCGGTTGCGCTCGCGTTGCGGCGCGACCGCCAGCACGCCGGGAGGCAATCGCCGCGCGAGCGCGGCGCGGAATGCCGCGGGGTCGCGGCCGTCGCGCAGGCGCAAGTCGATCCGGTTCAGACGTCCGAGCCGATCGAAGATCCATTGCGCCGAGGCGATGTCCATCAGGCCGAGCGCTTGCGGGTAGGCTGCCGTCGGCAGGATGCCGAGCACTTCGAGCCGCCGCGGCGCATCGCCGACGATCACGGTGAGAGTATCGCCGCGCGCGAGGCGCAGCCGCTGCGCCGCCTCGCTGCTGAGATAAATGCCGTTGCTTTGAAAAAGATCCGCAGGATGCGCGCCGAGACCCGCGATCAGCGCCGATTGCATACGGGCGGCGCGGAACGGGTCTATTCCCAGCACCCGCAGCGCGCCGGCATGGCCGGGCAGCGCGGCGTCGACTTCCAGCATCGGACTTGCGATGCGCACGCCGGGATCGTGCGCCAAGGCGACGAACAGACTATCGGCAAAGCCGTCGGGCGGTCCGCGGACAATCACGTCGGCCTGGCCGACCAAGCGCCGCGTCGCCTGCGTAAATTGGCGCAGCGCCGCGCCATTGACCAGGTAAATCGATGCGGCGAGCGCGACGCCGAGGCCGATCGCGAGCACCGTGACGGCGGGAAGCGCCGGTTGTTCGCGCCATTGCGACGACAACAGCAGGCGCCAAACCCGCAACGCACCGCCGCTCGCGCGCCGTCGACCCATCTAACGGCGCTCCTCTGCCTTGAGTCCTCGAGGCCCCAATATCAGGATGCGGTCGGCGGTTTCCGCGGCCATGCGCGAGTGTGTGATCAGAACCCCGGCGGCCGCGTGTGCCTTGATCTGCGCGCGCAGCACCGCGAGCATCTGCGCGGCGGTTCGCGGATCGAGATTGCCGGTGGGCTCGTCGGCGAGCAGCACGCGCGGTTTGTGGACGAGCGCGCGGGCGATGGCGATCCGCTGTAGTTCGCCGCCCGACAATTCGCGCGGCAAGCGGCCGGCGAGCGTCTCTATGCCGAGCGCCGCGAGCATCTGCAGCGTCCGTTGCCGCTGCGCGGCTGCCGGCACGCCGAGCAGTTCGAGAGGCAGGGCGACGTTTTGCCGTACAGTCAAATATGGCAGGACATGGAACGCCTGGAAGACGAAGCCGACTGCCCGGCGCCGCAACAGGGTGGTCGCGTCATCGTCGAGCGTCGACAAGTCGATGCCGTCGAGCAGCACGCGGCCGCTATCGGCGCGATCGAGGCCGGCGAGCAGGTTCAGCAGCGTCGATTTGCCGACGCCGGACTCGCCCATGATCGCAAGGTAATCGCCTTCCGCGACCTCGAGGTCGATGCCGTCGAGGACCGCCGGACGATCGGCCGCATAGCGCTTGCCGACCCTTGCGAGCCGCAGTACCGCGGCTCGAGCCGCCGATGCCTGATCAGCCACCGCGCCGCACGGACGTCACGCCGCGTCGACGCCGATGACCGCTTTGACTTCGAGGAAATCGCGCAAGCCGTGCTCGCCGAATTCGCGGCCGTTGCCCGACATCTTGAAGCCGCCGAACGGCGTTTTCATATCGCCCGAGGCGCCGTTCAGGGCCACCTGGCCGGCGCGGATGCGATTGCCGACGCGTCGCGCGCGCAGATTGTCCCGCGACCAGACATAGGCGGAGAGCCCGTAGGGCGTATCGTTGGCGATCTGGATCGCTTCCTCTTCGCTCTTGTACGGCAAGATGCAAAGCACCGGTCCGAAAATCTCCTCGCGCGCGATCGTCATGCGGTTGTTGACGTTCGAAAAAATCGTCGGCTTGACGAAATAACCCTTGGTCAGGCCTTCCGGGCGGCCGCTGCCGCCGGCGATCAAGGTCGCTCCCTCGGCGATGCCGTTCTCGATATATCCCTCGACGCGATCGAATTGCCTCTTGGAGACGACCGGCCCGAGGTTGGTCTGCGGCGACGCCGGGTCGCCGACGACGACGCCGGCGGCGACGCGTTTGGCGATCGCCTCGACTTGCGCGAGCTTCGACTCCGGCACGAGCATGCGCGTCGGCGCATTGCACGATTGCCCAGAATTTTGAAACACGTGCAGCACGCTCTTTTGCACCGCGCGCTCGAAATCGGCGTCATCCAAGAGGATGTTCGGGGATTTGCCGCCGAGTTCCTGGTGCACACGCTTGACCGAGGCCGCGGCGTTGCGCGCCACCTCGGTGCCGGCGCGCGTCGAACCGGTGAAGGACACCATGTCCACCCCGGGATGCGAGGAGAGCGCCGCGCCGACCTGCGCACCGTCGCCGTTGATCAGATTGAATACGCCCGCCGGCACGCCGGCCTCGTGCATGACCTTGGCCCAGAGGATCGCGCTGAACGGCGAATATTCCGACGGCTTCAGCACCATCGTGCAGCCGGCGGCGAGCGCCGGCACGACCTTCGCCGCCACCTGGTTGATCGGCCAGTTCCACGGAGTGATCAACGCGCACACGCCGACCGGCTCCCATTGCAAGCGGGTCGTGCCGCGCTGTTCCTCGAACTGGAACGACTTCAGCACCTCGATCATCGCGCTTAAGTGACCGATGCCGATATTCGCCTGCGAGCCCTTGGCGAGCGTGATCGGCGCGCCCATTTCCACGGAAATGGCCGTGGCGATTTCATCGTAATGCGCCTTGTATGCGTCCAGCATGCGCGCGAGCAGCACCAGCCGCTCGGCCGGCGTGGTGCGCGAAAACGCCTCGAATGAGCGCTTCGCGGCGCCGACCGCCGCATCGACGTCCCGAGGGCCGCCCATCGAAATCACGCCGGCGACGGCTTCGGTCGCCGGGTTGATGACCTGGAATTCCTGCGGCTCGGCCGGATCGACCCAGCGGCCATCGATATAGAATTTCCGTTCGTCGTAGAGCATCGCGCTGCGCCCCCAAAAAAAGCCCGCCGGGCCAGAAAAAACATTCTACTCGATGCGCACTGTCGCCGCTCGCCGACAGCCGCCGGCCGCGCGTCAATCACTCGCACCGGCACGGCGAATAGCGATTAAACTGTGTGCCGACGCCGAATGGGCGCCGCTTCTTGGATGGCCGGTTATGCGTCGTTACGGCGTCGTTGCGTTGCTCGCTGTTGCGCTCGTCTCGGCGGCGGGCGCCGCCGAATGGAATCCGGTCAGGGTGGAGCCGGTCGCGATCGGGCCGCAGGCGAGGCGCATTATCGTCGGCTTTCGCGCGACGCCAGGCAACGCGCTGGTGACGACGGTCAACTCGCGGATGCGCGCACAAGGTCTTGCGGTCGTGCAGGCGCAGAGCAGCGCACAGGATGTCGCCGCGCTCGCCCTGCGCAGCGGCCTTGCGATGGCCTTCTCGCGCCAGCTGACGCCGAGCATGCACGTGCTTTTCTTGCCGAAGACGCTGTACGGCGCGGATGTGCTCGCCGCGCTCGCGAAACTGCGCGCCGATCCCGCCGTCGCATTCGCCGCCGTCGATCAACGCCGCTATCCGCTCGCGCTGCCGGACGATCCCTTGTTTCCGGCCACGGCGACGGCCGTGTGCGTGCCGCCCGACTGCACTCCGGCGCAATCCTACGCGAACGGCCAGTGGTTTCTGCGCACGCCGCCTTCGCCGGCGAGCAGCACCGACAACGATCTGGCGGCCACCGATGCCGTTTCGGCCTGGGCGATCACGACCGGGAGCAGCGGCGTCGTCATCGCCGACGTCGATACCGGCGTGCGCTTCGAGCACCCGGATCTGCTGCGCGCGGGCTTCGGCGGGCGGCTGCTGCCGGGTTACGATTTCGTCGGTCAGGACTATAATCCCAACTCGCCTTACAACGGCCTCGGGACCTATTTGATCGCCAACGACGGCGACGGCTGGGATCCGGACCCGTCCGATCCCGGCGATTGGCTGACGGCGGCCGACGAACAGAATGCGCTGTTTCCGGCTTCGCAGTGCGGCCCTCCGGCCGACAGTTCCTGGCACGGCACGCGCGTCTCCGGCATTCTGGGCGCGCTCACCAACAACGGCGCCGGCATCGCCGGCATGAGCTGGGGCCCTTGGATCCTGCCGGTGCGCGCCCTCGGCAAATGCGGCGGCTACGACTCGGACATCATCTCGGGAATCGAGTGGGCGGCCGGCATGCCGGTCAGCGGCGTGCCGAACAATCCGTACCCGGCCAATATCATCAATTTGAGCTTGGGCGGCAGCGGCTCTTGCCCCGCTAGTTATCAGTCGGCACTGCAGTCGGTGACCGCGCTCGGCGTGCTGGTGGTCGCCTCCGCCGGCAACGGCGGCAATCCGGGATCGACGGCGCCGGTCGATGCGCCGGCGAACTGCAGCGCCTCGGTAGCAGGCGTCATCGCGGTCGCCGGCTTGCGCAACGTCGGCACCAAGGTCGGCTACAGCAGCTCCGGTCCCGAAGTCGGCGTCTCGGCGCCGGCCGGCAATTGCGTGCAATTGTCGGGCGCCTGCCTGCGCTCGATCGACACGACGACGAACCTCGGAGCGCAGGGCCCGGGCCTGAACGGCTACACCGATCAGGTCAACACCAATTTAGGCACGAGCTTCTCCGCGCCGATGGTCGCCGGCGTCGCCGCGCTGATGCGCTCCGTGAACGCCAATTTGACGCCGGCCGAGCTGGCGGCGCGCATCGAGTCGAGCGCGACGCCGTTCCCGCCGAACACGGCGGGCCTGCTGGTTTGCCCCAATTCGGACCCCTCGACCGGCGAGTGCTCCTGTCCGAGCACGGGTCAATGCGGCACCGGCATCGTCGATGCGCTCGCGGCGGTCGAATCGGCCGTCAAGCCGATCGCGGCGGTCGCGTTGCCGGCGACGGTCGCGGCGGGCTCCAACGCGGTGTTCGATGCGAGCGGCAGCGCCGCGTCGTGCAACCGGTCGATCGCCTCCTATGCATGGAGCGCGAGCGGCGGCGTGACGCTCGCCTCGGCGGCGAACCTTGCGCAGGTGACCGCCGTGCCGGGATCCACGGCCGGCACGCTGACCTTGGTGGTCACAGATAGTAGCGGCGCGAGCGACACCGCAACCATCGACGTGCCGTCGAACGGCGCGCCGCTCGCGCCCGGAGTGCCGGCGTCGGCGGGTTCGGCCGCGAGCGCCTGCCCGGCGCCGCTGGCGGTCGCGCCGGCGGCGCCGACCGTCGGCGAAACCTTCGCGCCGGCGAGCGTCGGAGAAAACGTCAAATCGACGCTCTCCGTCACTTTCACCAACAGCAATCCGTTCGCGCTCACGCAAGCGGCCTTCAGCCTCACGCTGCCCGCCAATTTGACGATCTCCTCGTCGCCGCAGACGACGACCAGCTGCGGCGGCGCGCAGATCGCGGCGACCTACACGACGACCAGCGCGACGTTCGCCAACGCGGTCATACCGGCGAACGGCTCCTGCGGGCTCACGATTCCGGTGCAGAGCGCAACCGGCGGCACCTACATGAGTACGATAGGCGCGAATGCGCTGACGACGGGGCCGGCGGGCGCGAACAGTGCAACCGCGTCGGCGACCTTGACGGTCACCGCGCCGAGCAGCGGCGGCGGCGCGTTCGGCTGGCCGGAACTGATCGCCGGCGCGGCGCTAGTCTGTGCCAAGGGGCTGCGCGCGCGGCGCCCGCCGCGCAGCGTGTGACGTGCCGATGGCGGCCGCCCGGATAAATGCCCTAGCCGGCGTCCGCCGCCGCGCTAGGGCACGCCGGTAGGCTGATCTTGAATCGGGTATCGTGCCCCAGCAGGCTCGCCAGCGCGATTTTGCCTCCCGCCTCGTCGATGTAGCGGCGCACCAGCGCAAGTCCGGCGCCGTGCGGCGGCCCGTCGGCCCCGGGCGGCAGCGTCGTGAAACCGGATTTGAAGATCAGCTTGATCGCCTGTCGGTCGCCGAGCGCGGCGGCGTCGGCGCGGCTGATCAATCCCTTCGCAGCGGCCGTCTCGCGGATCAATTGCGGATCGATGCCGCGGCCGTCGTCCGCAAAGCGCATATCGAAGCTGCCGTCCGGCAACGACTTGAACGTCAGGCGCAGCGCGGCGCGGGCCGGCTTGCGTCTCTGCAGGCGCTCCGGCGGCGCTTCCACGCCGTGAATCAGCGCGTTGCGTATCAATTGCACGGCGACATTCTTGACCGTCGCCTGATAGGCCGCGGGCACTTGTTCCAAGCCGCTGCACTCGAGCGCGGCGCTCCTCGTGAACTCGGCCGCGATATGTTCGGTCAGCGCGAGCAGCGCATTCTCGAGTTTGCCGGCGCGCGCGGCGGCCCTGGCGAGCGGCGGTTTCTCGCAGGTCTGCAGTGCGGCGATGAATCTCGGCGCATCGATGATCTGCGTGCCGTTCTGCGTCAGGCGTCCGGCGAAAGAGGCTCCGGCTTCGGTAGGCTGCGGCTGGGCGTTTTTCGTCAGCGAACGCAACAAGGCGAATTGACCGAACAGCTCGTCCAATTTGACCGCGAGGGGTAGGAAATCGCCGCCGCTCAAGGTGCTGCGGCTGCGCAGCTCGAGCAGTGAATCCTCGAACATGCGCGCCGCGTTCTCCAAGGCCGACAGCTTGAGCGCCGCGCCCTCGCGCCGTATGCGGTCGACTTCGTCGAGGGTCTCTTCGAGCTTGTTGCGGAACGCCGCCTGCTCGCGCGCCGGCTTCTTCAAGATGCGGTTGATCGCAGCCATCGCCGCATCGGTTTTTTTCACGGAGGCCGCGAAGCGCACCGGCCCCATGTGCAGGATGCTGCGCAAAAGCTCGGCTTGGGTCTGCACTTCGATCCGCAGATCGGCGAGCTCCCGCGATTGCTGCACGAACGCCGTCTCGTCGGCGATCGACACCATGATCAAGCCGCGGGCGCTGCGCTCTGCGACAGTGCGGAACTCAAACCGGTAAAATGCCGTTGGCAAGGATCCATCGCCGTTCGGCATGCGCACTTCGACGCCGATGCCGGCGCCCGCGTCGACGGCCGCCTCCGCTCGCAATCCCGCGAGCGTTGCCTGGATCGTCGCCACCGCCTTGTCGCCGAGCAGCGGCCGCAGCAGATCCTGAAAGCGCACGTCGGTGAAGTCCCGGCGGCGCAGCAGGGCATACGCCGCGGTGGAGGCCTGCGGCATCACGCAGTCCGCGGCGTCGACGAAGAGGATGCCTTGCGCGCTGTTCTTTAGGATCGCATCCTGCGCGAGGCCTGCCTCGTCGATCGGCAGCCCCTCATCGTCTTTCCTGCGCTGCGCTGAAGTTGACATCTTCTCAAGACTGCCAAAGCGGGCGAACCGCGGGGCTGATCGGCGTCACAACCTCGGTCGCGCGGCGCCCTGCAACCGTGACGCGCGTCACAATCATCAAGCGACCGCGGATACCACCGGGTCGAGATCCGCGAGCAGTTCGTCGGCCGAGGCGTAGCGCTCTTCGGCCCGTTTGGCCATCAGCCGGTTCAGCAGCGGTTGTTGAGCCGCCGTGTTCGGCGGCAGCAAGGGGATCGGCGAATTGGAATGTTGCGCCATGATCTCGACGGCGCTGCGGCCGACAAACGGTTTGGCGCCGGTCAGCATCTCGAAGAACATGACGCCGAGACTGTACAGATCCGTGCGCACGTCGACACGCTGGCCTTGCGCTTGTTCCGGGCTGATGTAGTACGGCGAACCGAGAACCTGGCCGATGCCGGTCATCGTCGCCTCGTCGATCGCACGGCGCGCCAGACCGAAGTCGATCAGCACCGGTGCGTTGTCCTCGCGCAGCATGACGTTCGCCGGCTTCAAATCGCGGTGCAGAATGCCGAAAACATGGATCACGCGCAGCGCCTCGGCGATCGCGCGCAAATAGTAGACGCTTTCCTCGACGCTCAGTGGGTTGCGCAGGCGATCGCGCAGGTCGCCGCAGGGAAAATATTCCATTGCCAGGAACAAATGCTGCGGCAGGCTGCCGAAATCGTATATTTCGGCGATTGCGCGGTGCGCAATGCTGGAAATGATCTCGTATTCCCGTTGGAATCGTTCCGCATCCTCGAGCTCCCGCGCGCTCGTGCCGCGGCGCATCGCCTTGACCACGACGTTGCGCCGCAAGCGTTCGCCGCGAGCAAGATAAACGGTGGAGAAATTGCTGGTGGATATCTCCTTGATGATCGAATAGCCGGGCACGGCGATCGGCGGCTCGCCGTCGCCGGCCGCGGCCGCTGGCGCCGCAGCGCTGCGTTTCGTGCGCGCTTCGCCGACCGCCGCCAGCAGCGACTCGCGATTCAACCCCGCGAGGGGCAAGTAGTCGCTGGCGCCGTTCTTCATCGCGCGTACCGCGGCGGTCTCGCCGCCATTCTCGGCGAGAACGATGCAATGCAGCGCGGGGTGCTGCTGCAGCAGCTCGACCATCGAAGCGATGCCGGCGGCGGCCGATCCCTCGGTCGCGAAATCGATTTGCAGCATCAGCGCATCGGGTTCCGCGGCGCCGAGCAGATGCGCCAGGGTCGCCGGGTCCCCGGCCGGCAGTGTCGTCACCCGCGCTTCCGGCCAATGGCTGGTCACGTGATGGTTGAGCCACTGCAGGCGCTTCGTATCGGTGCCGACGAGCAGCAAATTTGGAGCGCTTGGATCTTCCATAAATTCAGCCGTGCATTGTCAATTCCGAGGCGCCGGCCGTACGCCGAAACGGCCCGCAACCGGCCCGCAACCGGCCGTAGGTACATAATCTAGCGCGCTCTGCAATGAAAAAATGCGCGGACGGTCCGAAATTTTGAAACCAACCCCCCCTTTTGCAGGTCTGTAGGTGAGTCCTCGTCAACACCTTAAGGAAGGGGCGCACTCTAATGGGCAGTATCAGAACATGGTCGCTCGCCGTCATTGCGGGCGTTTTGGTCGTTGCCGTCATGCACCAGAGCTCCACGGCGCAGGCCGACTCCCTGCGCGGCGGCCATTCGGCGACGGCGGCGCCGGCGGCCGGCGCGGTCGCGGCGAACGCGCCGCAAGTCACCGGCCTGCCGGATTTCTCGGGGCTGGTCGAGCGCAACGGTCCGTCGGTCGTGAACATCAGCGTGATCGAAAAGCGGCAAACGGGGGCTGCGGTGAACAATTTGGGCAACGGCGATGACCCCTTGTCGCAGTTTTTCCGTCAGTTTCAGATGCAGCCGCAAGACATGCCTCCCGAGCGCGGTATCGGCTCCGGCTTCATCGTCAGTTCCGACGGCTATATCCTGACGAACGCGCATGTCGTCGATGATGCCTCCAAGGTCACCGTCAAGTTGACGGACAGGCGGGAATTCACGGCAAAAGTCATCGGTGTCGACCGGCGCAGCGACGTCGCCCTGATCAAGATCGCAGCGACCGGTTTGCCGGCGGTGCACTGCGGCGATCCGCAGAAGATCAAGCCGGGACAATGGGTGGTCGCCATCGGCTCACCGTTCGGCTTCACCAATACGGTCACCGCGGGCGTCATCAGTGCGACGGCGCGCGCGCTGCCGGGCGAGAACAACTACGTGCCGTTCATTCAAACGGACGCGGCCGTCAATCCGGGAAATTCGGGCGGCCCGCTGTTCAACATGCGCGGGCAGGTGATCGGCATCAATTCGCAGATCTACAGCCGCACCGGCGGCTTCATGGGCATGTCCTTTGCGATCCCGATCGACATCGCCTTGAACGTCAAGGATCAGCTCGAACGCACCGGCAAGGTGCGCCGCAGCCGGATCGGCGTCGAAGTCCAGGACGTCAACCAGCAGCTCGCTGAATCGTTCGGGCTCGGCATACCGCACGGCGCCCTGATCAGCGGCGTGGATCCGAAGGGTCCTGGCGCCCGCGCGGGTCTGAAGCCGGGCGACGTCATTACCAGCGTCAACGGCCGCCGCATCGACCGTTCCTTGGATCTGCCGACCATCATTGCCGCGTTGCCGCCGGGCAGCGCGGCGCGCCTCGGCATTTGGCGCGACCACAAGAGCACCCAGATCGACGTCCGTACGGTCCTGCTGCAGGATCAGTCGATGCGCCTCGCGAGCGGCAACGGCGCCGGCGATGGCGGCAAACTCGGCGTCGCGGTGCGTTCCCTGAATCCCGATGAACAGCGCCAGCTGCACACTCGCGGCCACCTGGTGATCGAAAGCGTCACCGGACCCGCGCTGACGGCAGGACTGCAAGCCGGCGACGTCGTGCTCGGCGTCAACGGCCAGAGCGTCGACACGATTTCGCAGCTGAAGAGCGCGGTGGCGCATTCCGGCCACAACGTGGCATTGCTGATTCAGCGCGACAATGCGCAGATCTACGTCCCGGTCGACGTCGGTTAGGGCGGCCTTCGGGATTCGTTGTACTTAAGCCTGGGAATCGGCTCTAATCGCGGCGATGCAAACCGCCGCGCCGCTTTTCCCCGCCGCCCCGCAAGCGGCCGGCCGTGCGCCGGCCGGCTCCTTGGATGCGCCGTTCCTGCCGACGACGCGGGCGGAAATGCGGGCGCTCGGCTGGCAGCAGTGCGACGTCATCATCGTCAGCGGCGATGCCTACGTCGATCATCCGAGCTTCGGCATGGCGATCATCGGCCGAGTGCTGCAGGCGGCCGGCTTTCGGGTCGGCATCGTCGCGCAGCCGAATTGGCGCAGCATCGATGACTTTTGCGCGCTCGGCGAGCCGCGGCTGTTCTTCGGCGTCACCGCCGGCAACATGGATTCGATGGTCAATCGCTACACCGCGGATCGCCGTGTACGCAGCGACGATGCGTACACGCCGGGGGGGCAGGGCGGACGGCGGCCGGATCGCTGCGTGATCGTCTATGCGCAGCGCCTGCGGGAGGCGTTTGGACGACTGCCGATCGTCATCGGCGGCATCGAAGCGAGCCTGCGGCGGATCGCGCATTTCGACTATTGGTCGGAACAGGTTCGCCGTTCGGTGCTCGTCGACTCGAACGCGGACCTGCTGGTATTCGGCAACGCCGAGCGGCAAATCGTCGCCATCTCGCAGCGCCTGGATCGGGGCGAGCCGATAGCGGCGATCACCGATCTTTCGGGTACGGCATTCCTGCGCACGGCGAGGCCCGATGGCTGGATCGAGATCGATTCCGGCGAGCTCGACGAGCCCGGGCCGGTGAGCGCGCCGCTCGATCCGTACGCCGCCGGCGCGCCGCGGGCCGCGGTGGCGGCCGCGTCCGCCGCCTCCGTCGTCAGGCGCAGTCGCCAGGTGCCGAACGCCGCGCGTGCGCGCAGCGTCATCCGCATCCCTTCGTACGAGGCGGTCAGCCGGGATGCCGTTCTGTATGCGCACGCCTCGCGCATCCTGCATCTGGAATCGAATCCCGGCAATGCCCGCGCCCTGGTGCAACGGCACGGCGCGGTCGATGTCTGGTTGAATCCGCCGCCGCTGCCGCTCGCGACCGCCGAGATGGACGCCGTCTACGAATTGCCCTATGCGCGGCGGCCGCACCCGTCCTATGGGGCCGCCAAGATACCCGCCTACCAGATGATTCGGTTTTCGGTGGCGATTCAGCGCGGCTGCTTCGGCGGCTGCACGTTCTGTTCGATCACCGAGCACGAAGGGCGCATCATCCAGAGCCGCTCCGAGGATTCGGTGATCCGCGAGATCGAGACGATCCGCGACCAGGTGCCCGGATTTACCGGCGTGATTTCGGATTTAGGCGGCCCGACCGCGAACATGTACCGGCTGCAGTGCAAGAGCGTGGCGATCGAAACGGCGTGCCGCCGCCCATCCTGTGTCTATCCCGGCATATGCCCCAATTTGAACACGGATCACACGCCCTTGATCAAGCTGTACCGGCGCGCACGCGCCGTCGCCGGCGTCAAGAAAGTGCTGGTCGCCTCGGGCGTGCGCTACGACCTCGCGATCGAGTCGCCGGAGTACGTGCAGGAACTCGCGGCGCATCACACCGGCGGCTACCTGAAAATCGCCCCCGAAGCGATTGCCGAGGGCCCGTTGTCGAAGATGATGAAGCCGGGCGTCGGCAGCTATTACCGTTTCAAGGAGCTGTTCGACAAGTATTCGCGCGCAGCGGGCAAGGAACAATATCTGATCCCGTACTTCATCGCGGCGCATCCGGGTACGAGCGACCAGGACATGCTGGAACTCGCTTTGTGGCTGAAGAAGAACGGCTTTCGAGCCGATCAGGTGCAGGCCTTCCTGCCGTCGCCGATGGCAACCGCGACGGCAATGTACCACTCCGGCAAGAATCCACTGAAAGGCATATCGCGCCGCAGCGAGAACGTCACGGTGCCGAAGGGGGTCAAGGTGCGCCGCCTGCACAAGGCGTTCCTGCGCTATCACGACCCGGATAACTGGCCGCTGCTGCGCGAGGCCTTGAAGCGCATGGGGCGCGCCGACTTGATCGGCAACGGCAAGCAGCACCTGGTGCCGGCGTATCAGCCGGCGCGTGCGCAGCGCGAAGCGGCGCGCGGGCGCGCGGGCGCGGCGCTGCCGTTCCGCACGCAGCACAGCGGTTTGCCGAGGGCGCCGGCCGGGCGCCGCGTCGGCGGCGGCAAGCGCCGCGGCGCCTGATCGCTAGCCGGGCGCGAACGGGCCGCCCGGCCGTCCGGCGAGCACCGCCTGAATATGCGCGACGATCGCCAAAGCGATCGCTTGCGGCGAGGCGGCGCCGATGTCCAGACCGACCGGACCGTGAATACGCGCCGCGATCCTCTGCAGCGGCTCGCCGGCCTCGACGAACAGACGCTGCCGCCGCGCCGCCGGACCGAGAAGACCGATATACGGCGGCGGTTTGCTGGCGAGGATGCGCAAATACGCGGCGTCCGCGGCCAGATGATGGCTCATGACGACCGCGGCGTCGAAACGCAGAGTGTCCAGCCGCAGCGCGAGTTCTTCGGGCCGTGCGCAGATCACGCGCACCGCGTGCACGAACCGTTCGGCGCAGGCGAACGCGGGGCGATGATCGTAGACGGTGACGCGCCAGCCGAGTGCGGCGGCGAAGGTCTGGACCGGTATCGCGTCGGCACCGCCGCCGCACAACAATAGGCTGGCGGGCAAGCCGACCTCGGCGACGAACACCTGCAGGTCGCGGCCGCGAAACGAAAGACGGCGCAATTCGGCGCCCTGCGCCGGCGGCCGCGCCGCGCACTCGGCCAGCAGGGCTTCGAGCGCATCGGCCGGCGCCATGCCGCGGGTGCCGTGCACGCCGAGCTCCGCTTCCCCCGCCGCGCCGCCGACGACCGTGGCCATGACGCCCACGCTCTCGGTCTGAAGGCAGCGCTGCAGATACGCGACCCCCGGGTAAACCGGGGGCAGCGCCGGCTGCAGCCAGATCTCCATGGAGCCTTCGCAGCCCATGCCCAATCCCCAGACCGGATCGTCGGAATCACGGGCATCGAAAGTCGCGCGCTGCGGGCGGTTCTTGGCGAGTGCCTGCGCGGCGCGTTCGCGCAAATCCGCCTCCAAGCAGCCGCCGCTCAAGAGCCCGCTCGCGGCGCCGTCGGCATCGATCAGAATGCGCGCTCCCGCCTTGCGGTAGGTCGAGCCCGCGGTGCCGAGCACCGTGGCCATCACCAGGGGCGCGGAGCGCTCTTTGGCGACGGCGAAGAATGCGCATAACCCGCTCAATGAATCGTCCATTCGGCGCAGTGTAGCGGAATTGCTTGCTAGGCTCCGCCCGCACCGATTAGAGTTCTCGGCTGTCCAATCGGTTCCCGCCGCCATTCATCCAAGCGAACGATCATTGGGAGTGCCGTATCGGCGGCTGCGGCAGCGGGCGAGAGTGAGATATGCATCAATGGATCGTACATAAATTCGGCGGCTCGAGCGTGGCCGACGAGGGATGCTTTCGGCGCGTCGCCGACATCTGCGAGGCCTCGCACAACCCCTGCGAGGCCATCGTCCTTTCCGCGTGCCGCGGCGTGACCGATGCGTTGCTCGGCTTGATCAAGCTCGCAGAGCGCGCGGACGGGGATTATCTCGCGGCGCTGGAGACGCTGAAAATACGCCACGCCGCGCTCGCCGCGGCCTTGATATCGCCGGCCGCGCGGGATGCGTATTGCGCCGAGCTTGCCGCGGACATCGCCGACATCGGCGGCATGCTGCACACGGTGCGGCTGATTCGAGCGGCGCCATATACGCTGCAGGACGTCATCGCCGGCTACGGCGAGATTTGGTCGACGCGCCTGTTCGCGCCGTTTCTGCGTGAACGAGCGCGCATCGCCGGCGAGATACTGTGGATCGATGCACGCCGCGTGGTCGTCGTCGAATGGGGGCCTCTGGGGCCGGTCGTGCAATGGCCGCAGAGCGAGCGGCGCATCCGCGGCGTCGTGCCGGAGAATTTCGTCGGACGCCTGATCGTCACGGGTTTCGTGGCGACGACGACCAAGGGGTTGCAGACGACTCTGGGGCGCAACGGCAGCGATTTTTCCGGGTCGATATTCGGCGCGTTGCTGCGGGCCTCCGAGATTCACATTTGGACCGATGTCGACGGCGTGCTGTCGGCCGATCCTAAGCTCGTGCCGAACGCACAGGTGATCGACCAGCTGTCGTACAACGAAGCGATGGAGCTCGCGTATTTCGGCGCCAAAGTGATCCACCCGCAAACGATGGAGCCGGCGATTGCGCGGGATATCCCGATTTATATCCGCAACACGTTCGCGGCGTCGAAACGCGGCACGCTGATCTGTTCGCAGCCGACCTCGGCGCTCAAGGTCAAGGGCATCACGACGATCGACCCGGTCGCGCTCTTTAATCTCGAGGGTGCCGGCATGATCGGCGTACCGGGTACCGCGCACCGTCTTTTCGGCGTTCTGCGCGATGCCGGCATCTCGGTGATCCTGATCTCGCAGGGCAGTTCGGAGCATTCGATCTGTTTCGCGATTCCCGAGGCGCAGGCGCTGCGCGCCGAAGATGCGCTGCGCCGCGCCTTCGAGACGGAACTGCGCGCCGGGCACATTCAAAGCGTCGATGTCGAAAGAGGGATGAGCATCCTCGCGGTGGTCGGCGACGGCATGGCGGGCGTGCACGGCGTCGCCGCGCAGGTGTTCGAGTCGCTGGCGCGCGCCGCCGTCAATGTCCGGGCAATCGCGCAGGGCGCTTCGGAACGCAACATCTCGGTCGTCGTCGACGGCAAAGGAGCGGCCAAGGCCCTGCGCGCGGTGCACGCCGGCTTCTACCTCTCGCCGAATACGCTGTCGATCGGCTTGATCGGGCCGGGCACGGTCGGCCGGGCGCTGCTTGCGCAAATCCACGGGCAAATGGCGCGTTTGCGCGCGTTGAACGTCGATTTGAGAATACGCGGCATCGCCGGATCGATGAGAATGCTGCTCGACGAGCACGCGATCGACCTGCAGATCTGGCCGCAGCGCCTCGCCGAGAGCGGCGAAGCGCTGGACCTCGGCAAATTCGTCGAGGCGGTACAGGCCGATTACATTCCGCATTCGGTCATCATCGACTGCACGGCGAGCGCCGAGGTGGCAATGCACTACGGCGCCTGGCTCGCCCGCGGCATTCACATCGTCACCCCGAACAAGAAAGCCAACAGCGGGCCGCTGACGTATTACCGGGCCTGCCGCGACGCGGCCCGCGCGGCAGGCTCCCATTACCTCTACGAGGCCACGGTGGGCGCCGGGCTGCCGATCATTCAGACGCTGCGCGATTTGCGCGCAACCGGCGACGAAATCGTCAGTATCGAAGGAATTTTTTCCGGTACATTGGCTTACCTGTTCAACGTCTTCGACGGCCGCGAACCGTTCTCATCGATCGTGCGCAGCGCGAAGCAAAAGGGCTATACGGAGCCGGATCCGCGCGACGATCTGTCGGGGCTGGATGTCGCCAGGAAGCTGATCATCTTGGGCCGTGAAATGGGATTGACGCTGGAGATGCCGGACGTGCGCGTCGAGGGGCTCGTGCCGGCCGAGCTCGCGGACTGCAGCGCCGCCGAATTTCTGCAGCGCATATCGCAATTCGACGGCGCGATGGCCGCGGCCTATGCGGATGCGCAGGCCCGCGGCCAGGTGCTGCGCTACGTGGGGCGAATCGATGCCGCCGGCAATGCGACCGTCGGCCTGACGCGCCTGGAGAACAGCCACGCATTTGCGAACATCGCCTTGACCGACAACATCGTGCGTTTCGCGACCGGCCGTTATTGCGACAATCCGCTGATCGTGCAGGGGCCGGGCGCCGGCCCGGAAGTGACCGCCGGCGGGGTCTTTTCCGACCTATTGCGCCTCTCCGCCTATCTCGGCGCCCATTTGTAGTCCGCAACGTCCAAGGAATCCGCGTGCTTACCGACGTCACCGCCTTTGCTCCCGCGACGGTCGCCAATGTGGGGATCGGCTTCGACATCTTGGGCCACACCGTCGAGGCGATCGGCGATCGGGTGCGTGTGCGGCGCATCGATGAGCCGACGGTGCGGATTCGCTCGATCGTCGGCAGCGCCGAGACGCTGCCGGCCACCGCCGAGAAGAATACCGCCGGGCGCGCCGTGCAGGCGCTGCAGGCGGCGCTCGGCCTTGCCTACGGATTCGAACTGGACATAGAGAAGGGCATTCCGCTCGCCTCGGGATTGGGCGGCTCGGCGGCTTCGGCGGTGGCCGCGGTGGTAGCGGCGAACGCCTTGCTCGCCCAGCCGCTGCCGCCGCTCGAATTGTTGAAATATGCGATGCAGGGAGAACTGGTCGCCAGCGGCTCGGTGCATCTCGACAATATCGCGCCGAGCCTGTTCGGGGGGCTGATACTGACGGTGGGCATCGATCAGCCGCGCGTCAAGAGGATTCCGGTCCCCGCGGCGCTGCGCTGCGTCCTGGTGCATCCGCACATGCTGCTCGGCACCCGCGAGGCGCGGGCGATGCTGAAGAGCGACGTCAGCCGCTCCGACTTTGTCTGGCAGACGGCGAACCTCGCCGGCTTCATCAGCGGCTGCTATTCGGACGATCTGGACATGATCCGCGACTCATTCAACGACGTCATCATAGAGCCGCAGCGTAATTCCTTGATTCCGGGGTTCCAAGACGTCAAGCGCGGCGCCATGTCGGCCGGCGCGCTCGGCTGCTCGATTTCCGGAGCGGGGCCGACGGTGTTCGCGTGGTCCGAGATTCAATATGCGGAAGCCGTGCGCGGCGCGATGGTGGCTGCGTTCAGCGAGCACGGATTGCGGAGCGATCATTGGATATCGACGATTGAAAACTACGGTGCGCGGGTGGTGAAGGCGTGACGTCCGGCTTGCAATATCTCAGCACGCGGGGCAAGGCGCCGCCGATCGCCTTGAGCGAGGCAATCGTGCGCGGCTTGGCGGTCGACGGCGGCCTGTACGTGCCGAAGCGGCTGCCGGCGGTCGAACCGGGCGCATTCGCCGGCGCTTGCGGGCTTGCCGCCCTTGCGCGTACGACGCTGCGCGGCTTCTTCGAGGGCGACCGCCTGCAGCCTCAGCTCGGCGAGATCGCCGATGCGGCGATCGATGCGCCGGCGCCGACCACGCCGATCGCGGCGAGCGCGGATCCGCTGTTCGTGCTCGAACTGTTTCACGGACCGACTGCGGCGTTCAAGGACTTCGGCGCGCGCTTCCTGGCGGAGAGTCTGCAGCGGCTGCAAGCGCCCGCCGCGGCGCCGCTGACGATCCTGGTCGCCACCTCGGGCGACACCGGCGCAGCGGTGGCGGCGGCGTTTCATCGGCGCCCCTGGGTGCGGGTCGTGATCCTCTACCCGAAGGGCTTGGTGAGCCAGCGGCAGGAGCAGCAGCTGACCTGCTGGGGCGAGAACGTGGCGGCGCTGCGCGTCGACGGGACCTTCGACGATTGCCAACGTCTGGTCAAGGAGGCGTTCCTGGATGCCGCGCTCGGCCGCCGGCACCGCTTCAGCTCGGCGAACAGCATCAACATCGGGCGGCTCTTGCCGCAGATGGTCTACTACGTGGACTCGAGCCTGCAGATCGAGCGGCGCACCGGGCGCCCCGCGAACTTCGTGATTCCCGCCGGCAATCTTGGCAACGCGCTTGCCGCGGTCTGGGCGCGCGCCATGGGCTTGCCGATCGATCGCATCGTCCTGGCGCACAACGCCAACCGCACCGTCGTCGACTTCCTCAGGACCGGCGAGTGGCTGCCGCGGCCGAGCGTCGCGACGAT
Organism: Steroidobacteraceae bacterium; assembly: GCA_035531435.1. Classification (GTDB taxonomy): domain Bacteria; phylum Pseudomonadota; class Gammaproteobacteria; order Steroidobacterales; family Steroidobacteraceae; genus Bog-1198. The sequence continues at coordinate 85,652 of DATKSW010000009.1, read as the reverse complement.
TGCCTCGGCGATGGACGTCGGCAATCCGAGCAACATGGAGCGATTGCGCGCGCTGTGGCCGTCATGGGAGGAATTGCGCGGACGGATCAGCGCCGACAGCGTCGAGGACGCGGCGATCCGCGACCGCATCCGCGAGGATTACCGGCGCTACGGGCGCGCATGGTGTCCGCACACCGCAACCGCCGCCGAAGTTTACAGCCGCCTACCCGCCGAACAGCGCGGCGACCGGCCGTGGGTCCTGGTCGCGACCGCGCATCCGGCTAAATTCAATGAAATCGTGGAGCCGCTGCTCGGCAAGCCGATCGACGTGCCGGAGAGTCTCGCGAGGCTGCTCTGCCTGCCGCGCACGGTCGCCGACGTGGCGCCTACATTGCAAGCCTTGGCCGCGGCGATCGGATGAACGCTGCAGCGGTCCCGGCGCAGTGGCTCGCTCTCGTGATAGCGGCGCTCATCCTGCCTGTGGGCGCGGTCGCGGCCGTGCGCGCCTATCGCCGCCGCGCTCGGCGCCGCGCCTTGTTGTCGCGCTTGCAGCGCATCGCCCTGCAAGCCGTGCACCAGGTGCTGGTGCCGGACGGCATGGGCGGATACATTCATGTCGATCACCTGCTGCTGACGCCACGCGGCGTCTTGATCCTCGACACGCGGCGCGTTGCCGGCGTGATATTCGGCGGCGATCAAATGAGCGAATGGACCGTGATGGCGCGCGGACGCCGCTACACCTTCGACAACCCGCAGCCGGCGCTTTACGATCGGATTGCGGCGGTCAAAGCGCTGGTCGACGACCTTCCGGTACAGGGCCTGTTGGTGTTTTCCAACCTGGGAAAATTCGCCAAGGGAATGCCGAAAGGCGTCATCATGCTGAACAGCCTGGAAGTCGAATTTGCGGCGGTCGACCGCGCCAGCGTGGATCCGGCGGCGATCGCCGCCTACGAGAGCGCCTGGCACGGCCTCAGCGCGCAGCTGCGGGCGAGCCCGCATAGTTTCACGAACCTGTAGCGCCTGCGAGACCGAACAGTCGGCGCGCATTGGCGCTGCTCGCCGCCGCCAGCGCGGCGAACGGCGCGCCGCGCAGCATCGCGACGGCGCGGGCGATATGCGGCAGAAACGCCGGTTCGTTGCGCCGCGCCGCGCTCTTCGGCACCAGATCCCGGGGCAGCAAATAGGGCGCGTCGGTCTCCAGCAACAAGCGTTCCAGCGGGATGTGCGCGACCGCTTCGCGCAGCGCTGAGCCGCGCCGCTCGTCGCAGACCCAGCCGGTGATGCCGATCGACAGGCCGAGCTCGAGGTAGTCGTCGAGTTCGCGTCTGCCGCCGGTAAAGCAGTGGGCGACGCCGCCGGCCGGCGCCGGCAAATATTCCCGGAGGATCGCGATGAAATCCGCGTGCGCGTCGCGCTGATGGAGAAAAACGGGCTTGCGCACCTCTGCGGCCAAGTCCAATTGCGCGACGAAGGCGCTGCGCTGCGCATCGCGCGGCGAGAAATCGCGGTAATAGTCGAGGCCGCACTCGCCGATCGCAACCACTTCGGCGCGCTCCAGCAGGGCATGAAAATCCGCGCGGCTGGAACGATCGAAGCGCGCCGCGTGGTGGGGGTGGACGCCGGCGGTACTGTAGAGCACCGACGGATGCGCGGCGGCCAATTGCGCCGCCGACCTCGAACTCAGCAGATCGGCGCCGGTGACCACCTGCTGCACCACCCCGGCGGCCGCGGCCCGGCGCAGCACCTCGCTGCGGTCCTCGTCGAAGCTCTGATGGGCGAGATTGGAGCCGATGTCGATCAAATCAATCGTCAAGCCACGTCACCGAATTATGGTAGGGTCCGCTCGCATTGTAGCCGCGCGATCCGCGCCGCGGGCAACCATGGGGGGCGAGGATCATGCTTAAAGTTCGCTGCGTCGCCGCCTGCATTCTCCTGGCGGCGGGCTCGCCGACGTTTGCGCAGCGCGGCGGAGATCTGCAGGCGCAGATCATCTACGCCTTCCAAACGGAAGACCTCAACCGGCTGCACGATCTGGTCGAGAACCTCGACGCCAAGGTCGCGGACGGTGCGGCCGACGCCGACCTGCGCTATCAGCTGGCGCACGCGCAATATCGCTACGCCGAAGTCGGCGGCGGCCATTTTGCGGCCGCCGCGCAAGCCGCAGCCGCCGATTGCGTCGCGCAGCTGCAATGGGTGCTCGAGCGCAATTCGCGCTCGGTCGAGGCGCTCGCCCTGCAGTCGGCCTGCTACGCGCAATTGGCCGACTGGCGCCGCTTCGAGGCGGTGTTTCTGCGCGCGCGCGCGGCCGCTAGGCTGCGCGCCGCGTTCCGGCTCGCGCCGCGCAATCCGCGCGTCCTGCTGTTGATGGCGACCGAAGCCTTGGCGCACGCCTCGCCGGCTTCGGCCGCTGCGCGCACCGCCCTTAAGCGCCTGCGCACGGCGGCGCGGCTGTTCGAGCGATTGCCTGCGACCCGCGTCGACGCGCCCGGCTGGGGACACGCCGAGGCGTATCTTGCGCTCGGCAAGGAACTGCGGCTGCGCGGAGATTTGCTCGGCGCCAGGAACTGGGTCGAACGCGCCTTGATCGCGGCGCCGGACTACAAGGCCGCGCAGCGCGAGATTTCGCTCATCGAGAAGCGCTGAGCGCGCCGCCGCCAGCCGCCGCGGCCACCGGCCGTCGGCCGCGAACCTGCTATCATGCGCGCAGATATGCACCAGGCGGCGCCGTAGCGCGTGAATACTCAAGGCACGCAGTTGTCGTTGTTCGAGACGCACACTGCCACCGAACCGTTTGCGGTGCGCGTCAGCGCGCGGGCGCGGCGTTTGACGGCGCGCGTACACATCGGCGGACGCGTCGAAATCGTCGTGCCGGTCGGCGTCGGCGCGAAAACCGTGCGCGAATTCGTCCGCCAGTTTTCCCCGTGGATCGACCGCAAAGTCGCCGCGATGCAATGCGCACCGCAGCCCGAGGAGTTGGTCCCGAAGACAATCGAGTTCGGGCTGAGCGGCGAGCGCTTCGCCGTCGACTGGCAAAGCGCGGCGCAGCGCACGCTGCGGGAGGAAGATCGAATGCTCATCGTGCGCGCCGCCGATGCGCAAGGCGCGCGGCTGCTGCTGCGCGCCTGGCTCAGGCGGGCAGCCGCCCCGCGCCTGTCGCCGCGTTTGCTGCTGCTCGCGGAGGAACTCGGATTCAAAGTCGCGCGGGTCTCCATCCGCTGTCAACGCACGCGTTGGGGCAGCTGTTCGAGCCGTGGCACGGTGAGCTTGAATTGCTCGCTGTTGTTCCTGCGCGCGGCGGTGGTGCGCTATCTGTTCGTCCACGAACTCGCGCACACGAGACACATGAACCACTCGCGGCAGTTCTGGCGGCTGGTCGAGTCCCTGCAGCCGGAATGCCGCGGCTTGGACCGTGAATTGCTCGCCGGCTGGCGCACCGTGCCGGGCTGGGTATTCGACTCGTAGCCGATGAACGAGATCCCGACGCCGATCAAGCCGTTCGTCGATTTGAGCGACGAACAAGTCCATTGGGATTTGACCCAATCCATAAGCTATTCGCAATACCTGCGTTTGGACAAGCTGCTGGACGCGCAGCATCCGCTCTCCTACCAGCACGACGAGATGCTGTTCATCTCGATTCACCAGGTCTCGGAATTGTGGATGAAGCTTTCCCTGCACGAATTGACCGCGACGGTCGACTGCATCCGCCGCGACGATCTCGGCCCGACCTTCAAGATGTTGGCCCGCGTTTCGACGATCCAGCAGCAGTTGCTGCAATCCTGGGACGTCCTGGCGACGATCACGCCGTCGGATTATTCCGCATTCAGGAATTCACTGGGCAAATCCTCCGGCTTTCAGTCCTGTCAATACCGGCTGCTCGAATTCCTGATCGGCAACAAGAATGCCGAGATGATCAAGGTGTTCCGCAGCGAACCGGCGAGCTACGAACAGCTGGAACGCGCGCTCAGCGCGCCGAGCCTGTACGATGAAGTGCTGCGCTTGCTGAGCCGGCGCGGTTTCGAATTGCCCGCGCAGGCGATCGACCGCGATTACACGCAACCCTATCAAGCGAGCAAGCAGGTCGCCGCCGCCTGGCTGAGCGTCTATCACAACGCCGAGAAGGAGTGGGACCTTTACCAATTGGCCGAGCGGCTGACGGATTTGGATTACAAATTTCAGCTCTGGCGATTTGCGCACGTCAAGACCGTCGAGCGCATCATCGGCTACAAGCGCGGCACCGGCGGTACCGGCGGCGTCTCCTACCTGACGAAAGCGCTGGAATTGAAGTTCTTTCCGGAACTTTGGACGATCAGAACCTCGATGTAGGCCATACGCCGGTGAACATCCAAGAGCAGCTGCAAAACGTCAACGTCGCCTCCAGTGAACTGCTGGCCACTCCCGAGCAGGTCAAGCGGCGCCTGCCCTTGACCGACAAGGCCGCGGGCACGGTCCTGAAGGCGCGGCAAAGCGTGCGCGCGATCCTCGAGCGCGCCGATCCGCGCTTGTTCGTGGTCGTCGGCCCTTGCTCGATCCACGACGTGCGCGCGGCGCGGGAGTACGCGCAACGGCTCGCGGAACTCGCGCAGCGGATCGAAGGCAGCATCTTGCCGATCATGCGCGTCTATTTCGAGAAGCCGCGTACCACGGTCGGCTGGAAGGGATTGATCAACGATCCGGATTTGGACGATTCGTTCCACATCGAGAAGGGCATTCTGCTGGCGCGCGAATTGTTGCTGCACATCGCCGAGCTCGGCCTGCCGGCGGGAACCGAAGCGCTGGACCCGATCATGCCGCAGTATCTATCGGAACTGGTCACCTGGACGGCGATAGGCGCGCGCACCACCGAGTCGCAGACGCACCGCGAAATGGCGAGCGGCTTGTCGACGCCGGTCGGCTTCAAGAACGGCACGGACGGCAGTCTCGCGGCCTCGATCAATGCTCTGCAATCGGTGCGCCGCCCGCACCATTTCCTCGGCATCACGCAGCAGGGCCAATCGGCCGTGTTCCGCACGCGCGGCAACCCTTTCGCGCACATCGTGCTGCGCGGCGGCGGCGGCCGCGTCAACTACGATGCGGTCAGCATCGCCGTCGCCGAACGCGAACTCAAGGCGGCGAACCTGCCGGCGAACATCGTCGTCGATTGCAGTCACGGCAATTCCAACAAGGATCCGGCGCTGCAGCCCTTGGTCGCCGAGAATTGCGTGACGCAGATCGTCGACGGCAACCGCTCGATCGTCGGCCTGATGCTCGAGAGCCATTTGCAGGCGGGCAACCAGCCGATTCCGAAGGATCTGTCGACGCTGGAATACGGCGTGTCGATCACCGATCCTTGCATCGATTGGCGCACCACCGAGGAGTTGTTGCTCAAACTACATCAATCTCTGCAAGGCGCCCGACGCTGACCCGCGCCGGCGCTGCGCGCCGCTTCCACAGGCGGTAGCCGAGCAGCAGGCCGAGGCCGCAGGCGTACAGCAGAGGCTCGCGGATGTCGCGCTTGACCTGCCACCAGAAGTGCCAGACGCCGAGAATCGCCACGACGTAGATCAGCCGATGCAGTTCGCTCCAGCGCCTGCCCAGGCGGCGCATCGAGCGGGCCGTCGAAGTCAAGGCGAGCGGAATCAACAACAGCAGGCCGAGCAGTCCGATCGTGATGTACGGCCGCTTGGCGATGTCCTGCCAAACCGCGGCGAGATTCGCGCTCTGATCGAGGACGACATAGACGGTGAAGTGCAGCGCCAGGTAGAAGAACGAGTACAAGCCGAACATGCGCCGCAAGCGCAGCGGCAGCAGCGACCCCGAGAGATCCTTGAGGGGCGTCATGCACAGGGTGATCAGCAGCAAGTTCAAACCCCAGCGGCCGCAGCCGTGCAGCAGAGCCGCTACCGGATCCGCGCCGAGCGAATAGCCGCCGAATGCGAATGCGCCGGCCGCCATGCGCAGCGCCGGAGCCAAGCAGGCGATGAACGCCGCGGGCTTCAATATCCAGCGGAAGGTGCGCATCAAAAATTTCTCCGCAGGTTCATGCCGCGGTAAAGGGCCGCCACTTGCGCGCCGTAGCCGTTGAACGGCAGCGTCGGAATCCGCGGCGCGAACAGGCCGCCGCCCAAGCGCCGTTCGGTGGCCTGACTCCAGCGCGGATGATCGACCGCCGGATTGACGTTGGCGTAAAAACCGTACTCGTTCGGTGCCGCGCCCGCCCATGTGGTGATCGGCTGCGTTGCCGTGAAACGGATGCCGACGATCGCCTTGATGCTCTTGAAGCCATACTTCCACGGCACGATCAGCCGCAGCGGCGCGCCGTTCTGATTGGGCAGCAGCTTGCCGTACAGGCCGACGACCATCATCGTCAGCGGGTGCATGGCCTCGTCGATGCGCAGTCCCTCCACGTACGGCCACGGCAGCACCGGCACGCGCTGCCCGGGCATTTGTCCGGGGTCATAGAGCGTCTTGAACTCGACGAACTTGGCGTTGGCGGTGGGTCGGAAGCGCCGCAGCAGGTCGCCGAGCGGAAAGCCGACCCAGGGCACGACCATCGACCAAGCCTCGACGCAGCGGAACCGATAGATGCGCTCCTCCAGGGGATGCGGGCGCAGGATATCCTCGAGATGGAAAGTGCCGCCGCGCTCGGCCGCACCGCCGACCGTCACGCTCCAGGGCCGGGTACGAAAGTTCTTGGCATTTTGCGCGGGGTCGGATTTGTCCGTGCCGAATTCGTAGTAGTTGTTGTAAGTCGATATATCCTGAAACGTGTTCGGCTTGTCGGCGACGCTGTCCTTGGCGTCGAACGCATAGGCGAGCGAACCCGGGGCTGGCCCGGGTGCGCGGGCCGCCGCCGCGTTCAGCACTTGCACAGCGGCAAGACCTGCGCCGCCGGCCAACAAAGCGCGCCGCGACAGGCTCGTCCCGCAGGGGGTGATCTTGTCCGGCACGCCCTGTTCGCCCGCCGCCGTTTTCTTGCGCATTTCCGCTCCCGCTGTCCGCTGGTTCAGGTTGCCGTTCATGGACTAGACCGCGCGGAGCGGCGATTTGTTGCAGAGAATCGTCGATCAACGCCAGACGTCGACGGCGATGCCGGCCGCCCGGGCCGCCCGCCGCGCCGCACCGCGGGCGTTGACCAGGACACCGCGGTCCGCAAGGCCGAGGTAAGCAAGGTCCGCGGCGCTGTTGCCGTAGGCGGTGGTCGGCCGGCCGGGAAATTCGGCGCGCAGGGCCAGCAGGCAGCGCCGTTTCTCCTCGCCGCGACGGTTGGCCGTCGCGAGCGCGCCGTCGAGCCGATCGCCCCGCCAGCGCACCTCGGTGCATATCGTCGATTCGAAACCCAAGGCCGCGGCGATCCGCGGCACGTACAGATCCGGGCTCGCGGACAGCAGGACCAATGCATCACCGGCCCGGCGGTGCCGCTCGACGCAGCGCAGCGCCGCCGCTCGAAACGCGCCGTGCGCCCGCAGCGAGGCGACGAAGGCATCGGCCCAACGATCGACGGCGGCGCGTGCATCGCCGCGCATCGCGATGCGGATCAGCCGCGATTTCAGCAGCGCGCGATCGTGGCCGGCCAGCAGATAGGCCGCAACGGCGGGCGGCAGGCGCCAAAGGCGCAGCAGGCGCCGCGGATGCCGCGCCAGGTAGCCGCACAGAAACGGCAGCAGCGTGTCGCGCCGGGTCAGCGTGCCGTCGAGATCGAATACGGCGACGCCGCGGGGATTTTCGGTCTCGTTGGGCGCGCTCATAGGCCCTCGATGATGCCATGCTCGAACCGCGGCCGAAAATCGGCGCCGATGAGCGCAGGGTGCGCCGTCTATGCGTCCACGCTACGCGGCTTTGCCGGCTTGCGCGAGCTGGCGCAGGACGAACTGCAAAATGCCGCCGTGGCGGTAGTACTCGAGTTCCTTCGGCGTATCGATGCGCAGCTTCGCCTCGAACGCCGTGAGCCTGCCGTCCGCGGCGGTGGCGGTGACTTTCACGAATTTCGCGGCGCCCTTCTGCAATCCCCTGATATCGAAAGTCTCCCGTCCGTCGAGGCCGAGGCTTTGCGCGCTGTCGCCGTCCTTGAACTGCAGCGGCAACACACCCATGCCGATCAAATTGGAGCGGTGAATGCGCTCGAAGCTCTCCGCGAGCACCGCCTTGACGCCGAGCAGCATCGTGCCCTTCGCCGCCCAGTCGCGTGAACTGCCGGTACCGTATTCCTTGCCGGCGAATATCACGAGCGGCGTACCCGCGGCCTTGTATTTCATCGCGGCGTCGAAAATCGGCATTTGCGCGCCGCTCGGCAGGTGAATGGTGACGCCGCCTTCCGTGCCCGGCGCCAATAGATTGCGCAGGCGGATGTTCGCGAACGTGCCGCGCATCATGACTTCGTGATTGCCGCGGCGCGCTCCGTAGGAGTTGAAATCCGCCGGCTGCACGCCTTGCGCCAACAGGTATTGCGCCGCGGGGCTGGTTTTGGCGATGTTGCCGGCGGGCGAGATGTGGTCGGTGGTCACCGAGTCGCCGAGCACCGCGAGCGCGCGCGCCGCAACGATATCGCCGACCTCGGCGGGCGTCATCGTCATGCCGTCGAAGTAGGGCGGATTCTTCACATAGGTGGATTGCCGATCCCATGCGTAGATGTTGCCGGCAGGCGTCTTGATCGCGTTCCAATTCGTGTCGCCGGCGAACACCCGGGCGTAGACCTCGGCGAACATCGACGAATCGACGGCGGCCGCGACCGTCTTGGCCACCTCGCCGGCGCTAGGCCAGATGTCCCTTAGATGGACGGGCTCGCCGTCGCGGCCGATTCCCAGCGGCTGCGTGACGATGTCGACGTCCATGCTGCCCGCCAGGGCGTAGGCGACCACCAGCGGCGGCGATGCCAGGAAATTCATCTTGATTTCGGGATGCACGCGTCCTTCGAAATTGCGGTTTCCGGAGAGCACGGAGCTTGCAATCAAATCCGCGCTCTTTACCGCCGCGGAGATCTCCGGCTTCAAGGGACCCGAATTGCCGATGCAGGTCGTGCAGCCGTAGCCCACCGTGTAAAAGCCAAGCGCCTCCAAATCCTTCAGCAGATCCGCCTTGCGCAGGTATTCGGTGACGACCCGCGAGCCGGGCGCGAGCGAGGTCTTGACCCAGGGTTTCGCGGTCAGCCCGCGGGCAACGGCGTTGCGCGCCAGCAGGCCGGCGGCGATCAGCACCGCCGGATTGGAGGTGTTGGTGCAGCTCGTGATCGCGGCGATCAGCACCGCGCCGTCCTTGACGTCGAAGCGATTGCCGCCGAGCACGACGGCGGCGCCGGCAGCCGCGACGGCAGCGGCGCCGGGATTCTTGCGGGCGCGTTCCTCGCTCATCGCGGCGACGCTCGCCCGATAAACGCGCTGCGCGAGGCGCAACGGCACGCGATCCTGCGGGCGCTTCGGGCCGGCGAGCGAGGGCTCGACGGTCGACAACTGCAACTCGACGATGTCGGTGTAGTCGGCCGGCGCGGCGCCGTCGATGCGCCACAAGCCCTGCGCACGCGCGTATGCTTCGACCAGCGCGGTTTGTTCGGCGCTGCGGCCGGTCAGCGTCAGATAGCGCACGGTTTCCGCGTCGATCGGAAAGATCGCGCAGGTCGAGCCGAATTCCGGCGACATGTTGGCGATGGTCGCGCGGTCGGCGAGCGGCAGGCTCTGCAGGCCGTCGCCGAAGAATTCGACGAATTTGTCGACCACGCCCTTCTTGCGCAGTATCTCGGTGACGGTGAGCACGAGGTCCGTCGCTGTGGTGCCGGCCGGCAGTGAACCGGCGAGTTTGAAGCCGATCACCTGCGGGATCAGCATCGTGACCGGTTGACCGAGCATCGCCGCCTCCGCTTCGATGCCGCCGACGCCCCAGCCGAGTACGCCCAGTCCGTTGACCATCGTCGTATGCGAATCGGTGCCTACCAGCGTGTCCGGATAGGCGAGCCTCGAGCCCTTGCCGTCGCCGGCGAAGACCACGCGCGCCAGGCGTTCGATATTGACCTGGTGGACGATGCCGGTATTCGGCGGCACGACCTTGAAGTTGCTGAACGCGCTTTGTCCCCAGCGCAGGAACATGTAGCGCTCGGCGTTGCGGGTAAACTCGATTTCGTTGTTGCGGCGCAGAGAGTCGGCGGTACCGTATACGTCGACCTGCACGGAATGGTCGATGACCAATTCGGCCGGTGCGAGCGGGTTGACGCGTTGCGGGTCGCCGCCCAGGCGCAAAATGGCGTCGCGCATGGCCGCGAGGTCGACGATGCACGGCACGCCGGTGAAGTCCTGCATGATCACGCGCGCCGGGGAGAACGCAATCTCATGTTGCGGCTCGGCCTTGGGATTCCAGGCGAGCAGCGCCTCGATGTCGCGCTTCGTCACATTGACGCCGTCCTCGAAGCGCAGCAGGTTCTCGAGCAGGATTTTCAATGCGAACGGCAGCCGATCGACGTTGCGATCCGCGAGAGCCGCCAGACTGTATATTTCGTAGCGCTGCGAGCCGGCAACGAGCGTCGAACGCGCGCTGAAGCTGTCGGTCATGTTCCCTCCGCGGCAAACTCGTGATTATACGTGATCGGATCGTGCCTGCGGCCATCGCCGCGGTCGAATGCAGGCGCGATCACGCCGCCGCCCAAACACCGATCGCCGTCGTAGAAAACGGCGTATTGGCCGGGAGTCACCGCGCGCGCCGGCTCGCCGAGATGGACCTCGGCATTTGCGCCGGCGCCGGCAGCGACGCGCACGCGGCACGCGAGATCGCGCTGCCGATAACGCGTCTTCACCGCGCAGGCGAATTCCCCGTCCGCCGGCGCGCAGTTCAGCCAGTGCAGGTCGGCGACCTCGAAACGCCCACAGAGCAGCAAGGGATGATCCTGGGACTGCACGACGATCAACGCATTGCGCGCCGCGTCCTTCGCGGCGACGTACCAGGGCGCCTGCCGCGCACCGGCGCGACCGCCGATGCCGAGGCCCGCGCGTTGGCCGAGCGTGTAGAACGGCAAGCCGCGGTGGCGGCCGAGCACGCGCCCGGCGTCGGTTTCGATCGGGCCCGGGGATTGCGGCAGGTAGCGGCCCAGAAACTGCGCAAACGGCCGCTCGCCGATGAAGCAAATGCCGGTGCTGTCCGGCTTGTCGTGCACCGGCAGGCCGGCCTCGTGGGCGATGCGGCGAACCTCGCCCTTGGTCATCTCGCCGAGCGGAAATAGGCTGCGGGCGAGCGCCGCCGGCCGCAAGCCGTGCAGAAAGTAGCTTTGATCCTTGGCGCCGTCGACCGCCTTGAACAAGCGGCTGCCGTCCGGCTCGTGGCGCACGCGCGCGTAATGGCCGGTCGCGATCCAGGCGGCGCCGAGCCGCTGCATGTGCTCGAGGCAGACGCCGAACTTGATCTCGCGATTGCACAACACATCCGGATTGGGAGTTCCGCCGGCGGCATATTCACGCAAGAAATGCGCAAAAACCCGGCCGCGATATTCCGCCGCGAAGCTGGCGCGATGCAGGGGAATTCGCAGGATCTCGCAGACGCGGCGCGCGTCCTGAAAATCACCGGCCGCCGTGCAGTAGGCGTCGTCGTCGTCCCAATTGGACATGAACAGCCCCTGCACGCTGCAGCCCGCCTCGCAGAGGCGCAGGGCCGCCACGGCGGAGTCGACGCCGCCGGAGATGCCGACGATCACGGTGCCGGCGGTCGCGGAGTTCGAATTGGCTGCGGACATGCGCCGATTATACGGGCGCGGCGCCGCGGCCGGGCGCCTACATGTACATCTGCCGCATCTGCGATTCCTGCATGCTCGTGTTCCAAACCTCATCGAAGAAGTTCAGATAACGGCGCACGACCGCCGGATCGTTCATGTCCGCAATGCCGTCCCAGCGGTCGGTCCGCAGGCGATAGACCAGCGCCTTGTCGTCGGCGATGATGAAGGCGCCTGCGCTCGCCGCGTATTCGGCGCTCATGGAGCGCATGTCGATGCAGCTCGTCAGTCGCCGCGCCAATGCGAGGAAGCGGTTATTGTCGACCATCGCCCGCGACGGGTCGGCGAGCAAAACGCGCACTTTGGCATAGGAGCGGGCGAGTACCAGGCGCTTGATGGCCTCGAGAAACGGCTCCTCGCCGTAGATCATCGGCTCTAGATCCTGCGTGAAAATCGACAGCAGGCGCTGCGCCGATTTGGCCACTTTGAGGCTCGCCTCGCGCACCTCGGGCATCGCTGCGAGGATCGTGCGGCTGCCGGCGTTCGCGTCGACAGCGCTTGCCGCGGCGTCGATGTCGCCAGGTCCCGAGCGGTGGTCCGCGCTTTCCGACATATCGCTCAGCCTCGCTGAAAATGAACGGGCGACTGCCCCCATAACGGATACCAAGCGCCGTCATCCTACCGTTTGCGGCGCAGCGGCCGTGCCAACTGCGTCACGTTTCGCCGTTTCGGCGCAGCGGCCGGGCCGGGGGCCTGCGAGCCTCTACGGCCGCGGGCGCCGCGCGAGCAGCGGCGCAAGGCCGAGGTAGCTTGCCGGCTCGAGCTCGAGGAGGCGCGCCTTGTCCGCCGGCGGCAACGGCAGCGAGGCTATGAACTCCTGCATCGCCGCCCGGTCGACGGCGCGGCCGCGCGAGAAGGCTTTCAGCCGGTCGTAGGCACCGGCGATGCCGTGCGCGCGCATCACGGTTTGCACCGCCTCGCCGAGAACCTCCCACGCCGTGTCGAGATCCGCGCGGACCCGCGCCGCGTCGAGCTCGACCTTGCGCAGTCCGGCCGAGAGCGCATCGAAAGCGAGAACCGCGTGCCCCACGGCGACGCCGAAATTGCGCAACACCGTCGAGTCGCTGAGATCGCGCTGCCAGCGCGAGATCGGCAGTTTTTCCGCGAAATGGCCGAGCAACGCGTTGGCGATTCCCAGATTGCCTTCCGCATTCTCGAAATCGATCGGGTTCACCTTGTGCGGCATGGTCGATGAACCGACCTCGCCTGCGACGACGCTCTGCCTGAAATAGCCGAGCGAAATGTAGCCCCACATGTCGCGCGCGAGATCCAGCAGCACGCTATCGGCGCGCAGCAGCGCATGCGAGTATTCGGCAATCCAATCGTGCGGCTCGATTTGCGTCGTATAGGCGTTGGCGCGCAGCGCCAGCGAGGCGACGAATTCCGCGCTGAACGCCGGCCAATCGGCGTCCGGCAACGCCGCCATATGCGCATTGAAATTGCCCACCGCGCCGTTGATCTTGCCGAGGATCGCGACGCGCTCGAGGCCGTCGCGCTGCGTGCGCAAGCGGGCGGCGAAGTTCGCCATTTCCTTGCCCACCGTGGTCGGCGTCGCCGGCTGGCCGTGGGTCCGGGCGAGCATGCCGGTGTCGGCATGACGTTTCGCGAGCGCATCGAGAATCGCCTCGATTCGATCGAGCATCGGCAGGATGATCTCCGCGCGCGCCGCTTTCAGCATCAGCGCGTAGGCGAGGTTGTTGATGTCCTCCGAAGTGCAGCCGAAATGCACCCACTCCAAGTCGCGAATGCCTGCGCCGCGCGCCTGCAATTCGCCGCGCAGCCAATGCTCGACGGCCTTGACGTCGTGGTTGGTGCGCGCTTCGATTTGCTTGATCGCCGCGACATCGGTCGCCGCCGGATCCCGGCTGATCGCCTGCAGCCAGCTGCGGCAAGCGGCGGGCAGCGCGGCGAGCGGCCCGCGCGCGGGCCCCGCGGCGAGCGCCAAGAGCCACGCGCATTCGACCCGCACCCGCTCGCGCATCAAGCCCGCCTCGCTGAACAGCGCGCGAACCGCGGCGAGCTTGCCGGCGTAGCGTCCGTCCAGGGGCGAAAGTGCGTCGATCGGCCGGGTAGGCATCGGAGTGTGGCATCACACGGTGATAGAATGCCCGCATATTACCGCAACCGGCCAGAACCCGCGGAGATGCACGAGATGACGACCGCCGGCTATCGCGTCGAGACCGACAGCATGGGTGCCGTAGAGGTGCCGGAGGGCTGTCTGTGGGGAGCGGCGACGGCGCGCGCTTTGCGCAATAGTCCGCCGAGCGGCTTGCGGATGCCGCGCGGCGTGATCCGCGCCTTGGGGCTGATCAAATATTGCGCGGCCGGCGCGAATGCGGAACTCGGCGATCTTGCGCCGGAACTCGCAGCGGCGATTCAGGCGGCCGCCGACGAGGTCGCCGGCGGCATGCACGAAGATCAATTTCCGCTCGACCTGTTCCAGACGGGCTCCGCAACCAGCACCAACATGAACGCCAACGAGGTCATCGCCGCGTTGGCGTCGCGCCTCACGGCGGTGCGCGTTCACCCGAACGATCACGTCAACATGAGCCAGAGCAGCAACGACGTGATTCCCACCGCGATTCACCTCGCCGCCACGCTCGCGCTGTTGCAGCGATTGCTGCCGGCGATCGAGCGTATCGGCGCGGTTCTCGCGCGGCGCAGCGCGGAACTCGCCGCGGTGGTGAAGACCGGCCGCACGCATTTGATGGATGCGATGCCGCTGACGTTCGGCCAGGAACTGGGCGGCTGGAAGGCGCAGCTCGACGCCTGCCGCGCGCGACTGGAGGCGGTGTTGCCGCGCCTCTACCGGTTGGCGCAGGGCGGCACCGCGGTCGGCACCGGGGTCAACGCGCGGCCGCAATTCGGCCGCATGTTCTGCCGGCTGCTCGCCGCGCGCACCGGCGCGCCGTTCGCCCCCAGCGACAATTACTTCGCGGCCTTGTCCGCGCAGGACACCGCGGTTGAATTGTCGGGGCAATTGAAGGTGTTGGCGGTGGTCGTCATGAAGATCGCCAACGATTTGCGCTGGATGAACAGCGGCCCGTTGGCGGGTCTCGGCGAAATTTCATTGCCGGCTCTGCAGCCCGGCAGCAGCATCATGCCGGGTAAAGTCAATCCGGTCGTGGCCGAGGCCGCGGCGATGATCGCCGCGCAAGTCATCGGCAACGATGCGGCGATCACCATCGCCGGGCAATCCGGCAATTTTCAATTGAACGTCATGCTGCCCGTGATCGCGCACAATTTACTGCAGAGCATCGAATTGCTGGACATCGCCTGCAGCACTCTGGCCGAGCGGGCGCTCGCCGATTTTCGCGTCAACCGCGACGCCGTCGAAGCCGCGCTCGACCGCAACCCGATATTGGTGACCGCGCTGAACCCCTTGATCGGCTATGAGAAGGGTGCCGCGATTGCCAAGCAGGCCTATGCCGAGGGGCGTCCGATCGCGGAAGTCGCGGCGGAAATGACCGGCCTCGGCCTGGCGGAATTGCGGCGGCTGCTCGATCCAATGTTGCTGACCAAAGGCCGCGGCCCGGGCAGTGCGGGCTGACGAGCGGCCGATGGACGACGGCTATACGCGGGCGCGGATCCGCAGCGCATTGCAGCCGCGGGCATCGAGCGCCGACGAGGATATGCAATGGTTGGCCGGGTCGGCGCCGGAGATGCAGGCGCGCGTGCGCAGCGCGTTGCCCGAGCCGCGGGTGGCGGCGGCGGTCCTCGTGCCGCTGGTCGAGCGCGGCACCGGCTTCTCGGTGCTGCTCACGCAGCGTGCCGCGACGCTGCGCGATCACGCCGGCCAGATCAGCTTTCCGGGCGGCCGCGTCGAACCGCAAGACACGGATGCCTGGCATGCGGCTCTGCGCGAGGCGCGCGAGGAGATCGGCCTCGCGCCGGAACTCGTGGAGTTCGCGGGCTATCTCCCGGATCACCTGATCGTCACGGGCTACCGGGTCACGCCGGTCGTCGGCTTCGTCAGCGCGGAGTATGCCCTGCGGCTGGACGCGTCCGAAGTGCAGGATGCGTTCGAGGTGCCGTTGCAGTTCATCTTCGACGAGGCCAATCATCGCTCCCGCGTGCGTCAATTGGGCGACGTCGGCTTGACCGTTTATGACATCACCTATGGGGAACGGCGGATCTGGGGCGCTACCGCGGGCATGTTGATGACGCTGCGCCGACTGCTGCGGGAGCGCGGCGGCGCGCCGCGATGACGGCGCTGACGGAGCTGCTCGCGGTCGTGGCGCGTTTGCGCGCCGTGGACGGCTGCCCCTGGGACCGCGAGCAGACTTCGGCTTCGCTCGCGGTTTATGCGATCGAGGAGGCCTATGAGCTCGCCGACGCCGCCGAGCGCGGCGATCTGCGGCATTTGCAGGCGGAACTAGGCGACCTGTTGTTTCAGGTGGTCTTTCACGCGCAGATCGCCGACGAAGCGGGCCACTTCGATTTCGACGCCGTCGCCGCCGCGATCCGCGACAAACTGGTGCGCCGCCATCCGCACGTCTTTGCAGCCGCCGCCGCGCTCAATCTGACCGAACAATGTGCCGCATGGGAGGCCATCAAGGCCGCGGAGCGGAGCGGCGCGGCCGGCCCAGCCGATGCCCCCGGGCCGGGGGCCGGCGCCGGCTTGCTCGACGACGTACCGCGTTCACTGCCGGCGCTGATGCGCACGCACAAGCTCGGCAAGCGCGCGGCCGGCGCGGGCTTCGATTTTACCGAGGCCCGCGGCGCGGCGGACAAGGTCGCCGAGGAGCTCGCCGAGGTGCTGGCGGCGGCCGGCGAGGGGCCGGGCGCAGGACGCGCGACGCGCGTCTTCGAGGAGACCGGAGATCTATTGTTCGCCGCGGCCAATTTGGCGCGCAAGCTCGGTGTCGAGCCGGAAGCGGCGCTGCGCGCGGCGAACGCCAAATTCGAGCGCCGTGTCCGGCGCATGGAGGCGCTCGCCCACGAGCGCGGCGGCGACTTCGCGGCCTTGGACGGCGCGGCTCAGGAAATGCTCTGGCGCGAGACGAAGCGCGGCGAATGAACTCGCCGCGCGGCAAGGATCGGGGCGCGCCTCAGACGTTGAAGCGGATCCCCTGCGCGAGCGGCAACTCCTCGCTCCAATTGAGCGTCGCCGTTTGCCGCCGCATGTAGGCCTTCCAGGCGTCTGAGCCCGCTTCGCGGCCGCCGCCGGTGTCTTTTTCGCCGCCGAACGCACCGCCTATCTCGGCGCCGGAGGTGCCGAGGTTGACGTTGGCGATGCCGCAATCGCTGCCATCGGCCGCCAGAAACCGCTCCGCCACTTGCAGCCGATCGGTAAAGATCGCCGAGGACAGTCCGTACGGCACGCCGTTGTGCAGCGCCAGGGCCTCGTCGAGGGTGGAGTAGGGAACCAAATAGAGTATCGGCGCGAAGGTTTCGGCCTGCACGATCGGCATCCCCGCGACGGCGCGTACGATCGTCGGCTCGACGAAGTGACCGGGCCGGCGCAACGTCCGGCCGCCGTGCAGTATCCTGCCGCCCTGCGCGACCGCGTCCGCGACGGCCGCCGCAAACCTCTCGACCGCGGCCGCGTCGATCAACGGGCCCATCAGGGTCAGGGGGTCCAAGGGATCGCCGATGCGCACCTGGCCGTAGGCCGCGATCAGGCGCCGTTCGAGTTCCGCGAGGCGCGACTCATGCACCAACACGCGCCGCGTCGACGTGCAGCGTTGTCCGGCGGTGCCGACCGCGCCGAAAACGATCGCCGGAACCGCCAGATCGAGGTTCGCCGCCGCATCGACGATGACGGCATTGTTGCCGCCGAGTTCCAGCAGGCTCTTGCCGAGCCGCTCTGCGACGCGCACGCCGATACGGCGGCCGACCGGCGTCGACCCCGTGAACGACAGCAGCGCGACGCGCCGGTCATCGACGAACTTTTCCACGAGTTCGGTGCCGGCGTCGATGAATAATTGGAAAATGGGGGGCAGCGAGTGCCGTTCCAGGACCCGGTTGCAGATCTTCTGCACGGCGATCGCGCACAACGCGGTCTTCGGCGACGGCTTCCAGACGGTCGCATTGCCGCAGACCGCGGCGAGAAAGGCATTCCACGACCATACGGCGACCGGGAAATTGAACGCGGATATCACGCCGACGACGCCGAGCGGATGCCACTGTTCGTACATGCGGTGTTGGCGGCGCTCCGAATGCATCGTCAAGCCGTAGAGCATGCGCGATTGGCCGACGGCAAAATCGGCGATGTCGATCATTTCTTGGACTTCGCCGTCGCCTTCGGCCTTGATCTTGCCGTTCTCCATCGTCACCAGACTGCCCAAGGCGTGCTTCTGCAGGCGCAGTTCGGCGCCGACCAGCCGCACCGCCTCGCCGCGCTGCGGCGCCGGCACGCGGCGCCAGAGGTCGGCCGCCGCAACCGCCGATGAGAGGACGCGATCGTAGTCCGCCGCAGTCGCCGCGCGCACCAGTGCGAGCCGTCCGCCGGTCGACGGATTGCTCGACTCGAGCAGCGTGCCGCCGCCGGCGCCGTTCCAGCCGTGGCTCGCGGACCAGGCGCCGCCGTTGACGGCGTCGAGGCCGAGCGTCGCCAGCGGCTCGGCGCAGACGGCGGGATCTTGCGGGCGTTGAGATGCATCGAGATTTGACATGGCGGCTCTCGCTTGGCGCTGCGGCGCGATCTGTAGGCGGCGGCATTTTGGCTCGGGATCGCCGGCAATGCCACTGGGGTTTGCGCTCTTTGCAGGCGCACACGGGTCTGTGTAGCATCCTCGCTCATGTCGAGGAGCACCGTATTGACGAACTGGCATCCGGCGAGCTGGCAGAGCCGCCCGGCGGCCCAACAGCCGCGCTATTCCGATCCGCAGGCGCTGGAGCGCAGCATCGCCGCATTAAGCCGGCTGCCGCCGCTGGTCGTCTCTTGGGAGATCGAGGCGCTGCGCGCGCGGCTCGCGCAAGCCGAGCGCGGCGAACAATTTCTGCTGCAGGCCGGCGATTGCGCGGAGAGCTTCGAGGATTGCGAATCGGACAATATCGCGCGCCGCCTGAAGATACTGCTGCAGATGAGCCTGGTGCTGCTGCAGGGGCTGAAGAAGCCGGTGATCCGCGTCGGACGCTTCGCCGGGCAGTACGCGAAGCCGCGCTCGGCGGACACGGAGACGCGCGACGGCCTGACCTTGCCGTGCTATCGCGGCGACAACGTCAACCGGCCGGGCTTCAGCCGCGCGGAGCGCGAACCGGACCCGGAATTGCTGCTGCGCGGCTATGAGCGAGCCTCGTTGACGCTGAATTTCGTGCGCGCGCTGATCGACGGCGGCTTCGCCGATCTGCATCATCCGGAATATTGGGATCTGGGATTCATGCGCCATTCGCCGCTGCGCGAGGCCTATCAAGGCATCGTCGATTCGATCGCCGAATCGCTGGATTTCTTCGAGTCGATGAGCGGGCAGCGCGTGCATGCCGCGACGCGCTGCGAGTTCTATACCAGCCACGAGGGGCTGCATCTTTTGTCGGAACAGGCGCAGACCCGCTACATCGCGCGCCAGCAGCGCTGGTACAACCTGGCGACGCACATGCCGTGGATCGGCATGCGCACCGCGAACCTCGACGGCGCGCATGTCGAGTACTTTCGCGGCATCTCCAATCCGATCGGCGTCAAGGTCGGCGCCGGCATGAGCGCCGAGTGGCTGCAGGAATTGGTGCAAATCCTCAATCCGCAAAATCAACCGGGCCGCTTGACCTTGATCCACCGATTCGGGATCAAGGATATCGAACGGCGCTTGCCGGAGATCGTCCGCGCGGTGCGCGCCACCGGCAGCCAGGTCCTGTGGGTTTGCGATCCGATGCACGGCAATACCGAGACCACCTCGGGGGGAATCAAGACGCGGCGCTTCGACAACATATTGGCCGAAGTGGAGGCTGCATTCCGCATCCACGGGGAATGCGGTTCGACGCTCGGCGGCGTACACATCGAATTGACCGGCGAGGATGTCACCGAATGCATCGGCGGCGCGCGTGGACTCGCCGAGGCCGATCTGGCGAGGGCGTATAAATCGGCGGTCGATCCGCGCTTGAACGGCGAACAATCCTTGGAGCTGGCAATGCGGATTGCGCAGCGCGCCGGCGCCGACAGGCATCTGCTCAAGCGCCCAGGAGGCACCCCGCCGGGATAATTACAAAGTTAAATAATAAGATATAAAACAAATACATACAATATTATCCTAGAAATATTGTGAATTTAAGCGGGACTTTTTTCAAAACCTCGCTTGCCACGATGCGCCCAGGTGCTATTCTGCCCCGGGTACCGCTCCCGCCCGCTAAATGTTGCAGCGCCGACGTGCAGAAATTTTTGGGCCAAATGCCACGGAATTTTGCGCCGCACCTCTCTCTTTGAGAGTCCGGCAACGGCACGGATCGGATCGGATGGGCCCATCCGAAAGTTGAGCCAAGGTTGGATTGCGCTCGGGTTAGTCCAAGTCCGGCGCGATCGACGGCGGGCTACGCGGAATGCCGCGTAGCCCGTTTTCTAATGCCGTTTGAAATCTTGCCATGAACAGCGCTTACGACCCCGGCTGCCGCCGTTGCCCGCGCCTGGCGGGCTTCCTCGACGCGGTAAAGCGCCAGCAAAGCGACTATTTCTGCAAGCCGGTGCCGGCTTTCGGCGACCCCGGGGCGCGCCTGTTGATCGTCGGCCTTGCCCCCGGCATGCACGGCGCGAACCGCACCGGCCGGCCGTTCACCGGCGACTTTGCCGGGGTCCTGCTGTATTCGACCTTGCATCGCTTCGGACTCGCGAGTGCGCCAACGTCGCTCGGCGCCGACGATGGGTTGGTACTTTACGGCACGCGCATCACCAACGCGGTCAAATGCCTGCCGCCCGGCAATAAGCCGCTGCCCGCGGAGGTGTCGGCGTGCGGCGGCTTCCTGCGCGAGGAGTTGCGGGCGAGCCGCGGCGCGCGCGTGATCCTGGCGCTCGGCACCATCGCGCACGCGGCGGTTCTCGGCGCGAGCGGATTGAAGCCCGCACATTACCGCTTTGCGCATGGCGCCCTGCATGCTCTGCCGGAGCGGCGCGTCCTGCTGGACTCGTATCACTGCAGCCGCTACAACACGCAAACTCGCCGACTGACCGCGCAGATGTTCGCGAGCGTCATCGCCCGCGCGGTCGAGCTCGCCGCATGAGCGTCGCTGCGCCGCAGGCGCTTTCTCCGCGATTCGACGCCAAGTCCTTCGTCGACGGGCTGCCGGCGCGTCCCGGCGTCTACCGCATGCTGAATGAGGCCGGAGAGATCCTCTACGTTGGCAAGGCGCGCAGCTTGAGAAATCGCGTCGCCTCGTATTTCCAAAGAGGCAACGTCCATCCGAAGGTTCAGGCGCTGATCGCGAAGACCGCGGCAATGCAGGTGACGATCACGAACTCGGATACGGAGGCCTTGCTTCTCGAGTTGAATCTGATCAAGCAGCACCGGCCGCGGTTCAACATCATCCTGCGCGACGACAAGAGCTTCCCGTTCCTGCGCTTTTCCGCCGATCACGAATTTCCGCGCTTGAGCCTGTACCGCGGCGCGCGCAAGGAGTCGGGCCGTTATTTCGGGCCCTACCCGTCGGCGGGCGCGGTCCGCGACACGCTGCAGGAATTGCAGAAGCTGTTCCGCCTGCGCAATTGCGAAGACTCTTTTTTCTCCAATCGTTCGCGTCCTTGTCTGCAGTACCAGATAGAGCGCTGCAGCGCGCCGTGCGTCGGCCTGATCTCAAAGGAACGCTACGCCGAGGACGTCGGCACCGCGGTCAAGGTCCTGGAAGGGCGCAACGACGAAGTCAACCGCGATCTGGTGCGGCGCATGGAGACGGCCGCCGAACGACTGGAGTTCGAGGAGGCGGCGAAGCTTCGCGATCAATTGGCGAAGCTGAAAAGCGTGCAAGCGCAGCAGATCGTGACCGCGGATGCGCGCCACGACGCGGACATCATCGCGGTCGCGCCCGGCAACGGCGAGTACTGCGTCGCGCTGATGTTCGTGCGCGCCGGCCGCAGCTTGGGGTCGACCACGTTCTTTCCGCGCGCGCCGTTCGCCGAGCCGGCCGAAGTGTTGGCGGCGTTCGTCGCGCAGTATTACGCCGAGCGCGAAGCGCCGCCGGAAATAATCGTCGCGCAGAAGTTCGAGGAGATTCCCGTGCTGCAAGCGAGTCTCGGCGCGCGCGCGGGGCGCCGCGTGCGCATCGCCGCCTCGGTGCGCGGCATTCGCGCGCGCTGGCTCGAGATGATGCAGGAGAACGCCGCGCAGGCCCTGAAGATGCGCTTCCTCGCGCGCGCGAGCATCGCGACCAATCTCGAGGAGCTGCGCGAGATCTTTGCCCTGGCGCGCACGCCGCAGCGGCTCGAGTGCTTCGACGTCAGCCACACCGGCGGCAGCGACACGATCGCCTCTTGCGTCGTCTACGGCGTCGAAGGCGCCCTGAAGAGCGAGTACCGCCGCTTCAACATCGCCGGCATCCGCCCGGGCGACGACTACGCGGCGCTCTACCAAGCGCTGACGCGCCGCTACCAACGGGTGCAGAGCGGCGAGGTGGCGGCGCCCGACGTCTTGCTGATCGACGGCGGCAAAGGCCAGCTGGCGCAGGCGGCCCGCGTGCTCGAGGAAATGCGATTGCAGGGCATCGCGCTGATCGGCATCGCCAAGGGGGCGGACCGACGCGCAGGCCAGGAACAGCTGTTCTTGTTGGGTCGCGAGACGCCGATTATACTGCCAGCCGATTCGGGCGCGCTGCATTTGCTCCAGCGCGTGCGCGATGAGGCGCACCGGTTTGCCGTTGCGGGACACCGACGCAAGAGAGCCAAGCGTCATAGCCAGTCCATCCTCGAGACGATACCGGGTTTGGGGCCGGTGAAGCGGCGCGAACTGCTGAAGCAATTCGGTGGGCTGCAAGGGGTACTGCGTGCCGGTATCGACGATTTTGTGCGGATTCACGGCCTCGGCCAACGCCTCGCCGCGGTAATCTATGAGCACCTCCACCCGGGCCGCTGAACGAAAACACTGGATGAATCTGCCGAATGCGCTGACCTGGCTGCGCATCCTGATGATCCCGGCGATCGTGATGCTGTTCTACCTGCCGTTCTGGTGGGCGGACCCCGCCGCCTGCGCCGGCTTCGCGTTCGCCGGCATCACCGACACGCTCGACGGCTACTACGCCCGCAAGCTCGGCCAGACGTCCCGGCTGGGCGCGTTTCTCGATCCGGTGGCCGATAAGCTGATCGTCGCCTGCGCGCTGGTGCTGATCGTCAGCAAGGACCCGCGCTGGTATACGGTGATCGTCGCGATCGTGATCATCGGCCGCGAGATCGCGGTGTCGGCGCTGCGCGAGTGGATGGCGGAGATCGGCGCGCGCAGCCGCATCGCCGTCTCCGTGTGGGGCAAGGTAAAGACGATCATGCAGATCGTCGGTTTGTCGTTCCTGCTTTTTCGGCGCGACTTGTTCGGTGTGCCGATCTACGCGCTGGGCCTCGTCCTGACCGTGATCGCCGCCGCCTTGACGCTCTGGTCGATGATTCTCTACCTGCGTTTGGCGTGGCCGGAATTGCGGGGCAGTTCAATGCGTTAGCGGGATTGTCGGGGTCAATCACCTTGACTCCGGGCGGCGCAGCCCTACAATTGCTGGCTTTCGCATCGGGCGGGAATAGCTCAGTTGGTAGAGCGCAACCTTGCCAAGGTTGAGGTCGCGAGTTCGAGCCTCGTTTCCCGCTCCAGTTTGTGCACCATCCTGGGCGCCTCCGGGATGCGGATTTATGAATCTCGGGGCTAGGTGGCAGAATGGTCATGCAGCGGCCTGCAAAGCCGCGTACGCCGGTTCGATTCCGACCCTAGCCTCCACCATTTGAAATGCCGCCTGCGCCGGTGGTGCCCCGGGCCGGAGTCGAACCAGCACAGCCTTGCGGCCAACGGATTTTCTTACCCCGACGGCTTTGGCCGCCGCGCCTGTTGCGCGTTCGGGGTCTGGAGTGCGCCACGACCGTGACAGCCCTGCGCCGACTGCCTTAGGTCCCCGCCGTCCACTCTCTACACCTGCCGGCGCCGCGATGGCGCGCGCCGGATTGGCTCGGCGTTGCCGCGGGCCATGCGGCCCAGGGGGTTCGCCGACTTTGACGGGATCCAGCGGGCCGTTTCCATGCCCGCCGCTCAATTACCAAGTCCGTTGCGTCTACCAATTTCGCCACCGGGGCACGCCGCTAGTCTACCGGTGCCGGGCGCTGCGCCGATAGTCATCGATCCTTAGCGCGCGGCGTTGCACCGCGGTAGCCTCAACTGGTTGATTTCGCTAAGCTCGCCGCCACATGAACGGCGCGCCCCGAAGTCTGTCGATTGAAGATATCCACGTTTGGCGTGGCGATCGTCACGTGCTGCGGGGTGTGAGCTTCGGCGTCGAGTCCGGTCAATTGATGCATATTTGGGGCGCCAACGGCACCGGCAAGACCACCTTGCTGCGCGTCGTCTGCGGTCTGCTGCGCCCCGAGCAGGGCAGAGTCGCCTGGTCGGGTCAAGCGATCGACGGCGTGCGCGCCGAATACCAGGCGGCGCTCGCCTATGTCTCGCACGAGCCGGCCTTGAAGGCGGATCTGACTGCATTGGAGAATCTGCGCTACTCGGTCGGTCTGAAGCGGCGCGTGCCCGAGGCAGAACTGCGCGCCACGCTCGAGCACTGCGGGGTCGGGGCCTGCGCGGAACTGCCGGCGCGCGTGCTCTCCGCCGGCCAGCGCCGCCGCGTCGCGATGGCGCGCGTGCTCGCGATGCGCGCGCTCCTGTGGCTGCTCGACGAGCCGTTCACGAATCTCGATGCGGCGGGATCGGCGCTGCTGCTGCGCATGCTCGAGGAGCATACCGGGCAAGGCGGGCTGGCTCTGGTCGTCGCGCATCGAGAGCTCGACCTGCAGCGGCCGATCCTGCGCATGGAGCTGTGCGCATGAACGTCGGCGCATGGCGGGCGATGCGCCTGATATTGCAGCGTGAACTGTGTCTCAGTTTCCGCAGGCCCGATCAACTATTGCAGCCGCTGGTGTTCTTTTTGATCGTGACCACCTTGTTCCCGCTCGCCCTGAGCCCGCAGTTGTCGCTGCTTCGAGACATGGCGCCGGGTGTGCTTTGGGTCGCGGCGCTGTTATCGTCGCTGTTGTCGCTGGAGGCCTTGTTCAAAGTCGATGCGGACGACGGGACCTTGGAGCAATTGGCGTTGTCCGCTCAGCCGCTCTACGTCATCGTGATCGCCAAGACGATGGCCCATTGGCTGGTCAGCGGAGTCGCCCTGGTGGTGATGTCGCCGCTCGTGGCCACGGCCCTCGCGATTCCGGTGCATGCATTTGCGACGATGATGGCAAGCCTCGCGCTCGGTACCTTGACCTTGAGCTGGCTGGGGTCGATCGGCGCCGGCTTGACGGTGGGCTTGCGCCGCGGGGGTGTATTATTGTCGTTGATCGTGCTGCCGCTCGCGATGCCGATGCTGATTTTCGGCGCCAGCGCCACCGATCGCGCGATCGGCGGCGAAAGTCCGGCGGGCGCGTTGTACTTTCTCGCGGCGCTGTGTGTATTTACGAGCAGTCTGGCGCCGCTGGCCGCGTCTGCTGCGCTGCGGATCACGCTGGAATAACCGGAGGGCGGCCGTCACCCATGTGGACTTGGTTTTATCGACTCGCATCGCCGCCGCACGTTTACCGTACGGCCGCGGCGCTCGCGCCGTGGTTCTTGGCGCTGGCAGCGGCTATGATCGGCTATGGTCTCATCGACGGGTTGGTATTCGCGCCTCCCGATTATCAACAGGGCGATGCGTTTCGCATCATCTACGTGCACGCGCCGAGCGCGTGGCTGTCGCTGTTCGCCTATACGACGATGGCGGTAGCGGGCGCGATCGCCTTGATCTGGCGCATCAAGGTCGGCTTTGCGGTCGCCGCGGCGGCCGCGCCGATCGGCGCATCGTTCACGCTCGCCGCCTTGGTCACCGGATCTCTCTGGGGGCGCCCGATGTGGGGTACTTACTGGGCCTGGGATCCGAGACTGACTTCGGAGTTGATATTATTGTTCTTATATTTCGGCGTGATCTCGCTGCGCAAGGCGTTCGAGGATCCCGCGCGCGGCGACCGCGCGGCGGCTTTGCTCGGCGTCGTCGGCGTCATCAACGTGCCGATCGTGCATTTTTCGGTCACCTGGTGGAATTCGCTGCATCAGGGCGCAACCCTCGCCAAATTCGGCAAGCCGACGATGCCAGGGAGCATGTTGTGGCCGCTGCTGGCGATGTTATTGGGCTACATGTGCTTCTTCGGCGGCGTGCTCTGCATGCGCTTGCGTGGCGAGGTGCTGGACCGCGAACGCCAGGCAGTGTGGGTGCGCGAGGCTCTCGCACCATGATCCATCGCACGGGCTTTTGGGCGATGGGCGGCTATGCCCGCTTCGTGTGGCCGAGTATCGGATTCGCCGTCGCGGTGTTGGTTTGGAATCTCTGGTCCGCGCGGCGCCATCACGCGCGGGCGCTGCTGCGCGCGCGGCGAACCGCTGCGATGGCGAGGAGTGAAAAATCATGACCCCGCGTCGCAAGCGCTTGTTGGTCGTGCTCGGCATCTTGGGCGGCGTTTCCGCTTCGGTTGCGCTCGCGGTGGTCGCCGCACGCCAAAACATCAGCTTCTACTACGATCCGAGTCAAGTCGCACTCGGCAAGGCGCCGGCGACCAAGCGTTTCCGCCTCGGCGGCATGGTCGTCAAGGGCAGCGTCCAACGCAAGCCGGGGGACCTGACGGTGCACTTCGTACTGACCGATTTCGCGCATCAGGTGCCGGTGACCTACACCGGCGTGCTGCCCGATCTGTTTCGCGAGGGGCAGGGCATCATCGCGCAGGGCACCATGGACGCGAACGGCGAATTCGTGGCCGATCAAGTACTGGCGAAACACGACGCGAAATACATGCCGCCGGAAGTGGCTGCGTCCCTGAAGCACAAAGTCGCCGGCAAGCCGACGAGTTGAAAGCGGCCGCCGCGGAGCATCGCCGATGATACCCGAGTTGGGAATGTTCGCCTTGATCCTCGCGCTCATGCTCAGCATGGCGCAGGCCTTTTTCGGCCTCATCGGCGCCTGGCACGTGAGGCCCGCCTGGATGTCGGTCGCGAGACCCGCGGTGGCCGGCCAGTTCGTGTTCGTCGCGACGGCCTTCGGCTGCCTCGTGTACTCATTCATCGTCAACGACTTTTCGGTGTTGTACGTCGCCAGCAATTCGAACACGGCGCTGCCGCTCTTTTACCGCATCGCCGCCGTTTGGGGAGCGCACGAGGGCTCGCTGCTGTTGTGGATCATGATTCTGTCGACCTGGAGCCTCGCCGTCGCCGCGTTCAGCCGCGGCTTGCCGCAGAGCTTCGCGAGCCGCGTGATCGGCGTCATGGGGCTCGTCAGCACGGGCTTCCTGCTGTTCACGCTGTGGACGTCGAACCCGTTCAAGCGCCTGTTCCCCGCGGCCGTCAACGGCGCGAGCTTAAATCCGATCCTGCAGGACTTTGCGCTGTCGATTCACCCGCCGATGCTGTACACGGGATATGTCGGATTTTCGGTGGCGTTCGCATTCGCCTGCGCGGCGATGCTCGAAGGACGCCTGGATCAGGCCTGGGCCAAGTGGACGCGGCCATGGACGATTTGCGCGTGGATATTTCAGACGATCGGCATCACGCTCGGCAGCTGGTGGGCTTACTACGAATTGGGATGGGGCGGTTGGTGGTTCTGGGACCCGGTGGAAAACGCATCGTTCATGCCCTGGCTGGTCGGCACGGCCTTGATCCACTCGCTGAGCGTCACCGAAAAGCGCGGCATTTTCAAAAGCTGGACGCTGCTCTTGGCGATCTTCGCGTTCTCGCTGAGCCTGATCGGCACGTTCCTGGTGCGCTCCGGCGTGCTCGTCTCGGTGCACTCCTTCGCGACCGATCCGAAGCGCGGCGTGTTCATTTTGGCGGGTCTGGTCGTGACCATAGGCGGATCGCTCGGCTTGTACGCGTGGCGCGCGCCCAAGCTCTACGTACCCGGCGGGTTCGAGCTGTTTTCCCGGGAGTTCTTCATACTGGTCAACAACGTGCTGCTGGTCGGGGCCGCGATACTCGTGCTCTGGGGCACGCTCGCGCCGCTATTCTATGAACTGCTCCACCTAGGCAAGATCTCCCTCGGGCCGCCGGTGTTCAACTTGATGTTCCTGGTGCCGATACTGCCGTTGATGGCGTTTCTTGCGGTGGGCATGCATTCGGCATGGCGCCGCGGCAAATTGACCGCGGCGGCGCGACCGATTTGGTGGCTGCTCGGCGCGGCCGCGGTCGTCGCGGCCCTGGTCGAGCGCTTCGGCTACGGCTCACTGCATTGGGCCGGCTTGCTCGGCTTCGCGTTCGGCATGTGGATCATTTTCTCCTCGCTGCTGGAGCCGTTGCGGCGCTGGCGCCAAGGCCAGAAACTGACGGCGGCGGTCCTCGGCATGACGATTGCGCATTTCGGAGTCGGCATGTTCGCGATCGGCGTCAGCACCGTCAACACCTACAAGATCGAGAAAGACGTCGCGATGAAGCCCGGCGAGGTCTTTTCGATCGCCGGCTACGACTTCAAGTTCCTGACCACGAGCAAGGTACCGGGACCCGATTACGACGCCGTGCAGGCGCTGGTCACGGTGAGGCACGACGGCCGATTGGTCGCGACGTTGAGGCCGCAGAAGCGGCATTTCACGGTGCAGCAGACCGACAACAGCCACGCCGCGATCGCGGTGAGCTTGGCGCGCGACCTGTTCGTCGCCATGGGCGATCCTCTCGGCGGCGGGGCGTGGAGCATGCGCATCCAGTACAAGCCGCTGATCCGCTTCGTCTGGCTCGGCGCCCTGGTGATGGCGCTCGGCGGCGCCGTCGCCGTCAGCGACCGGCGCTACCGCGTCAAGGCAGTGGCGACCGCGGCCGATGCGATCGCGCCGGCGCCGCCGAATCCGCCGCCGAAACCGCTGCCGGGTGTCGCCTGATGTGGAAGTACCTACTGCCGGGGGCCGCTTTTCTGGGCTTGATCGTGCTGTTCGCCTTTGGACTGAATCCGAAGCGCGACATTCACGAACTGCCGTCGCCGCTGATCGGCAAACCGGCGCCGGAGTTTACGCTGACCGACGTGCTGGACAAGAGCCGCACCGTCAGCAACAAGGCCCTGACGGGCCATGTCTATGTCTTCAACGTCTGGGCGACCTGGTGCAGCGCCTGCCGCGAGGAGCACGAGACCCTGCTGAAAATTGCGAGCCAACACGTCGTGCCGATCCTGGGATTGGATTGGAACGACGAGCGCAGCCGGGCGCAACTGTGGCTGCGCGAGCTCGGCGATCCTTATGAGGCCGTGGGATTCGACGACAAGGGACGGGTGGCGATCAATTGGGGCGTCTACGGCGCGCCGGAGACCTACCTCGTCGACCGACGGGGACATATCCTGTTCAAGCACATAGCGCCGATGACGATGGGCGTCTGGGACAGGGAATTCCTGCCGCGGATCGCCGCGGCGCGCCGGGGCGGCGCGTGAGCCGCGGCTTTGCGGCAATGCCGGCGGCCCGAGCGGCGGCGCTCGCCGCAAGCCTGTTCCTCACCGTCGCGGCGCACGCCGCGGGCGACCATGGTCTACTGGCAAATCCCGCCTTGCAGACGCGCTACGAGCACATCACGCAGCAATTGCGCTGCTTGGTATGTCAAAACGAAACCATCGCCGATTCCAATGCCGAGCTCGCCGCGGAACTGCGCGGCGAGGTTCGGCAGATGCTGCTCGCCGGCAAGAGCGACGCGGCGATATACCGTTTCATGAAAGCCCGCTACGGAGAGTTCGTGCTCTACGACCCGCCGCTCGACGCCAAGACGGTCTTCATCTGGGGAGCGCCGTTCGCATTGCTGCTGGTCGGCGCAGTGGTGATTTATCGAATAGTGCGGTTCCGGTCGCGGATGCCTCTCGACGACGACCCGAGCAGCGGCCCGCCGGCATGATCGCGTTCATGATCGTCGCGGCCGTCATGGCCGCGATCGCCGCCGCCGCGGTGGCCGTTCCGCTGCTGCGCGATCGCCGCAATCGCCCGATAGCCGCGCTGGCCGCCGTGCTCCTCGTCGTCGGCGCGGGCGGGCTGTATGCGCTGTGGAGCACTTGGGACTGGGGCGCCGCGCCGCAGCCCGGCGCCGCCGCGGTGAGTCCGCAAGTCGCGGCGATGGTCGCGAACCTCGAACGGCACATGCGCGCAGATCCGCAGGACCTGGCAGGATGGCTGATGCTCGGCCGATCCTATGTGGCGGTCAACCGCTTGGACGATGCGATCGCCGCCTTCAACCGCGCTTTGACGTTGAGCAAGGGCACGAGCCTCGAGGCGACGATCGGCTACGGAGAGGCGCTCAGCATCCGCGCCGGCGGCGTAATAACGCCGCACGCCGCGCAACTATTCGAAGACGCGATGATGATGGCGCCGACCAATCCAAAGGCGCTGCTGTACGGCGGCTTCGCGGCGGCCGTCCGCGGCGATCGGGCGCTCGCGCGCAGCCGCTGGCAGGCGCTGATCGCCATGCATCCGCCGCAGCCGGTCGTGCAGATGCTGGATGCGCGAATTGCCGAACTCGGTCCGCCAGCCGCGGGGGCGGCGGCGCCGGATGCGGGGTCGGCGAGCGCTGCCTCGCCGACGACTGCCTCGCCGACGACCGCCTCGCCGACCAACGCCGCGCCGGCCGCGACGGTGACGGTCCGCGTGATGATCTCGCCGGCACTCGAGGGCCGCGTTCGCGCCGGCGTGCCGCTGTTCGTCTTTGCGCAACGGCCCGGCGGCAGCGGCCCGCCGCTCGCGGCCAAGCGCCTGACGACGGCGGCGATAGGCACGGTGATTCGCCTGTCGCGCGCCGATTCGATGATTCCGGGGCGGGTGTTGTCGGCCGGTGAGCAGGTCGTGATCACCGCGCGCATATCGCCGAGCGGCGAACCCCTGCCGGCCGCCGGCGATATGTACGGCGAATTGACTTACGATGTCGGCCATGACGGCACCGCCAATCTGCTCATCGATCATGTCACGCCTTAGGCCGCAGCGATGAGCACGGCGACGGATCTGTTTTCCGGACGGATATCGGCCGAGAATCTCCTGCCGTATCCCTGCATGCGCGACAGAGACCGCGAAGTTCTCGGCATGATCAGCGAGGCGATCGATCAATTCCTGGGACCGAAACACGCGGACTTCAAGCGCTGGGACCGCGACGCCGCGACGCCGGCGCAGTTCATTCAAGGTCTGCGCGATCTCGGTTTGTTCGGCTTGATCATCCCCGAGGAATTCGGCGGCCTCGGCCTGTCGAACGCGGGCTATGCGCGCGTGCTTGCGCAAAGCAGCCGCCACGACAGTTCCGTATCGCTGACCATAGGCGCGCACAGCTCGATCGGCATGAAGGGGATTCTGTTGTTCGGCACCGAGGCGCAAAAAGCGCGCTACCTGCCGAAGCTGGCGAGCGGCGAGCTGATCGCGGCGTTCTGCCTGACCGAATCGACGGCGGGCTCCGATGCGGCGTCGATTCGCACGCACGCCGCGAAGAACGCCGACGGCAGCTGGACGCTGAACGGCGAGAAGATATGGATCACCAACGGCGGCATCGCCGATCTATACACGGTCTTCGCCCGCACCCAATCGCCGGCCGGCAAGATCACCGCCTTCATCGTCGAGGCGACATGGCGGGGCGTCAGCCACGGCCGTCATGAGGACAAGATGGGCATTCGCGCCTCCTCGACGACGACCGTGAGCTTCGCCGATGTGCACGTTCCCGCCGACAACGTCATCGATGCCGAAGGTAAGGGTTTCAAGGTCGCGATGGCGATCCTCAACAACGGCCGCACCGGTCTCGGCGGCGGCGCGGTCGGCGGCATGAAGGCGGTGCTGGCGATGGCGACCGAACAGGCGCGCGCGCGCAAGCAGTTCGGCCACGCGATCGGCGAATACGACCTGGTTCGAGAGAAGATCGCGCAAATGACCGTCGATTGCTTCGCGGCGGAGAGCGTCGTCTGGATGGTCGCGCACTACATAGATTCGGGAGTGGCCGATTATTCGGTCGAGGCCGCGGTCAGCAAGGTATTCGCCAGCGAGGCGATGCAGCGCTCGGCGTACGAGGCGCTGCAAATCGCGGGCGGCAACGGCTTCATGTGCGATTATCCTTATGAACAGGCGGCGCGCGACAGCCGCATATTGACCATATTCGAGGGGACCAACGAAGTCCTGCGCCTGTACATCGCCTTGTCCGGCCTGAAGGATCTCGGCCGCACGTTCGGCGAGCTGAAATCGGCGATGGACGATATTTTCAATCATCCGATCAAGGGTTTCGGCGTCCTCGGCGACTACGCCGAGAAGCGCCTGACGCAGGCGACCGGCATCGGCCGCGATCGAATTGCGAGCCAAGTGCCGCAGCCGCTGCGCAACGCCTGCGAGATTTACGAGAGATACACCGTGGAACTCGCCAAGGCCAGCGACTTCGTATTGCGCAAGCACGGCAAAGCGATCGCCGACCGCCAATTCGAGTTGAAGCGCATCGCCGACATCGCGATCGACTTGTTCGTCGGCCTGTGCGTGCTGTCGCGGGCGGCGTCGCTCGCCGCCGCCGGCAGCACCGCGGCCGCCGGCGGCACCGCGGTCGCCGGCAGCAGCGCGGCCGCCGGCGCGCAGGCCGCGGCGATCGCGCGGATTTTCGCCGCGCAGGCCAAGCGGCGCATGGCGAACAACATCCGCCGCATTACGCGCAACGAGGACGACTCCGTGCGCGCGCTTGCCGCATATATTCTGGAGGAGGGCGGCGGCTACGTCTGGGACGTGGTGTAAGCGGCCAAGGCGGCTGCGCCGGCGCCGGCTGCGCAGGGCGGAGGATCAATCCATTGCCGCATGCGTCTCCACGACGCTGCCGCCGGCGCGCGGTACCTGCAGCAGCAGCAGCAGGGGCATCACCAGCACGGTCAACAGCAGCATCAGCAGAAAGTCGTCTATATAGGCGATCATCGCGGCTTGTTGATTGACGAGCGCGTTGAGCGCGGCGGCGCGCGCCGGCTCGGCGACGTTGAAGGCGTGGACGATCGCCGGGTCTTGCCAGGCGGGACTCGCGTAGGTGACGCGCTCGACGAGCGCCGCGTGCGCCGTCGCGGCGTTGCGCACCAACATCGTCTGCACGAACGAAATGCCGATGCTGCTGCCGATGTTGCGCACCAGACTGAAGATCGCGGTGCCCTGAGCGCGCATCGACGGCGCCAGGGTGGCGAAGGTCGCGGCCGCCAAGGGCACGAACACGAAGCCCGTGCCGAAACCCTGGATCAAGCCCGGCCAAATGATGTCGCTCTGGGATACGGACAGCGTGTAGCGGCTCATTTGCCACAATGCCAGGGCGGTGCCGGCGAAGCCGAACAGCAGCAAGAAGCGCAGATCCACTTTGCCGACCATGCGGCCGACGATCAACATCGCGATCATCGTGCCGATGCCGGCGGGCGCGGTCACGAGGCCGGTGGTGGCGACCGGGTATCCCATCAGGTCTTCGAGCATCGTCGGGATCAGCGCACGGGTCGCGTACAAGACCAGGCCGACGATGAAAATGAAGACGAGTCCGGAGGCGTAGTTGCGGTTCTTCAGCAAGCGGTAATCGAGAAACGCCTTGTTTGCCGCGATCATGCGCGTGTGCGCGATGAAATAGGTGAAGGCGACGACC
This sequence comes from Steroidobacteraceae bacterium, assembly GCA_035531435.1. Lineage (GTDB taxonomy): Bacteria > Pseudomonadota > Gammaproteobacteria > Steroidobacterales > Steroidobacteraceae > Bog-1198. The sequence continues at coordinate 52,280 of DATKSW010000009.1, read as the reverse complement.
AAGACGACGGCTTCGATCCGGGTTTCCATCGACGAGAACCAATCGTTCTGTTCACCGCGGTCGAGCAGCAGTTGCAGAGCGCCGATGCTGAGGCTGAGCGTCGTGAAGCCGAACACGTCGAAGAACATTTGGCGCGTGCCCGGCTGCGGCCGGATGTATCGCCAAATGCCGTAAAAAGCGAGTATGCCGACCGGGATGTTGATGAAAAACACCCAGCGCCAGCTGTAGCTGTCGGTCAGCCAGCCGCCGAGCGTCGGCCCGAGGATCGGCCCGACCATCACGCCGAGGCCCCAGATCGCCATCGCCGGGCCCTGCTTTTCGGGCGGGTTGATGTCGAGCAGGACCACCTGCGCGAGCGGCACCAGCGCGGCGCCGAATACCCCCTGCAGCAAACGCGCCGCGACGATCTCGGCGAGCGATTGGGAGAATCCGCAGAGCGTCGAGGCGACCGTGAACCCGGCGACGGACGCCAGAAACACCCACTTTTGACTGAAGCGGTCGCACATCCAGCCGGTCAACGGCGTCGCGATCGCCGCCGCAACGATATAGGCGGTCAGGACCCAGGTAATCTGGTTCTGGGAGGCCGACATGCTGCCTTGCATGTGCGGCAGCGCGACGTTTGCGATCGTCGTGTCGAGCGTCTGCATGACCGTCGCCGCCATGATCGACAGCGTGATCATTCGGCGGTTGAGCGGCCGATTCACGCCTGCGCTTCGACGATCTGCTGCAGGCGCTCGAGGATCTCGGCGGCGATGCCGAGCGCCTTTGGATCGACCTGCGCCAATATTTCACGGCGGAAGGCGTCCGCCTCGGCGCGCAGTTTGGCGTACAGCCGCGTGCCCTCATCGGTCAGTGCGATGCGTTTGACTCGGCGGTCGGTCGGCGACGGTGCGCGCACGACGAGCCCGGCTTTGGCGAGCCTGTCGATCATCGCCACGATGGTTGCGCCCTCGACGCCGAGTTGGGCGGCAAGCTCCGATTGCGACAGCGGCGCCTTCGCCTTCGCGGTCACCGCGATCGCCAACCAACTCGCCTGGCTCATGCCGAGATGTTTGAGCCGGTGGTCGAGCGCTTGGCGCCAGGCACGCGCGGTGCTGTGCAGCGCGGAGGTAAAGCGCTCTTCGACGGCAGGCATTTTCACAGCGTCCTAATAGTTAGCATACTAATAAAAATAGCATGATGGCAGGCAAAATGCAGCGTTTTATTTTGGAGCGCCCGTCGCGCATCGTTCGACGGCGAGGACGGACGGCAAGCCGTGCGGGAACCCGCCATGCGCGCCGCTGTCCACTGCTGATCGACTTGAGAAAACAATCGGAGGCAGCGCGATGGACCATGCATCTCTGACGCCGGTGCGAATCGCCGGCGACGGCTTCCTGCCCGAGCGCGCGGCCGGCGACGCCATGGCGCTTGATGTCGACGATCCGGCGACACTTGCGGTCACCGATTTCACGCGCGAACATCCGATCACGGTCGACGAAGAGCGGCAGATCGATGCCGCCTTGCAGGATATGATCCGCTTCGGCGTGCGCGCGCTGCTCGTGCTGCGCGAGCGGCGGATCGTCGGTTTGATCACCTCTTACGATATTCAGGGCGAGCGACCGCTGCAGTTTCTGCAAAACTCCAATTACGAGCATCATCGCGACGTGCGCGTCGGCCATATCATGACGCCGTGGCCGGATTTGCTGGCGGTCGATTGGCGCGCCGTGCAAAGTGCGCGCGCCGGCGAACTGTACGACGTCCTGCGGCACGCCGGCCTCAGCCACTTGCTGGTCGTCGAGAAACGCGGCGACGATGCGTTGGTGGTGCGCGCCTTGGTTTCGCACGCGCGCCTCGAACGGCAGTTGAATGTGTTTGCCGGCAACGCCGCGGCGCGCGACGCCCGCGCGGCGGCTGGCGCAGCGGCCCCGCGCAAGATCAGCGGCGCCTAGCCGCAGGCGCCGCAGCCGGCGCGCGGCAATCCGATCGCACTCGCACCGCCCCCGGCGATCGGCGATAATGAACCGCGGGATGCCCTCGAGCCGCTGGATTCGCCGCCCACCGAACTGGATTCGCCGTGAAAAATACGCACATCAAGACCGAGTTGCCCGGGCCGCGCGCCCGCGCGCTGATCGCACGGGACAACGCGGTCGTCTCGCCGTCCTATGCGCGCGATTATCCGTTCGTGATGTCGCACGGCCGCGGCGCCGAGGTCTGGGACGTGGACGGCAACCGCTTCCTGGATTTCGCCGCCGGCATAGCCGTATGCGGCACCGGCCACAGCCACCCGGCGGTCGTGCAGGCGGTCAAGGACGCCGCCGAGCACTTCCTGCACATCTCCTCGGACTTCTGGCACGAAGGGCAAATCAGACTCGCCGAGCGCATCAACGAGATCGCGCCGATGCAGGGGCCGGTCATGAGTTTCCTCGCGCAATCCGGCACCGAGAGCGTCGAGGCTGCGCTGAAACTCGCGCGCCACGTCACCGGACGTCCGCGGTTCATCGGCTTTTTAGGCGGCTTCCATGGCCGCACGATGGGCTCGCTCGCCTTCACGTCGAGCAAGTACACGCAGCAAAAGGGCTTTTTCCCGACGATGCCCGGCGTCACGCACGTGCCCTACCCGAACGAGTTCCGGCCGCTGTACGCGGGGTCCGACCAGGGGCGCGCCGCTCTCGACTACATCGAGGAGGTCGTGTTCGCGAGCAACGTGCCGCCGGCCGAAGTTGCAGCCGTGCTGGTCGAGCCGATCCAGGGCGAGGGCGGCTATCTCGTGCCGCCGGACGGCTTTCTTCAGGGATTGCGCGCGCTCTGCGACCGGCACGGAATTTTGTTGATATTCGACGAGGTGCAATCCGGCGTCGGCCGCACCGGCAAGATGTTCGCCTGCGAGCATTGGGGCGTCGTTCCGGACATCATGACGCTCGCCAAAGGCCTCGGCTCCGGACTGCCGATCGGCGCGGCGGTCGCCAAGAAAGCGATCATGGAGCGATGGCCGCGCGGCGCGCACGGCAACACCTTCGGCGGAAACCCGCTATGCTGCGCGGCGGCGCTCGCGACCATCGACCTCATCGAAGGCGGATACCGCGAGAACGCGGCGAGAATCGGCGATTACTTCATGCGGCGGCTGCGGCTGCTCGCCGATAAATACCCCGTGATCGGCGAGGTCCGCGGCAAGGGCTTGATGATCGGCATGGAGCTGGTGACCGACAAAGCGAGCAAGACGCCGGCGCGCGCTCTCTGCGAAACCCTGCTCAACCGGGCCTTTCAGAACGGCTTGCTGCTGCTCTCCTGCGGGGCGAGCACGCTGCGCTTCATGCCGCCGCTGATGATCGGCGAGAGCGACGTCGACGAGGCCGTGACGCTCGTCGAGCTGAGCCTTCGGCAGGCGCTCGCCGCGGGCGCGGCGCCGAAGAATTGAAGGGCTGATAGGCATACCCACCGGGAGCATGACGATGAATCTACTTGCAGTGACGGCGGGCGATTGGCACGAGCGCGCCTCCAAGCTGCGCTTCGAAACGCGCCACTTCATCGACGGCCGCCACGTGGAGTCCGTCGCCGGCGGACGCTTCGCGGTCGTCAATCCGGCCACCGGCAAGCCCTTGTGTGAAGTCAGCGCCGGCACCGCCGCGGACATCGACGTCGCGGTCGCGGCCGCCAAACGCAGCTTTGCCGAGCGCGTATGGAGCCGCAAGGCGCCGCGCGAGCGCATGGCCGTGCTGGCGGCGTTCAGCCGGCTGATCGAGGCGAACTCGGAACGCTTCGCGCTGCTCGACACGCTCTGCATGGGCAAGCCGGTTCGCGACATGATCGCGATCGACGTGCCGGCCGCGGCGACGACCTTCGCCTACTTCGGCGAGCTGGTCGATAAAATCGACGGCGCGGTGACGGCCACCGCCGCGGACGCGTTCCACTACATACTGCGCGAGCCCCTCGGCGTCGTCGGCTGCATCGTGCCGTGGAACTATCCGTTGTTGATGGCTTCGTGGAAAGTCGCGCCGGCGCTCGCCGCCGGCAATTCCGTCGTCTTGAAGCCCGCCGAACAATCGCCTCTGTCGGCGGCGCTGATGGCGGAACTGTTCATCGAGGCGGGCGGCCCGCCGGGCGTCTTCAATGTCGTCAACGGAATGGGCGAGACCGCCGGGGCGGCGCTCGCGCTGCACAACGACGTCGCCAAAATCGCCTTCACCGGGTCGACCGAAATCGGCAAACAAATTCTGGTGTACGCCGGTCAGTCGAACATGAAGCGCGTCAGCCTGGAATGCGGCGGCAAATCGCCGCAGATTTTCCTCGCGGACCTGCCGGATATCGACGTCGCGGTCGGCTACGCGATCAACGGCATCTACGGCAACATGGGCGAGGTCTGCAATGCCGGATCGCGCCTGCTGATCGACCGGCCGATAGCCAGGGAGTTTCTGGCGCGCTTCATCGCGCGCGCCGCAACCGCGTACCGACCGGGCGACCCGCTCGATCCGGCGACCAACATGGGTCCGCTGGTGACCGCATCCCATCGGACCCGGGTCATGAATTACATCGCCCGCGGCAAGCAGGAAGGCGCGCATCTGGAATTCGGCGGCGGCGCTCCGGAGCTGCCCGGCGCGTTCGTCAACCCGACGCTCTTTTCCGGGGTGAACAACCGGATGACGATCGCACGCGAGGAGATTTTCGGACCCGTCGCGGCGGCGATCGAAGTCGACGGCATAGAGCATGCCATGAGCGTCGCCAACGATTCGATCTACGGCCTGGCCGCCTCGGTATGGACGCGGGATCTGACGGCTGCCCACAAGGCGGTGCGCGACCTGGAGGCGGGCGTGATCTGGGTCAACTGCTTCGATCATGGCGACATGACGCAGCCGTTCGGCGGCTACAAGCAATCCGGCCAGGGGCGCGACAAATGCGTCGAGAGCCTGATTTCCTACACGCAGACGAAGTCCGCGTGGATCAACCTCGGCTGAAGCGGGCAGCGCAGCGGCGCTGGCTTGTAGGCGGTTTTTTATATTATACTCGTAACATTATAAAATCGGCGCGCGGCGGGGTTGCTGGATCGTGAGACGGGTGCAGACTCTCGGGCTACTGGGGACGGGCGTGATAGGCGGCGGCTGGGCGGCACGCGCGCTGCATTTCGGCATCGACGTCATTGCCGCCGACGTCAAGCCGGAAATGGAAGCCTGGATACGCGGCGCGGTCGCCAACGCCGAGCCGGCGCTGGCGCGCCTGACGTTCGCGCCGCTGCCGCCGAAGGGCAAGCTGTCGTTCACGACGGACCTGGGGGCGATGGCCGAACGCGCGGATTTCATTCAGGAAAACATACCGGAGCAGCTGCCGCTGAAGCAGCGCGTGCTCGCCGAGGTGAGCCGCCGCGCGCCGGCCGACGTCATCATCGCCTCCAGCACCTCGGGACTGATGCCGAGCGATCTGCAGCGCGACATGCTCGCGCCGCAGCGCTTTTGCGTCGCTCATCCGTTCAACCCCGTCTATCTTCTGCCGCTCGTCGAACTGGTCGGCGGCGAAAAGACGGCGGCGGCGACGATCGAGGCGGCGGCGGTGTTTCTGCGCTACATCGGCATGCATCCGCTGCACGTGCGCCGCGAGGTCCCCGGCCACCTGACGGATCGATTGCAGGAAGCGCTGTGGCGGGAAATCCTCCACATGGTCAACGACGGCGTGGCGACCACCGGCGAACTCGACGATGCCATCGTCTACGGCCCCGGCTTGCGCTGGGCTGCGATGGGTACCAATTTGATCTACCACCTCGCCGGCGGCGAATCGGGTATGCGCCATATGCTGGCGCAGTTCGGCCCCTGCCTGAAGTGGCCATGGACGAAGCTGCAAGCGCCGGAACTCACCGATGCGTTGATCGACCGCATGGTCGAGGGCACGCAGGCACAGGCGGGCGGGCGCTCGATCCGCGAGCTCGAGCGTCTGCGCGACGACTATTTGGTCGCCGTGCAACAAGTGCTGCGCCAGTACGACATCGGCGCCGGCGGCACGTTGCGCAAGCTCGAGGAGCGCTTGTACCGGGATGCCGCCGCATGCGGCGCAGCGGCGGGGGATCCCGCAGCGCCGTTGCGGCTGGTCGAACCCGTGGTGCGGCCGGAATGGGTCGACTACAACGCGCACATGACCGATTACCGCTACCTGCAGGTGTTCGGCGAGGCGATGGACGCCCTTTACCGGCGGGTCGGCGTCGACGAGGCGTACCGCAGGTCCGGCCGCATGTTCTACAACGTCGAGACGCACGTGAAGCATGCGCATGAAGCGAAAGTCGGCGAGCCGCTGTACGTCACGACGCAGCTTCTCGGCGTCGACGACAAGCGCCTGCACGTCTTTCACCGCCTGCATCGGCGGCGCGACGACGTGCCGATCGCCAGCGGCGAACAGCTGCACGTGCACGTCGACACCGGCGCCGTCCGCGCGGCGCCGATCGATGCGGCGGTACGCGCGAAGCTCGACGCGATCTGCGACGCGCAGGCCGCTTTGCCGGTGCCGCGCGAGGCGGGCCGGCACATCGGCCGGACGGGCGCCTAGAGAAGCGCCGTGCCGAAGATCGTCGACCATGCGAAGCGGCGCGACGAGATAGCGCAAGTGGCCTGTCAGGTCGTCGCGGCGCACGGCTTCGAACACGCAACCGTGGCGCGCATCGCGCGCGCCGCCGGCTATACGACCGGCATGGTTGCTCATTATTACGATTCCAAGCAGCAGATCATCCTGGCGGCCCTGCGCCTGATGCTGACGCGCATCGAGGCGCGTTTGACGCTGCGCCATGAGCGCATCGACGACGATCTGGTCAGCGTATTGTCCGAAGCCCTGCCGATCGATGCGCAGCGATTCACGGAGTGCGCGTTCTGGATGGCGTTCTGGGGCCAGGTGTCGGCGGACAGGAAGTTACGGCGCCTGAACGCCTGGGTGCATCGCGAATACCTGCGGCTGTTTGCGCGTTGTTTCGCAGAGCACTGGCGCGCCTCGTCGGCCTGGCCAAAACGGGCCCGCGAGCAGGCGTTGCGTTCGGTGGTGACGTTCATCAACGGCTTGACCGCCAGCGCGGTGACCAGTCCGGCCGACTGGCCGGCCGCCGTGCAGCTCGCGCAGCTGCGCCTGCAGCTCGATCTGCTGCGGGCCTGGGCCGAGGGCAAGCCTCCGCGCCCGGCCGCGGCCCGCTGAAGGAGATTGGCAATGGATTTTTCGCTCACCGAAGAACAGCAGCTGATCATCGAGACGACCAGGAATTTCGTCCGGAACGAGCTATACCCGCACGAGCAGGAGGTCGAGGAGACCGGCGTGCTGCGCGAGGATTTGCAGCGCGCATTGAAGGCCAAGGCGATAGAAGCCGGTTTGTACGCGGCCAACATGCCCGTTGAAGTGGGCGGCGCCGGCCTCGACGCGGTCACCTGGGTCCTCTACGAGAAGGAGCTCGGCGCGACCAACTATGCGCTGCACTTCTCCTGTGTCGGGCGCCCATCGAACATTCTGCTCGCCTGCAGCGGCGAACAGCGCGAGCGCTACCTGCTGCCGACGGTGCGCGGCGAGCGCACCGAGTGCCTGGCAATGACCGAACCCGGAGCAGGCTCGGATTTGCGCGGCATGAAGACTTCGGCGGTCGCCGCGGGCGGCGACTTCGTGATCAACGGCACCAAGCATTTCATCAGCCACGCCGATCACTCCGATTACGTGATTCTGTTCGCCGCCTCGGGCGAGGAACGAGTTGCGCGCGGCGTGCGCAAGAAAATCACCGCTTTTCTGATCGACCGCGACCACCCGGGCTTCGTCATTCGGCCGGGCTACAAAAACGTCTCGCATCGCGGCTATACGAACAGCATTCTGGAATTCAACGATTGCCGCGTGCCGCAATCGGCGATCCTGGGGGAGCTGCACCGCGGTTTCGAGGTCGCCAACAGCTGGCTGGGCGCGACGCGCCTGCAGGTCGCCGCGACCTGTCTCGGGCGCGCGGAGCGCGCGCTCACGCTGGCGACGCAATGGGCCGCGGACCGCATTCAGTTCGGCCAGACGATCGGCAAATTTCAAGGGGTCGGATTCAAGCTCGCGGACATGGCGGTCGAATTGCGCGCCGCCGAGCTATTGGTGCTGCAAGCGGCCTGGAAATACGATCAGAAGACCGGCACCGACATGGACATGGCGATGGCCAAGCTGAAGGCGACCGAGGTGCTGGCGATGGTCGCCGACGAAGCGCTGCAAATTCACGGCGGTATGGGATTGATGAGCGATTTGCCGCTGGAACGGATCTGGCGCGACGCGCGCATCGAACGCATTTGGGAGGGAACCAGCGAAATTCAGCGGCTGATCATTTCACGCGCCTTGCTGCGCCCCCTGGGCGGCTGATCGCGGCGGCGGTCCGCCGGCAGCGGCGCCGGCGCCGCAGCTAACGCCCGCTCCAGCGCGGCTTGCGCTTCTCGGTGAACGCACGCGTGCCTTCCTTGAGGTCCTCCGAGCGCACCACGCGCTGCACCAGGTCGAGCGCGTCGTGCAGCGCAAAGGCCTCGTGCTCCGGGAGCGCCTCGCTGTGGCGAATCAGCTGCTTGATCGCAGGGAACAAGAGCGGCGGCCCATCGGCCAACTGGTGTGCGATCTCGCGGGCCTTCGCCATGGCCTGACCCTTGGGCACGACGTGATTGGCGAGGCCCCAATGCTTCGCCTCCGCGGCATCCATCCACCGCCCGGTCAGCAGGAATTCCACGGCGACGTGATAGGGGATGCGCCGCGGCAATTTGATCGTGCCGGCATCGGCCAAGACGCCGACGTGGATTTCCGGCAGCGCGAACTTCGCGTGCTCCTCCATGACGATGATGTCCGTGCCAAGCACGACTTCGAAGCCGCCGCCGCAGGCGATGCCGTTGACCGCGGCAATGATGGGTTTGTTGAGGTTTCGCGGGTAATTCAAGCCGCCGAAACCGCCGACGCCCCAATCCTCGTCCGATTTCTCGCCGGCGGCCGCGGCTTTCAAGTCCCAACCGGGGCTGAAGAAACGCTCGCCGGCGCCGGTGATGATGGCGATGCGCATCTCGGGGTCGTCGCGGAACGCGCAAAACACGTCGTTGAGGCGCCGGCTGGCCGCCAGGTCGATCGCATTCGCCTTGGGGCGGTCGATCGTGACCTCGAGTATCGCGCCGTCCTTGAGTATCTTGATGCCGTCCGTCATGACTCACTCCTCGTGCAAGCGTATCACGGCGTCCACCGCCAGCGCGCCGCACCCGGCGGGGCGCACGATCAGCGGGTTGACGTCGATTTCCACGCAATCGTCGCGGTGCGCCGAGGCGAAGCGCGCGACCCCCTGTACCGCGGCGAGGAGCGCGCCGATATCGCCGGCCGGCTGGCCGCGGAAGCCGCCGAGCTGCCTCGCCGCGCGCAGCCTGCGGATCCCATTCTCGATGGATGCGGCGGTCCACGGCGGCAAGAGGTTCACCGTGTCGGCGAGCAGTTCGGTGAACACGCCGCCGCTGCCGAGCACGAGGACCTGGCCGAATTGCGCATCGACGATCATGCCGACGAGCAGTTCGGCGACGCCGTCGCTGATCATCTCCTCGACCAGCAGCGATTGCGACACGGCGGCGAGCCGCAGCGCGGCGGCGGCGACTTCGCCTTCGCTGCGCAGGTTCAGGGCGACGCCGCCGACTTCTGTTTTGTGCGTCAGATGGGCGCCGACCGCCTTGAGAACCACCGGAAAGCCGAGCGCCGCGGCCGCTGCGGCCGCGGCGGACGGCGTCGTCAGGGCGCCGCGCGGCGTCGGCACCCCGAAAGTTGCGAGCGCCGCCTTGCCTTCGTATTCGCTCAGGTTGCGGATGCGCGCCGCAGGCGCCCCTCGCGGCCGCGGCAGGTGCAGCCGCGGCCCCGTGCCGTTTCCCCAAGCCTCGCCGACCGCGGAGGCCGCCGCGCAGGCCTGCAGCGCCTCACGCTGGCCTTGCAGGGGCACGACATGGCCTTGCAGGCACAGCCGGCGGATTCTCGCGCCCATCGTTTCCGGCAGCGAGGCGATCAGCGCCGCGCGCGACGGCGCGGCGGCGGCGGCGGCGATGAATTCCTCGATGGCGGCGTCGAACGCGGCCGTGTCGGCGGCGTGATCCGGCGGGCAATCGAGCATGAAGCCGACCGCATCGTAGCCGCTGTGCAAAACCGCGTCGAACACCTTGCGCAGGGCCTTGGGATCGAACCACAGATAGGTGTGCATGTCGAACGGGTTCGCGACGGTCACCCGGTCGCCGAGCAAAGCGCGCAACTTCGCCGTCTGCGGGGCCGGGAACGGCGCAAAATCGAGATCGAGATCGCGGGCGACGTCGGCCGTCATCGCCATGTCGCCGCCGGACGCGCCCATGACCAGAAGCTTGCGGCCGCGCAGCGGTCCGCCGACGTGGAAAACCTTCAGTGTTTCGCAGAGCGCGCCCAAGGTGTCGCAGCGGGCGAGCCCCGCCTGCCGGCAGAAGGCGTCGAAAACCGCGTCGGCGCCGGTGAGCGCGCCGGTGTGGCTGTGGGCCGTACGCTCGGCCGCCGCAGTGCGCCCCGATTTGACGACGGCGATCGGTTTGCCGGCGGCGCGCGCACGCGCGGCGGCGCGCGCAAAGCCGTGCGGATTCTTGATTCCTTCCAGGTACAGGCCGAACGCCGTGACCCGCGGATCATCGGCCAATAGTTCGATCAGATCCTCGACCGCAAGCCGCGTCTGATTGCCGACCGTGAACAGGTAGCCGATCGGCAGCGACCGGTCGTTGAACATCAAGGTCAGCGCGATGGTGCCGCTTTGGCAGATCAGCGCCACGCCGCGCTCGGGAGGGGTGCCGACGACTTGGTCCGGCCAGAGGGCGACGCGATCGAAAAAATTCACGAAGCCATAGCAATTCGGCCCGAAGAAGGGCAGGGCGCCGGCGCTCTCGAGGAGGCTATGCGTCAGCGCCCGGCCGAGGTCGGTGCCGGTCTCGGAAAAACCGGAACTGAAGCAGACGAAACCGCCGCCGCCGCGGCGCGCGAGCGCCGCCGCAACCGCCGGCGCCTCGTGATTCGGCACCGCGAGAAATGCCGCATCCGGCGCGCCCGGCAGATCGTCGACCGAACGATAATAGACGGCCGATGGCGTCGAGCTCCTGCGGGGGTGCACGCGCCAGAGCGTGCCGCCGAAGCCGATCGCCTCGCTGCCGGCGGCGACCGCGTCGGTCCATGCGCCGGCGCCGATCAGCGCGATGCTGCGCGGCGCGATCAGGCGGCGAATGTCCGGGTCCGGCATCGGCTTCAGCGCTGCTGCAATTGAAGCTTGCGCGAGCGCGGAATCTGGTCGCTGCGGCCGGCCGCGGCGTGCCGCAGCGCCTGCAGGCGCCGTTCGATCTGCGCGGGAAACGGCGCGCTCGCCGGCCGGTCGCCCTGCTGCACGTGCAGCAGCACCGCCTCGGCGGCGGCCACCGGCGCGGCGATGCGCGCGCAGCTGAAGAGGCTGCCGGCGATGAAGCGCTTGCGGTCGCAGTCCAGCACCGCGGTGCGCACCAGCAGCTCATCGGCAGCCGTTACCTCGTGCAAATAATGAAAATGCAGCTCGAGCGTGTACAGCGTGCAATGCGTGCGCGCGCGGTACTCCTCGCCCATGCCGAGCTGCTCCATGACGTCGTCGATCGCACGGCTGAAGACGACGGCGTAATAGGCGTCGCGCAAGTGGCCGTTGTAATCGATCCAGTGCGGTTCGATGACGGCCCGGTAGGGCGATAATTCGTTCAACGCGGCCGCACTCAATGCAGCTTCAATCGCTCGCGCGCCTCTGCGGGCGTCAGCACGCGCGCGCCCATGGCCTCGATGATGGTGCGCGCCTTCTGCACCAGCTGGGCGTTGCTCGCGTAGACCCCTTTGCTCAAATAAAGATTGTCCTCGAGGCCGACGCGCACATTGCCGCCCAGCAGGACCGATTGCGCGACCCATGGCATCTGCATGCGGCTGATCGCGAACGAGCCCCAGTTGCAGTCGGCCGGCAGCGCATTGACCATCGCCAGCAGATGACCGACGTCGGCCGGCACGCCGTAGGCAATGCCCATGCACAATTGGATCAGCGATGGCGCTTCCAGCAGCCCCTCCTTGACCAGCTGCTTCACGAACCAGAGATTGCCGGTATCGAAAATCTCCAATTCCGGCTTGACGTTCAGGTCCTTGAGAATCGCCGCGCCCTTGCGCAGGTAATTGGGCGTCGACAGATACGCACGGTTGCCGTCGCCGAAGTTCAGGCTGCCGCAATCCAAGGTCGCGATCTCCGGCTTGTACGATCCCTCGGCGCACAGGTCGATCACGTGGCGCATGCGATCCTCCTGGCTGACGAAATCGCTGCCGGGGCCGGGCGTATCCGCGAGCCCGCGGTCGCCGACGACGATGTAGCCGCCCATTCCGCAGGTGAGATTGACGATGACGTCGACCTTGCTGTCGCGCACGCGCTTGACGACCTCGCGGTAATGGCGCGTCTCCATGCTGAACGCGCCGCTGTCCGGGTCGCGTACGTGGATGTGCACGATCGCCGCGCCGGCTTGCGCGGCGGCGACGCAGCTGGCGGCGATTTGCGCCGGGGTGATCGCGCAGTGCGGGCTCTTGGTGACCTTGGTGTCGTCGCCGGTGACGGCGCAGGAAATGATGACTTCGTGATTCATTGCGTTGCAGTCTCCGTCGGCGCCGGCACAGGAGAATTATATTATCGTGATCATAATAATTACGCCAGCCCGGCCGCCGCGGGGGCTCGAGGCGGCGCCCCGCCGTGCCGTTTGCCGGCCAAGGCGCCGATGATCTCGGCCTCGCTGCAGACGCCGAGCAGCCGGCCCTCCGCGGCGAGCAGCACCGGGTGTCCGCTGCTTTGGCGCAAGTGGATGATTTCCTGCAGCGACAGGCTCGGCGGCGCGACGCACAGACCGTGCCCGCCCGCCGCCACGGCGCCGCCCTCGAGGATGTGCAGTAGCGGCCGCGATTGGCCGTCGACGCGCAATTCGCCGATCCGGTCGTTCGCGTCGAGGAACAGTTGATAGCGGCGGCCCGGGTCGAGCCATACCGCGCCGTCGGCACCGCCCAGGCGTGCGCGCGGCTGCATGATCATGCCGCCGGTGAGTACCTCGAGCGGATTCATGTGATGCACGAATTCGGCGACGTAATCGTCGGCCGGGGCCATGACGATGTCCTCCGCGGTGCCGGTTTGCACGATGCGGCCGTTCTGCAGGATCGTGATACGGTCGCCGAGACGCAAGGCCTCGTCCAGGTCGTGGCTGACGAAGAGGATGGTTTTCTTGACGCGCGCCTGCAATTCCAGCAGTTCATCCTGCAGTTTGGCGCGGATCAAGGGGTCGAGCGCCGAAAACGGCTCATCCATCAGCAGGATGTCCGCGTCGGTCGCAAAGGCGCGCGCCAGTCCGACCCGCTGCTGCATGCCGCCGGAGAGTTCGGCGACGTGGCGCTCCGCCCACTGCGACAAGCCCACCAATTCGAGTTTCTCGTCGACGATCTTGCGGCGCGCCGCGGCGCGATCGCCGCGCAGTTCCAAGCCGAGGCCGACGTTGTCGCGCACCGTGCGCCAGGGCAGCAAGGCGAATTGTTGGAACACCATCGCGATGCGTTCACGGCGCAGCCGCAGCAGCTGCTGCGAGTCGCAGTGGGCGACGTCGATCTTGGCATCGCCGGCGTCGATCAACACGCTGCCGCGGCTGACGCGGTTCAATCCGTTCGCCGCCCGCAGCAGCGTCGACTTGCCGGATCCGGACAGCCCCATCAGCACCGATATCTCGCCGCGCGCGACGCCGAGACTCGCATCCGCCACGCCGACGATGACGCCGAATTTCTCCGCCACCTGCGCGCGCGTGCCGCCGGCGTCGAGCAGGATCTCGGCGTCGCGGATGGCTTTGCGGCCGTCGCGGCCGCCGCGCCGCGCAAACAGAATGTCGACGGCCTTGAATTCGATCGCGGTGCTCATCGCGGCGCTCCCGTTTCCTTGGGGCGGCTGATGCGGTCCAAAATGATCGCCAGCAGCACGATCGTGAACCCGGCCTCGAAGCCCATGCCGACTTGCACCGAGTTCAGCGCGCGCACCACCGGCACGCCGAGGCCGCCCGCGCCGACCAGCGCGGCGATCACGACCATCGACAGGCTCAACATGATGCATTGAGTGACGCCGGCGAGGATCGTCGGCGCCGCGCTCGGCAACTCGATCTTGCGCAGCAATTGCATCGGCGTCGCGCCGAATGCTTCGCCGGCCTCGAGCAGCGGTCGGGGCACCGAGGAGATGCCGAGATGCGTCAGCCGGATGGGCGCCGGCAGCGCGAATATCACCGTGGATATGAGTCCCGGCACCACGCCGAGGCCGAACAGGACCAGGGTGGGGATCAAATAGACGAACGTCGGCAGCGTTTGCATCAGGTCGAGCACCGGGCGCATGGCGGCGTACAAGCGCGGCCGGTGCGCCGCGGCGATGCCGAGCGGCACGCCGATCGCCGTCGAGGCGACGGTCGCGACGATCACCAGCGACAAGGTTTCCAGCGTCGCCATCCAATAGCCTTGATTCAAGATGAACAGCAGCGCCAGCGCGACGAAGGCGGCGAGTCCCAGGGAACGGCGCAGCAGCCAGGCGAACAGCGCGACGCCGACGATGAACAGCGGCGCCGGCAGCGCCCGCAGCAAGTCGGTGAGCCCGTCGACGGTGCCGCCGATCACCGTGGAAACGGCCGCGAAGAATACCGTCCCGTGAGTTTTGATCACCTCGATCGCCACGGCCATCATGTCGCCGACCGGGATTTTATGGGCGACGATCCATTGTTCGAAACCGCGCGGGGCCCGCGGCGGCGGCGCGTGCGCGAGCGCGTACCCGGCCGGCCGGCCGTCCAGGGTGTAGACGCCCTTCAGCCAGGCCGCGACCGCCGCCGGATGCGCCCGCAGCCATTGCTCGGCGGCGGCGCGCGGCTGTTCATGACGGTCCAATATGGCATCCATCATTTCATTTTCGCCGCCGAGGCTGAACTGTAGATTCTCGAGAAATCGGCCGACGTTCGGGCACTGTGCGGTGTAGCCCGCGCGCGCCACCGTATAAATCGTCGCGCCGCCGTAATTCGCTCCAAACACGGCATCGCCGCCGCGCAGATAGCGCAGGTCGAAGCGCATGTTCATCGGATGCGGCTCCCAGGCGAGGAAAACGATCGGCTTCTTCGCCCGAAACGCGCGTTCCACCTGCGCGAGCATGCCCTGTTCGCTCGACTCGATCAGCTGGAATTTGCCGAGTCCGAACATGTTCTGCTGCAGCATCTTCAGGATCAGCCGGTTGCCGTCGTTGCCGGGTTCGATCCCGTAAATCACCTGGTGGAGCGCCGGCGCGAATTTCGCGATGTCCGCGAAGCTCTTCAGCCCGGCCGCATAGGTGTAGGCGGGAACGGCGAGCGTGTATTTGGCACCGGTGAGATTGGCACGAACGACGACGACCGAGCCGTCGGCGAGGTACTTGTGCCGGTCGCCTTCCTCGGCGGGCATCCAGTTGCCGAGAAACACGTCGATGTCCTTGTTCTGCAGGGACGCGAACGTCACCGGCACCGACAACACGGTGACCGCCGGCGCATAGCCGAGCTCGCGCAGCAATTCGCTCGCGAGCGCGGTCGTCGACGTCACGTCGGTCCAGCCGACGTCCGAGAAGCGCACCGTCCGGCAGTCGGGCGGATCGACGCTCGCCGCGGCCGGGCGCAGCGGGCACAGAGCCACGATGGCGGCGATGGCGATCGCCGGCCAGGCGCGCCGGCCGCAGCCTGCTGCGGGCTTGACCGGCCGCCGCCCGAGGCGGCATGATGGGACGTCCGGACGGGCCTTTGAATAGGCGTTTAACTTGCCGTCGTTTGCGCTCACCAAGGCTTCCCTAATTGGTTGATACATCCACAATTTTCCGCGACCGCCGAGTGTAGGCGGAAAGCGGGTCGGGCGTCCATAGGAGGCTGCCGGTGGACGCCGAGGGCTAGAAAATTGAACAATCACTCAATGATCCGTGTCGCGGGCTCGCGCGAGCCCATTGAGGAGATGCGCCGGCGCCAACTCGTCGAGGTCACGATCGATAGCCTAGCCGAACTCGGCTTCAGCGGCACGACGCTCGCGCAGATAGCCGGCCGTGCGAAGGTCTCGCCCGGTCTGGTCGCGCATTATTTCGGCGACAAGGACGGCTTGCTGGACGCGGCGTTTCGCTCGCTCGCAAGGCGCGTCGGCGATCAGGTGCGCGGCCGCTTGCGTCGTGCGCATACGCCGCGGGGCCGCATTCAGGCCGTCATCGACGCCAATTTGGCTCCCGAGGAATTCGACCGACGTACCGGCACCGCCTGGCTCGCGTTCTGGGGCCAGGTGCTGCAAGTCGAGAGCTTGCGGCGCGTGCAGGCGGTCTATCAACGGCGCACCCTGTCGACGCTGCGCGGTTCGCTGCTGAAGCTCTTGCCCGCCGACCAAGCGCAAAGTCTGGCGGCGATGATCGCGGCGATGATCGACGGCGTCTGGCTGCGCGCCGCGCTATCCGGTTGGCAGGAAGCAGACAGCGAGGGAGCGCGCGCCTTGTTGACGGCGTTCGTCGATGGACGCCTGCGCGCCGGCGCGGCCGCGCATGCGGCGGCGATGCCGGCGGCGGGCCTGCGGGCGCAGGCCGAGGTCGGTGCGCTCGCCGGCGGCGCGCCGCCCGCGGCCGGCGAGCGCTTCGCAACGATCAATCCGGCGACCGGCGCCGTGCTCGCCTACGTGACCGTCGACGGCGCGGCCGAAGTCGACGGCGCGGTCGCGGCGGCTCTGCGCGCACAGGCCGAATGGGGGAGGCGCAGCGGCGCGCAGCGCGCGCTCGTGTTGCGGCGCGCGGCGGCGCTGCTGCGCGCGCGCAACGATGCGCTCGCCGAACTGGAGACGCGCGACACCGGCAAACCGATACAAGAGACGCGGGTCGTCGACATCCTCTCCGGGGCGGAATGCCTGGAATATTTCGCGGCGCTGGCGCAAAGCCTGAGCGGCGAACAGATCGACTTGGGCGCGCAGGCGTTCGGCTATACGCGGCGCGAGCCGCTCGGCGTGGTCGCCGGAATCGGCGCCTGGAACTATCCGCTGCAAATCGCCTGTTGGAAAGCCGCGCCGGCGCTTGCATTCGGCAATGCGATGATTTTCAAGCCCGCGGAGCTTACGCCCCTGAGCGCGGTCAAATTGCAGGAGATTCTTCTCGAGGCCGGATTGCCGGCGGGTCTGTTCCAGGTGGTGCAGGGATTCGCCGATACCGGCCGCCTGCTGACGCGCCATCGGGATATCCGCAAAGTCTCGCTGACCGGCGAAGTCGGCACCGGCAAGCACGTCATGACCGATGCGGCGCAGACCCTGAAGACCGTCACGCTCGAACTCGGCGGCAAGTCTCCTCTGATCGTTTTCGCCGACGCCAAGCTGGACAACGCCGTTGGCGGCGCGCTGCTCGCGAATTTCTATTCGTCCGGCCAGGTGTGCTCGAACGGCACGCGCGTGTTCGTGCAGCGCTCGATAATGGCCGGTTTTCTAGAACGCCTGCTGGCGCGCGTGGCCGCAATGCGCATCGGCGATCCGCTGGACCCGCAAACCCAGGTGGGCCCGCTGATCAGCGAACAGCACATGCACAAGGTATTGGCGTACATCGCCAGCGGCCGCGCCGAGGGCGCCCGTGTCCTGAGCGGCGGCGGTCGCGTGACGGGCGGCGATCTTGCCAACGGCTATTTCGTGGCGCCGACGGTGTTCGATGCCTGCGACGACGACATGACGATCGTGCGCGAAGAGATCTTCGGACCCGTGATGTCGGTTCTGGCGTTCGACGACGAGGACGAGGTCGTGGAGCGCGCCAATGCGACGCCATTCGGACTGGCGGCCGGAGTATTCACCAACGATCTGACGCGCGCGCATCGCGTGATTGCGCGCTTGCAGGCCGGAACCTGCTGGATCAACCACTACAATGTGACGCCGATCGAACTGCCGTTCGGCGGCTACAAGATGTCGGGGTTGGGCCGCGAGAACGGCCGCGCGGCGATCGAGCATTACACGCAGTTGAAGAGCGTCTACGTCGCGATGGGCGACGTCGATGCGCCTTATTGACGGAGCGGCGGATCTTGGCCGAAATGCTTTACGACTACGTGATCGTCGGCGCGGGCTCGGCGGGCTGCGTGCTCGCCGACCGGCTGAGCGCCGACGGCGCGGCGAGCGTGCTGCTGCTCGAATACGGCGGCTCCGACCGCTCGGTATTCATCCAAATGCCGTCGGCATTGTCGATTCCGATGAACATGCCGAAGTACAACTGGTTGTATCACTCGCAGCCCGAAGCGCAGCTCGGCGGCCGACGAATGCATACGCCGCGCGGCAAGGTCCTCGGCGGATCCTCGTCGATCAACGGCCTGGTGTACGTGCGCGGCAATCCGCAAGACTTCGAGCGCTGGCGGCAGGAGGGCGCCACCGGCTGGGGCTACCGCGACGTGCTGCCGTATTTTCGCCGCGCGGAGACGCGCGCCGCGGGCGGCGACCGGTATCGCGGCGACGCGGGGCCGCTCGCAACGCGCTACGGTTCGCTGGAGAATCCGCTGCACGCCGCGTGGCTGGCGGCGGCCGCTCAAGCCGGCTACCCGCCGACCGCCGATATCAACGGCGCGCAGCAGGAGGGCTTCGGCCGCATGGATATGACGGTCGCGAATGGCCGGCGAAGCAGTGCGGCGAACGCCTACCTGCGGCCGGCGATACGCCGCGCCAATCTGCGCGTCTTGACGCACGCGCTGGCGACGCGAATTCTCCTCGACGGCAAGCGCGCCGTCGGCGTCGAGTTTCGCCGCGGCGGCGCGGCGCACACCGCGCGCATCGGCCGGGAGTTGATCGTCGCGGGCGGTCCGATCAATTCCCCGCAGCTCTTGAAGTTATCCGGCATCGGCCCGGCCGAGGAACTGCGCGCGCTCGGCATTCCGGTCGTGCAGAATTTGCCGGGAGTGGGCGAGAATCTGCAGGATCATCTGGAATTTTATTTTCAGGTCGCCTGCAAGGAGCCGGTCAGCCTGTATCCATCGATCAAGCCGCTCGCCAGGGCGCGGATCGGCCTGCGCTGGCTGCTGTTCAAGGACGGTCTCGGCGCGACCAACCATTTCGAAACCTGCGGGTTCGTACGCAGCAGACCGGGGATACCGTATCCGGACATTCAATTTCATTTTCTGCCCTTGGCGGTCGCCTACGACGGCTCCGCCTTGGCGCAAGAGCACGGCTTCCAGGCGCACGTCGGGCCGATGCGCTCCAAAAGCCGCGGCTGGGTCCGCCTCGCCTCGACCGATGCGTTCGAGAAGCCGCGGATTCTCTTCAATTACATGAGCCACCCGGACGATTGGACCGAGATGCGCGCCTGCGTGCGACTGACGCGGGAAATCTTCGCGCAGCCGGCCTTCGACCGCTACCGCGGCCGCGAGATCCAGCCCGGCGCCGATGTGCGCAGCGACGAACAAATCGACGCCTTCGTCCGCGCCAAGGTGGAAAGCGCGTATCACCCGTCCTGCACCTGCAAGATGGGCGCCGCCGGCGACCCGCTGGCGGTCGTCGATCCGCAAACGCGCGTCCACGGAATCGACCGGCTGCGCATCGTCGACTCATCCATCATGCCCTCGCTGACCACCGGCAACCTGAACGCGCCGACGATCATGCTCGCCGAAAAGGCCGCCGACCACATTCTCGGCCGCGGCATGCTCGCGGCGGCGGACGCGCCGTTTCACGCCGCCGCCGACTGGCGCACGGCGCAGCGCTGACCGCAGCGCGGCGCCGATTTCAGCCCTCAGAATTTATAGCCGAAGGAGACGCCGATCACCCTCGGCCGCAGGACGGTCTGCGCGACGATGAACTGATCGGTGTTGGTGAACACGCTGCTGTGCGAATTGCTGAGGTTTTCGCCGAAAATACGCACGTTCCAGGCATCCTTGGCGACGCCGATCGACGCATCGTAGGTCGTATAGGCCGGGTTCTCGAAGCGCAACCGGGAGGTGCTGACGGCTGTGCCTTGCGCGAAGGTCGGATTCGAACCCGACTGCGTGAAGGAATGCGCGGTGTGGACCGCGCCGGCTTGAACGAAGGCGTCGTAGCTCGCGATGCTCCACTGGTAGCGCGCGCGCAGGGAAAACTGAATCGGCGGCGCATTCGCGCTCGGCGCGCCGATGGGACCGAAGGGGTTGGTGACCGCCTGGCACGCGGTGCCGCCCGGGCAGTACTGGGTGATCGGTTTGCCGACGTTCACGCTCGCGGGATTGTTGTCGATCAGCGCCGGCGAATTCGTCTGCCGGCTCTGGTTCCAGGAGGCCGCGCCCTGCAGCGTCAGCCCGGTGGTGACCCGGGCCACGAGCGAGGTCTCGATGCCCTTGACGAGGAAGTCCTGGCCGTTGGTGTCGAAGAACAAGTTGCCGAGGCCGATGCCGGGGTCGAAGAAAGCGATCTGGACGTTGTTCCAGTTCTCCCGGTAGAGCGCGCCGTTCCACTGCAGGCGGTGCTGCAGGAATTCCGTCTTCCAGCCGATTTCGTTGTTCGTCAACTGGTCGGATAGATACGACTTCGGCAGGATGTACTGCGCGTTCCCGTCCGGCCCGGTGATGTGCTGCGTACCGCCGTTCTGATTGAAACCGCCCGGCCGGAACCCTTGAGAGAACGTGTAGTAGAGCATGACATCGGGCGTCACGTGCCAGGTGAGATTGCCGCGGCTCTTGTAGCCGGACTCCGTGTCGCTGAGATTCTGCGAGTCCAGGTTGTAGGAGTAGAACGGGCTGTGGCATCCGCCGACCGGCGTGCCGGCATCGAAACAGCCGAAACTGCTGATGACGCTGCCCTGCGAGGAGTTGTCGAAGCGGAAGTGGCGCGTGCCGACGGTGAGCGTCAGGACTTTCGGAATCAGGTCGAAGTCCACCGACGCGAAGATGGCGGTCTGCTTGGTTTCTCTGCGGGTATCTTGAAAGAACGAGGTGTTGTCGCTCTGCACGCCGGGATTTTCGACGCTGGTCCCGGGAAAGGTGCCGACGTCCGACAGGCAGCCGGAATTGCCCGGCGTGCCGGCCGCGCCGTTCGCGGTGCACGCCGGAATGCTCTTGTAATTCCAGGCGGTCTGGTCGAAGAGTTTGTTCTCCTCGAAGTAGGCGCCGACGATCGCGCGCAGGCGCCAATCGTCCGGAGTGCTCAGGCGAAATTCGTGCTGCATGTGCTCGTTGCGTTCGATCGAATGCCAGGTCGCGCGCGGCGAGAAGCAGGTCGGCGCGAGGCTCGCCTCGCCGCCGGAACCCGGACCGTAGCACTGGTAGTAATCGGCATAGACGCCGCGTGCGTAGTTCGTGTAGTCGCCGGTCTGTTCGACGTGGCGCACGAGGTAGCCGCCGGTGTACACCGCCTTCAAAACGCCGAACTTGCCGTTGACCGTCCACGCCGTGTTCTCGAATTTGTCCTTGTCGTAGGCATTGTTGAACAGCGTGACTTCGAGCGGCTGCAGCGCCGCGCCGTCCGAGGCGTTCGGCTGCTGGTAGAACACCCCCTGCGAATTCATGTCCTGGTAGGTCTGCGAAAGCAGTATGTTCCAGTCATCGTTGATCTTGTACAGCGCCTCCAGGCGCATCCCCTGGTACCTGACGGGGTTGATGGCCTTCGCCGCGATGTTGTAGTTGTTGATGACCGGCGCATTCGGCGGGACGCCGCCCGCATAGTTCGCATAGTGGATGCCGATGTCGGTGTTCTGGCGCGTAAAGGTCGCCGGCACATTGTCGATATAGCCGCCGCGGCTGTCGTCGTAGATCACGCCGCGCACGGCCAGCGTGTCGCCGATCAGCGGCAGGTTCAGCACGGCCGACAAGTTCGAGTTCGGATCGCCGTGGGCGGTCACTCCGTAACCGGCTTGCACGTTGCCCTCGGTCACGCCGAGCTTCGGTTCGTTGGTGATGTAGCGGATCACACCGGCCTCGGCGCCGGCGCCGAACAGCGTGCCCTGCGGACCTTCCAGAACCTCGATGCGGTTCAGGTCGGCGGCATAGACGTCGAGATTGCGATTCGGCAGCTGGCCGGACTGATTGTCCAAGTAAATCGCGACGTTCGGAAAAAGGCCCGTCGAACCGCTGCCCTGGCTCGCCTGCGCGCCGGCGCTTAAGCCCCGCATGAACACCTCGTTCTGGCCCGGGCCGTTGTTCTGGGTCGACACGTTCGGCAGATATTTGACGTAGTCGTCGAAGGTCGAGATGTTAAGTTGCTTCAGCGTTTGCGCGGTAAACGCCTGCATCGAGATCGGCACGTCTTGCATGCTCTGCGTGCGCCGCTGCGCGGTGACCGTGATCACCTGCAGCACGTCCGCGTTGGCATTGGCATTGGCATCGGCATCGGCGCCGGCTGCGTTCGCCGGCGTCGCGGCGGACGCTGCGAAGGACACGCCTCCCAGGATCGCGGCAATCGCATACGAGAGTTTCGAATTCATTGGCTAGATCCCCTTGGAAGGCCGGCCCGGTTGAAGGAACGCTCAATTATATTTGGCCACGGTTATCCCGAATATTCTGAATCAAGCATCTAGCAGAATCAAGATGGATTCTAGAAAATAATATTAGATAATTTTCAATATATTATAAAAGTTAATTAATGTAAATTCTAATTTTTAATTCATTGCACTTAAATTGAATATCCGTTTAGGGTGGTAATTTTGCGACGCCGCTCGCGATCCCTCGGTCGGCACTCTGTGCGCCCGCGCCAGCGCAGGGCAGGTAGTCGATGGCGATTTCAGCCAGCAGCGCCGCCACATAGGCGCTGAAGGAGCGCGCCACTTCGAGACGAAATGCGTCCGCGCGCGTGCGCCACAGGACGATATCCGCCTTCGCGAATGCGGTTCGCGTACACGCGCCGCAGGGAAACGCGGCGGCGTCGAAATCAAGCGGGCAGGCGCCGTTCAAGATCCGCGCCGCCTGCGGGCCGTGAATTTCAATGCCGACTTGCCGGTGGCCGACGTCGACCAGGGAATGCGCGATCGGCCTCAAGGCCGCGGCCAGCGCGCCGCCGACCGCCGCCGCATCGGCGGCCGGCGCGAGCAGCAGATATTCCTCCGGAGCGAGCCAGAGGCTGGCGCGCTCGCCGTGGACGCGAGCCCGGCACGGCTCCTCGGTGAGCGCGACCCCGAAGGCCCGCGCGGCCGCAGCGCGCGCCTCGCCTGCGCCCTGCAATATCCAGCGTGCCGCCGGCGGCACGACGTTCATCCACGTGTTGGCGGCGAAATCGGCAAGGCTGCGCGCGGCGATTTCAGGCATGCACTCGTGCTCCGCTGGGGTCGTAAAATACCGTGGATGTGACTTCGACCTCGACGTCGCCGTCCGGCATCGGCACGTACAGCGTCCGACCTTCGCGGGCGCGGCCGCCCGCGACCATGGCGAGGGCAATCGGGCGGCCGAGAGCCGCACTGAAATACGAAGACGTGACGTGGCCTATCAGCCGCATCGGCGGCACCTGGCCGGCGGTCTCGGCGAGCTGCGCGCCCTCCTCGAGCAGCGTCTTGCCGTCGCGGCTCTGCAGGCCGACCAGCTGCTTGCGCGTCGCGGCGCGCATCGAGGCGCGCTGCAGCGAACGCTTGCCGACAAAATCGGCCTTGGTCTTGCCGATCGCCCAGTTCAGGCCGGCATCATCGGGCGTCACGGTGCCGTCGGTGTCCTGACCGACGATGATGTAACCTTTCTCCGCGCGCAGTACGTGCATCGTCTCGGTGCCGTAAGCACAGATGCCGTGGGCGGCGCCGGCGGCATGAAGCGCGCGCCAAACCGCCAAGCCGTAATCGGCGGCGACGTTCACCTCGAAGCCGAGCTCGCCGGTGAAACTCACGCGCATCAAACGCATCGGCACGCCGCAAATGCGGCCCTCGGCGACGGCCATATGAGGCATCGCGGCGGGGCCGATGTCGATGCCGTCGACGAGCCCCTCGAGGACGCGGCGCGAGTTCGGCCCCTGCACCGCGATCACGGCCCATTGCTCGGTGGTCGACGTGAGCCACACCTCGAGCGCGGACCACTCGGTCTGACGATAATCCTCCATCATGGCGAGCACGCGCGCGGCGCCGCCGGTCGTGGTCGTCACGTGGAATCGATCTGCGGCGAGGCGCGCCACCACGCCGTCGTCGTAGACGAAGCCGTCGTCGCGGCACAGAATCCCGTAGCGCGAGCGGCCGACGCCGAGGCTCGACCAGTTGTTGATGTACAGCCGATTCATGAACTCGGCGGCGTCCGCGCCGACCACTTCGATCTTGCCGAGCGTCGAGCCGTCGAATATCCCGCACGCGGCGCGCACGCTGCGGCATTCGCGCGCCACGGCCTCGTGCATGCTCTCGCCGTGCCGCGGGAAATAGCGCGCCCGCTTCCAAAGGCCGACGTTTTCGAATACCGCGCCCTCGGCCGCCGCCCATTCGTGCAGCGGCGTGCGGCGCACCGGGTCGAACAGGTCGCCGCGCGATGCGCCGGCGAAACTGCCGAAACTCGTCGGCGTATACGGCATGCGGAAGGTGGTCAGCCCCACCTCGGGAATCGGCGCCTCGACGGCCGCTGCGACGATCGCAAGCGCGTTCAAATTCGAGGTCTTGCCCTGATCGGTGGCCATGCCGGTCGTCGTGAAGCGCTTGACGTGCTCGATCGAGCGGAATCCCTCGCGCGTCGCGAGCAGCAGATCCCGGGCCGTCACGTCGTGCTGCCAATCGACGAATGCCTTATCGGTGCTCACCAGATGCATCTGCGGCAGAGCGCCGAGGAAGGCGTCGTGGCTTGCGGCAGCTTCCTGCACGGCAATGCGGCGGCGCTTGCCGCTGTTCGCCGGCGCCGCCGCCGCTCCGGCCGCGAAGCCGTCCTCGATCGCTTCGCCGAGCGCGTAGATCCCGCGGCAGGCGCCCGCGGAGCGCTCGCATTCGGCGGAGCGCCCCGGCACGAAGCATTGCAAGGCTTCGTTCCAAACGAGTTTGCCGCGTGACTGCGAAAACAGGTGGACGCTCGGCGTATAGCCGCCGCACATCAGCACGACATCGCAGCGCAGTCTTCGGGTCGGCCGCACCTCGCCGGAGCCGTCGGTTCGGCCGAGAGCGATTTCATTGACGCGCAGCCCGCCGAGCGTGCCGAGCACCGTCGCCGCCGTCAGCACCTCGATGCCCGCTTGGCGCGCCGCCGTCGGCAATATCCCGTTCGCCTGCGGGCGTAAATCGGCGATCGCCGCGATCGATACGCCGGCCGCGTGCAAGTCGAGCGCGGCCGCGTAAGCGGCATCGCCCGCGGTCACGAGCACGGCGCGCGCGCCGACGCGTACGCCGTAGCGGTTCAAGAACTCGCGCGCCGCACCGGCCAGCATGATTGCGGGCCGGTCGTTGCCGGGGAACACCAGGGGCCGTTCGATCGCGCCGGTGGCGAGCACCACGGCGCGCGCGCGCACCTGCCACAGCCGTTCGCGCGCGCGCCGCGGTTCGGGTTGCGCCAGATGGTCGGTCAGGCGCTCGTTCAGGCCGACTAGATTGTGCGCAAAGTAACCGAACGCCGTGGTTCGCGGCAGCAACACGACCCGCGGATTCTTCGCCAAGGCGGCGACGCTGCGTTCGGCCCAGGCGCCCGGCTCCGTGCCTTCGATGCGGGCGCCGCGCAGCGCGAGCAGACCGCCGCCGAATTCGCTTTGTTGATCGCACAGGATCACGCGCGCGCCGTCGTCCGCGGCGGCGAGAGCGGCGGCCAAACCGGCCGCACCGCCGCCGACGACCAGCACGTCGCAGTGCGCGTAGCACTGCGCATAGCGATCGGGGTCCGCTTGCGAGGGCGCAATGCCGAGTCCGGCCGCCCGGCGGATCAAGGGTTCGTACAGGGACTTCCACGCGCTCTTCGGCCACATGAAAGTCTTGTAGTAAAAGCCGGCCGGAAAGAACGGCGACAGCCAATCGTTGACGCGGCCGAAATCGAGCCCGAGGCTCGGCCAGCGGTTCTGGCTGACCGCTTCCAGGCCATCGTACAAGTCGACCTGCGTGGCGCGCAGGTTCGGCGTGACGCGGGCCGCATCCCGGCGCACGGTCACGAGGCCGTTCGGCTCCTCCGCGCCCGAGGCCAGGATTCCGCGCGGGCGGTGATATTTGAACGAACGGCCGACGAGGTGCACGCCATTGGCGAGCAGGGCCGAGGCGAGCGTGTCGCCGGCAAACCCCTCGTAGCCGCGGCCGTCGAAGCGGAATCGGCGGCGTTGCGAGCGGTCGATTCGGCCGCCGTCGGGCGTGCGCCAGGCGTTCATGCCGCAGGTCCCGCCGGCGGCGAGAGTTGCGGCCGCGGCTCGCCGACCTTGTAGCTCGCCAGGAACCGATCGGTGGTCGTGTCGCGCAGCGCGTTGAAAAAGCGCCCGCAGCCGCGCGCATGCCGCCAGCGCTCGGCATAGACGCCCTTGGTGTTGCTGCGCATGTACAGGTATTCGGCCCAGCGCTGATCGTCCAATTCCGCGGGATTCGGCGGCCTCTCGAGGTGGGCCTCGCCGCCGTAGGCGAATTCGATTTCCGGGCGTTCGCCGCAATACGGGCAGTCGATGAGCAGCATCGTGCGTGCCGTTCAGTGGGCGACCGCCGCGGCCGCGGCCTCGTCGATCAAGCGGCCGTCGCGGAATCTCTCGATCGTGAACGGCGCGTTAAGCGGGTGCGGTTCGTCCCGGGCGATGGTCCACGCGAACAGGTGCGCGGCGCCGGGCGTCGCCTTGAAGCCGCCGGTGCCCCACCCGCAGTTGACGTACAGTCCGGGCACCGGCGTCTTGGCGATGATCGGCGAGCGGTCCGGCGTGACGTCGACGATGCCGCCCCAATTGCGCATCATGCGCAGGCGGCGGAAGGTCGGAAACAATTCGCAGATCGCATCGAGGGTATGCGCATTGACGTGCAGCGCGCCGCGCTGCGTGTACGAGGTGTAGGCATCGGTGCCCGCGCCGATCACCAGCTCGCCTTTGTCCGACTGGCTGATGTAGGCGTGAATGGTATTGGACATGACGACGCAGGGAAAAATCGGCTTGACCGGCTCCGAAACCAGCGCCTGCAAGGGGTAGCTCTCGAGCGGCAAGCGCACACCGGCCATGCCGAGCACGACGCTCGTATGGCCGGCCGCCGCAACGCCGACCTTGCGCGCGGCGATCGGACCGCGCGTCGTTTCCAGCGCCTGCACGCGGCCCTCAGAATCGCGGCGGATCGCCGTGACCTCGCAGTTTTCGATGATGTCCACGCCCAGGGCGTCGGCCGCCCGCGCATAGGCCCAGGCGACGGCATCGTGCCGGGCGGTTCCGCCGCGCCGCTGCAGCGCCGCGCCCAGCACGGGATAGCGGATGTTCTCTTCGATATTGAGGGGCGGACAGAATGCCTTCGCCTGCGGCGGTTCCAGCCATTCGTTATCGACGCCATTGCAGCGGTTGGCGTGCACGTGGCGCTTGAATACCTGGATGTCGTGCACCGTGTGCGCGAGCATCATGACGCCGCGCGGCGAGAACATGACGTTGTAGTTGAGCCGTTGCGACAGGTTCTCCCACAACTTCAGCGAATGATCGTAAAGCGCCGCGCTCTCGTCGAACAGATAATTCGAGCGGATGATGGTCGTGTTGCGGCCGGTGTTGCCGCCGCCGATCCAGCCCTTTTCGAGTACTGCGACGTTCGTCAGTCCGTGTTCCTGCGCCAGATAATAGGCGGCGCCGAGGCCGTGGCCGCCGCCGCCGATGATCAGCGCATCGTAGCTCGGCTTCGGCTGCGGTTTGCGCCACTGCGCCTGCCAGCTGCGGTGCCGCGACAGGCCGCGCCACAACAGCGAGAACGCCGAGAATTTCTGTTTGTTCATGGATCGGACCGGGGCGTTCTCAAGCCTTCAAATCCTCGTTCTGCGGATCGTAAGGCGAGTCGACGAGCACGCTCGCCTGCTTGCGTTCGCCGAGGATCTCGATCCGCAACTGCGTGCCGGGCGCGGCAAAGGCGGGCTCGGCGTAACCGATCGCGAGGCTCTTGCCGAGCGTGTGGCCGTAGTAGCCGGAGGTTGCGCGGCCGACGAGCCGGCCGCCGGCATCGTAGAGAGGCTCGTTGCCGAGCGGATCGGCGTCGCCGACCCCGTGAACCTCGAGGGTGATGAATCGATGCGGAACGCCCGCGGCGAGCTGCGCCTGCAAAGCCTCTCGGCCGATGAACGCGCCTTTGTTGAGGCGCACGAAACGCTCCATCCCGGCCTCGAAGGGCGTGTAATCGCGCGTCAAGTCCGTGCCCCACATGCGGTAGGATTTTTCCAGGCGCAAGGATTCCATCGCGCGCATGCCGACCAGGCCGATGCCGTACGGCGCCCCGGCCGCCAGCAGCGCATCGAACAGGTGATGCGCATACTCGATCGGGAAGTGCAATTCCCACCCCAGGGAGCCGACGAAGTTCACGCGCAACATATACACATCGGTTGCCAGGCCCACTTCGGCGATTTTCCCGGTGAGCCACGGGAACGCTTCGTTTTCCAGCGGCGTATCCGCAATCGCTGCCAAGACCTCGCGCGAGCGCGGCCCCGCCACGACGAAACAGCCGCGGCTCGTCGTGATGTTGCGCAGGCTGACGGTCGCGCCCGCGTCCGGCGGCAGCATTTTCACCAGGTAGTCGGCATCGTAGCGCTCCGCGGCGCCGGCGCTGACGACGTAGAAACGGTTCTCGCCGATCTTCGTGATCGTGAACTCGGAGCGGATGCCGCCGCGCGTGGTCAAGGCGTGACAAAGGGCGATGCGGCCGATCTTGGTCGGCACCTTGTTGGCGACCAGCCCGTCGAGCCACGCCTCCGCGCCGGCTCCGCAAATCTCGTGCTTCGTGAACGGCGTAAGATCGATGATGCCGACGTCGCGGCGCATGCGGCGCGCCTCGTTGCCGACGTGTTCGAAGTAGTTGGAGCGCCGGAAACTCCATTGGTCCTCGCGCGGCACGCCGGGCGGCGCAAACCAGTTGGCGCGTTCCCAGCCGTAGCGTTGGCCGAATACCGCTCCGTGGCGGGCGAGCTTGTCGTAGACCGGACTGGTCTTCGCGGGACGCGCGTCGGCGCGCTCCTCATCCGGATAGTGAATCACGAAGACGTTGCGGTAGGTCTCCTCGTTCTTTTGCACGACGTAGCGTTTGCCGGTATACGGACCGTAGCGCCGCGGATCGACGGCCGCCATGTCGATGCCGGGTTCTCCCTCGACCAGCCACTCGGCGAGCTGCCAGCCGGATCCGCCGGCCGCGGTGATGCCGAAGCTATGGCCTTCGTTGAGCCACAGGTTGCGCGACCCCCAGGCGGGGCCGACCAGCGGGCTGCCGTCCGGCGTATAGGCGATCGGGCCATTGACGATGTCCTTGATGCCGCAGGCGGCGAGCGCCGGCACGCGCCGCGTCGCCGCTTCGACATGCGGCAGCAGGCGCTCCAAATCGCCTTCGAACAGGCTCTTGCCGAACCACTCCGGTACGCCGTCGGCGAAGCGGGCGGGAGCGCCGGCCTCGTAAGGGCCGAGGATCCAGCCCATGCGCTCTTCGCGCAGATAGTAGGATTTGTCGGATTCCCGCAATACCGCGAGTTCGCGGCCGCCGCCGCCGCGGTAGGCTTTGAGTTCCGCCGATTCGTCGTAGACGATGTATTGGTGCTCCACTGGAACCGACGGGACGTTGATGCCGAACAGGGTGCCGGTCTGCCGCGCGTAATTGCCGGTCGCGCAGACGACGTGCTCCGCGACGATCTCACCCTTGTTGGTCGACAGGCGCCACTCGCCCGATGCGCTGCGCTGCGCGCCGACGACCGTGGTTTGTTCGTAAATTTCCGCGCCGCGGCTCCTCGCGCCCTTGCGCAGGGCCATCGTCAAATCCGCCGGCGCGATGTGTCCGTCGTCCGGGTGATACAGAGCGCCGACGATCTTCGGCGTGCCCGCGCCGTCGCCGAGTTCGAGGAGCGGCCACAGCTCGCGTACCTGCCGCGGGCCGATGATTTGGAACGGCACGCCGATCGTATTGGCGGTACCGCAGTACTTCTGGTACTCGTCCATACGATCGCGGCAGGTCGCGAGGCGCAGATTGCCGGTGACATGGAAGCTCGTGTCCTGGCCGGTCTCGGCGGGCAGGCGCTTATACAGGTCGACGGAGTACTTGTGCAGTTGACCGACCGTGTAGCTCATGTTGAATAGCGGCAACAGACCCGCCGCATGCCACGTGGAACCGGCGGTCAGCTCGGCGCGCTCCAACAGCACCACGTCCGACCAACCCTTCAAAGCCAGGTGATAGAGCGTGCTGACGCCCACCACGCCGCCGCCGATGACGACGACGCGCGCATGAGTTTTCATCGGTCCGGATCTCCGTCGTGAATTTCAGCGGCAGTGTAACCAGCGCGCCGCCAAAGGTGAGGCCAATTGCGACAATCGCTGTTGGAAATGCGTCAGAACTTGACCACCGACGCCCCGTGCGCTCCACTGAGGCTGTCTGGAAAGCGACAGAATCGTACCGAAAAAGGACAATCGCGCCGCCAAAATGGCATAATCGCACGGCCGCGTTATCGGCTGGGCAACCATGGAGGCTGCATATGGAAACCGCCGCCGTGCTGCGCAAATGCAGGTATGCGTTCTTGACCCTGGCGAATTACTCCCTGATCGCCGTCGCCAATGCCTTGGAACCGCTGCGCATGGCGAATCGCCTGGTCGGCAGCGACATCTATCAATGGTCGATCGCGAGCCTCGACGGCCAGACGGTGCCGTCGAGCGGCGGTCTGTCGTTGACGCCGACCGTCGCGCTCGAGAAATTGGGTCCCGTGGACATACTGTTCGTCTGCGGGGGCATCAACGTGCGCGAAGCCGTCACCGCGCCGCTGCTCGCGCAGCTGCGGCGCCTCGCAGAACGCAGGGTGCCCCTCGGCGGGCTCTGCACCGGCGGCTACGCTCTCGCCCGCGCGGGGCTCCTCGATCAATTCAAGGCGACGATTCATTGGGAAAATCTCTCCTCGTTGCGCGAGGAATTCCCGCGGGTGCGCATCAGCGATCAATTGTTCACGATCGACCGCGATCGCTACACCTGTTCCGGCGGTACGGCGCCCCTCGATCTGATGCTGCACCTGATTCAATTGAAGCTTGGGCCGCGGATTTCGCAGCTGGTTTCCGAGCAATTCATCGTCGAGCGGGTGCGCAACGACACCGACCGTCAATACGTGCCGCTGCGCGCGCAGATCGGACCTGCGAGCCGCGGCCTGATTCGCGTCGCGCAGTTGATGGAAGAGAACATCGAAAGGCCCTTGTCGCTCGACAAGATCGCCAAATCCACCGGCTTGTCGCGACGCCAGATCGAACGCCTGTTCCGCCGCGACTTGAACTGCGTGCCGAAGCGCTACTACCTGGAAATGCGCCTGCGGCGCGCGCGTGAACTGTTGCTGCAGACGGCGATGCCGATCATGGACATCACTGCCGCCTGCGGCTTTCAATCGCCGCCGCACTTCTCGAAATGCTATCGCAGCCAATTCGGCCATCCGCCGAGCGCGGAGCGCAAATTAAGCCGCGCGCCGGCGAGCGGGGCGAGCGGGGAGAGCGGCGGCGGCGCGGCGGCGACCTGAATCCGCGGCTACTTGAAGATGACGGTCTTATTGTCGTCGAGAAAGACCCGGTTCTCGAGCAGCAGGCGCACCGCGGTCGACAGCGCGCGCCGTTCCGAGTCCCGGCCGACCGCGGCCAGCATGTCGGGTGTGAAGCTGTGGTCGACCCGTTCGACGATTTGTTCGATGATCGGGCCTTCGTCCAGGTCGCCGGTGACGAAGTGCGCCGTGGCGCCGATCAGTTTGACGCCGCGCGCGTGCGCTTGATGGTACGGTTTGGCGCCCTTGAACCCCGGCAGGAACGAGTGGTGGATGTTGACCGCGCGGCCGCCGAGGCGCGTGCAAACCTCATCGGATAGGATCTGCATATAGCGCGCCAGGACGACGAGGTCCGTCGCGCTGCGCTCGATCAGTTCGAGCAGTGCGGCTTCCTGCGAGCTCTTGCTTGCCGGCGTCACCGGCATGTAGTGATAGGGGATCCGGTGCCGTTCGGCGATCGGCCGCATCTCCTCGTGGTTCGAGACGATCGCGGCGACGTCCATCGGCAATTCGCCGATGCGGTGCCGATACAGCAGGTCCTCGAGGCAATGATCGAGCTTCGATACCAGGATCATCACGCGGCTGCGCTGCGCGCCGTCATGTATCGCCCACTGCATCTGCTCCGCATTGGCGGGCGTCGCAAAGTCCGCGCGCAGCCGGTCGATGTCGAAGCGCTCGCCGGCGACCGCGCAAAACGTCACGCGCACGAAGAAGCGCTTGGTCAGCACGTCGTCGAACTGCTGCATCTCCATGATGTACAGCCGGTGGGCGGCGATGAACCCGGTGATCGCAGCCGTCGTGCCCATGCGGCTCGCACAGGTCGCGGTCAGGATATAAGGATGGGCGGTCTCGAATTCCATGCCGCGATCCTACAGAGGCGCCCCGCATGCGCGCTGCTCCGGATGCGACCGGCGCTTGTGCGGGCGCGACGCATGCGCGCGCCGCAGCGGTGGTATCGTAAGGCGCGTGCCAGCCCCCCCCTTTATTCAGCCGGGAATGCCAAATGAACGCGCGTGACGCCATCTTGAACCGATTGCGGCGGCGCAAGCCCGAGACCGCCCTGCAGCGGGATTTTTATTGCAGTCCGGAGGATTTCCAAATCGATCTGCGGGCGATCTGGTACCACGACTGGCTGTTCGTGGGGCATGACTGCGAAGTGCCGAACCCGGGCAATTATATGACCGTACAGGTCGGCGATTATCCGCTCCTGGTGGTGCGCGATCGACAGGGCGCGCTGCGTGCCTTTCACAATAGCTGCCGGCACCGCGGCTCGCGAATCTGTTCGTTGGCGCGCGGCAGCGCCGCCCGCCTGGTCTGTCCCTATCATGCATGGACGTACCATCTGGACGGCCGCCTGTTTTCGGCGCGCGACATGGGCGGCGATTTCGACCGCTCGCAACACGGCCTGAAGGCCGTGCATTGCCGCAGCATCGCCGGCTACATCTGGATTTCCCTCGCCGCGGAGCCCGACGATTTCGAGCCGGTGCGCCGGCACCTCGAGCCGTATCTGCTGCCGCATCGGCTGCACGAGGCCAAGGTCGCGTTCGAATCGACGATCGTCGAGCGCGCCAATTGGAAGCTGGTCTGGGAGAACAACCGCGAATGCTACCACTGCGGCGCAAACCATCCGGAATTGATCCGCACCTTTCCGGAGGAGCCGAGCGCGACCCATCCAGAAGGAGCGGCGGACGATCCGCGGGTCGCCGCCAGGTGGGCGCAATGGGAGGCGGCGGGACTGCCGAGCCGATTTCTGATGGCCGCGGACAGTCAATACCGGACCACGCGCATGCCGCTTCTCGAGGGCAACGTCAGCTTCACGATGAACGGTCAGCCGGCCGTGCGGCGGCCGCTCTGCGAGCAGGTCGCCCTGCGCGACGTCGGCACGCTGCTGCTCTACCATTATCCGTCGATTTGGAACCACGTTCTCGGCGATCATGCGATTTCCTTCCGCATGCTGCCGATCGGACCGACCGAGACGCAGTTGACCACCAAATGGCTGGTCCACCGCGACGCCGTGGAAGGCGTCGATTATGATCTGAAAGAATTGACGCAGGTGTGGCTCGCGACCAACGACGCGGATCGGCGCATCTGTCAGGAAAATCAGCTCGGCGTCCTGTCGCCGGCGTATGATCCGGCGCCTTATTCGCCGGTGCACGAGGCGGGCGTTACGCAATTCGTCCACTGGTATTGCGCGCACCTTGAGGGCAGACTGGCGGTCGATGCAAAGTAATTATTCAGCGTGGTCGCTGCTGCGCGGCGCATGGGCGCGCCATCGGAACTGGTCGCCGGCCTGGCGGGACGCCGCGCCGAAACCCGCTTACGACGTGCTGGTCGTCGGCGGCGGCGGGCACGGGCTGGCGACGGCCTATTATTTGGCGAAGAACCACCATATCGGCAACGTCGCGGTGCTCGAGCGAGGCTGGATCGGCGGCGGCAATACCGGGCGCAACACGACGATCGTGCGCTCGAATTATCTGTATCCGGAAAGCGCGCGGCTCTACGATTTCTCCCTGAAGCTCTACGAGCAGCTCTCGAAAGAGCTGAATTTCAACATCATGCTGAGTCAGCGCGGCCTGGTGCTGCTCGCCCACAGCCGCCATGATCTCGACGCGATGTCGCGCTGGGCAAACGCCATGCACATGAACGGCATCGATGCGCAAATGTTGACTCGCGAGCAGGTCGGCGCGCTCCTGCCGGGATTGGATTTGTCGCCGCGGGCGCGCATGCCGGTGCAGGGCGGCTTTATGCAACGGCGCGCCGGCACGGCCCGGCACGATGCGGTGGCCTGGGGTTATGCCCGTGCCGCCTCGCGGCTGAACGTGGACATCGTTCAGAACTGCGAAGTACAGGGGTTCTTGCACGCCGGCGGCCGCGTCGTCGGCGTAGAGACCAGCCGCGGCAAGATTCGCGCCGAACGCATCGGCATAGCGGCCGCGGGCCACAGTTCGCTGCTCGCAAAACTTGCCGGATTTCGCCTGCCTGTCACGAGCTACGCGCTGCAGGCGCTGGTGAGCGAGCCCTTGAAACCGGTGCTCGACACGGTCGTGCTATCGCCCGGCACGGGAGCTTATCTCAGCCAGTCGGACAAGGGCGAACTCGTGATAGGGGCGATGCTCGATTTATTTCCGTCGTATGCGCAGCGCGGCAGCTTCGCCGTCACGCAATCGATCCTCGCGGGCGTACTGGCGATGTTCCCGGCGTACAGCCGCCTGCGCATGCTGCGTCAGTGGGCCGGAATCGTCGATGTGGTGCACGATTCCAGCCCGATCATAGGACGCACGCCGATCCCCGAGCTGTACATCAACTGCGGCTGGGGCACCGGCGGCTTCAAGGGGATCCCGGCCGGCGGGTGGACGTTCGCGCACGCGCTCGCCACCGGCGAGAATCATCCGCTCGCCGAGCCCTTTCAACTCGAACGATTCCACAGCGGCCGCCTGATCGATGAAGCGGCCGCCTCGGGCATCGCGCACTGAGCCAAGGATCGAGGAACCGACGCGATGATGCAGATTCCGTGCCCGTGGTGCGGCAAGCGCGACGAAAGCGAATTCGTTTGCGGCGGCACCAGCCACATCGCGCGGCCGCCGCTCGACGCCGCCGATCAAGCGTGGGGCGAGTACCTCTTCTTTCGCGACAACCCCAAGGGCCTGCACCTGGAGCGCTGGCGGCACGCCAACGGCTGCGGGCAATGGTTCAATCTGGCGCGGCACACCGTCACGCACGAGATATCCTTGGTCTACGCGATCGCCGAGCCCGCGCCGCCATGAGCGGCTACCGTCTGCCCGCGCCGCTCGGGCGCCGGATCGACCGCTCGCGGCTGGTCACGTTCCTGTTCAACGGCCGTGCGTACAGCGGCTTTTACGGCGACACGCTCGCCGCCGCGTTGCTCGCCAACGGCGTACGGCTGGTCGGCCGCAGTTTCAAGTTGCATCGGCCGCGCGGGATCTTCTCCTGCGGCATCGAAGAGCCCACGGCCATCGTCGATGTCGGCGAGGGCGCGCGGCGCACGCCGAACCAGCGCGCGACCCTGGTCGAACTCAGCGAGGGCTTGATTGCCGAGAGCGTCAATTGCTGGCCGAGCGTGGAGCTGGACCTCGGCGCCGTCAACCGCTGGCTCGCGCCGCTGCTGCCGGCCGGATTTTATTACAAGACGTTCAAATGGCCGAGCTGGGGCTGGTTCGAACCGGTGATTCGGCGCATGGCGGGTCTCGGCCGCGCGCCGACCAAGCCCGATCCGGACCGCTACGAGGAAGTCTCGGTCGCGACCGATATTCTGGTGGTCGGCGCCGGCATCGCCGGCTTGAGCGCGGCGGTCGCAGCCGCGCACTCCGGCGCGCGCACGATGCTGCTGACATCGAGCGCCGAGCTGGGCGGCGCCCTCGGCTGGCGCGCCGACCCCGAGATCGACGAATTGCGCTCGAGCGCGCGGCGGCTCGGTGTGCAAATCCAGACGCGCACGCTGGCGTTCGGCGTATACGATCACAATCTCGTGTGCGCGACCGAGTTGCTCGCCGCGGACGCGCCGTCGCCGGGCGCGCGCGGCGTCCTGCGCGAGCGGCTATGGCGGATTCGCGCGCGCTCGGTATGCTCGGCGCAAGGCTCGTTCGAGCGTCCGCTGCTGTTCCCGGACAACGATCGGCCGGGCGTCATGCTCGCCGGTGCGGCCGATAAATTTGCCCACGCCTACGGCGTCGCCGGCGGCCGGCGGGTCGTCATAATGGCGAACAGCGATTCGGCATACGCCGTCGCCGCGTCCTTGCGCTCGGCCGGCATCGAGGTCGTCGCCTTGCTCGACCGGCGGCCAAGCGCCGACATCGCCGCCGATGCGGGCAATCTACGGGTCATGACCAACACCGCGATCGAAAAAGTGATCGGCACGGCCGCGGTGCGCGCCTGCGTCGCGGGCACGGCCGACGGCCGCGGCGCACGCCCCGAGCGCATCGATTGCGATCTGATCTTGAGCGCCGGCGGCCATGCGCCGGCCGTGCATCTGCATTCGCAAGCCGGCGGCAAGCTGCGCTGGGTCGACGAATCCGCGATGTTCGTGCCGGACGGCGCGGCGCCGGGACTCTTCAGCGTCGGCGCCTGCGCCGGCGTGTTTTCGAGGGACGCGGCGGCCCTGCATGCCTCCGAAGTGGGCCGGGCTCTCGCGCACGGCTTCACCGTGCCGGCGGCGCCGGTAGGCGGCGCCGGCCGCACGCTCGCCTCGAGCCGCGTCGCCGCGGCCCGCGGCAAACAGTTCGTCGACCTGCAAAACGACGTCACCGTCGACGATGTCGGACTCGCCGCGCTGGAGAATTACCGCGCGGTCGAGCACCTCAAGCGTTATACGACGACCGGCATGGCGACCGACCAAGGCAAGACCAGCAACGTCAACGCGCTCGTGCTGATGGCGGAAATGACCCAGCGGGATCCGCCGCAGGTGGGAACGACGAAATTTCGCCCGCCGTTCGCGCCGGTGACGTTCGGCGCGCTCGTCGGTCGGCGCGTCGGCGCGCTGTATCGGCCGTTGAAGCAACTGCCCGCCGCCCGCTGGCACGCGGCGCACGGCGCACTGTTCGAGCAGTTCGGCCGTTGGAGCCGGCCGGCGGCGTATCCTCTGGGCCCGGAAACCCTGCACGCGGCCGCGCAGCGTGAAGCGGCGGCGGTGCGCAGGAGCGTCGGCTTGTTCGACGGCTCGCCGCTCGGCAAGCTGGAAATATGGGGTGCCGACGCGGCGCAATTTCTCGATCTGATGTACGTGGGCAACATGTCGACGTTGGCGGTCGGCCAGGCGCGCTACGGCCTGCTGCTCGACGAGAACGGCGTCGTCGTCGACGATGGCATCGTCGCGCGCCTCGGCGAACGGCATTTTTGGGTCAACACGACCAGCGCCGGCATCGAGCGGACGGCGGCGGCGTTCGAAGAATGGCTGCAATGCGAGTTCACTAATCTCAAGGTATTGGTGACGCCGGTGACTTCGCGCTGGGGCAACGTGACGGTCGCCGGTCCGAAGGCCTGGAGCTTGATGGCCGCGGCCGGTTTCGATGCCGCCTTTTCGCCCGCAACGATGCGCCACATGACGATCCGCGACGGCACGCTGGACGAGGCGCCGCTGCGGATCCTGCGTGCCAGTTTCAGCGGCGAATTGGCTTATGAAATCAATCTGCCGGCCGACGCCACGGTGGCGCTGTTCGAGAGGCTACTGACGGCCGGGGCGGCGCTCGATGCGCTGCTCTACGGGGTCGAAGCGCTCGAAATCATGCGTACCGAGAAGGGCTACATTCACATCGGCACCGATACCGACGGCACCACCTTGCCCGGCGACATCGGCTTTGCGCGCGCGCTCGAGCGCAAAGCCGCGAATTTCGTCGGCCGCCGCTCGCTGACGCGGCCGGCCGCGCTCGATGCGCGGCGTTTGCAGTTGGTGGCATTGTCGCCGCTCGACCGGCGTACGCTGCTGCCGACCGGCGCGCAGATCGCCGCCGACGCACCGCCCGCAACGACCGAGGGGCATGTGACCTCGAGCTATTGGAGCCCTGAATTGAATGCGCCGGTCGCCCTCGGCATGCTCTCGCGCGGCAGCGGACGTCTCGGCGAGCGGGTGAGCGTGCATCATCTCGGCGCGCGCATCGAAGCCGAAGTCGTCAAGGCGCCGTTCATCGATCCGGCGGGCGAGCGTCTGCGTGGGTAAACCGAGCGCCGAGGGCGTGGCGCTCGCCGCCCGCGGCATTGCCGTCGAACGCGAGGCTTGCGTGCATGTCGCCGCGTTGCGCCATTTCGATGCCGAGACTTGCTCGGCGCGGCTACGCCGCTTGCTGGGCGAGGCTCTGCCGGCGCCGTTGCACGCGCTGCGCGCGCAGTTTGCGAACGGCGGCGCGGATTGCATTCTGCTGTGGCGCAGCCCCTCGGAGACCTGGCTGTTGTGCGCGGCGGCGGCGCCGATCGACGCCCTGCGCAAGGACTGGGCCGATGCCGCGGACGCCTGCGTGGTCCTGCAGACCGGCGGCATCGTCGCACTGCACGTGAGCGGTGCACGTACCGCGGATCTGCTGGCCCGCCTGGGCGAAAGCACTTCGATGCCGCGGCCGATGCAAGCGCTGACCGCGCGGCTCGCCGATATCACGGTCACGCTGCTCGGACTGCAGGCCGATGAGGTATTGCTGCTGGTGGAGCGCGTTTATGCCGATCACTTGTTCGGCTGGATACGCGAAACGCTGCTCGATTTTCCGCAGTGAGGATGCCGATGCGAATTCGACGCTTGAGCGCCATTGCCGTTCTGTTTTGCACCGCCGGCGCCGCGGCCGCCGCAGGTTCTGCGGCGATTATGCCCTTGCCGCGCGCCGCCCCGGAATCGGTGGGACTGTCGGCGGCGCGTCTGCGCACCATGAGCGAGTTTTTCCGTATCGAGGCTTCGCGACACACGGCGCCCGGCTACGTGCTGATGGTCGCTCGCGGCGGCAAGCTGGTCGCCGCGAGTGCGGTCGGCTACCGGAACATCGCGCAGCGCCTGCCGATGACGCTGGATACGCGGTTCCGCATCGCGAGTATGAGCAAGCCGATCACCGCCGTCGCGGTACTGATGCTCTACGAGGAGGGCCGATTCCAACTCGACGACCCGTTGGCGCGCTTTCTGCCGGAATTCGCACACCCGCAGGTGTTCACCGGCGTCGGTGCCAAAGGCGAAATCACCACCGAACCGGCGACCCGCGACATCACGATCCGCGATTTGCTGACCCAGACGAGCGGCCTCGGCTATTTGCCGGGCTTCGACACGAAGACGCCGCTCGCCAAGGTCTACGGCGCGCTGAAACTGGATCCGCATGCATCGCTCGCCGATACCGTGCGCCGCATCGCCGCGATGCCCTTGTACTTTCAGCCCGGCCAAGGCTGGCGCTACAGCTATGCGGACGACGTTCTCGGCCGGCTCGTCGAGGTGGTGTCGGGCATGCCGTTGCCGCAATTCCTCAGCGAGCGCATTTTCTCGCCGCTGAAGATGAACGCCACCGGCTTTTATCTCCCGCCAAGCACAGCACCGATGCTGGCGACGATGTACAAGCCCGACGGCGAGGGCGGTCTTACCGTCAGTCACGCCAACTGGATCACGGATCCGACCGACGCCAAGCTCTGGCCGTCCGGCGTCGGCGTGGAAATCGACGCGTTGCACGCGCCGCAGGCGGATTTCAACGGCGATTACTCCTGGGGCGGGATCTTCGGCACCGAGTGGCTCGCAAGCCCGCGGACCGGAATCGTCGCGGTCCTGATGACGCAAATCGATCCGACCGGCAATTCCATTCGGCTTCGCACCGACGTCGATTTCCAGAATCTGCTGTTCGCGGCAGTCCGCGATCTCGGGCCGCCCACGCCGGGCGGCGAGGCTCGCTGAGTCATGCAGACTCCGCGGCGCCGCCAGGGGGGTCACAGCCGTCGCACCGCGGACGGGGGGATCCGGCAGCTGCCGTGGCGCCAGGTCGTCAATCCCTATGCGCCGATGCAAGTGTTGTCCGCGGACCAGATCGAAGCGATCCACGCGACCTCGATGCGCATACTCGAGGAGCTGGGAATCGAGGTGATGTCGCCGCGGGCGCTCGAGGTCTTCAAGGCCGCGGGCGCCGAGGTGGACCGCAACAGCGGCTTGGTGCGCATCGATCGCGATCTTCTGCAGTCGGCGCTGGCGAGCGCGCCACCGACGTTCACGTTGACGCCGCGCAATGCGGAAAAGCGCGTGCATCTGGGAGGCAATCACCTCAATTTCGGCCTGGTCGCAGGTCCGCCCAACGTGCATGACAACGAACGCGGGCGCAGGCCCGGCAATTTTCGGGATTATTGCGATTTCATCCGGCTCGCGCAGTACTTCAACGCGATCCATCTGATCGGCAATCAGGTCTGCGCGCCGGTCGAGCTGCCGGCGAACAGCCGCCACCTCGATACCTACCGCGCGAATCTCCTCTATTCCGATCAAGTGTTTCATTGCACGGCGATCGGCGCGGGCCGTGCGCTCGACGGCATTCGGATGATGGCGATCGCGCGCGGCTTGACGCCACAGCAAATGGCCGAAAGCCCGGGGGTGATCACGATAATCTCGGTGAACAGCCCGCGGCGCTTCGATGCATCGATGAGCGAGGGACTGATGGCGATGGCCGAGCTCGGGCAAGCCGTGGTCGTCACGCCGTTCACCCTGATGGGCGCGATGGCGCCGGTGTCGCTCGCCGCGGCGCTCGCACAGCAGAACGCCGAAGCGCTGTTCGGAATTGCGCTCGCGCAAATGGTGCGCCCGGGCACGCCGGTCATGTACGGCGCGTTCACCTCGAACGTCGATATGCGCTCGGGCGCGCCGGCGTTCGGCACGCCGGAAAATGCGCTCGCCAACGTCGCCAGCGGCCAATTGGCGCGCCGCTACCGGCTGCCGTACCGCACCTCCAACGCAAGCGCCTCGAACGCCGCGGACGCGCAAGGAGCCTACGAAACCGAGATGTCGCTGTGGGGCGCGATCCTCGGCCACGGCAATCTCGTTTATCACGCCGCGGGCTGGCAGGAGGGCGGGCTGACCGCTTCCTACGAGAAACTCGTGTTGGATGTCGAGATGCTGCAGATGATGATCGAGTTCCTCGAACCGATCGCCGTCGATGAGCCGGAACTCGGGTTCGATGCGATCAAGGGGGTGCCGAGCGGCGGGCACTTCTTCGGCGAACCGCATACGATCGAGCGCTACCAGGACGCGTTCTATCAGCCGCTGCTCTCAAACTGGCAGAACTACGAGAATTGGCAATTGGGCGGCGCCAAGGACGCGACGCAACGGGCCACCGACCTTTGGAAACGGGCGCTCAGGGAATACCAGGAACCCCCGATGGACGGCGCGGTGCGCGAAGCGCTCGACGCCTACGTGGAGCGGCGGCGCGCCGAAATCGGCGGCGGCGAACCCTGAGGCCGCTCGGCGTCGATGCCGAGCCAGGCGGCGGCGGCGAGCAGCGCGCAGCCCGCGCCGATCAAGAACGCGGCGTGCCATTGATGGTGCCCGGAGAGGTAGGCGACGATCGGGATGCCGATGATGCCGCCGAGGTTGCCGCCGGTGTTCATGAAGCCGCAGATCGCCATCGTATCGCCGCCGCCGACCATCATCGCGGCGCCCCAGTACGCGCCCTCGTTCAATTCCACGCAGCCGTAGCAAACGGCGAGCGTGACGACCGCGAGGAACGGGTTGGAACAATTCACCGCGAAGAGCAGCAATAGCCCCGCGGCCGGCAAAGCGGCGAGCGGCACGAGCCGAAAACCGCTGCGAACGCCGAATCGCCGACAGGCGAGGCCGGTGAGAGCCCCGCCGATGCCGGCGCCGGCCGCCGCGGCGAGCGGCGGCGCGCTCGCCAACCAGCCGCTCTCGAGGACGGAGAAGTGCCGCTCTTGGATCAGGTACAGGAATACCCAGTTGGCGAGCAGATAGAATGCGTAATTCATGCACAAATAGGAGAGCGCCAACAGCAGCACATTGCGATCGCGAAGCAGGCGCAGCAGCTGTTTGGCGTCGATCGACGCATCGACACTCGCCGCCGCCCGATCGCCGATCTCCGCGAGCTCAACCGGCGTCATCGCCGGATGCTCGCGCGGCGAATCGCGCGCATACCAAGCCCACAGGGCGATCAGCGCCAGCGCCGGCAGGGTCGTCCAGAACAACGCCTGCTGCCAGCCGACGATGTGCATCAGGGTGGCGATCAGCGGCGGGGTCATCGCCGCGCCGAGCTGCAGCCCCATCGTCTGCATGCCTTGCACGTAAGCCCAGCGCCGCGGCGGAAACCAGGTTTCGAAGACGCCGGCGGAGACCGGGAATATCGCCGCCTGCGCGATCCCGAGGAGCAACTGCACGCTCAGCAGCTCCACGAACAGAGCGCGCCCACCGAGGATCGCGGGTCCCGCGGACGTCGCGATCATCGCCAGACAGGCGATCAGGCCGATGATCACAAAGGTGCGCCTGGCGCCGATGCGCTGGCCGAAGATGCCGCCCGGCATTTGGAACACGGCGTAGCCGATGACGAACGCCTGTTCGAGCCAGCCGATTTCAAGCTGGCTCAAGGACAGATCCGGCATGATGCGCGCCGCCGCGACCGTGATGCTCTTTTGCTGCATGTAGGCGAGCAGGCCGAAGCCGAATAAAAAGGCGAACATTCGCCAGCGAATGCGCACCGCCGGAACGCCCGGCGCGACCTTCAATGCCGGCTCCCGCCGGGCTGCGCGCTCGCCGTCATCCGGTACGCGGCGGCTGCGCTCGCGATCATTCGGTGATGTGGCGCCGATCCGGCGGTCCGGCCGCTTGCGAATCGCCGCCGTAGAACGTATCGGCGCTGTGCGTGCGGATGAAATCGGCGGCGATCCGCTGCGGCGGGCGCGTCAACGGCGGCCCGGTGTCCGCCGCGAACGGCACGGCGCGCCGGAACGCGATCCAGACCGCGGTCGGTGCGGGTCCGAAGGCACGGCTGGAGTCCTGCAGCTTGCGCATGTCGAGCCAATAGGTGCCGGTCAGCAAATCCTCGGCGAGCAGATCAACCGTATCGGCGACCGTCCGGCGCGCGCGCGCGATCGTCAGGCGAGTCTGCGCCTGCAGATCCTCGACCGATGCAAACAGGGCATTGCCCTCAGGCGGTACCGGGTTGATCAAGCCGTCGATATCCTGCATCAAAGCCGCCGAATCGATATCGCCGCCATACGGCGCGCCGAAATGCCGGGGCTCGCCCTGCATCACCGGCAGCGGCGCTATGACCGTGAAGAAGGGTTCGGTGAATCGCAAGATGCGCTGCGCCACGGCGACGTCCATGTTGGCGAGCGCGATCGTGAACGCTTCGACCTCGTTGGCGATCGGATAGGGATCCCAATTGGCGTTCGATAAGATGTAGCCGTGTTCGCCGTGGCTCAAGGGGCCGCCTTTGACGTAAAACTGGAGCAGTTGCGGCGTGCTCAATTCCCAGGAATCGCCCGGCGACGATCCGACCCGTATCGCCGGATTGTGATCCGAGGAATTCAGTTGAATCAGCAAGTCGTCGCGCAATTGCGCCCACGCCTCCCAGGCGGACCCCTGGCGTATCGCCGAGGCGCGCAGGCTCTCCGGATCCTGAATGATGCGTCGCTCGTCGAGATTGAACAAATAGCTGCCGCGCATCATGTCGAGCACGCGCGCGGCATCCCAGTTGACCCATTTGAACGGCCGATTTTCCTGCACCGGCAGCGCGAGCGGCGAGACGCTGCTGTTCATGCCGTTGAGGTCGATCGCATAGGTCAGATCCGCCCAGGAGAGCGCCTTGCGCGCATCGACCAGCATCAGCGCGGCTTGGCCGGTGAAGTAGGCGTTCGAGCTCTCGAGGGCGCTGTCGTCGGCGCCGAACGGCGCCAGCGGCGCAAGTCCGGCGCGCTTCAGCGCTTGCGCCGCCGGCATGCGCGCGCCGTGATAATAGGCGTCGCCGGCGCCCACCATGGTCGCCGCGACGTTGGCGAGCGGGCCGAGATCGCCCTCGCCGACGGTGCCGCGAGATAGCACGACCGGCGTGATCCGATCGTTCAGCAGGTCGAGCAGTCTTTGGGTCAGCCCCGGACTTGCCGCCTCGTAGGTCATCGTGTTGGCGCGCACGACCATCATCGCGCGCACCAACGCTTCGTCGTTTATTGCCGGGCCGAGGCCGGTGAGCGCGCCGCGCCGGAAATTCGCCAGTTGACGCGCGAGCAGGAGCCGTTTATTACCCTGCGAACTCGGATCT
Source organism: Steroidobacteraceae bacterium (assembly GCA_035531435.1). Lineage (GTDB taxonomy): Bacteria > Pseudomonadota > Gammaproteobacteria > Steroidobacterales > Steroidobacteraceae > Bog-1198. Next base: position 8,050 of record DATKSW010000009.1, on the reverse strand, counting down.
CCCGAGAAGATTTCCCGCTGCCGCGCCGCGCCCGATCCGCGATTGAACCAATAAACCGGCACGCCCTCGGCCGCCGCCTCGAGCAGCAGGCCGTAGGCGTCGGCGGAGCGCTGCCGCGCCTCCGGCGAGAGCGCGACCTTCGCGCCATAGCGCGCGACGTCCACGACCTCGCCGATCGTCAAATGGCGCCCGTCCAATACGACGGTGCGATCCGCGAGCGTCGGCGTGATCGGCCGATACGGCGGCGACGGCGCCGCGACGGCGCCCGCCGCGGCAAGGACTGCGCAGGCGGCGAGGGCGCCGAACCCCGGTCGCGAGAGATTTAGCGGATGGATCGGCATTGAATTCACCCCGGCGGTGCCAATAGGCGCGATGACATCTTATACGTAACGGTTTGTCTCGTTGCATCGATCCTGCGCCTCGAGCAAGGATCCCAACGCGGCTTGCAGCGGACCCAGCCAGGGCTCGAAGTGGCGCCATTGATCCAAGCCCTCCTTGAAGATCGGCTGGCGCACCTGTTCGGAGCTCGCGGTGCGCACGCTGCGCTCGGTCTTGTAGAATTGCAGGCACGCCGGCTCGAAGTTCAGGCCGACAAAGTCGAGCATGCGCCGCACGTTCGCTTCGAAATCGCCGACCAGATCCTCGTGCTGGACCCGCAATATTTTTCCGGGCAGCGCCTCATTCCAGTGATCCATGAGCTGCACATAGCTGCGATAATATCGGCCGATGTCCTCGAGGCCGTAGGTGAATTCCTGGCCGGACGCGAACAACTGCTTGAAATTGCCGAAGCAGCAGGCCACGGCTGCGCGCCGGGCATCGATGATCTTCGCGTTCGGCAGGATCAAGTGGATCAAGCCGATGTGGCGGAAGTTGTTCGGCATCTTGTCGATGAAAACGGCCTTGCCGGTGCGGTAAATTTTCGTGTCCGCGAGATACCTCTCGCCGAACCGCCGGCAGTCCGCCGCGCCAAGTTGGGCAAGAACGCCCGGATAGCGGGGATTCGACTCGTCGGCATCGCGGCCTTGCAATTCATGCACGAGGCGCGGGATGTCGGCGAGTTCCATCGTGCCCTCGACTTCGGAGTGCGAAGCCAGAATCTGTTCGAGCAGCGTCGAGCCTGAGCGGGGCAGGCCGACGATGAAGATCGGCGCGGCGCTCGTGAAGCCGACCCCCTGGCGCGCCGCAAAGAACTCGCGTGTGCAAACCGCGGCCTGCAAGGCCGCGTTGAGTTCGACGGCCTGCGGCTGGTAGTGGCTCTCGGATTTCTTCAGCCGGTTGCCGCGTTCGTAGTAGACGAACGATTCGGCGTATTCGGCCCGGTCTTCGAGCGCTTTGCCGAGCGCAAAGCACAAATGGTAGCGGTCGGCGAGTTGCGTACGGGGCGCGGCTTCCTCGACGCGCATGCGGATGATTTCGTCATCGGTGAACCGGTAGGTCTTGAGATTCGCGAGACTCCAGTAGGCGTCGCCGTAATTCGGCTTCAGCGCCGCCGCCGCCCGGTAGGCATCGATCGCTTCCTGCTGCCGGCCGAGCGTCTTCAGCGTATGCGCTACCGACAGGCAGACCGCGGCCGCCCGCGGCGCTTCGCTCAGCAATTGCCGATACAAGGTCAGAGCCTGTTCGTGATCGCCGAGCCCGACGCATACCGTCGCATAGGTCGTGCGGTATGCGCGGTTGCCGGGGTCGGCTTGCAGCAACTTGTCGAGTTCGCAGCGGGCGCGCGCGTGTTTGTGCCGTTTCAACAGCGCGAGCACGAGGTCATAGCGGGCCGGATGGTAGTCGGGGGCGAGCTCCAGCACCGCGTCGAGCAACAGTTCGGCGTCGTCCGCCACGTCGAGTTCGATGCCGATTCTCGCGAGCAGGCGCATCGCCTCGACGTGATTGCCATGTTTTAGCAGGTAGTCGCGCACCATGCGTTCCGCGAGGATCAGTTCGCCCTCCGCGAACATGGCGCTCGCCGTGACGATTTCGACCGGCAGCTGCGCGAGCGTCGCCACGTGGCGCCCCGCCATCTCGGCGTTCGCGGTCTGTGCGGTCATCCGGTAGAGCGTCTGCAGCGCTCGCCAACTCGCCGGCAGCGCGGGATTGCGATTCACCCCGGCCAAGAAGGCCTCGATCGCGCGGGGCGCGTCGCGCGCCGCGACATGGCAATGTCCGCGCTCCTGGTACAGGCGGCTGAACCTGGGGTGATGGCTTTCCAGCCTCGCCAGGGTCGCGAGCGCCTCGGGGATTCTCTGCAGATGACGCTGGCTGACCGCGATCATATACAGAACGTCGCGATTTTCCGGAACCGCCTCGAGCAGAGCTTCGGCCGCGGCGAGCGCCGCGGCGATTTGGTTGCGCTCGAGAAGCGTGCGAATCCGGCTTACCTGCGCTTCGATCGGAGAGGCGGCGGGCGTGAGGGTCGTCGATTGCATCGTTGTTCCAAAACGGCATAGGGGGCGCAGTTACCTGCGCGCCGCTGCCCACGATTAACTTTACTCAGTTTGGGATTGATTTAGCAAAAGTTATTTTTCAGGTCCATGGGATTGACGCACGGGGCAAAGGGTTGCTGTACAAGCAATTGAAGCGAACCCAAGTGATCCCGTTCTTCGCCAAACTGCCGCCGCGCCTCATTGGGATGGAATCTTGCGGGGGCGCGAATTTCTGGGCGCGCCAGCTAATGGAATTCTGGCATACGGTAAAACTTATGGCGCCGCAGCTCGTCAAGCCCTACGTCAAGACGAACAAGAACGATGCGGCCAATGCCGAGGCCATCTGCGAAGCGGTGGGTCGACCCAACATGCGGCTCGTGCCGATCAAGAACACCGAGCAGCAAGCGTTGCTGGGATTACATCGAGCGCAAATTGCCCGAGATCCATCGAAGATGGCGAGAACGACTTATCGGGGCGGGCCGTGCACTGTTGCTCGATTATTTGAGCGTTTCCGAACACTCGCTGTCCTAATGCGCGAATTGGAGCGAGAAATCAATGCTTGGCACCGCGAGGATGCGGCAAGCCTGCGACTGCAGGCGATCCCGGGGATCGGCCCGCTCACGGCGAGCGGGCTGGTGGCGAGTGTCGCCGATGCGAGAGCGTTCCACAATGGCCGCCAATTTGCTGCGTGGCTGGGTCTCGTGGCGCGCCAAAGCTCTTCGGGTGGCAAGCATAGTTTGCTTGGCATCAGCAAACGCGGTGACACCTACTTGCGAACGCTGCTGATTCACGCCCGTGATCGTGGGTTTCAGCGTGATTGCAGAGGTCCCCTGATCGACGCAGTGCAGCTGATAGCGGCGCAGTTCTTCGGCCGTGGCCGTATCAGGTGGACGACTTAGGAATCCGGTGAAGTGAAGTTCGGCTCGAATGTAGGCGTCGCGGGTCTTAGGCGCGAGCTGACGCATATGTATCTCCTCGATCATGCGTTGGCGCAGCGGTGAAACCTTGCGGGGTGAATCGTTCATGTCTCTGCTCCGGTTGCAAAACGAGGCGGATTGCCTCACTTCACAACCTATAAAACAGAGCCAAAAACATCAGCAATCCTCCAACCCCCGATCGACGGCCCTTAGCGTAATGGCGCTTTTCTCGAGGTCACTCCAAGAACGGCTCGATCTCGAAGGCGCTCAGATCGCGCGGCAAAGTGCGCCGCCCCAGACACGTCGAATGCCAGTCCTGTGTGTGCCGACCCTCCGTGAATCGGCCCACAATACCCCAGCAAAAGCGCCGAACAGCGAGTCCTCGAGGCGCCTAAAAAAAAACGGAGCGACTGCTGGAATTACCGAGAAATCCAGCCGGCACTTTTGGCGCGCAAATCAAGGGCAGGCCTGACTGCGCTCCTGATGCAACTGGGCATAGTCGCAATGGCGCGACTCGAGCGTCGCGAGGGAAACGGAAATTCCGCCGAGATGACGCTGCGCGACCGCGATCATGTAGAGAACGTCCCGGTTCTCCGGCACGCGTCGCTCGAGCCTGCGCCCCGCGGCCAGGGCCTGCGCGTGCGCGCTGGCCTCGAGCGGCGCCCTAAATTGCGCGACTTCCGCTTCCACTGGCACAAGGATCCCAATGGCTTATCGGTCGCAGATCCGCCCGCGCATCACGGCGACGGGCCCGCGAGCGGGCCGAGCGCGGCGCGCAGCGGCTCGAGCCACGGTTCGAAACGCTTCCATTGCTCGACGCCGTCCTTGAAGATCGGCCGGCGAACCTGTTCCGAACTCGCAGTGCGTACGCTGCGTTCGTTCTTGTAGAACTCGAGACAGACGGGCTCGAACTCGAGTCCGCAGAACTCCAGCATTCGCCGCACGTTTCCCTCGAGATCCTCGACGATCTCCTCGTGCTGAATTCGCAATATCTTGCCGGGAAGCGCCGCGTCCCAGTGCTCCATTAGCTCGACGTAACTGCGGTAATAGCGGGCGATGTCGTCGATTCCGTACGTGAACTCCTGGCCGTTCGCGAACAGCTGCTTGAAGTTGCTGAAGCAGCAGGCCATCGCTTCCCGTCGGGCGTCGATGATTCTGGCGTTTGGGAGTATCAGGTGAATCAGGCCGAGGTGTCGGAAGTTGTTCGGCATCTTGTCGATGAAGCGCGGCTTGCCGGTTCGATAGATCATCGTGTCGGCGACGTAGCGCGCGCCGAGCCGACGGAATTCCTCCGCATCGAGATCGGCGAGCAATGCCGGATAGCGGGGTGCGCCGGCCGCGGTCATCGTCTCCCGACCTTGAAGCTCACCGACCAGGCGCAGGATGTTCGGCAGCTCCATCGTCCCTTCGACCCGGGAGTGGGACGCCAGTATCTGTTCGAGCAGGGTCGAGCCGGATCGCGGCAGTCCGACGACGAAGATCGGATCGTCGCGCTCGCATCCCCAGCCGCGCCGCGCCTCGAGGAACTCGCGGGTGCACACCTGACCCTGGAGTCGGGCGTTGCGCTCGATCGGCTCAATGCGGAAGCGCAGTTCCGCCTTCTTGAGGCTGTTGCCGGTCTCGTAGTAGCGAAACGAGTCGCCGTAATTCCCACGGTCCTCGAGCGCCTTGCCGAGCGCGAAGCAGACGTGATAGCGATCCTCGCGCGACAGCGAGGGATCGTCTTCGAGCGCGCGCATTTGCCGAATTTCCTCGTCCGTGAAGCGATACGTCTTCAGATTGGCGAGGCTCCAATAGGCTTCGCCGAAGCCCGGGCGTGCCTCGATCGCCTTGTGGTATGAGTCGACCGCCTCCGCCTGCCGCCCGATCGTCTTCAGGGCGTGCGCGACCGACAGTTGCAGGTCCGGCGCCCGCGGCTCCTGTTCGAGCACTTCGCGATACCGACGCAGCCCTTCCTCGTGACGCCCGAGACCGACGCAGGCCGTGGCGTAGGTGATGCGGTAGGCGCGGTTGGTCGGTTCGCCGGCGAGCAGGCGCTCGAGCTGCTCGATCGCCTCGGCGTGCTTTTGCCGCTCGATCAGCGCGAGCGCGTAGTCGTAGCGCGCCGCCCGATAGTCGGGCGCCGTTGCGACGACCGTTCCGAGCAGCAGTTCTGCGTCGTCGTAGACTTTGCGCTTCATGCCGATCCGCGCGAGCAGCCGCATGCCCTCGACGTCGTCGCCATGCTGCAGGAGAAATTGCCGGATGATCGCTTCGGCCGGATCGAGGTCGCCATCGGAGAACAGCGCGGTCGCGGTCACGACTGCCTGCGGCAGCCGGGAGAGCGTCGCGACGTGTGCGGCGGCGTTGTCGGAATTCGCGGTCTGACCGAGCATTCGATAGAGGAGCTTGAGCGAGCTCCAGCTCGCCGGCAACGCCGGATTGACGTGCACGGCCGTCAGGAAAGCCTTGATCGCCGATTCGGCGTCGCGCAGCGCGACATGACAGTGTCCGCGCTCCTGGTAGAGGCGGCTGAAGCCCGGATGCCGGCGCTCGAGGTCGCCTAGGACCGCGAGCGCGTCGGCGACTCGCCCCAGGTAACGCAGCGCGACGGCGGCGACGTATTGTAGGTCGCGGTGCCCGGGCTCTCTCGTCAGCAGCGCTTCGGCGCGCGCGAGCGCTTCGGCGTGCCGACCTCGCTCGAGTAGACCGCGCAGCGCCGCGAGCTCGGCGTCGAGCGGCGGCGTCTCGCCGTCCGCCGAGATCGTCGCGCCGTCTTCGGCGCCGTCCCTCAACCCGAGCGCGCGGTCCGTCATTCCACCGCCGGCTCGCCGAGCTCGAGCTTCAACGGAGCGAGCCAGGGCTCGTAATGGCGCCACTGGTCGAGACCGTCGCGGTGCAACGCATGACGGACCTGCTCGGCGCTCGCGCTGTGAACCGGTCGCGGGTTGGCGTGGAATTCGAGGCAGGCGTCCTGGTACTCGAGACCGCAGAAGTCGAGAATCGTCCTTACGGTGCCCGGCAGATCATCGACGAGACGCTCATAGTCGACCCGCATCACCTTGCCGGGAAGCACGACGTTCCAGTGAGCCATCAAAGCTTCGTACATGCGGTAGTACCGTGCGATGTCCTCGAAACCGTACGCAAACGGCTGTCCCGCGGCGAACAGTTGCTTGTAGATCGCAAAGCAGGCGGCCAGCGGACGACGTCTCACGTCGATGACGCGTGCGTTCGGCACCAACAATTGTATCAGGCCGACGTGCAGGAAGTTGTTCGGCATCTTGTCGACGTAGCGCGCGCGGCCGCTGCGGTAGGGTCTCGTTTCGACCAGGAGCCGCTCGCCGAGGCTGTGGCACAAGGGACCTTCGAGCCGCTCGAGCACGGCCGGATAGGCGCCAACGCCGCCGGCGACCGGGAACGCGGCGAGGTCCTGCACGAGCCGCAGCACATGCGGAAGCTCCATCGTGCCGTCGACCTCCGAGTGCGACGCGAGGATCTGCTCGACCAGCGTCGATCCCGAGCGCGGCAGGCCGACGACGAATATCGGCGCCGCGCTGTCGCTGCCGTAGCCGGCGCGCGCGCCGAAGAATTCCCGCGTGCAGAGTGCGGCCAGCTCGGCCGCCGTTTTCTCGATCCGCTCCGGCCGATAGGCGAGTTCCGAGCGCTTCAACCGATTGCCCAGCTGGTAATAGGCGAAGGATTCCGCCCATTGGCCGCGGTCCTCGAGCGCCTTGCCGAGCGCGAAGCAAAGGTGATAGCGATCGGCGAACGGACCGTCGGCGCGCTCCGCGGCGCGCCGTATCGGCTCGATCTCGGCGTCGCTGAAGCGGTAGCTCTTCAGATTTGCGAGACCCCAGTAAGCTTCGCCGCCAAGCGGTTGCGCGCGAGCGGCGGCGCGATAGCTCTCGATCGCCTCGGCCGTGCGACCGAGCGTCTTCAGCGCATCGCCGACCGCGACGTGCAGGGCCGACAGCTGCGCTGCCGCCGGCGGCGGCACCGCCGCGATCAGCTCGCGGTACAGAGGCAGAGCGCGCAGGTGGTCGCCGAGACCGGCATAGGCAGCCGCCTGCAGAGAGAGCCACGCGGGGTGCCTCGGCTCGCGTCGCAGCGCCGGCTCGAGCAAGGTCAGCAGCAGCGGATGTTTCTGCCGCTCGAGCAGGATCGACAGGTACTCGAAGTACGTCGGGGCATGCGAGGGAGCGAGCGCGACCGCGCGCGCCAGCATCAATTCGGCGTCCCGGGGCAATTGCGCATGCCGCGCCAGCTGGCCGAGCAGCCGCAGCGCATCCGGGTGTTCACCGTGGGCGCGCACGAACTCGCGGACGATCTCCTCGGCGACGACGAATTCGCCGTCGCCGTACAGCGCGAACGCCGTGCGGATCGCCTCGGGCATCCGTGCGAGATCGGCGGCGCGCGCGCCCGCTTCGGCGGCCTGCGCTGCGACGCGGTTGGCCGCGAGCAGCGTTGCCAGCGCGGACCAGCTATCGGCCAGGAACGGATTCAGCTCGAGCGCACGGCGGTAGGCGTCGATCGCGGCGGAAGCGGCGCGCGCATCGAGCAGGCAATGGCCGCGCAGCTCGTGCAGGCGAGCGTACCCGGGATCCAAGTGCTCGAGGCGGGCGAGCGTCGCCAGTGCCTCGCCGCTTCGGCCGGCGCGCCGCTCGCACACCGCGAGCAGGTGCACGGCCTCGCGGCGATCCGTGTTTTCGGCGCACAGCGCCCGCGCCGCGGCCAGCGCGG
>DATKSW010000008.1:0-73593 GCA_035531435.1 Steroidobacteraceae bacterium | reverse complement strand
ATGCCCATCGGCAAACGCCGGCAATGCGCCCGCAATCGCCAACCCCACTGCACCGATCAGAAGAACCCGGCGTCCGATATTGCTGATCATGACGGCCACTCTCCTTCGTCCGTTGCGATCCCTGATGGTCCCGCGCCCTGCGTGCAAAATCTACACCTACCTGACTGATGAGACCAAAAAAAGGCGCTGCGGTTCAGCTTATGGGACCGACGCGTGGCCTGCGCGCGGCGTGGATCGAATTTAATCCTCCCGCCATGCTGCATTGAACATAATCATGGCGGTACGCCCCGGTGCGGGCTCGAAGAACCGCGAGTTGCTTTCGTTGACGATCACCGATCCGACATAGGAGCGGTTGGCGATGTTGTCGATGCGCGCGAACTCGGAGAAACGCCAGCGCCGCGTCCGCTGGCGCAAGCCGAAGCGGAGATTGGCGACCCAAAAGCCCGCCGCGGCGTCGCTGTTGCGATCATCGACGTAGATGCGCGCCCGGCTTTGGGTTTCCAGCGTGATCGAAAAGCCGTGCGGGGCGTAGCTCCAAGTCAGGCCGGCATACAAGGAATTCATCGGTACCGCGGGCAAATGGTTGCCGGCGAAGATCGTCGCCGGCTTGCAAGGCAGGCCGGTGCAGGTCGCATACGACTGCGCGACGATCGCACGGATATAGGTGTAGGCGAGGCGCGCGCTGAAACCGTGCGACCAGGCGCTATCGACTCCCAATTCCAAACCGCGCCGCTCCGTCTTGCCGATGTTCTGGTAGACGGACCGGCCGCCGGCGTTCGCAACCACGGCCAGTTCGTCGTTGGTCGTGATGTAGAACGCATCGAGATCGGCGCGCAGCCGCTGCTTGCCGACCTTGATGCCGGCTTCATAGTTATTGCTGCGCGCCGGCGCGAGTCCGAGGTTGAGCCCCGGCAGGCTGCCGTTCGTCGACCGATACGCCACTTCGTCCAAGGTCGGTGTCTCGAAGCCCTTGCCGTAAGAGGCATACACATTGACGATCGGCGCGGCGCGGAAGGTGACGCCGGCGACCGGATTGGTGGCGGAATAGCGCGCGCCGTTCGACGAAGTGCCTGGGGGCGCCAAATGGTCGCGGGAAACCACGTCGACGACGCTGTGGCGAACCCCGGCCATGATGCGCCAGCGCGGACCCGGGTCCCATTGCAGCTGCAGATATTGATCGAAGTCGTAGACGTGGTTCGCCTCGTCGCGGCGCAATGCGCCCTCGACTCCGAGCTCGCTGCCGATGAAATTCAGATAGCCGCGGCGCGCCTCCTCGAGGTCATCGTAGCTCACCCCGGCGGTCAGCAGCAGGGGCGTGCCGACGATCTCGCGGTGGTCGGCGACGTGCGCATCGATTCCCCAGTAATTGCGGCCGAGATCGATGATGCCGCCGGGGCTCGTCGGAATCTTCTGAGAGACCTGCGGGATCGCCTGAAATTGCGTGGTGGCACGGTGCCCGGCGTACGCGGTTGCCGACAGATCGTCGGATTTGCTCAAGGGTTGGTCGAGGATCGCGCCGAATTGTTCCTGACTCAATTTCTTGCGCGTGTTGAAGACAATCGCATTGTTGCCGGCCTGCGCCGGATCGGCGGTCATTTGCGCCCGCGTCAGCCCCAAAGGGTCCTGCACGTAGGGAGTCTGGATCGCGTTGCCGACGAGCGTCAATTTGCCGCCGTCGCCGACAGCGAAGCGCAGCTTGGAATTGAAGTTGTTGCGTTCCGCGCTGCTGTGGTCGCGGTAGCCGTCGGTCTGAAAGTGCGCGGCGTCGACGAGGTAATTCAGGCCGTTGCGATCGCCGGCGGCTTTCAGCGAATAGCGTTGCGTCGCGAACGTGCCGTAGTCGGCGCCGGCGTCGACCTTCACCCCCGGCGGACCGTCCTCGGTAAATACGGCTATCACGCCGCCCGATGAGTTGCCGTAGAGCGCCGAGAACGGACCGCGCATGACCTCGATGTGGTCGGCCGAGCCCAGATCGAAGTGGGAGAACTGGCCCTGGCCATCCGGCATCGTGCCGGGAATGCCGTCTGAGTAGAGCCTGACGCCGCGCACGCCGAAGCTCGAACGCGCGCCGAAGCCGCGCACCGAAATCTGCAGATCCTGCGCATAGTTCTGCCGGCTCTGCACCGACAGCCCGGGCACCGCGATCAGCGATTCGGATAGATTCACCTGCGGCTGGCCGTCGCGAATCTCGGCGCGGCCGACGCGATCGATCGCCACCGGCAGTTCGAAACTCGGCTCCGGCACGCGCGTCGCGGTGACGACGACGGGCGAGAATTCCGAATTGGCCGCCGCGGCGGCGCGGCCGGATGCCGCGCCGAGCAGGCAGCACGCGGCGAGCGGATACGCAAGTTGACGACGCATCGATCGGACCCATCCCTTTGCGCGACATGGCACCGCCCATGGCGTGCCGCGCGGGCAACTTATCTCAATCCGCCGCAGGCGCGTCAATCGTGAAAATCGCCAATTTATACCGGCCGGCGCTCGCCGTTGCGGGTGTCGGCGGCGCCGCGGCGAAGTGGACGCCGCCGCCCGGCTTCAAGCGGTCCCGCTAATAGCTGACGGTCACCGTGATCATGTCGGTATAGCTGCCGGCCGCGACGTTCTGCGCCGCCGGGACGTACCCGTACATCGTACCGCTCGCTCGCGCGCTCCTGCCGCTGACGACGGTAATGGGTCCCGCGCCGCCGGTGTACGAGCCGCCGTTGCCGTCGCCCGCAACCAGCGTGTACTGCGGATTCCAGTAGATGTTGTAGCGCAGCTTGTTGGCGCCGGAATGCATCGTGCGCGTCCTGAAGTTGCCGCTCGAGCCCGCACCCAGGCTGAAGCCGACGGCGATCGTTTTGGCGCCCGCGCCCCTGCCGTAGCACGTGACCTGCAGGGTGCCGATCGACGCATCGCCGGCGCTCGCGAGCGGATCGTAGATGCCGAAATTGATGCCGCTGGCCGAGACCGTGCAATTCACGGCGAGCGCGGGCGCCCTGCCCGGAACGACCGCGAGCGCGCACGCGGCCGCAAGCGCATGACGCAGGCGGCTCATCGCGCCGCCGCGGGACGGCGAGCCGCGCCGCGACAACGCACGCTGCCGAGATCGGGCAGCGGATCGGCGCTGGGCGGCGGCAGCGGCACGCGCAAGCGGCACAGGCCGCCTTTCCAGATCGCCACGCCGGCCGCCCCGTGATCGTAGCCGGTGACATACACCATGCCGTGCAACACCACCGGAAACGACTCGCCGTTCAACTCGACGACCGCACCGACCGGAACCGGCTTGCCGTCATCGGTCAGCAGATGCAGCGTCGCGCCGCGCACGCGCTCGATCGGAAAGCGCACCACGACGCCGCTGCGATACGGCGGCGCGATCCGCAAGCTCGCCGCGTCGATCGTCGTGTCGAGCGGCAGATCGCTTGGATCTACGCTGATCAGATTGTCCTCATAGGGCCGCAGATTGTATAGGATCGCTCTACCGGAGGAATCGGTGCGCGTGGTCAGCTGGTTCTCCACGTAGATCGGCACATGTGCGAGGCCGGATAGATCGACCACGGCGAAGCTGCCGTCCACCGAACGCGCCGCGTTGACCTGGCCGTCGAGCAAGGTCATCGAACCGCTTAGATAAGCGCTGCGTCCATCGATGCCCGCGTTGCGCGCCGCTTCCAGCTCCAAATCGGCGGCCGCGTACTGGCGGCGCCAATCGGCATCGTAGTTGCCGGCCGTCGATACGCTCAGCCGGTAGCCGCTGCCCGGACCGACCGGCGGACTCTGCGTCACCGCCGCGATCGCCTCGTTCGCCGGCGCGCCGCTGCCGCTGCCGCCGACGGCGGTCGCGGTCGCCGCCCGGCGGGCTCCGAACGGCAGAATATAAATCAAATAGGCGCTGGTCGAGGGCTGCGCGCCGAGCAGCCGGGTCAGGGTCAAATTCAGCGAACCGGACCTGCCGAAACTCAAGGTATGCGTCAGGCTCAGCGTCTGCTGCGGCGGCGAACCGCGATATGCCTGGCGCACGTAGGCGAGCGAGGACGATCCAAAAGCGCCGAAGGCCATGCCGGCCTGCGCGATGCTGCGCTCGCGCAGCCGCAGAGCGGGGTCCGTCGGCTGCCCGACCTGCGCAAAGCCCGCGCCGTACCAAGACTGATTGACGAGAAAACTCGCGCGCGAACCGTGATGTTCGAAGCCGATTCCGCTCAGCCATCCCGAACCCGCGCCGTCGCCGCCGCGGGCGAGATTGACCGTCAGCAGCCCAATATCGCCGACGCCGTACGCGGCATCGACGCCGGCGGCGCGCGCGCCACGCGCCAAATATTCGCCATGGCCTTCGAGCGTGAAAGTGTCGGTCAGGCCGCGACGATAACTGCCTTCGGCAAGCATCGCGCCGTAGTGCTCGCTCGCCAAGGCGTAATCCTCGCGGATGCTGCCCAGGTTGACCGAGTATTGCGTCAGGCCGGGTGCGAGCAAACTCGCGCTGGAATAAAACGACTGCGTCAACACCTGTTCGCGCCCGAGCGCGTCGCGCACCACGACATTGACGTTGCCCGTGCCGGAAACCGTCGGCAATCGATCGATGACGAACGGACCGGCCGGCAACTGATTGCTGGACACCAGTTGGTTGTTGACGAACACGTCGACGGTCGAGGGTACCGTTGCCGTGCCGCCGGTCGTCAACAAGGGCGTCGTCAAGAGGTCTGGACGCAGCGCGAAATTTCTGCTCCAGCGTACGCCGGCGTAGCGTACCGCGTCGCCCCAGCTGCCGCTGTCGCTGATCGCATCGCCGAGGTTCAAAGTCTCGAGCGTCGCCGGAAAATCGCGCGTATAGGTCGTGTCGAGGCGCACCATGTTGGTTTGCGCGGCGCTTGCGCGCCCGGCGACGCTGTTCGTCAATACGCCGGAACCCGCAAACACGCCGAGTTCGCCGAAGATGCCCCCGTTGGTCTGGCCGTTGACCTGCTGCGAGTACAGCTGATAGTTCAGGAACGCCCCGGGCGAAGCGGGCGTGATCGCGACGCCCGCCCGGGCGGACGCGCTGACCCGGGTCGTTTGCAGGGCCCGGGGCGGCACCGTGATCACGGCCCGCTGCAGCGCCTCGTCGATGGCAATCGAACTGCCGCGAATCGCCGCCGGCGCAAAATAGCGGCGTCCGTCGTGCAGATACGGTTTCGTGCGCGGCAGGCGCAAGCGCAAGCGCGCGAAGTCCGCCTCGTCCAGGTACAGCTGTCCGGCGGCGCCGCGCAAGACGATCATCATCTGCCCCGGGCTATGGCGGTAGAGCGTCACCTCGAGGACCGCCTCGTGCAGCCCCTTGGCGGTCGCGGCGCGGGCGCCTGCCGGCGCGGCGACAAACAGCAGCGCCGCGACGACCATGGCCGAATATGTCGTGCCGAAGCGCCGGATCGATGCTGCCGAGGTCACCACCGCGTACCGACGGCTGCGTATTACGAGCCGCTGCTGGCAACGTCGGCCGAGAAATCGCCCTGGTCGCTGTGACCGTGAATCATGATTTGGCCCCGCCGATCCGCATCGGCGGGCGCCTGCAGTGTCCAATTCGCGCTGCTGCCCGGCAAAATGTATTTGGCGGTGATCGCGCGCAGCGGCTGCGCCGCATGCTCGATATCGACGTCGAAACCGGTGACCTGCAGATGCGCCGTGCCGCCATTCGCCGCCCGCAAGTCCAAACGCCCGTCGGGCAGCCAATGCGCGGCCCAGGAAAGCGCCGCCGCGGCGTTGCCGTGACTCGGCGCGACAAACACGGGCACGCTGAGGCGCAAGGCGACGCGCAAGCCGGTGAAATTCTTCGGCGCCGCTTGCGGTACCTCCTGGAAGATGACCCGATAACTCAGCTCTCGCACGGGATCCGGCGCACGGCGCAGCGCCACACGTATGATTTGCGCCGCGCCCGCCTGTATTTGCAGGACCGGCGGCGTAGCGAGCAGATCGCGCGTCTCGACCAGTCGATCCGCGCCGTGCGCTTGCGACCATTTGACGATGCGCAGCTCGACGACCACTGGATGCTGGTCGGCGTTCGTCAAGGTCAGCACGTCCATCCGATGGACGCCGCCAAGCTCGACGCGGACCGGCGATATGTTGAAGGTGCTTGCGGCGGCCGGGACGGCCGCCGCAAGCAGACATGCCGGTGCCAGCCGGCGCATCCAAACCCTCGTGTTCCGCAAGCTAAGGCTCCGCCTCAGTAGGTGATGCTGACCGTGATCAGATCGCTGTACGGCGTCGCACTCGGCACGGCCGCTTGGTTCACTGCGTTGTCGGGCAATTGACCGTAGACGGTGACCGTCTGCGCATTGGCGACGCCGACGCCGGCGCCGGTGCCCCCGACCGTCGAGCCGGTCGTCCCGTCGCCGAATACGGTGGTCAACCCCGCCACTGTGTACAGGTTGTACTGCAAGGTATTCGTGCCATTGGCCATCAAGCGCTGCCCGATCGTGCCGCCGGTCGTCGAGCCGCGGTTCAGCGCCACGGTGAATGCGGTGCCCTGCGTGCACTGGACGCTGATCGGCGTGTTGGCGGTCAAGGGTCCGACGCCCGGCGTGTAGGTGCCGAAGCCTAGGGGGCTCGCCGTGGCCGAGCAGGTCGCCTGCACGGTCGCGGTCACGGGGAACGTGGTCGAGGTCGCGCCTGCATGAGCGGCGCCGGCGGACAGGGCACCGGCCGCCAAGGCCACCTTGAGAAGCTTACGCATGAGAACTCCTGAAATTAATGGATAACCGCAAGACCGGAATCCGGCTTAGCACCGGGCCTGACGCCATTCTTGCGGCAATCCCTCACGCCGTCGTGACGCTTTTCGCAGTTCGCCGACCCTATCCGCAGATTTCCGGCCAAAATGCCGGATCCGTCTCATATTGGCGCGAGCCCTACGGCTGCACGCGCGGGGCACGCCGGCGTCAGGGCAGCTTGCGGGGGCGGCGGATCGGCCTAGACGTGTTCCAGCGCCTCGGCGAGATCGGCGATCAAGTCGTCGGCATCCTCGATGCCGACCGACAGGCGGATCAGCGTATCGGTGATGCCGAGGCGATCGCGCGTCGCTTTAGGTACGCCGGAGTGCGTGGTGCTCGCCGGATGCGAGGTCAAGGTCTCGGTGCCCCCTAGACTGACGGCCAGTTTGATCACTTGTAGCGAGTCGAGCAGGCGAAACGCCTCCTTCTCCCCGCCTTTGATCGCGAACCCGAATGTCGAGCCCGCGCTTTCGCATTGGCGGCGGAACAGCGCCTCGCCCGGCTCCCCCGGGCGCAAAAAGCCCAGATAATTGACGGCGGCGACCTTCTGATGGCCGCGCAGGAAGCTCGCGACGCGCGCGGCATTCTCCGCCGCCTTGCGCATGCGCAGCGACAGCGTCTCCATGGAGCGCGTGATCATCCAGGCGCTGTTCGGATCGAGCTGCGTACCGAGGGCACCGCGGAGCTTCTTGACGGGGCCGACCATGTCGTTGCTGCCGACGACGCCGCCGGCGACCAGATCGGAATGCCCTCCGACGTATTTGGTCAGCGAGTACATGACGATATCGGTGCCGTGCGCCAAGGGATGCTGAAACACCGGCCCGAGGAAGGTATTGTCGACGGCGACCGGCGGGCGTCCGCCCGCTTGGCGCGCGCCGATCGACTCGGAGATTTCACGTACCAAGGGCAGATCGACCAGGCTATTGGTCGGATTTGCCGGCGTTTCGACGATTACGAGACTGACGCGGCCGCCCGCTTGGGCGGCGAGACCGGCGGCACGCGCCGCCGCTTCGCCCAACGCCGACCGGTCCAGTCCGTTGCAGAAGGCGACGGCGCGCACGCCGAACAAGGGCAGCGTCTTTTCGATCAAGGTTTCGGTGCCGCCGTACAGTGGCTGGCTCATCAGCACGACGTCGCCCGGACGAACGTAGGCCCATAGCGTCGTCGAGATCGCCGCCATGCCGCTCGAAAATACCGCGGCGGTCTCGCCGCCTTCCCAGAGCGCGAGCCGGTCCTCGAGCACTTCGAGATTCGGATTGTTGAAGCGCGAGTACACCAGCCCTGAACTCTGGCCCTCGCGAAGTTCGCGCCTGCCGGAGGTGTAGTCGAAGAAATCCTTGCCGTCCTGCGCCGTCTTGAAGGCAAATGTCGACGTCAGAAAGATCGGCGGCTTCAGCGCCCCCTCGGACAAACTCGGATCGTAGCCATAGCCCATCATTTGGGTTTCCGGCTTGAGGACGCGCGCGCCGATCTTGCGCTTGTGGTACATGTCTTTGCTCACCCTGCCTCCCCGCTCCCGGCCGCCCGTGCGGCGCCTGTTTTAACGGAAATCGGCCTTCGCGTCGATGACTTCGACGGTCAGATGCGATACCGACTTGAATCCCTGCAAACGCGCGCGGTAGAACGATGCTGGCCGCCCGGCGACCGTGACCACCGATAGCACGGCGCCGAGATGACCGGGACCCAAACGCCATACGTGCAAATCCACCAGTCGGTCCCCGTCGCGCTCGATCGCCTCGCGCAGCTTCGCGGTCATCGCGCGGTCCGGATTCATGTCGAGCAGAATGCCGCCGGTATCGCGGATCAAACGGTACGACCAACTGAGGATCACCAGGGCGCCGATCATGCCGGCCAACGGGTCCATCCAATTCCAGCGCAGACCGCGCGCAAGCAATAATCCGACGATTACGAGCACGGAAACGGCCGCGTCCGCGAGCACATGAACGTACGCGGACCGAATATTGTTGTCGCGATGCAAAGAAGCGCCGCCAACAGCTTGCCGATCCTCGCGCCGGGGGCGTGCTGCGCCGACGGCGGCGGCGTGGCCGTGGCCGTTGCCGTGGCCGTGGTCATGGTCATGGTCATGGTCATGGTCATGGTCATGGTCATGGTCGTGGTCGTGGTCATGGTCATGGTCATGGTCATGGTCATGGTCATGGTCGTGGTCGTGGTCGTGGTCATGGTCATGGTCGTGGCCATGGACGTGGTCGTGCCCGCGCAACAGCCAGGCGCTTGCGATGTTGACGGCGAGACCGAACGCCGCGATGGGTATCGCCTCGCGGAAATGAATCACGACCGGGGCCAGGAACCGCGCCACCGCCTCATAGGCGATCAGCGCCGCGATCAACGCCAGCACGACCGCGCTCGTGAACCCGGCGAGGTCGCCGAGTTTGCCGGTGCCGAAGACGAAACGCGGATCGCGCGCGTGGCGTCTCGCATAGGTATAGGCAAGCGCCGCGATCAACATCGCGCCGGCGTGCGTCGACATGTGCAGGCCGTCGGCGATCAGCGCGAGCGACCCGAACAGGCGGCCGCCGACGATCTCGACGATCATCATGACGCCGCACAAGGCGATGACCGCCCAGGTCTTGCGCTCGTTGGCCTCGTGCCCGGCGCCGAGAAAGACGTGATGGTGCCCGTCCGGCGGCGAATCGCGGCTGACCTCGCTCATCGGCAGGCTCTCATTTGAAATAACTGTGGACGACTTCCAGGAGATGCTCCGTCGCCCCGGCGCCGTTCGGTGGCTCGCCGAAGTGCGTCCTGATGTGATCCTCGACGACGACGCCGAGCAGACCGTTGAGCGCGCCGCGGCAGCTCGTCAGCTGCTGCATGACGTCCGTACAACTCGCCTCGGCTTCGAGCGCGCGCTCGATCGCCTCGACTTGTCCGCGGATGCGGCGCACGCGGTTCAACAGTTTTTGCTTGTCGCGCAGTATGTGGCTCACTCCGTAAATATACTATAGCCCCCTACATTATGCGAGGCGGCGGCGGCGGCGGCCGGTCGATTCGCGGAAAACCGCTTAGAATACGGCAGCGCGCGTGCGGCGCGATCCAGACTGCGGGAATTCATCAGCCGTGTTACTCATCGCCATCGCTTGCGCGGCCTTCGCCAGCACCTTCGCCGGCGGACTGCTCGCCTTGAGACTGCAGGACAAATTGCACCTGATCCTCGGCTTCAGCGCCGGCGCGGTCATCGGCGTGTCGTTTTTCGACCTGATGCCCGAATCGCTGGCGTTCGGCCAAAAGACGCAGGGCACCGCGATGATCATTTCCTGGACGGCGGTCGGCTTTTTGCTGTATCTCGTCCTCGATCGCCTGTTGCTGTTTCACGGCTCGGCGCAGGCCCACGACGCCGCCGGCGCGCACGACGGCAAGCGCGGATCGCTCGGCGCCGCGATCCTGTGCATCCATAGTTACCTCGACGGAATCGCCATCGGCGTCGCCTTCCAGGCCTCGCATGCGGTCGGCGTGGTGGTCGCCGTCGCGGTGCTGTCGCACGATTTTTCCGACGGCATCAACACCATGAACATCGTCCTGAAGAATCGCGGCGAGCGGCGGCCGGCCTTGGGGTGGCTGCTGGCGGATGCCCTGGCGCCGGCGCTCGGCGTCGCCTCGACTTTTCTGTTGCTGTTGCCGCGCTCCGCGTTCGGCACCGTGCTCGCGCTGTTCGCCGGCTTTTTCCTTTACATCGGCGCCAGCGATCTGATCCCCGAAAGCTACCATGCACACCCGAAATTTCTGACCACCGCGACGACCCTCGCCGGCGCCGCCGCGTTGTATTTGGCGGTAAAATTGGCGGCCAACGGCGTACCATAGGGGCATGGGCAAAGAGGCGCCGAAGGTTCGCGCGGCGCACGGAGGGTACGATGAAACGATTGCTGCTGATGATGCTCGTCGCGGCGGCGGCGCTGCGTCCCGCGGTTGCCGCCACCGTCGACGGCATTCGCGTCGCCGACAGCGTGCAGTTGGGCGGGGCGACGCTCGCTTTGAACGGCGCCGGCAAGCGCACCCGCTTCTTTTTCAACGTCTACATTGCGGCACTCTACCTGCCGTCGCGCATGTCCTCGGCCGCCGCCGTGCTGGCCGATCCCGGACCGAAGCGCGTGTCGCTGACGATGATGCGCCACCTCTCCTCCGGCCAGTTCATCGACGCGCTGCACGAGGCCATCGCCCACAACAGTACGCCGGCCGAACTTGCGCAAATGAAACCGCAGATCGACGCCTTGATGGCGGCGATGAGGGCGACCGGCGGGGTCAATGAAGGCGACTTGCTGACGATCGATTTCTTGCCGGACGGTACGACGCGCGTCGGGCGCAACGGCCGGGCGCAGGGTGGGCCGATCGCGGGGCGCAACTTCCAGCGTGCGCTGCTCGATGTCTGGATCGGACCCATTCCCGTGCAGGCCGATTTGAAAAGCACGCTGCTCGGCGGCTAATCCGCCTGCGGACTCGCTCCGCGCCGCGCGGCGGTGGCGGCACTGCCGCCGGAGGCCAGCACGACGCAAAGGATCGCGGCCCATTGCACCGCGGTCAGCCGCTCGCCGAGAAAGCATAATCCCGACAGGGCCGCGACCGCGGGGCCGCCGCTCATCAGCACGCCGAACGTGCGTGTCGGCAGTCGGGTCAGCGCGAACATCTCCAGGGAATACGGCAGCGCGCTCGACAACAGCGCGACGCCGGCCGCGACCGGCCACAGCGACACCGACCACAGCTTCGCCCCGGCACTCGCCGCGCCGACCGGCACGATGAGCGCGGAGCCCACCAGCATGCCGAGCGCGGCTGTGCCCCCGCCGTGCAGCGCACCGGCGCGCCGGCCGAAAACGATGTACAGAGCCCAGCAGCCGCCGGCACCGAGCGCATAGCCGACGCCGGCCGGATCGAGTGCGGCCGCGCGCCGTTGCAGCGGCAGCAGCAACAGCAGTCCGCACACGGCGAGCAAGATCCAGAGAAAATCGCGGCCGCGGCGCGACCAGGCCGTTGCGACCGCCAACGGCCCCGTGAATTCCAAAGCGACCGCAATGCCGAGCGGAATCCTGCGCAAGGCGCAATAGAACAGCAGGTTCATACCGCCCATCGCCAAGCCGTAGACGACGATCGGCAACGCCGCCTCGCGCCTCGGCAATCGGCGCCACGGCCGCCAGACGGCGAGCAGCATCAGCGAGGCGAATGCCAACCGCAGCGCCGCGGCCCCGGCCGCGCCGACGAGCGGAAACAGGCTCTTTGCAAGCGCAGCGCCCGCCTGAATGCTGATCATAGCGACGAGCAGCACCGCGATCGACACGGCGACCGAGCGGAGTTCAGCCCGGCGGTTCGGTACCGACACGAACGCGACCCGCAATCAGCACGCAGGCGGTTTGCGCGGCACGTCGGCGAGCCCGAGGTGCCGCAATACGCGGTTCAAGCCGCGCCGCATTTCATTCAATTGCCCGATAGTCGCGATGGTTCTCAGCGCATCCTTGAGCGGCTGCAGTGGATAGCCGCCGTAACATCCCCCCGCGGTCACATCGTTGGTGACCGTCGAGCGCCCCGCGAGCACCACATTGTCGGCCAGCGTAATGTGCGCGGTCACGACCGAGTTTCCGCCGGTCACGAATTGGCGGCCGATCTTCGTCGATCCGCCCATCATGAAGCCCGCCGTGAAATAGCCGTTCTCGCCGAGATCGCAGTTGTGGGCAATGTGGCAAAGGTTGTCGAGCTTGGTGCCGGAACGTATGTGCGTCGACGTCAAAGTCGCCCGATCGATCGCGCAATTGCTGCCGATCTCGACCTCGTCGCCGATTTTGACGTTGCCGAGGTGCGTAATCTTCAGCGGCCGGCCGTCGGCGCGCGACACGTATCCGAAGCCGTCGGCGCCGATGCTGGTATGCGGATGTATCTCGCAATCCATGCCGATCTCGCAGGCGGCGCCGACGAAGACGTGCGGATGAATGATCGTGCGCGCGCCGATTTGCGCATCGTTTTCGATGACCGCGTGCGCACCGATCATGCAGTCCTCGCCGATCGAGGCCCGCGCGCCGATCACGCAACACGGCCCGAGCAGCGCGCCGTCGCCGATCCTCGCCTGCGGGTGCACGACCGCCGTCGGATGCCGCTCGCCCCATTGCGCGAACCGCGCGCGCTTCCGGTCGAAATATCTCAACAGGACGGCCATGCCCATGGGCACGTTCTGCACCGAGAAGCAGCTGGTATCGGCATCGGCGGTCGCGTGCAGCGCTTGCGCCAATTTCGCGCGTACCACCAGAATCGCCGGCCGATGACGCCGCGCCTCGAGCAGTTGCGCGTCGTCGCTGACATAGACGAGACTATCGCTGCAGGCTTGATCCGGGGCGCGGCAATTGCTCGCCGCTCTATTCGCGTCGCCGTGCAGGAAAGTGAACACGTTGGAATGCCGGCTCTTGATCGTTTGCGCGGTCACCATGGGAAGCCTCGCCGTTATTTGCCGATGTGGCGCAATACATTAACACCGCCCGGGGAGTCCGCCCATCCGTGACCCGATAGCGCAATTCTTGACGCGGCATCCGCTGATGCTGCTCGACGGCGCGCTCGCCACCGAACTCGAGCGGCGCGGCGCCGACCTGCGGGATCCGCTCTGGTCCGCAAAGCTGCTGATCGAGCAGCCGAGCCTGATCCGCGCCGTGCACCTCGATTATTTCAGGGCCGGCGCCGATCTGGCGACGACCGCGAGCTATCAAGCGACGTTCGCGGGATACGCACGGCGCGGCATAGACGCCGCCGGCGCCGCGCAATTTATGCGCGACAGCGTTGCCCTCGCCGCAGCCGCGCGCGACGAATTCTGGGCGGACCGGGCTTGCCGGCGCGCGCGATCGAGGCCGCTGATCGCCGCCTCGATCGGGCCGTACGGGGCCATGCTGGGCGACGGCTCGGAGTACCGCGGCGATTACGGCGTGCGCCGGGAGACTTTGAGGGATTTTCACCGGCCGCGTATCGCGGCATTGGCCGCGAGCGGCGCAGACCTGCTCGCGATTGAGACGATACCGAGTGCGCGCGAGGCGCTGCTGCTCGCCGAATTGTTGCAGGAACACCCGTCGGTCGCGGCCTGGGTCAGTTTTTCCTGCAAGGACGAACGCCACACCTGCGAGGGACAGGATGTCGGCGCAGCGGTCGCGACTCTGAACGATTTCGCGCAAATCATCGCCGTAGGCGTGAACTGCACGGCTCCCGAATTCGTCGAGCCGCTGCTGCGCAGGATGCGCACGGCGACCGGCAAGCCGCTGCTCGCTTATCCGAACTCCGGCGAACGCTACGACGCCGCCGCCAAAATCTGGCTGCCGGCCGAGTCCGCGTGCTGCTTCGCCGCGCAGGCGCCGCGCTGGTTCCGCGCCGGCGCACGCTTGATCGGCGGCTGCTGCCGCACGACGCCGCGAGACATCGGCGCGATCAAAACCTGGTCGTCGGCGCTATCCGCGGGAACGATTGCCGCGGATTAGCGCTCCGAAAAATGCGGTTCGCGCTTCTCGAAGAATGCGCGCACTCCCTCGACGCAATCCTGCGCCTCGAGATTCATCTCCTGAGCGCTGCGCTCGGCCCGCAGCTGTTGTTCCAGGGAATGGTCGAAGGTCTGGGCGTGCAATGCGCGGATTTGCCCGATGACCGCCGTCGGTCCGTCGGCGAGCGTGTGCGCGATTTGCTGCGCGCGCTGCACGACTTCGGAATCCGCGGCGACCGCGTAGGCGAGCCCCCAATGATGCGCGGTCCGCGCGTCGATTTTCTCGGCCAGCAGCAGCGACGACAGGGAGCGGCTCGCACCGATGCAGCGCGCCAGGTGGAAGGTGATGCCGGCGTCCGGCACGAGCCCGAGACGCGCGAACGACGGGCAGAAGTAGCCGCTCTCGCCGACGACGATGATGTCGCTCGCCAGCGCCAAGCTCATGCCGGCGCCGACGGCCGCGCCGTTGACCGCGGCGATGATCGGATAACGGAATCCGCTGAGGCGCAGAATCAACGGATCCATGAACCGCCGCATTTCGAAGTGCGCCCGCTGGCGCGCCTGCTGCGTCGTCAAATCGATCGAATGTAGATCCAGGCCGCTGCAAAAGACGCCGCCGCTGCCGGTCAGGACGATCGCGCGGGCGCCGCCCTCGCCCTTCTGGATCTGATCGAGCGCCAGGTGCAGCGCACGGATCACGCTGATGTCGATCGCGTTGCTGACCGCTTCTCGTTGAATGCGTAAAGTCGCGACCCCGTCGGCGATCGTGAACCCCAGAGTACTCATACCGCCATCCCCTGTTTTTCGGATATCGCGACCGGCGGTGCCGATCATGCCCCGCGGCGGCCGTGCGAACAACCGCGCACGCACCGGGCCGCGCGGTCAGTTTCAGCGCTTGAGCGGCGCCGCCGTCAGCGCCGCGCGCAATTCCGACAATTTCTTCTTGATCTGCGCTGCGTTGTCCGGACCCATGCGAATCAACAGCTTCTGACCCGCCGGGCGCGCCTCGAGCGCCGGATCGGCGTACTGGTAGAGCACGTTCGGCCGCACCAGTTCGATGGGCCCGGTCGGCTGCGGCGTCGCCAGCATGGAGTCGATGACCTTGATGAGTCGATCGTTGAAATACGAGTTCGGGTAGCCGAGACCCTCATAGGCGCTTTGAAACAGCGGGTAGAAATGAAAATATACGTTCGCCAAGGCATGCATATCGAGTTTGCCGATCACAGCCACCATCGGCGTGTAGCGCGCGTAATTCTGCGGATCGAGCATGGCATGCTGGTCATCGCCCTGTGCGAGAAAGGTTCCGGCGGCGGCGACCACCGGCAGCTTGTCGCTCGGCGCCTTGTCGCGCAGCAAATTGTCGACCGTGACGACTATGCGGCGGATCAGGCCTGGCGAAACCAGAAAGTTTCGCACCGCGGCAGTACCGATCAATTCGCCGAGCGCGCCGCGTATTGCCGCGTCGCTGTCGTTCAGCGCCGGCAGCGGCGCGGCTTGCGTGCCCGCCTGCCCCGACGCCGGAACCGGGTGCAGAATCGACGGCGGGCCGGCCGACGCAGGCGGCGGCAATTGCGCGATGGCCGGCTGCAGCGCGTGACGGTGCGTCAGGTGGTACCAGACGCCGAGACCGCCGGCGATCACCAGCACGGCCAATGCAATGATCGGCTTTTTCATCATCGGGTCTCCCGGCGGCCGGCCGCCTTGCCTGGGCCAATGATAGTACCTAATGGCGCCACGATGAAACTCGCCGCTGCCTGCGCTTCCGATTGACGCTGTAGAGCTCCGTTCGTGTACATTGAACGCATGCGCTACCGATTATTGGGGCCGACCGGCCTGTACGTCTCCGAGCTGTGCCTGGGCACGATGACCTACGGCGTCAGCAAGGGCCTTTGGGAGGTCATCGGCGGCCTGCGCCAGGACGCGGTCAACGAACAAATGAAAGCCGCCGTCGACTCCGGCATCAATTTCATCGACACCGCGAACGTCTATTCGCTCGGCGAATCGGAACGGCACGTCGGCCGGGCGATCAAAGATCTGGGCCTGCCGCGCAACGATCTGATCATCGCGACGAAAGCGACCGGCATCATGGGAGATCAGCCGAACGCGCGCGGGCAGTCGCGGCACCACCTGTTCGACGCCGTGGATGCGAGTTTGCGGCGCCTGCAGATCGATCACATCGATCTGTACCAGCTGCACGGCTTCGACCCGCTGACGCCGCTTCAGGAGTCCTTGTGCGCGCTCAATGACCTCGTGCGTTGCGGCAAGCTGCGCTACATCGGCCTGTGCAACATGTCCGCTTGGCAAATCATGAAATCCCTGGCGATTTCCGAGCAGCAAAACTTCGCGAAATTCGTCAGCGTACAGGCTTACTACACGATCGCCGGACGCGATCTGGAGCGGGAAATCGTCCCGTTGCTCGCGGATCAGAAGCTCGGCCTGATGGTCTGGAGCCCGCTCGCCGGCGGACTGTTGAGCGGCAAATTCAAGCCGGACGAAAAAGGCCCTGACGGCGCGCGGCGCACGAGCTTCGACTTTCCGGCGGTCGACAAGGCGCGCGCGTTCAAATGCGTGGAAGTCATGCGCGCGGTCGCGGCGGGGCACGGCGTCTCGGTCGCGCAAATCGCGCTCGCCTGGCTGTTGAGCAAGGACTACGTCAGCAGTGTCATCATCGGCGCAAAAACGGCGGCGCAATTGACGGACAACATCGCCTCGACGCGCGTGCGTCTCAGCGACGCGGAGCGCAACAGCCTCGATGAAGTGAGCGAGTTGCCGCGCGAATACCCCGGATGGATGCTCGCGCTGCAGGCGCAATATCGGCTCAATCCGCCCGTCAAGGAATGACGCCGCGGTAGTCGCTGTGGCCGTGCGGCCGGCCGCTGCGTATGCGCATGTCGAGTTCATGCTCCTTGTAATCGATGACCAGGGAGTCGAGCAGCCCCAGGGCGTCCATGCCGACCAGGATCGCCGGCTTACGCAGCAGCTGCCAGTGCGAAAAGATCATCAGGTCCGAGTACGTGACGGCCGTCTCCACGATCTGGATGGAACCGAGATCGATCGCCGGTGTCGCCATGATCTCGCCATCTTGAATAGCCAGCGTCGCGCCGGCGATCGTATCGGGCGTGCCGCGGTGCCAATCGCCGCTCCTGGACAGCGCATTGCGCAATGCCAAATTGGCTATCGTCAACTGGCCGCCGGTATCGATGATCGCCTTGGCGGGCACGCCGCCCACGTCGGCATCGATGATGATCGGCGTCGCCGCATCCGCTTTGAAATGAAACGCCTCGAAACCGCGGCCGGGGCGTTGGTTGCGCGAATAGGTGATCGTGATCAGGTCATGGCGAAAATCGATGCGGACGCGCTTGTCGAACAAGCCCGCCGTACCGAGAATGCCGTCCGCGCCGCCCATCGCGTCCGGAACGATCGGCAGGATCGGTTCGTTGACGGTCAAATCGCCCACGCTCAGCGTCTGGACCTGCACCGTCGGCACCTTCGCGACTCCGGTGACGCCGCGCAGCAACAATGGGGGCGACTGGTCCAGGGACAGGCCGAGAATCGATGCGACCGTCCTCGTGATGGCCGATTGCGTCGCGCCGGTATCGAGGACTAGACGGAACGGTCCGCGGCCGTTGATATACACCGGCGCCCAGATTCGGCCGATGCTGTCGCGCCGGGTCGGCGCAACGAAACGCGGCCCGCGGCCTTCGACGACGATCTCGGAAAGCTGATCGTCGGGATCGGCGGATAGCACGGCGGCTGCGCCTGCGATCGGGCTTGCACCGGCCCATCGCGGCGCCAGAGCGAGCGCGCACAGAGCGCCGATGCGGCATCCTCGTGCGATCGGCCTCCAATGGAACGCGCGGATCATTCGGCTCCCGGTTCCGGCGACGGGCCGCGGAACCGCGCGGCAGGAATTTGCCTCGCCGCCGCCAGAATAGCACCGCCCCATGGCGGCGCCAAATGACCCGCCGCCCGGCCCGACGGCTCCTTCGCGACCCCGCGGCGTGCCGCCGGGCGCACGGCGGCGTCGGTTCCGGCGGCCCGGAGCGTCGGTCCCCGCTGCCGCCGATTCGAGTTATCATTACCAGTTGGGCCGGGTTTTCCCGTAAATCTTCGACAACGCGAGTCCGTCATGACCAGTCCATCGCCAAAGCGGGTGATCCCGATCAAGACCGAACGGCCTTGCTCGCTGCGCGCGGCCGACCGCGAACTGGTGCAGTCGATCTGCGCGCAGATGCGGCACATGCCCGGGGCCTTGCTGCCGATCCTGCACGCCGTGCAGGGCGGCTTGGGGTTCGTCCCCGAGGATGCCGTGGCCTTGATCGCCGCAGCATTGAACTTATCGCGCGCCGAAGTGCATGGCGTCATCAGCTTTTATCATTATTTTCGCACTGAAAAGCCGGGGCGCCGGATCCTGTGGCTATGCCGCGCCGAGGCCTGCCAGGCGGTGGGCGCCGCGGCCCTGGAAGCGCACGCCAAGCGAAGTTTGGGCGTCGGCTTTCACGAAACGACGGCCGATGGGGCGATCACGCTCGAGCCCGTATATTGTCTCGGCAATTGCGCACTCGGCCCGTCCGTGATGGTCGACGAGCGTCTGGTCGGGCGGGTCGATGCCGGCCGCCTCGATGCGCTGGTGGCAGAGATGAGGAGCGGAAGATGAGCGGCGTTGTGATCTACGTGCCCGGCGACGCGGCCGCGGTTGCGGTCGGCGCCGACGCCACCGCTGCGGCGGTCGCCCACGAGGCCGCGCGCCGCGGTATCGACGTTCGCGTGGTGCGCAACGGCTCGCGCGGCTTGCTGTGGCTCGAACCGCTCGTCGAGATCGAAACACCGAACGGGCGGATCGCCTATGGACCGGTCGACGCACCGGCCGTCGCCGGCCTGTTCGATGCCGGCTTTACCGCGGGGCGCCACCACCCGCTTTTTCACGGCCCGACCGCCGAGATCCCGTATCTGAAGAACCAGGAACGCCTGACGTTCGCGCGCGTCGGCTTGATCGATCCGCAGAACGTCGATGAGTACGTGAGCCACGGCGGCTACCGCGGACTCGGCGCCGCGCTGCAAATGGCCCCGGCCGCGATCGTCGAGTGCGTCACCGCCTCGGGACTGCGGGGCCGTGGCGGCGCCGCCTTTCCGGCGGGCATCAAATGGAAGACCGCCTTGGGCGCCCCTGGCGGGCCAAAATACATCGTCTGCAATGCCGATGAAGGCGATTCCGGGACGTTCTCGGATCGCATGCTGATGGAG
Source organism: Steroidobacteraceae bacterium (assembly GCA_035531435.1). Classification (GTDB taxonomy): domain Bacteria; phylum Pseudomonadota; class Gammaproteobacteria; order Steroidobacterales; family Steroidobacteraceae; genus Bog-1198. The sequence continues at coordinate 54,189 of DATKSW010000008.1, read as the reverse complement.
GGCGACCCGTTCGCACTGATCGAGGGCATGACGATCGCCGGCATCGCCACCGGGGCGACCAGCGGGTACATTTATTTGCGCTTCGAGTATCCGCTCGCCCAGCGCGCGCTAAACCAAGCGATCGCCACCGCGTATGCACGCGGATTTCTCGGCGAACGGCTGCAGGGCAGCGACCGGCGCTTCGATCTGGAAGTGCGCATGGGCGCCGGCGCGTATATTTGCGGCGAAGAGACGTCCCTGCTCGAATCCCTGGAAGGCAAGCGCGGCCAGGTCCGCGTCAAGCCGCCGCTGCCCGCGATCGCCGGCCTGTTCGGCAAACCGACGGTCATCAACAACGTCATCACCCTGGCCTCGGTGCCGATCATTCTCGATCGCGGCGCCGACTATTACCGCAATTTCGGCATGGGCCGCTCGCGCGGCACCTTGCCGATCCAGTTGACCGGCAACATCAAATTCGGCGGTCTGGTCGAAAAGGCGTTCGGCCTGAGCTTGCGCGAGCTGCTCTACGAATACGGCGGCGGCAGCTTGAGCGGCCGGCCGATCAGGGCCGTGCAAGTTGGCGGTCCGCTCGGCGCCTATTTGCCGGAGAGCCAATTCGACACCAAGGTCGACTATGAGGCGTTCACCGACATCCAAGGCATGCTGGGCCACGGCGGCATCGTCGTTTTCGACGACAGCGTCGACATGGCCGCGCAGGCCCGCTACGCGATGGAGTTTTGCGCGATCGAATCCTGCGGGAAATGCACGCCCTGCCGCATCGGCTCGACGCGCGGCATGGAAGTCATCGACCGCATGCTGGCGGGCGACGATCCGCGCAAGCAGGAAACCGTGTTGCGCGATTTGTGCGAGACCCTGACCTATGGTTCACTCTGCGCATTGGGCGGCTTGACTCCCTACCCGGTACGGTCCGCGTTGAATCACTTCCCGGAGGATTTCCGCAACCGGGCGAGCCCGCGGATGCCGGGCGTGCGCGCGCCCGGGTAGCTTAATCGAGAGGATCCACGACTTATGTTATCCATCGCCGAACAGGACTACGGGACCCCGGCCCGCGAAAGCGCGACGACCGTCACGCTGACGATCGACGGCAGCGAAGTCAGCGTGCCGGAAGGCACCTCGGTCATGCGCGCGGCGGCCTTGGCCGGCGTGAAAATTCCGAAACTCTGCGCGACCGAGCAACTCGAGGCCTTCGGCTCCTGCCGCCTGTGCCTGGTGCAAATCGACGGCGTCAAAGGACTGCCCGCCTCCTGCACCACGCCGGTCGCCGCCGGCATGCGGGTGACCACTCAGAACCCGCGGTTGGCCGACGTGCGGCGCGGCGTCATGGAACTTTATATTTCCGATCATCCGCTCGACTGCCTCACCTGCCCGGCGAACGGGCATTGCGAATTGCAGGACATGGCCGGCGCGGTCGGCCTGCGCGAAGTGCGCTACGGCTACGCCGGCGCCAATCACCTCGACGCCGAAAAAGACGCGAGCAATCCTTACTTCACGTTCGATCCCTCCAAATGCATCGTCTGTTCGCGCTGCGTGCGCGCCTGCGACGAGCAGCAGGGCACCCTGGCATTGACGATCCAAGGTCGCGGCTTCGGCTCCAAGGTCGCCGCGAGCCAGGACGAACCGTTCATGGATTCCGAATGCGTCTCCTGCGGCGCATGCGTGCAGGCCTGCCCCACGGCGACGCTGTCGGAGAACAGCTTGATCGAAAAAGGGCAAGCGGAGCACAGCGTCGTGACGACCTGCGCCTATTGCGGCGTCGGTTGTTCGTTCCGCGCGGAGATGCAGGGTCAAGAAATCGTGCGCATGGTGCCGAACAAGGACGGTCACGCAAATCACGGCCATGCGTGCGTCAAAGGCCGCTTCGCGATCGGCTACGCGACGCATCCGGATCGCATCGTCAAGCCGATGATCCGCGCGAAGATCACCGATCCGTGGCGCGAAGTATCGTGGCAGGAGGCGATCGCCCATGCCGCCGCCGAGTTGAAGCGCATCCAGGGCCGATACGGCCGCGATTCGATCGGCGGCATCACCTCTTCTCGGTGCACCAACGAGGAAACCTATTTGGTGCAGAAGCTCGTGCGCGCCGGGTTCGGCAACAACAACGTCGACACCTGCGCGCGCGTCTGCCATTCGCCGACCGGATACGGCCTGCGACAGACGATGGGCGAATCGGCCGGCACGCAGGACTTCGATTCGGTCATGAAAGCCGACGTGATCTTCGTGATCGGCGCCAATCCGACCGACGGACATCCGGTGTTCGCGTCGCAAATGAAACGCCGCCTGCGCGAAGGAGCGCGCTTGATCGTCGCCGACCCGCGCCGCATCGACATGGTGCGCACGCCGCACGTCGAGGCCGCTTATCACCTGAAACTGCTGCCCGGCACGAACGTCGCCTTGATCAACAGCATCGCGCACGTGATCGTCACCGAGGGTCTCGTCGACGAGAATTTCGTCAAGGCGCGCTGCGAAACGGCCTCTTTCGACAAGTGGCGCGTGTTTGTCGCCGCGGAACGCAACTCGCCGGAGGCCATGGCCACCGTCACCGGCGTGCCGGCGGCCACGCTGCGTGCCGCCGCGCGCCTATACGCGACCGGCGGCAACGGCGCCATCTATTACGGACTCGGCGTTACGGAGCACAGCCAGGGATCGACGATGGTGATGGGCATCGCCAACCTGGCGATGGCGACCGGCAACATCGGCCGCGCAGGCGTCGGCGTCAATCCGCTGCGCGGACAGAACAACGTGCAGGGCTCCTGCGACATGGGCTCGTTCCCGCACGAATTCCCGGGATACCGGCACGTCGGCGATGAGGCGGTGCGCGCATCGTTCGAAAAGGACTGGGGCGTGCATCTGCAGAGCGAACCCGGACTGCGAATTCCCAATATGTTCGAGGCGGCGCTGGACGACGAGTTCAAGGGACTCTACATCGAGGGCGAGGACATCGCGCAATCCGACCCGAACACCCAGCACGTCACGGCGGCGCTGATGTCGATGGAATGCATCATCGTCCAGGATTTGTTTCTCAACGAAACGGCGAAGTACGCGCACGTGTTCCTGCCGGGATCCTCGTTTCTGGAGAAGGACGGCACCTTCACGAACGCCGAGCGGCGGATTTCGCCCGTCCGCAAGGTGATGGAACCGAAATCGGGCTATGCGGATTGGCAGATCACCCAATTGCTGGCGAATGCCATGGGCTACCCGATGAACTACGCGCACCCGGCGCAGATCATGGATGAAATAGCGCGCCTGACACCGACCTTCGCGGGCGTCAGCTTCGAACACATAGATCGGCTCGGCAGCATCCAGTGGCCTTGCGATGCGGCGCACCCGGACGGCACGCCGACCATGCACGTCGGCGAGTTCGTGCGCGGCAAAGGAAGATTCCTGGTCACCGAGTACGTACCGACTGCCGAGAAAGTAACCGCCAAGTTCCCGTTGATATTGACGACCGGGCGGATTCTCAGCCAGTACAACGTCGGCGCGCAGACGCGGCGCACCAAGAACAACGCCTGGCACGAAGAGGATCTGCTGGAAATTCATCCGCACGATGCCGAAGAGCGCGGCATCGCCGACGGCGACTGGGTCGGCATCGCGAGCCGCGCCGGCGAAACGGTATTGCGGGCGCGGGTGACCGAACGCGTGCAGCCGGGCGTCGTCTATACCACGTTCCACTTCCCCGAATCCGGCGCCAACGTCATCACGACCGACAACTCCGATTGGGCGACCAACTGTCCTGAATACAAGGTCACGGCCGTTCAAGCGACGCGGGTCAATCAACCGTCCGAATGGCAGAGACGGTTTCGCGAATTCAGCGGCAATCAACAGACGTTGCTGCAGGGCGCCGATGTATTCGCGACGAAGTAGGTCGCAAGGATGAATGACGAACATTTGGTCAAGATGGCCAACGACATCGGCGACTTTTTCCGCGCCGAACCGGTGCGCGAGGATGCGATCGGCGGCATCGTCAATCACATCGATAAATTCTGGACCCGCAGGATGCGCGAGAAACTCATCGCCCACTGGCGCGCCGGCGGCAACGGACTCGACGAACTGACGATGGAAGCGGTGCGCGGACTCGCGGCGGGCATGACCGGACCCGACGATTCGGCGGTGTCGGGCTGAGGCCGGCAGGCGATCCGCGCGCTCGCCGCGAAATGCTCGCGGGCGCCGCCTTGCTCGCCGGCGACCACAGCGCGCTGACGGCGCCTGCTCAGACGGTCAGCACTATCTTGCCGATGTGCGTCGACGATTCCATCAGCCGATGGGCGGCCGCGGCCTGTGCCAGCGCAAAAGTCGCGAAGATAATCGGCCGGACCTTGCCCGCGCTGAGCAGGGGCCAGACGTCGCGGCGCAGACCTTCGGCGATCCCGGCCTTCTCGGCGACGCTGCGCGGCCGCAAAGTCGAACCGCTCAGGGTCAAGCGCTTGCGCATCAGCATGCCCATATCGACGTCGGCGCGGGTGCCGCCCTGCAGGCCGATCGTGACGATGCGCGCATCGATGGCGGCGGCCTCGAAATTCCTGTGTACATAGCTGCCGGCCACCATGTCGAGAATCAAGTCGACTCCGCGGCCCTCCGTTTCCCGCCGAACGACCTCGACGAAGTCCTCGCCGCGGTAGTCTATGCCGCGGTCGGCGCCGAGTTTCTCGCAGGCGCGCGCCTTCGCGGGCGACCCCGCGGTCGCGAAGACGCGCGCACCGAACGCCGCCGCGAGTTGAATGGCGGTCGTGCCGATGCCGCTGGTACCGCCGTGGACCAACACCGTATCGCCGCGGGTACAGCCGCCGCGTTCGAAAAGGTTGGTCCAAACGGTAAAAAAGGTCTCCGGCAGCGCCGCCGCCTCGATCATGCTGAAACCGGCCGGCAACGGCAGGCACAACGGCGCCGCGGCGACGGCGTAACCGGCATAGCCGCCGCCGGTTACCAGCGCCGTCACCTGATCGCCGATCGCCAATCCGGCGACGTTCGGGCCCAGCGCGACGATCTCCCCCGCGATCTCGAGCCCCAGGATGTCGGACGCTCCCGGCGGCGGCGGATAAGCGCCCTTGCGCTGCAGGACATCCGGCCGATTGACGCCCGCGGCCGCCACCCGCACGAGAACCTCGCCGTCGCCCGGCTTGGGAACGGGCCGCATCGCCGGCTTGATCTCGTCGGCGTCGCCGGGATGTGCGACTTCGGCGACCGGCATCATCGACGGCAACGGTGGCATGCAAATCTCCTCGAGGGCCGCCGCGCGGTCAGCCGCCGATCAGGCCGGCGCTGACGTTGACCGCAAAACCGAGAATCGCGGCATTGAACAAGAATGATATCAGCGTATGCGCGATCACCACCTGGCGGATCGATTTTTGGGTGGTCGACACGTCCGCGGTTTGACAGGCGCAGGCGATCGTGAACGAGAAATACGCGAAATCCCAAAACACCGGCATCTCGGTCTTCGGGAATTGCAACGGCCGGGCGCCGGCATCGGCGCTGTAGTACAGATCGGCATATTGCGACGTGAATATCGTCGGTACCAGCAGCCAGGAATCGAACAGCGTCGCCGCGGCGAGCATCATATGGCCGGCCCGCTGTGTGCCGCCGGCGTGCTTCATGGCCGGCAGCATCGCCATGATCGCCGCCAGACTGAGCAATGCGGCCGTGGTCACGACGATGGAAATGACGGTCGTGCCCTCGTCCTCTTCGGCGAACCGGCTGCTGATCTGCTCTGCCGTCAGGCTCGTCATCCAGCGGTAGATCAACGCGAGGAACAAAGCGACCGCCGCGTTCCACGCGAGCAAAATGCGGCTGATCAGCAACCAACGCTCGGGAAACAGAAAGAAGAGCGCCACTCCGCTCGCCGCGGCAATCCAGAGTCTGGGGTGGTTAGCGATGTACTTGCGCATGCGGTCCGGCGCCGCCGAATTTGCCCACGGCGCCCGCAGTGTAAGCTTTGTCGCACCGCATGCGCCAGACAATCGCGCTTTGCGGCGGGGTGGCGCGCGGCGCGCCGCATGGCGCTTGCGGCGCGGCCGACAAGACCGATATTCTGCGGCCTCCAATTCTTCAACGTGGAGTACAGCGCCATGACACCGGCCCCCGCCTCGGTCTCGACATCGCCGGCAATGCCGGCGCACAAGGTATTGACCGGCCAGAAGGCCCTGGTCACGGGCGCGAATTCGGGAATCGGACGCAGCGTCGCCATCGGGCTCGGCGCGGCGGGAGCGGACGTCGTCGTCAACTACGTCGTCGGCGACGACGCGGCGAACGCCGTCGTCGGCGAAATTCAGCGCTTGGGCGTGGGCGCGATCGCCGTCAAAGCCGACGTCTCCTCGGAGGCGGAAGTGACGCAAATGTTCGAGCAGATGATGCGCCAATTCGGGACGATCGACATTCTGGTCAACAACGCCGGATTGCAGCGCGATTCGGCCTTTGCCGACATGACCCTGGCGCAGTGGAATACGGTCATCGACATCAATCTCACGGGCCAGTTCTTGTGCGCGCGCGCGGCGATTCGCGAGTTCCTGCGCCGCGGCGTCGTCCCCGCCGTTTCCTGCGCCGCCGGCAAGATAATTTGCATGAGTTCCGTCCACCAGCAGATTCCCTGGGGAGGTCACGCCAATTACGCAACCTCGAAGGGCGGCATCAAATTGCTGATGGAGAGCCTGGCGCAGGAAGTCGCGCCGCGGCGCATTCGCGTCAACGGCATTGCGCCCGGCGCGATCAGAACGCCGATCAACACATCCGCGTGGAATACGCCGAGCGCCTATGAAAAACTGATGACATTGGTGCCCTACGGGCGCATCGGCGAACCCGAGGACATCGCGCGTGCGGCGGTGTGGCTCGCGTCGGATCATTCCGATTACGTCGTCGGCACGACGCTGTACGTCGACGGCGGCATGACGCTCTATCCCGGCTTTGCTACAGGCGGCTGAAGCAGCGGCCATGACCGACGGCCATTACGACCTGATCGTGATCGGCAGCGGCCCCGGCGGCGCATCGCTGGCGCACAAACTCGCGCCCACCGGCAAGCGAATCCTGCTGCTCGAACGCGGCGGGTATCTGCCGCGCTCCCCCGCCAATTGGGACGCACAGAGCGTGTTCGTCGATGCCGCCTACCAGGCGCCGGAGACCTGGTACGACCGCGGCGGCCGGCCCTTTCGGCCGGGGCTGCACTATTTCGTTGGCGGCAATTCGAAAATGTACGGCGCCGCGCTGTTGCGCATGCGCGAGCGCGACTTCGAAGAAGTCCGGCACAAGGACGGCGTGTCGCCGGCATGGCCGCTGCGCTACGATGCGTTCGCGCCCTACTACGCCGAGGCCGAGCGGCTCTTCCACGTTCACGGAAGACGCGGCGAGGATCCTACCGAGCCGCCGTCGAGCGGTCCGTTTCCGCATCCGGCGGTCACGCACGAACCGGCGATCCAGGCGCTCAGCGACCGCTTGAGCGAGAACGGGCTGCAGCCGTTCCATTTGCCGCTCGGAATTCTCCTCGATGAAATCGACGGCAAGCCCGCGCCGACGAGCATCTGCATCCGCTGCAATACCTTCGACGGCTTCCCTTGCCCGTTGAACGGCAAGGCGGACGCGCAGGTCGTCTGCGTCGATCCGGCATTGCGCGCCCATCCGAACTTGACGCTGCGCACCGGCGCGTACGTGTCGAGACTGCGCACCGACGCCGCCGGCCAAACCGTCAGCGGCGTCGAGGTGCTGCGCGACGGACGAGCGGAGAGCTATTCGGCGGACATCGTCGTCGTCGCCTGCGGAGCGCTCTCCTCGGCGCTCTTGCTGCTGCGCTCGGCATGCGATGCGCATCCGCGCGGGCTCGCCAACGGCTCCGGGCAAGTCGGCCGCAACTACATGCGCCACAATCAATCGGTGTTGATGGCGCTGATGCGCGAGGCGAACGATACGGTTTTTCAAAAGACCCTGGCGCTGAGCGACTTTTATTTCGGCGCCGACGGCTGGCAGTATCCTCTCGGCTTGATTCAAATGTGCGCGGCCACCCACGCCGCGCAAATCCGCGACGAGGTTCTGCCGAATTGGCTGGAATGGCTGCCGGACATGCCGTTCGAGAAAATCGCCCGTCATTCGATGAATTTCTGGCTGTCCAGCGAGGATTTGCCGCGCGCCGAAAACCGCATTTATTACGACGGCGAGCGCGTCGTGTTGGAGGTCGCCGCAAACAACATCGAGGCGCACGAGCGCCTGAAGAAAAAGACCGAGCAGCTGTTGAGCGCGGCCGGCGCGCACCCGGCGCTGCTCGAGCGCAAACTGTATTTCGGCAAGGCGATTGCGCTCGGCGGCACGGCTCACCAAGCCGGCACGGCGCGCTTCGGCACCGATCCGAAGACTTCGGTTCTCGATCCGGACTGCAAGGCGCATGACTTGGACAACTTGTACCTTGCCGATGCCAGCTTCTTCCCTTCGATCGGCGCGGTCAATCCGACTTTGACGATCGTCGCCAACGCGCTGCGCGTCGCCGACCGGATCGGGGAGCGCCTGCGCGCAACGGCGTGAACCTTTTGGATCATCGGCGGCGATCGCTCGCGCGCTCGGCCGTTCATTGGGCGGGCCGCCAAACGACGTCGAGGTGCTTGGCGGCGCGCACGTCGTCCAAGCGCCGCACCGGGGTCGTGTGCGGCGCCGAGGCGAGGCTTTGCGGGTCATTTTCTATTTCACGCCGGATCGCGATCATGGCGTCGCAGAAGCGATCGAGTTCCTCCTTGCTTTCCGTTTCGCTGGGCTCGATCAGCAGGCATTCGGCGACCAGCAGCGGAAAATAAGTGGTCGGGGCGTGAAAACCGTAATCCAGCAGGCGTTTCGCCACATCCATCGCCGTGACTTGGTACATGTTGTGCTCGCGTTTCAGCGTGACGATGAATTCATGGCTGGCGCGGCGGCCGGGGTAGGCGGTTTCGAAACCCGCCGCCTGCAAGCGCTTCATCAAGTAATTCGCGTTGAGCGTGGCACATTCGGCGACGCGGATCATGCCGTCCCGGCCCAACATTCGCATGTAGATGTAAGCGCGCAAATTGACGCCGGCATTCCCCATGAAACCCGACAGGCGGCCGATCGACTGCGGTAAATCGCGCTCGCTGAACAGACGGTAACGGCCGCAGTCGCGGCCGACGAGGGGTATCGGCAGGAACGGCAGCAGGCGCGCGCCGACGCCGACCGCGCCGGAACCCGGGCCGCCGCCGCCGTGCGGCGTCGCGAAGGTCTTGTGCAAATTCATGTGCATGACGTCGAAACCCATGTCTCCCGGGCGCACCTTGCCGAGAATTGCATTCAGATTTGCGCCGTCATAATACAAAAGACCGCCGGCGCCATGGACGATGCGCGCGACCTCTTGGATCTTGCGGTCGAAGACGCCGAGAGTAGACGGATTCGTCAGCATGATGCCCGCGGTCTGCGGACCCACCGCAGCCTGCAGAGCGTCAACGTCGACGTCGCCGCTTTGGTCGCAAGCAATCTCCTTGACGCTGCAACCGCACATGGCCGCTGTCGCGGGATTCGTGCCGTGCGCGGCCTGCGGCACGATGATCTCGGCGCGCGCCGAATCGCCGCGCGCACGATGGTAGGCGCGAATCATGGCGACCCCGGCGAATTCGCCCTGCGCACCGGCCATTGGCGTGAGGCTGACGCCTTGCATGCCGGTGATGCTCTTCAGCATCTCCTGCAGCTCGAACATGCAGGCGAGAAATCCTTGGGGCGCGGGCCCGAGCGGATGGCACGCCAGAAACTCGGGCAAGGTGGCGTAGGTATTGCACGCCTTTGGGTTGTATTTCATCGTGCAGGAACCCAAAGGATAAAAATGCGTGTCGATCGAGAAATTCAATTGCGACAAGCGTGTGAAATGACGCACCGCTTGCAGCTCCGACACCGACGGCAATAGCGGCGGCGCCGCGCGCCGCAGATGCGGCGGTATTTCGGCGTCGCCCGCCACGCGCGGCGGAAACTGCGTGCTCGCGTGGCGTCCCGGCTTGCCCAAATCGAATATCAGGGGCTCTCGCAGTTGGGGTCCCGACATGGCGTGTTCCTTTAAGTCGCGCGGCAGGCGGATGCGGCGCCGGCCATCACGCCGGCCAACGCGGCCGCATATCTTTGAATATCGATATCCAGCTTCGTTTCGGTCGCGCAGACGAGCAGCGCGTGTCCCAACTCCGGATACCATTCGGCCAGATCGAGTCCGCCTAGAATCCCCTGCTCGGCAAGCGCCGCAAGCACCGGCGCGACCGGCCGATCGAGGAGCAGCACCGATTCGTGGAATGCTTGCGCCCCGAACGCGCTGCTGACGCCGCCGATGCGCGTCAGCGCGGCCAGCAAATCACGCGTTCGCTGCATGCTCGCGGCGGCGACTCGTTCCAATCCGCGCGCACCGAGCAAGGCCATGTAGATCGTCGCCGCAGTCACCATGAGCCCCTGGTTCGTGCAGATATTGGATGTCGCTCTACTTCGCCGTATGTGCTGCTCGCGCGCCTGCAGCGTCAAGGTAAAGCCCGGCCGCCCCTCGGTATCCATCGTGCGCCCGACGATGCGTCCGGGCATTTGCCTCACGTATTGCATGCGCGTGGTCATGAAGCCGAAGTACGGGCCGCCGCACGAGAGCGGTATGCCGAGCGGCTGCCCTTCGCCGCAGACGATATCGGCGCCCCGCTTGCCGTCGCGCACATCGCCCCACTGGCTCGGAGGCTTCATCAGTGCGAGCGAAACCGGGTTCACGACCGCAATCACCAGTATGCCGCGTTCGTGCGCCCACTGAGTCAAATCGTCCACGTCCTCGAACCTGCCGAAGAAATTGGGCTGTTGCAGAACCAGCGCCGCACAGTTCTCGGCGTCGAATGAGCTCACCGATGCGAGCGGCGTGCGCCCGCTCGCCCGGTTGAAATCCACCGGCTGAAAAACGATCTCCTGGCCGCCGCCAATGGCGCGCGCGACCCGGCAATAGGTCGGATTCACGGTCCGCGGCAGCAATATCCGCCGCGAAGTCGAGCGTCGATTGGCGCGTACCGCCATCAAGCATGCCTCCGCCAGCGCCGAGGCGCCGTCGTAAAGCGAGGCGTTCGAGACCTCCATGCCGGTGAGCTCGCACATCATGGATTGATATTCATAAATGACCTGCAACGTGCCCTGGCTTGCCTCCGCTTGGTAGGGCGTGTACGAGGTGTAGAACTCCCCGCGGTTGGCGATGGCCCAGACCGGTGCGGGAATGTGGTGTTCATACGCGCCGGCGCCGATGAAATTCAATGCCCGGCCGTCGCCCGACGCGCGCTCCGTGAGCAGGCGCCCGACCTCCATCTCCGAGAGCGCCGCAGGTACACCCGCCAGCTCCTTTAATTTCAGTTCAGAGGGAATTTCATCGAACAGCTCCTCGATCGAGCGCACGCCGATGAGTTCGAGCATGCGGGCGACGTCCTCCGGCGTGTGTGGAACGAATGACATGGCGGCACCGCCCTCAATCGGCTTGGTCGGCGAGCAATTGCGCGTACGCCGCCGCGTCCAGCAGTGCGCCTGCCGCCGCGGCGCCGCTCTCCAAGCGCATCAGCCAGCCGGCCTCGTACGGGTCCTCATTCAGCAGTTCCGGGCGGCTCGCCAGATCCGCATTGACCGCAGTCACGGTGCCCGCCACCGGACTGTAGACATCGGAGGCCGCCTTTACGGATTCGACGACCGCGCAGGCCTCGCCGGCGTTCACGCTTCGGCCCACTGCCGGCAATTCGACGAATACCAGGTCGCCGAGCGCATGCTGTGCGTGATCGGTAATGCCGACTTCGACCGCGCCGTCCGCCAGGCGGCGCAGCCATTCGTGATTGCGGGTGTACTGCCGATTCGTCGGTATATTGCTCACTATGGACCCTCCGGTGGCGATAACTGGATCAATGCCTTGCCGTTGCCCGCAAACGGCGGGGTGACGATGCTCGCCGCGTGCGGCGTGCCGCGAATCTCCACGCGCACCAACCGCTCCGCGGTCTTCGGGATTCGTGCGAGCGCGATCGATCGATGCAGCGTGGGTGAGAAGGTGCCGCTGGTCACTTTGCCGGTGCCGCACGCCGTGATCACCCGCTGATGGCTGCGCAGCACGCCGCGATCTTCCAGCACCAAGCCGACCAGCTGGTTGCCGCCGGCGGCGCGCGCCCGCTCCAAGGCCTCACGGCCGATGAATTCGCGATCGGCGGGCTCGAAAGCGACCGTCCACGCAAGACCCGACTCCAGGGGATGGTGGCGTTCATCCATGTCATTGCCGTACAAGTTAAGCCCGGCTTCCAGCCGCAGTGTGTCCCGTGCGCCGAGGCCGGCGGGCATGACGCCTTGCGCGCGCAGCGCATTCCACGCGGCAATGGCGCTGCCGGCCGGAGCGATGATTTCGAAGCCGTCCTCTCCGCTATAGCCGGTGCGCGCCACAAACCACTGGTCGAATGCCGCGGCGGAAAAGCGCTCCACGGCGAGCATGCCGTCGCGGTGGTTGCCCGCCAATGCCGAGACGGTCTTGGCTCGGGCGTTCGGACCCTGAATCGCGATGATCGCCAAATCCTTGCGTTCTACGGCGGCCACCGCAAAGCGAGTCGCCTGCTTTTGAATCCACGCGAGATCTTTGTCGCGCGTGCCGGCGTTGACGACCATGCGAAACCAGGAATCAGTCATGAAATAGACGATCAAATCGTCGAGCACGCCCCCCGTGGGCAAGAGCATGCATGAATAGATGGCCTTGCCCGGCGATCTGAGTTTGCCGACGTCATTGGCCAGCAAGTAGCGCAGGAACGCGCGCACGCTATCGCCGGTCAATTCGATGATGCCCATATGGGACACATCGAACATCGCAGCGTCCCGCCGCGCCGCGTGGTGCTCTTCGATTTGCGAGCCGTAGTGCAGCGGCATGTCCCAGCCGCCGAAGTCGACGATTTGCGCACCGTCTCGAACGTGGGATTCGTGGAGCGGAGTTCTAAGGCCCATCGCAACCTCGCTGCGAAAGATTACAGAGCTACGGCAAGCCAATGGCTTGCCGCCCCTCTGTCCTTAGTACCTGAGAGATCGAGCGCCGGAAAAGCGCGGCTCCCCTTCGGTGGACCGGCGCCGTATCCGGCGCGGCCGCTCTCCAGAGGTCGCGAGAGTCTGGCGTTCGTGTGCCTGAGCGTTTCCGGGCGGTTGCGCCTTCGGCGGTCCAAAACCTTTGGACTCTCTCCGCACAGCTCTTATCGCGACAGCCGCATGATACACGATCCGCGGCGAAAGCGCGCTGCCCGTGCGTGGCCCGCAAGGCGTTTACATGCCGGACTCGATCGCCTTTTCGACGTCGCCGCCGGTCTCGGCCCAATCCTTGAAGGCGCCGAGGTTATAGACTCGATCGTAGCCCATGTCTTTGAGCACCTTGCCGCTGAGTGCCGAGCGGCCGCCGGAGGCGCAATAGACGATGATCGTCTTGTCCCTGGTGAAACGCCGGTCGTGGTACGGCGAATCCGGATCGGCGCGAAATTCCAGCATGCCCCGCGAAACGTGTACGGCACCCGCGACCTTGCCGGTCTTTTCGACTTCCGGGGCATCGCGCACATCGACGATGAGGGCATCGCCGTTGGCGAGAAATTGCCGGGCTTGTGCCGAGGTGATCCGCGGCACCGCGGCGTTGGCGGCTTCGATCATTTCCTTGACGTTCGTGGCCATCGTTCCCCTCCCGTAGAATTCTCAAGCTTGCGCACCGAGTGCAGCCCCGACCGCGCGCCGCAGTCTGCGGATGATCTCCTCCAATTGCGCGTCAGTTGCATTGTAGGGCGGTGCGAGAATGATCGTGTCGCCGGCAGCGCCGTCGACATTGCCCGAGCAGGGATAACAGATCAAGCCATCGGCGAACGCACGCCGGCCGATATCGAAACTCAACGCCCTCTCCCGGGGAAACGGCGCACGAGTCTTGCGCTCCTTGACGAACTCGACGCCGACGAAAAATCCCCGGCCGCGCACATCCCCCACCTCGTCGAATGCCGACAGCGACCGGCGCAGGGAATCCTGGAATTCAGCGCCCGCGGTGCGCACGCGCTCGAGCAATCCGTCGCGTTCGATGACCCGCTGCACGGCGAGCGCAGCCGCGCAGGCCGCGGTGTGGCCCGAAAATGTGTGTCCCGTCATGAATGCGCCGTGCTCGCTCATGATCGGCGCCGACACGGCCGGGGTGATCAGTGTGGCTCCAAGCGGGATGTAGCCGCCCGCCAAACCCTTGGCGATCGCCATGATGTCCGGCAGCACGCCGTCATACTCCAACGCCCGCCAGGTGCCGCAACGGCCGGACCCGCACATCACTTCGTCCGCGATCAGCAGCACGTCGTATTTGCGGCACACGGCCTGGATCGCGGCCGCGTATCCACGCGGCGCCGGCACGACGCCACCGGCCGCCCCCACGACGGGTTCGAACACGAACGCCGCAACCGTATCCGGACCGAGAGCGAGAATGGTCCGCTCGAGTTCCGCGGCGAGATCGCCGACCAGCGAATCGGCCGTGCTGCCCTCGGGCATGCGATAAGCATTTGCCGCCGACACGAACGCCACGTCGAGGAGGCTCCCCTCGAAGGCGCGGCGGCGCGCGGCGAAGCCGGAAATGGACAGCGCGCCGAGCGTATCCCCATGCCACGACCGATGGCGGGCGATGAAGCGTCGTTTGTGCATCAAGCCGCGCGCCGCAAAATGCTGCAGGGCCACTTTGAGCGCGGATTCGACCGCTTCCGACCCGTCGCTGCCGTAAACGACGTCCGTGAAGCAGCTGCCGGCGACACGCAGCAGCATCCCGGTCAGCGCCTCGAGCGCGGCGCTCGTGAATAGGTACCGATAGCCGTAGGCGACCGCATTCAACTGGCGCACGATGGCCGCATTGACTTCGGGGTGGGCATGGCCGAGGCTGAAGACCGCGGGGCCGCCGGAACCGTCGATGTAGCGGTTGCCCGCCTCATCGTACAGATAAACACCCGCGCCACGAGCGATTCTCGGCAAATCGGCGAGTCCAAAACCGCTGCCCACACCGCGCGCCATGTGCATCAATCCTCGCCGCGCGTGGCACGGTTCTTCGGCAGCGCTCCCTGCGCGGCGGCTTGCTGCGCCCTATAGGCGATCCAGCTTTGGTCGATCAGGTACGCATGAATGCTTTCGACGTCCTCTTTGCTCAACAGATCGTCGAAGCGCTCCATGCCGGCCGGCGCGAGCAGGCCATGCAAGACGATGTCATTGAAGGCGGCGTGCAGTCCCGGATCGAGCCTGCGTAGATCGGGCGTCGTCGAGAGTCCCAGCGCATGGCAGCGCGAACACTCCGCGATGAACTTGACCTCACCGGCTTTGATCCGTGCGGCGGTCGCCGTTGGCGCCGGCGGTTTGGCGAACGCTTGGTCGATTCGCAGCGGCGGGGTCGGCACGGTGCCGCCGCCGAGTTTGAAGGCGATGATGCGATTGGTATTTTCGTATTTCGCCGCGGCGCTGCTCGGCGGGATCGGCCCCTCGGCGATGGCGGTGCCGCCGTAGCCCACCTGCACGGCCACGTACTGCTCTTTGCCGACGGCATAAGTCATCGGCGCCGCCATGATGTGGCTGCCGGTCTGGACGACTTTCAAGACTTTGCCGGTATCGGCCGCGTAAACCCACAAGCCGCCGCTACCGCGCCCTTGGAATACCAGGTTCCCTGCGGTCGACATCACGCCGCCGTCGTAATTGCGCATGCCGGAGGAGGTCTCGTGCTGCCACACGGTCTTTTGTCCGACTGGGTCCCAGGCGCGAAGAAGTTCGCGCACCGGCTTGACCTTGCGCATCGCCTCGATCTGTTTGCGATCCGGCAGGCGCCCGTACAGCTCCTTCAAATCGGCCGCCCTGTAACTATCGTCCGGAAAAATGCCGTTAAGGGTAAAAAATCCGTCGACGTATTTGACTTGCCCGCCGTTATGCAGCAGGTCGACCCACACGCTCGGAACATCGATGACGGGAATATAGACCAAGTGCGTTTGCGCGCTATAGGACATCGGATTCCACGTGTGCCCGCCGGCCCAGGATGGATATACGGTCTTGGGCGAGGCGTACCAATCGGACGCCGGTGTCGGCAGCGGCCGTCCGCTCTTCAGATCGACGCCCGACGCCCAGTTGACGTACGTATAGTTCCTGGCGGACAAGAGTTTGCCGGTCTTGCGGTCGAGAACGTAGAAGAATCCGTTCTTCGACGCCTGCATCAGTACCTGATGCCGGACGCCGCCCAAGTCGAGGTCCGCGAGGATCATCTTCTGGTCGGAGTCGAAATCCCAATGGTCGTTCGGCGTCGTTTGGTAATACCAGGCCATCCTCCCCGTATCGGCGTGCAGAGCGACGATCGATGCGGTATACAGGCCGTCGAGCTTCGCGGGGCCAAGCTGGCGCAGATCGTAGGGAGCCGCATTGCCCGTGCCGAAATACACCAAATTCAGCTTGGGATCGTACGCGAATCCGTCCCAGACCGTGCCGCCGCCTTGGTACCGTGGGTTGCGGTGCGGATCCCAGGTCTTCGCAGCTGCCGCGAGTTCCGGATTCTCGAAGGGCCGCCCGACGGCCGGAGGCACCGTATAGAAGCGCCATTTGAGAACGCCGGTCGGTAGATCGTACGCGGAAACATAACCGCGCACCCCGCCGTGCCCCATGTCCGCACCGCCGTTGCCGATGACGACGACGTCGCCGGCAATTTGCGGCGCACCGGTGCTCGAGTAAGGCAGCTGGTGATCGGCGATCGTGTCGACGACCCAAATCCTCTTGCCGGTCGCCGCGTCCAGCGCATGCAGACGGCCGTCGACCGAAGCGACGTACACCTTGCCCTTCCAAACCGCGACACCGCGGTTGACCAGATCGCAGCACGGATTTCTTGCGGCGAAATAGCGGGCATGGGGATCGTAGCGCCATAGTTGCCGGCCGGTTGCCGCATCGACCGCGTAAACATACCCCCAGGTGCCCGAGGTATACATGACGCCATCGACGACGATCGGCGTCGCCTCCTGGCCGCGTTGCGGGGCGCCGAGATCATAGGCCCAGGCATAACCCAAGTCCTTGACGTTGCCGCTGTTGATCGTCCGCAACGGCGAGTAATAGGTGCCGTCGCCATCGCGTCCTCCGGTGTACCAGTTCTGCGGCTCTAAATTCGCCGCTTGCAGACGCGCCGCATCGACGTTGCCCGCGGAAACCGCAGCCGCGCCCCGAGCCGCGCCCGGAGCCGCGACGGCGGGACCAAACGCAATCACGAGCAGCAGGGTCGCACCACGGAGTAGGCGGCCGGCCGGCGTTGCGGCACGGACAAACCGCAAAATTTCCGGCATGACGATTACTCCTCGGCGAGCACGTGAAGCATCGGTCGATGCGGTCAGCTCGCAAACAGTTGCCGAGCGATGTCCTTGAACGCCTTGAATTCGAGCGCGTTCCCGGACGGATCCAACAGGAACATCGTCGCCTGCTCACCCACTTGGCCCTGAAATCGGACGTGCGGTTCGACGATGAAGTCGACCCGCAGCTTTTGCAATCGTTGCGCGAGTGCGTTCCAAATCGGCAGCTCCAGCACGACACCGAAGTGCGGCACCGGCACCCCGTGTCCATCAACTTGATTGTAGTGAGAAGGTACTTTCCCGGCGAGTCCCAAATCGGGGTTTAAATGGCATACGAATTGATGGCCGAAAAGATTGAAATCGACCCACGATACGTCGCTGCGGCCCTCTTCGCAGCCCAAGGTCTGCGCATAGAATTTGCGCGCCTCGGCGATGTCCCGCACCTGAACGGCGATATGAAAGGGCGTCAATTTCGATCCCATAAATGGCCTCGTCAGCCGAACCTAAGTCTCTCGCGTCTGCAGTGCATGCCTGCAGGGGCTACAGCAGATGCTCGCCCTGCGCGATCGCCGCCTGCAATTGCCGCTCGCCGGCGCGTGCGTGGCCGTCGAGCGCGGCGAACACGGCGCGCTCCGCCGCGGTCGGCCGCTCGTAGGTTAGGCCTATGTCGGCGGCGAGATACGCAAGATGGCTGCGCAGCTTGGTCGCGTGCAGCAGACTGCCCTCGCTTGACCTGATCTTGAGCTGCACCAGATTTCCGATCGCTGCATCGAGCGCCGCGAGCGCGGCGTGCGCCTTCGCCGCGCGCAGCTTGCGGCCGGCGACCGCCTGGTCCAGTCGGTCGCGTTCGGCGATGGCGAGGTTGATCTGCTTGTCGAGGCGATCGAGCGCGTCGTGGATGCCGAGCTCGAGCGCGAGGCGCTGCTGCAGAGCGCCGGCTGCCGGGTGCAGCCGCGGGTCGAGCGCGACCGTGAACGCTTGGCGGCTCTTCCGGCCGTTGTATTCAAGCACGACGCCGTAGCGGCCGGGGTTCGCCTGCGGACCGTCGACTTCGTCGGTCAACCCGCCGGCCGCGATCGGCGGCTGGAAGCCGGTCACCTCGGTGGCATCGGGGTAGCGCAGGTTCCACTGAAAGCGGTTCATGCCCGGCACGATGGCCGTGAGGTTCTCCTCCGCCGCCTGCTTCTTTTGCGTCGGCGTGCGGTTGTCGCGCGCCGCGGCGCCGAGCTTCGGCCGCTTGGTCTTGAGGTGCAGCCGGAAGCGCCGCACCAGCTTGCCCTCGGCGTCGATGAACGCGAGATTCACCGGGACCTTGCCGTCGTAGCTGGCGGGAATGCGGAAATACACAGTGGCGCCGAACGGCGGATTGGTGCCCACCGCGGAACGATATTTGGCCGCATGACTCTGTCCGTAAGCGTGGCTGAGCCACGCGCCTTGCGGCGCATATACTTGCGCGGCGTCCGCGTTCGGCGCCTGCTGCGCGGTCAGCTGTTCGAGCAAGGCCAGGTTGTCGAGCACCCAGAACGCCCTGCCATGTGTGGCGACGGCGATGTCGCCTTGACGGGCGTCGATGGCGATGTCGCGCACCTGGACGTGCGGCAGGTTGAGCGCGAGCGACTGCCAGTGCGCGCCGCCGTCGAGGCTGACATGGACGCTGTTCTGGCTGCCGAGGAACAGCAGCTTGGCGTCGGCCGGATCCTGGCGCACGACGAACACGTACTGATCGTCCGCAAGTCCGGCGGTCAGCGCCGTCCAGTGCCGGCCGTAGTCGGTGGTCGCGAACACATAGGGATGGAAATCGTCCCACATGTAGCGCGATGCGCTCAGAAAAGCGCTGCCCGCGGCGGCCTGCGAGGCCTCGATCGAGGTGATCTCCGCCCATTGCGGCAAGCCCTTGGGGGTGACCGCCCGCCAGTGCGTACCGCCGTCGCTGGTCACGTGCACCAGGCCGTCCGCGGAGCCTGCCCAGATGACCTCGGCATCGAGCGGCGAGACCGCGAGCGCCGAGATATCGGGGAAGATCTCCGCGCCCGACTGGTCGACATCGACCGGTCCGCCGCTCGGCTTTTCGGTCGCAGGATCGTTGCGAGTCAGGTCCGGACTGATGCACGTCCAAGTCTCGCCGCCGTCGCCGCTCTTCAGCACGTACTGCGACGCGACCAGCAGCTCCTTCGGGTTTGCCGTCGAGAACAAAATCGGATGCGTCCAACCGAAGCGGTACTTGAGCTTGCCGGAGGAGGCGCCTTCCTGGTAGTCGGGCCACGGGCTGACCTCGCGGTACTGGCCGGTTGCCATGTCGTAGCGCAGCAGGATGCTGTAGTAACCGCTGCCGAAGGTGACATCGGCAGCGCCCGGCTGCGGGGCGACGAAGGTGCTCTCGCCGTAGGCGACTCGATGCCAGGCGCCGCTCGGAATCAGTCCGCCGGGCACTGCGCTCGGCCCCTCGAACGAGCCTTCGTCCTGCTGCGCCCCGTAGATATGAAACGGAAACTGCCCGTCGAGGGCGATGTGATAAAACTGCCCGGTCGGCTGATTGTGTTCGCCGCTCCAGGTCTTGCCGGCGTCGGTGGAGACGGTGGCGCCGCCGTCGTTGCCTTCGAGCAGGATCCGCGGATCTTGCGGGTTGATCCAAACGATGTGATTATCGCCGTGCGGCGTATGCAGCTTGGCAAAGCTCTTGGCGCCGTCATGCGAGACCCACAGGGCGTCGACTTCAGGCACGTACACGGTGTCCGGATCGGTCGGATCGGCGTAGATGCTCATGTAGTAGAAGGCGCGCTGGCGCAGGCTCCAATCGGCATTCACGCGCGTCCAGCTTGCGCCGCCGTCGGCCGAGCGGAATACGCCGCCGCCCTTCGCCTGGATGATGCTGTAGAGCACGTTCGGATCGCTCGCCGCGACGCTGATGCCGATGCGCCCGAGCACCCCCTGCGGCAGGCCGGCGTGGTGCGAAAGATTCGTCCAGTGCGCGCCGCCGTCGCTGCTCTTGTACAGGCTGCTGCCCGGGCCGCCGTCGTCGAGCATCCAAGGCGTCCGATAGGCCTGCCACATCGCCGCGTACAGCACCTCGGGATGGCCGGGATCCATCACCAGATCGATCGCCCCGGTCTTGTCGTCGACGTACAGAATTTTCGTCCAGTGCGCGCCGCCGTCCGTCGACTTGAAAACGCCGCGCTCGGCATTGGCTTTGAAGACGTGGCCCATCGAGGAGGCATACACCACGTCCGGATCGTGCGGATCGACGAGGATCGCGCTGATCGTGTGCGTCGCGCGCAAACCCGCGTAGCTCCAGGTCTTGCCCGCGTCGCTGGACTTGTACACGCCGTCGCCGGTGATCACGTCGCCGCGGATGTCGCTCTCGCCGGTGCCGACGTAGAGGATCTTCGGATCGGACGGCGCCACCGCGATCGCGCCGATGCTGCCGCTCGCGCTAGGCAGAACGCCGTCGGTGATGTTGCTCCACTTGACGCCGTAGTCGCGGCTCCGCCACACCCCGCCGTCGACCGCGCCCATGTAAAAAAGGTCGTGCTCGCCGGCTACGCCGGCAACCGCCACCACCCGTCCGCCGATGTACGGGCCGACGCTGCGCCATGCGAGCTTCGCCGCGGCCGTGGGTGCCGAGGCTGCGCCGGGCGCCGCGGCGAGCGCAACCGCCGACAGCGCAACGGCCGCCCCCAGCACTGCGAGAGCGGCAAAGACACGGATATTGACCACATCGCCTGTGCTCTTCATCACTCGAACTCCTTGCGGCCCAAGATCAATTTCTGGGTGTTCGACCTTCGACGCCGGGCGCCGGGCAATGACGGTCGCCGGTTCACAAACAGCTTGTTTCAAACAGCTTGTTTATAATTCATGTGTCCGCACCGTCCCCGCATTCGGGGACGGTGCGACCATCGACGAGTTTAGCGCAGATCAGCGACAATTCTCGCATTCTGCGTGATCGCCGTCGGGCATCGTCAAGTCGCTGAGCGGGCCGCGCGCGTCTACTGCGGCTCTTTATGCCGGACTACGGCAATGGCGGGGCGCCGTGGACGATGCTCGGGACGCGGCGCGCAGCGGCTAAACCGTTCGGCGACGCATCGGCCGATGCCTGGCACAGTAAATTGGCGAACCTTTCGGCCTTCATCGGGCGATTGAGATAATAGCCTTGCGCCTCGGCGCAGCGGTTTTCCTTGAGGAACTTGAGCTGTTCGCGAGTTTCGACCCCCTCCGCGACCACGCGCATATGCAGACTCTTACCCATATTGATGATCGCGCTGACGACGCTGGCGTCGTCGGCGTCGGTGGTAAGATCGCGCACGAACGATCGATCGATCTTCAAGGTGTCGATCGGGAAGCGCCTCATGTAGCTCAAACTAGAATAGCCCGTTCCGAAGTCATCCAGCGCGAGCGTTACGCCGAGTGACTTGAGCGCATTCAGCACGGTAGCTGTCGCTTTGGAGTCTTGCATGATGAAGGTCTCGGTGATCTCCAGTTCCAGACATTGCGGATCGATGCCGGTCTCCGCCAGGATGGCCGCTACGCGTGCCACGAAGTCCTTCGAGCGCAACTCCACGGCTGAAACGTTCACCGCCAATCTGATTCCCCGTAGGCGCGTGATTTGACAGGCGCTGAACTGGGCGCATGCCTTTCTGAGAGCCCATGCGCCCAGCGGCACGATCAAACCGGATTCTTCGGCTACCTCGATGAACTGCGTGGGCGACACCGAGCCGAGCGAGGCGTTTTCCCACCGCAGCAGCGCCTCGGCGCCGACGATGGCCCCCGTCGTCAGGTCGATGATCGGCTGGTAGTGCACGTCCAGTTCCTCGCGCTCGATCGCATGCCGTAGGCCATTTTCCATGGACTGGCGCTCGGTCGCGGTGGAATTCAGATCCGTCCGATAGAACTGATAATTGTTGCGGCCGTGATTTTTAGCCTCGTACATCGACGAATCCGCGTTCTGCAGCAATGTCTCCAGCCCTGCGCCGTCTCCCGGGTAGACTGCGATGCCGATGCTCGCGGTGATGTGCATCTCGAATGCATCCATCAGGTAGGGCATGCCGAGGGCCCGGAGTATTTTGTCGGCGCAGATGGCCGCGGCGTCCGCATGCTTGACTTCCGACAACAACACCACGAACTCGTCCCCGCCGATCCGGCTCACGGTATCGGAGGCGCGCACGCACTCGCGCAAACGTTGCGCAACGGCTTGCAGCATGCGATCGCCCCCCGAGTGCCCGAACGAATCGTTGATGTGCTTGAAGCGATCCAGATCCAAGTAGAGTATGGCCAATGCCGTGTGGTGTCGGTTCACCGCCGCTGCCGCGCGAGCGATGCGATCGTTCAGCAAAGTCCGGTTGGGTAGATCGGTCAGGCTGTCGTAATTTGCAAGATGCTCCAGCTTCTGCGACATCGCCCGCGACATGCTCACATCGTGAAACACCATGACCGCCCCCGTCACTTCGCCGCGACGGTTGTGGATAGGCGCAACCGAATCCTCAATGGCCGTTTCGACGTCGTCGCGGCGTATCAAGATGCAGGTCGGCGGCAGTCCGACGATCTGATTTCGCTGAGTCGCTATTGCCATTGGATTCGGTATGGTCGCGCGGCTTTCCGCATCGATGAGGCGCATCACCGTCTCGAGCGGCTGGCCAACCGCGTCCACGCTTGGCCAACCCGTTAGCTTTTCGGCGACGACGTTGAGGTAGGCGATGCGCCCCGCGACATCGGTAGAGATGACCGCATCGCCGATCGAATTGAGGGTCACTTGCGCCCGTTCCTTTTCATCGAAGAGGGCCTCCGTATTCGCAGCGCGATCGATCACGCCGGCGAGCGCCTTTGGAAGTAGGTAGTCGTCCAGGCGACTCTTCAGCAGATAGTCTTGTGCGCCGCGCTGCACGGCCGCTTTTGCGATCTCCTCGTCCTGCGATGAGCTCAATATCAGGATTGGAATTTGCGGCACCACGGCGAACAGTCGATCGAAGATTTCGATGCCCGCGATGTCGGGCAGCTGCAAATCCACCAGAATTGCCCCGATGCCGGTGGCTTCGGGCTGATTTTGTTTGCCGAGGGCGGCCAGACGCTGCAGGCCGAGCGCGAACGTGTCGACCTGTTCGACGTGGAAATTGCTTGATGCAAGGAGCGCATCTTGAACGGTCTTCGCGTCCGCTGCATTGCCCTGAATCAGAAGAATATTGTTGGTCATATTCATTGCGTTGCGTGGGATTCCGAGAATCGCATCAAAGTATGTTTCTCGCGGTTCGTCTGTGCGATTCCGCACCCATGCCCGGCAGAGTGCCGGTGCGATCTCGCCTTTCAGTCCTTGGGCCGTTCGAAATTCGCCGGCCGCTTGCCGCGCGCCGCCGCCAGGCCCTCGCGCACGTCGCTCAAGCGGAAACCGAGGAATTCCAATGCCAGCGACGCATCGAAGCTCGGGCCGGCGAGCCGCAGCCAGTTGTTGAGTGCGTGCTTGGTCCAGCGCAGCGCCGTCGCGCTGCCGGCGGCAAGTGCGTGGGCGATTTCCAGCGCCGCAGGCACGACTTCGGCGTCCGGCATCGATAGAGCAACCAGACCGATGCGCTCCGCCTCCTTCCCCGACAGCGGTTTGTTCGTCAAGAGATAATAGCGTGCCTTCGCAAGACCGCAGAGCAGCGGCCAAATGATGACCGCATGGTCGCCGGCGGCGACGCCAAGGCGCGTATGGCCGTCGAGAATGCGCGCATCGTCGGCGGCAACCGACACGTCCGCGAGCAAGGCGATCGCGAGCCCGGCACCGACCGCGCTGCCGCGAATTGCGGACACGATCGGCTTGGAACAATTGACGATATTGTGGACGAGATCGCTCGCCTCCTTCCAGACGCGAATCAACGTCGCTTCATCCGCGATCATATGATCGATCATGTCGAAATCGCCGCCGGAAGAGAAATTCGCGCCCTCCCCCCGCACCACGACGACGCGCACCGCATCGTCGACGTCGATTTCCCGCCAGATCCGCGCGAGGTCGCGATGCATCGATTCGGTCGCGGCGTTGGCGCGGCGTGCGTTCGCGACGACCAATTCCAGTAGTCCGGGCTCCGGCGCGTTGCACTGCAGGCTCGGAAACTGCCCGGCGTAGCGGGCGAGATCGATGGGCGTGCTCATGTGGCGTGCGCGTCGGGTACGGCGTGGATACTGACCATCGTCAACACCTGGTAGGAGGCCACGGTCTCATCGTGCTGATTGGTGATTTGCGTGTCCCACGCGACTTCGCCCCAGCCTTTGTCCGCCCGCAAGTTTTTCTCGGCGCAGGTCAAGCGCACTTTGATTCGATCGCCGGGTTTCACCGGTTTGACGAAACGCAGCTCATTGAGGCCATAGTTGCCGAGCACCGGGCCGTACGCCGGATCGACAAACAGACCGGCGGCGGCCGAAATCAAGAAATAGCCGTGCGCGACGCGGCCGCCAAACAACGGATTGCGTGCCGCCTCCGTCTCGCTGAGGTGCGCATAAAACGTATCGCCGGTGAGCGCCGCAAACCGCTCGATGTCCTCGACGGTCACCGCGCGTTCAGCGGACTTCAACGTATCGCCGAGTTCGAGATCATGGAACGGAATGCGAAACGGATGCGTGCCCGGGTCGCGCAGGCGGCTGCCACGCAGCCAGCGGCCGCCGGCGGCGGTGAGCGTATCGGGGGACCCTTGCACGGCCGCACGCTGCATGTAGCGCAGCACGCCGCGTATGCCCCCCAACTCCTCGCCGCCGCCGGCGCGACCGGGGCCGCCATGCACGAGCGCGGCGAGCGGCGAGCCGTGCCCGGTCGACTCCTGCGCGCAGTGCCGGTTGACGACGAGAATGCGGCCGTGGTACGGCGCGAGGCCGCGAACGAACCGGCCGGCGAGCTCATCGTCGGCGGAGAACACGGAGGCGACCAGACTCCCCGCGCCGCGCCGCGCCAATGCAATCGCATCCTGTGCGTCGCGATAGGCGGCCACCGTGGCGACGGGCCCGAAGGCTTCGGTTTCATGCAGTGCCCTGGCGGTCTGCGGCTCGCGGCACAGCAGCAGCACGGGCGGTATGAATGCGCCGCGTTGCCGATCGCCTCCGCGGACATCGAACGCGTCCAAATTGCCGACGACGAGATCGGCCTCGGCGCGCAATTCGGCGATGCGCGCCCGCACCTCGACGCGCTGCTGCAAACTGGCCAGCGGCCCCATGCCGACCCCCTCGGCGCGTGGATCGCCGACGATGACTTTGCCGAGCGCGGTGCGCAACGCGGCGACGACGTCGCCCACCGCAGCCGCCGGCACCAGCGCCTTGCGGATCGCCGTGCATTTTTGCCCCGCTTTGACCGTCATCTCGCGCGCGACCTCTTTGACGAACAGGTCGAATTCGACCGTACCCGCTACCGCATCCGGCGCGAGGATGCTCGAGTTGAGCGAATCGGTCTCGGCAATGAACGGCACCGAATGGCGGATGACGTTCGGGTGCACGCGCAGCCGGGCGGCGGTGTCCGCCGAACCGGTGAATGAAACGATGTCCTGACAATTCAGGTGCTCGAATAAATCCCCGAGACCGCCGCATACCAACTGCAGCGCGCCGCCCGGCAAGATCCCCGATTCGACGATGCGATGCACGACCAGTTCCGTCAGATAGGCGGTCGCCGTCGCCGGTTTGACGATCGCCGGCATGCCGGCGAGCAGCGCCGGCGCGAACTTCTCCAACATGCCCCACACGGGGAAATTGAACGCATTGATGTGCACGGCCGCCCCTTCGCGCGACACATAGATGTGCTGCCCCGCGAACGTGCCGGTCTTTGAAAGGACCTCCACCGCGCCGTCGAGATACAGCCGCGCATTCGGCAGCTCGCGGCTGCCCTTGCCGGCGAACGCGAACATCGTGCCGATGCCGCCGTCGATATCGATCCATGAGTCGCTCCTCGTCGCTCCCGTTCGGTAGGAGAGCGCGTAAAACTCCTCCTTGCACTCGGTCAGGCGCTTCGCCAGCGCCTTAAGCAAGGCGGCTCGCTCGTGAAACGTCAGCGCCCGCAGGGCCGGTCCGCCGATCTGCCGCGCATGGCGCAGCGCCGCCGCGAAATCGATGCCGGCGGATGAAGCCTCGGCGACGATTTCGCCGGTGGTCGCATCCCGCATGGCGACGCCTGCGTCGCGACCGCTGTGCCATGCTCCGCCGATGTAGCTTTGCAATTGCATCGATCACTCCGTTTTGGCGGCCCGCCGGCCTTGCCATGCCGCGAACGTGTCGCCGCCTGCGGCGATCTCCTCGAGCAGCGGCGCCGCGGTCCAATCTCGCGCACCGTGGATCGCCGCGAATTTGCGGATGCCCGCCAGCACGGCAGCCGCACCGAGCGCATCCGCATAAAACATCGGCCCGCCGCGAAACCGCGGAAAACCGTAGCCGTTGCACCAGATGGAATCGATGTCCGCGGGCGAATCCGCGATACCCGCCGACAGAATGTGCGCGCCTTCGTTGATCAGCGCAAATAGACAGCGCTCGCGGATCTCGGTGTCGTCGATCGCGCGCCTGGCGATCCGCAGACGCGCCGATTCGGCGACGATCAGCGCGTCGACGTCGCGGTCAGGCACCGGCCGGCGCGATCCGTTCGGGTACAGGAACGCGCCTCGTCCGGTCTTTTGTCCGAGCCGACCCGCCTCGACCAGCAGATCGGCGACGCGGTAATAGCGCGGGTCGTGCGCAATATCCTTGCGTCCTCGGCGCACGCGATAGCCCACGTCGAGCCCCGCGAGATCGCCCACCGCATTCGGTCCCATCGCCATGCCGAATTCCTCGAGTGCGGCGTCCACCTGAGCGGGCGCTGCCCCCTCGAGCAGCAGAAACTGGTTTTCACGGCCATAGGCGTACAGCGTGCGGTTGCCGACGAAGCCGAAGCAGTTGCCGACGACGACGCCGAGCTTGCCGATACGGCGGGCAAGATCGCCGGTCGTCGCGATCACATCCGCCGCGGTCGCGCGGCCGCGCACTATTTCGACGAGGCGCATGATGTTGGCGGGACTGAAGAAATGCATGCCGACGACATCCTGCGGACGCGCGGCGGCGGCGGCGATCGCATCGATGTCGAGCGTCGAGGTATTCGACGCCAATACCGCGCCCGGCCTGCATACCCTGCTCAACGAGGCAAATACGCTGCGCTTGACGTCCAAGTCCTCGTACACCGCCTCCACGACGAAATCCACTGCGGCGAGCGCTTCGATTTCGCCGTCGGCGCGCACCCGCTCGATCGCGGCGGCGGCGGCTGCGGGCTCGAGACGACCCTTGGCGACCGCGGCCTCAAGCGTCGTGCGCACGCGCTCCACGCCCGCGGCCAGCGAGGCCGCCTGGGTATCGACGAGCGCGACGCCGAGGCCCGCCGTGGCGAGACTGATCGCGATGCCGGACCCCATCGTACCGGCGCCGAGTATGCCGACCGTGCTCACGGCGCGCACCGGCATCGTCGGGCGCTCGACGCGTTCCGCAAAGAACAAGTGACGCAGCGCTCGCGAGGCGCTCGATTGCCGACACTCCTCGAAGCGCTTGCGCGAGAGCGCGAGTCCCGCCTCGAACGGCTGGTTGGCCGCGGCGCCGACGCATTCGATGATGGCCTCGCGGGATTCAACGCCCGGAAATCGGCGCGCCGCGGCCGTGCGCTGCTCGGCAATGAATTCGGCGGCCGGCATCCCCTGCGCGACGGTGCGCTCGGACAGCCGGCGCGGACCTGCGCCGGATGCGGCCAGCTCGCGCGCATAGGCGAGCGCTTTTTCGAGCAAGTCGCCTTGTCGGGCGACGCGATCGACGATTGCCAACGCCGCTGCGCGAGCGCACGAGATCGGCTCGCCGCTGAGCATGATGCTCAAGGCATCGCGCGCCCCAATCAACCGCGGCAGACGTTGCGTGCCTCCCGCTCCCGGCAGCAAGCCGAGGCGGATTTCCGGCATGCCGAGCAAGGAATCATCCGCGGCGATGCGGTAGTGGCAGGCGAGCGCGAGCTCGAAGCCCCCACCTAATATCGATCCATGCAGCGCGGCGATCACGGGTTTGCCGCAGGCCTCGATCCGCAGCAATACGTCGTTGAGAAGCGGCGCACGCGGGGCGGCATCGAATTCGCGTATGTCGGCGCCGGCAACGAAGTGCCGGCCGGCGCCGCGTATGACGATCGCGGCCGAGCCGCAATCGGCGTCGGCGGCCTCGATCGCCTCCTGCAATGCGCCGCGCACCGCTTGGGACAGGGCATTGACCGGCGGATGATCGATCGACAGCACGGCGACATCGGCGCGTTGCTCGACCTGGAGCAGAGGATTTGTCATTCCGAGCGCCCGGTCATCCGACCCGTTCGATGACCATCGAGATGCCCTGGCCGACGCCGATGCACATCGTGCACAAGGCGCGCCGGCCGCCGCCGCGTTCGAGCTGCTTGAGCGCGGTGGTCACGAGCCGCGCACCCGATGCGCCGAGCGGATGGCCGAGCGCGATCGCGCCGCCCTGCGCGTTGACGTACGCCGCGTCGTCGGCAATTCCCAGAGTGCGCAGCACGGCGAGCGCCTGAGCCGCGAAAGCTTCGTTGAGTTCGATCAAATCCATGTCCGCCAGCGACATTCCGAGCCGCGCGAGAAGCTTGCGCGTCGCCGCGATCGGCCCCACGCCCATGAGCCGCGGCGGCACGCCGGCCACCGCCGTACCGACGATGCGCGCACGCGGCGTGAGACGGTAGCGCTCGATCGCATCGCCGCCGGCGATCAGCAGCGCGCAGGCCCCGTCATTGATGCCCGACGCGTTGCCGGCGGTCACCGTCCCGCCTTCACGGAACGGCGTTGGCAGCCTGCCCAAGGCCTCGAGGCTGGTCGCGCGCGGATGCTCATCGGCGCCGACGACCGTTGCCGGCCCGCGCTTCGCCTCGATGGTCACGGCGACGATCTCGCCGTCGAACAGCCCCGCCGCTTGCGCCGCGAGCGCCCGCTGCTGGCTGCGCAGGGCGAAGCGGTCCTGATCGGCGCGCGAGACGCCGAAATCGGCCGCGACATTCTCGGCGGTCTGCGGCATCGAATCGATGCCGTAGCGCTTCGCGAGCGCCGGATTCGCGAAACGCCAGCCGATGGTCGTGTCGAACAGCTGCACATCGCGCGCAAACGGCGTCGCGCTCTTCGAAACGACGTACGGCGCGCGGCTCATGCTCTCCACGCCTCCGGCCATGACGACCTCGGCCTCGCCGCATTGAATCGCGCGCGCGCCGCTCGCCACCGCATCGAGGCCCGAGCCGCATAAGCGGTTGAGCGTGGCGCCGGGCACGTCCGCCGGCAGGCCGGACAGCAGAGCGGCCATGCGCGCTACGTTGCGATTATCCTCGCCGGCCTGATTGGCGCAACCCAAAATCACGTCGTCGATCGCCGCCGGATCGAGAGCGGCATTGCGGCTCTGCAATTCGCGCAGCACGACCGCGGCGAGATCGTCCGGGCGAACCGCCGAAAGCGCCCCGCCGTAGCGACCGATCGGTGTGCGTATCGCATCGCAAATGAATGCCTCACGCATGGTTCCACGTCCTCGTAGGTTCACTTCGTCGGCGCCGCTACCCGCAGACGCGCGCAGTGCCCGCGAAAGTGCGCGAGCGCCTCTGCCGCGGTGTTCGTCACGGACACATCGTAAATGCCGCGACGCTCGTTACGCCAGATCTCGCTCGCGGTCGCGATCAGGCGCACGCCGCCCGGAGTCGGCGCCAGAAATTCGATGCTCGCACCGGCGGCCACCATGGCCTCGCCGTACGAATTGCACGCGAAGGCGAATGCGCTGTCGGCGAGCGCGAACAGGACGCCCCCGTGGCACAGCCCGTAGCCGTTCAGCATGTCCTCGCGCACCGGCATCGCCACCTGCACGCGCCCGGGCGCTATTTCCAGCAGCTCGAGGCCGAGCGCTTGCGAGGCGCGGTCGCGGGCGTACAAGGCTTGCACGGCCGTGCGCGCACGGGCGACGGACTCGGCGGACGGCACCAAGGATATGCCGGGCATGCTCAACACCCCTTGAAGCGCGGCGTTCGCTTCTCGGTGAACGCGAGAACACCCTCGGCGTAGTCGGCCGTACGCCCCAGTTCGCGCTGCGCGTCGCGCTCCGCGTCGAGTTGTTCGGCGAGCGAGCGTTGCCAAGCGCCGCGAATCGCCGCCTTGGTCGCCGCCAGCCCGCGCGTCGGCGCTGTCGCCAATGCTTGCGCGAGCGCGGCGACGGCGGCGTCGAATTCGGTATCGTCGACGCAGCTCCAAATCATCCCCCAGGCGGCGGCTTGTTCGGCGCAGAGCTTCTGGCCGAGCAGCGTGAGCCCGAGAGCGCGCGCGTTGCCGACCAGCCGCGGCAGGGTCCAAGTGCCCCCCGAGTCGGGAACGAGTCCGAGCTTCGAAAATGCCTGCACGAAGCTCGCCGAGCGCGCCGCGATGACTATGTCGCAGGCGAGCGCGATGTTGGCGCCGGCGCCCGCCGCGACGCCGTTGACGGCGGCGATCACCGGCATCGGCAATTCCTGCAAGGCGAGCACCAGCGGCTTGTAGTGGCGCTCGATCGAATCGCCGAGATCGACCGCTGCGCCGCCCGCGGCCACCGCCCGGTCGGCCAGATCCTGGCCCGCGCAAAAGCCGCGTCCCGCCCCCGTCAACACCAGAACCCGCGCATCGCCGCCGGACAGATGCGCCAACGCACGGCGCACCTCGCCGTGCATCTTCGTGTTGAAGCTGTTGAGCTTGTCCGGTCGATTCAGCGTCAGCCGCGCGATGCCGGCATCGAGGCTGAAGAGAATGGTTTCGTATGACATGATCGCCTTCCGCGGAACTGATTGGGTGCGGTTATTTCTCGTCGTAGCTCAACTCGAGCGTCGCGCTGCCGGGACGCGCCTGACAGCAGAGCAGGAATCCGGCGTCGACTTCCCAAGGCGCCAATGCGATGTTGTGGGTCATCTCGGCCGTGCCCTGCAGGATGCGCGCGCGGCAGGTCGCGCAGATGCCTGAGCGGCATGAAAACGGCAGTGCGAGGCCGGCCCGCTCCGCCGCCTCGAGCACCGACGCATCCTGCCGCGACATCGGAAAACTGCGGCGCCTGCCGTCCATCACGATCGTGATCGTCGCCAGGATTTCCTGCGCGACCGGCGCGCGCTCTCGGGCCGCCGGGTCCGCGCGCGCGGACCCGGCGGCCGCAAACCGCTCCACGCGTATCACCGCGGACTCGTTCAAGCGCTGCAACGTGCTGCGCACCTCATCGACCATCGTGCCCGGTCCGCAAATGAAATACTCGTCGGCCGTCGCCAGATCCGCAATCCGCCCCGCGAGTTCATGGACCTTGGCGCCATCCAGACGGCCATTGAGGAACGCAGCCTGTTGGGGCTCGCGGCTCATGATGAAGTGCGCGGCGAAGCGATCGAGATGACGGTTTTTGAGCGCCAGAATATCTTCGATGAACATCGTGCGCGCGATGCTGCGGTTGCCGTAGATCAATGTGAATCGGCTGCGCGGCTCGTGCCCGAGGATGTCCGCCGCCAGCGACAGCACGGGTGTGATGCCGCTGCCGGCGGCAAAGGCGACGTACGATCTGCTGCGCGCCGGATCCAGGTTGGTGCGAAACCGGCCGAGCGGGCGGCCGACGTCGAGCAGGTCGCCAGGGCGCAGCGCCTGGGCTAGATCCCGCGAGACGCGACCGTTCGATTGTTCGCGCACTCCCAGGCGCAGCAGCGCGCCGCCGGGCGCCGTCACGATCGAATACGTCCGTTGCTCCTCGCGCCCGCCGATACTGCGCCGGATCGGCACGTATTGACCGGCCGCGAATTTGAACTGCTCGCGCAGCGCTTGCGGAATCGCGAGAGTCAGGCACACCGCATCCTCGGCGATGCGCTCGACCGTGGCCACCGTCAGCGGGTGAAATGCCGGCATGCGCGCGCCGTCAGATGCATTTGAACGCTTCGAAGGGTTCCAAGCAGGCGCGGCACCGGTGCAAGGCCTTGCACGGAGTGGAGCCGAATTGGCTGACGCACTCCGTATCGGCGGATTGGCAGCGCGGACAGGCGACCGGCCGATCGTCGGCCAGCAGCTGTCGCGCGGCGGAAACGGTGTTTGGCGGCGGCACGATGCCATAAGCGGCGAGCTTGTCCCGACCTTCGGGCGTGATCCAATCGCTCGTCCATGGCGGCGCGAGCATGGTCGTTACGACGAACCGCCCCGCACCGGCATCGCCGAGCGCCTGTTCCACCGCTCGCCGAATGACGTCGGTCGCCGGACATCCGCTATAGGTGGGCGACAAGCCCACGCGCAGCACGTCGTCGGCGCCGATCTCGACGCAGCGGACGATCCCGAGATCGACGATGCCGAGCGCGGGTATTTCCGGATCCTCCACCGCGCAAAGCGCGCGCCACGCCGCCGCGACGCGCTCATCGGCCGGCGCGCGCGCCGGCGCATCGATCGGCGCCGACGACGGCTTCACCACCGAGCACCCGGGTAGGTTCGCTGCAGATGCTGCATGTCGGCGAGCAGGTATCCGAGATGTTCGCTGTGTTCGCCGCGCTTGCCGAACCACGCGTACGGTCGGTCTCGCGGCCGCTCGAGCGTCGCCTCGCCGAGCAGTTGGTCGATGCGCGCCGACCAGGCGGTCTGGATCGCGGCGAGCGGCGGTGCGACCGCGCACGCCGCCAACGCGCGATCGACGTCGTCCTCGGCGAACAGTTCGACCGTGTACGGCCACAACCGCTCGAGCGCAGACTGCACGCGCGCACGACTCTCGGCGGTGCCGTCGCCGAGGCGCACGAGCCAGCCGCCGCTGTAGCGCAGGTGGTAGCGGGTTTCCTTGACGCTCTTGCCGGCAATCGCCGCCAAGCGCGCGTCGGCCGAGTCCGCCAGGCGCCCGTACAGCTCCAATTGAAAGACATCGATCAATACCTGGCGCACGACGGTCTGGCCGAAATCGCCGTTCGGCTGTTCCGCCAGCACCGGGTTCAAGTACTCCCCGTGCTCCCTCAGGAACGCGATCTCGTCCTCGCCGCGGCCGCGGCCCTCGATTTCGCCGGCATATCCCAGCAGCAGCCGCGCCTGACCGATCAAATCGAGGGCGATATTCGCCAAGCCGAGATCCTCTTCGATCGCCGGCGCGTGACCGACCCACTCGCCCAGCCGCTGGCCGAGCACCAGGCTCAAATCCCCAAGACGCAGCGCATAGCGCAACAAATCCGCACCCCGGACCGTCGTCGCCGCCGCGCTCATAAGGTCTTGACCTCGTCGGGAATCGCGTAAAACGTCGGATGGCGATAGATCTTGTCGCGCGCCGGCTCGAACAGCGAGTCCGCCTCGGCGGGGTCGGAAGCCGTGATGTCCGACGAGCGCACGACCCACAGGCTGACGCCCTCCTCGCGGCGCGTGTACAGGTCGCGCGCATGATCGATGGCCATGCGCGCATCGGCGGCATGCAAGCTGCCCGCGTGCTTGTGATCCAGGCCGCCGCGCGCGCGGACGAATATTTCGTACAGCGGCCAGTCGCGATCATCCTGCATGGTAAACCTCCATCGTCGGCATGACAGCGGCCTCAGGCCGCGCGGTTCGCGGCGCGCACGCTCTGCTTTTCGGCGTAGGCGCTCGCCGCCTCTCGTACCCATGCGCCCTGCGCGTGGGCAGCGCGCCGCGCCGCCAGGCGCTCGGCATTGCACGGACCGTTGCCCTTGAGAACTTGCTCGAACTCGCGCCAATCGATCGCGCCGAAGTGGTACCGTCCCTCGAGGTCGTTCCAGCGCAGCTCTGGATCCGGCACCGCGAGGCCGAGATAGCGCGCCTGCGGGACCGTGAAATCCACGAACTTTTGGCGCAGTTCGTCGTTCGAGAAGCGCTTGATCTTCCAGCGCTGGGATTCGGTGCCGTGCGTCGAATCCCCGTCCGGGGGGCCGAACATCATCAGCGCCGGCCACCACCAGCGATTCAACGCCTCCTGTGCCATCCGCCGCTGTTCGCTGCTGCCTTGCGACAGCCGCAGCATGATGTCGTATCCCTGGCGCTGATGAAAACTCTCCTCGCGGCAAACCCGCACCATCGCGCGCGCGTAAGGACCGTACGAGCAGCGGCACAGCGGGATCTGGTTCATGATCGCCGCGCCGTCGACCAGCCAGCCGATCGCGCCGACGTCGGCCCAGGTCGGCGTCGGGTAGTTGAAGATGCTGGAGTATTTGGCCTTGCCAGCCAACAGCTGGTCGATCAACTGATCGCGGCCGACGCCCAGGGTCTCGGCGGCGCCATACAGATAGGCCCCATGGCCGCCCTCGTCCTGCACCTTCGCGATCAGGATCACCTTGCGCTGCAGCGTCGGCGCACGCGTAATCCAATTGCCCTCCGGCAGCATGCCGACGATCTCGGAATGCGCATGCTGCGAAATTTGCCGGATCAGCGTGCTGCGGTAGCGCTCGGGCATCCAGTCCTTGGGCTCGATCTTCTGCTCCGCATCGACGCGCCTTTGGAAGCGCTGCTGCAAAGCGTCTTCGCCGCCCAAATCGGCGGAGTCCGCGCGCGCATCCGCGCCCGCTGCATCGAGTCCCTGCGTGTACATGTCCCGCCCCCGTCGCTGCTCTGTCAATCGTGACACAGAATTTTATGAACCTCAAACTTTTCGGTGTCAAATAGGCGATTCGCGGATTACAATCCGCTGCGCCATGCCCATGGACCTTCGCGCCGCCGCCCGCCCGCTACTGACGCGCTTTCGCCGCCAGCGGCCGCTGCGCGCCGGCTCCCTGATCGTCACCGTCTTCGGTGATTCGATCCTGCCCCGAGGCGGCGCGATCGCGCTGCGCAGCCTGATCGCTCTGCTGCGGCCCTTCGGCCTCAACGAGCGCCTGGTGCGGACCGCGACGGCGCGCCTCGCGCATGACGGCTGGCTCGAAGCCCGGCGCGCCGGCAAGCTGAGCGAATATCGGCTGACGAGCGGCGGCCGCGCGCGCTTCGTCGAAGCGACGCTACGCATCTACGGCGGCGAGGAGGCCGCCTGGCGCGGCCGCTGGACGGTGCTCGTGCTGCCGACCATGCCGGGCGCGGCGCGGCGCCGGCTGCGCGAGGAGCTGCGATGGCGCGGGTTCGGCGAAATCGCCGTGGGCGTTTTCGCGCATCCCGAACTGGCCGCGCACACGATCCGTCGGCAACTGCGGGCCGCCGGCCTGCCGCCGCAAGCGCTGATCTTCGACGCAAGCCTCAACGACGACGAACAGCCCGAATGGCTCGTTCGCCTCGGCTGGGATCTCGAGGAGCTGGGCAGGCACTATGATCGCTTCGCCGAACGCTTCGCGGACTGCCGCGCCGCGCTGCTCGGCCGCGGCCGCGCGGACCTCGAAGCGGCCTATATCGTACGCACGCTGCTGATCCACGAGTACCGGCGCCTGCACCTGCGCGACCCGCTGTTGCCGCCGGCGCTGCTGCCCGCGAAGTGGCCGGGAACGCGCGCCGCCGCGTCGTGTCGCGAGATCTACGGGCGCATGTTCGCGCCTTCCGAGGCGCACCTGTCGAATATCGCCGAGCGCCTCGACGGAGCAATGCCGCCGGCGGCGCCGTCGGTGATGCGCCGCTTCGGCGGCGTATAATGCCAGCCCGATGGCGTCATCACCCGAAATGGCACGCGCGCTCGCATCCGACTTCGACTTACTGCGGCCGCCCGCCGATTTTTACGTCGATCCATACCCGTACTACGACGCGCTGCGCAGTTATGAGCCGCTGAAGCGATTCGCCGACGGCTCGTATTTTCTGACGCGCTATGAGGATTTGATCCGCGTCTATCGCGACACGAAGACCTTCAGCTCGGACAAGAAAAAGGAATTCCTGCCGAAATTCGGCGACTCCCCGCTCTACGAGCATCACACGACGAGCCTCGTGTTCCGCGACCCGCCGGCGCATACGCGCGTGCGCCGCCTGATCTCCGGAGCCTTGACGCCGCGCCATCTCGCGGCGCTGGAGCCGGGCTTGACGGCATTGGTCGAGCGCCTGCTCGATGCCATGGCCGACAAGGACACGGTCGACCTCATCGACGACTTCGCCGGCGCGATACCGGTCGAGATCATCGGCAATCTGCTGGGCATAGCGCATGCGGATCGGCGGCCGCTACGCGCTTGGTCGCTCGCGATCCTGGGCGCGCTGGAGCCGTCGCTCGCGCCGCAAGGCGCGGCGCGCGGCAATGCGGCCGTACTCGAAATGCTCGTCTATCTAGAGACCCTGGTCGAGGAGCGGCGCGCGCATCCTAAGGATCCCGACCGAGACGTGCTCACGCGCCTCATCCAGGGCGAAAGCGACGGCGAGCGGCTCACCCCCCGGGATTTGCTGCACAACTGCATTTTTTTGCTCAATGCCGGACACGAAACCACGACGAACCTGATCGGCAACAGCCTCGAGGCGCTGTTGAATTGGCCATCCGAGCGGCAGAGGCTCATCAGCCAGCCGCAAGCCATCGATACCGCCGTCGAGGAATTCCTGCGCTTCGAGAGTTCCAATCAGCTCGGCAACCGCATAACGACCGAGCGCGCGACGATCGGCGCTGCCGAGTTGGCGCCCGAGACCCGGATCTGGCTGTGCATCGGCGCGGCCAACCGCGATCCGCTGAAATTTCCGGATCCCAACCGCCTGGATATCCTGCGGTCCCCGAACCGCCATCTGGCGTTCGGTTCCGGCCCGCACCAATGCGTCGGCCTGCATCTCGGACGGCTCGAGGGGCGCATCGCCATTGCGCGCTTTCTGAAGCGCTATCCTTCCTATGAACTCGCGGGCCCGGCGGTACGCGGCGGCCGGGTCCGCTTCCGCGGCTTCCTGCATCTGCCTTGCATACTCGGGGCCGCGGCTCGATCGACGCTCAATCCCGGCGACCGGTGGGTCGCCGACCATTCGCACAGCGACGGAGGTTCTTGATCATGAATGCGCAAATCGACTGGCACGCACGCTCGCAGGCCCTGAAGATGCCGACCGAAATCGTCATCGACGGCAAGCGCAGCGCAGCGCAAAGCGGCAAAACCTACGAAGTCGTCAGCCCCGGTACCGGCCGCGTCGTCGCCAAGCTCCCGGATTGCGGTCCGGCGGACGTCGATCGTGCGGTTGCGGCGGCCCGCAAGAGCTTCGAAGCGGGCGTCTGGGCGAATCTCGCTCCGCGCGACCGGAAAAAATGCCTGAAGAAGCTCGCCGAACTCATCGACGCGCACCGCGACGAACTCGCACTGATGGATTCGGTCACGATGGGCATGCCGATCTCGATCGCCTCGGGCTACTGCGTGCAATGGGCGGTCAATTGCTTCGAATGGTACGGCGAGGCGATCGACAAGCTTTATGACGAAGTCGCCCCGACGGAGCGCGGCGTATTCGCGACGATCACGCGCGAACCGGTCGGCGTCGTCGCCGCCGTGCTGCCGTGGAACTGGCCCACCGGATTGCTCGGCTGGAAGGTGCCGCCCGCCCTTGCGACCGGCAACAGCGTGGTGCTCAAGCCGGACGAGCAGACCTCGCTGTCCGCACTGCGAATCGCCGAGCTCGCGCTTGAAGCGGGCATCCCGCCGGGCGTCTTCAACGTCGTCACCGGCGGCCCCGCGGTCGGCGAAGCGATCGGACGGCACGTGGACATCGATGTCGTCGGCTTCACGGGTTCGACCGAGGTCGGCAAGCTGTTTCTGAAATACTCCGCCGAATCCAACATGAAGCCCGTATGGGTCGAGTGCGGCGGCAAGAGTCCGAACATCCTGTTCGCGGACGCGCCGAATCTGCAGGAAGCCGCACAGGAATCGGCGCTCGCAATATTCCTCAACACCGGCCAGATCTGCGCCGCGGGCTCCCGGCTGATCGTCGAGGAATCGGTCAAGGAGCAGGTGATGGAAGTCATCGCCGCGGTCGGCAAGAGTCTCAAGCCGTCGGATCCGTTGAAAGCCGAGACGATGCTCGGGCCCATCGCCAAGGCCTCGCAGCTCGAGCGCGTCATGTCGTACATCGCGATCGGCCGCAAGGAAGGAGCGCAGCTGAGGATCGGCGGCGCGCGCGTCAACGAGGCTTCCGGCGGTTACTTCGTCGAGCCGACCGTTTTCGATCGCGTCGACAACACCATGCGCATCGCCCAGGAGGAGATCTTCGGACCGGTGCTGTCGACGATCACGTTCAAGACGGCCGAGGAGGCGATAGCGCTCGCCAACAAGAGCACCTACGGCTTGGCGAGCGCGATCTGGACCCGCGATCTGAGCAAGGCGCACAAGCTTGCGCGCGCGATCCGCGCCGGCAGTGTCTGCGTGAATTGCTACGCCGCCGATGCGCATGACGTCACGGTACCGTTCGGCGGCTACAAGCAATCCGGCTTCGGGCGCGACAAGTCGTTGCATGCGCTCGACAAGTACGTGCAGCTGAAGACGACCTGGATGAAGCTGTAGCCGAGTCGATGCACTCCGAGCGCGCGCCCACCGCGGGCCTCGCCGTGAATTTCGCCGCGTATCCGTTTGCGTGGGCGCGTCACCCGGCCGCGCTGCCGCCGATGTCCGGCGGGATCGAGCGGCAGCGCCACCCGGTCGCGATCGTCGGCGCCGGGCCGGTGGGCCTTTGCGTCGCGCTCGGACTCGCGAGCCACGGCGTGCGCTCGGTGCTGATCGAGGCCGACGATTCGGTGTCTACCGGCAGCCGCGCGATCTGCATCTCGCGGCGCAGCCTGGAGATCATCGCGCGTCTCGGCGCGCTCGAAGGGTACTTGCGCATCGGCCTGCCGTGGAGCGGCGGGCGCAGCTTCTATCGGGGCGCCGAAGTGCTGCGTTTCACGATGCCCCAGGATGAGAACCAGCGGCTGCCGCCGATGCTCAATCTCGCGCAGTATCACATCGAACAAATTTTGCTCGACCATGCCGAGCAGCTGGCCGAGATGATCGATCTGCGCTGGCAAACCAAGCTCGAGGGCATCGAGCCGCTCATCGACGGCGCGCGCCTGCGCCTGGCGACGCCGCTCGGCAATTACCGGCTGGATGCCGATTGGCTGGTCGCCGCGGACGGCGGGCGCAGCACGGTGCGCGAATCGCTCGGACTCGCGATGCACGGCACGAGCTATGAGGGCCGCTACGTCATCGTCGATATCCTGCTCGACAGCAAGCGGCCCACCGAGCGCTTGGCGTACTTCGACCCGCCGTGCAACCCAGGCTCGACGGTTCTGGTGCACAGGCAGCCGCAGAACGTCTGGCGCATCGACTATCAGCTGCGCGACGGCGAGGACGCCGACGCGGCGCTCGAGCCGCGCAACGTGATGCCCCGCGTCGCGAGCGTGCTCGACATGATGGGCGAGCGCGGCAGCTGGTCGCCGATCTGGATCACGCTGTACAAGGCGAACGCGCTGACGCTCGACCGCTACCGGCACGGCAGAGCGCTGCTCGCCGGCGATGCGGCCCACCTGGTGCCGATCTTCGGCGTGCGCGGCGTCAATTCCGGCATCGACGATGCCGACAACCTGGCGTGGAAACTCGCATGCGTGGCCAAAGGACAGGCGTCCGCGCGGCTGCTGGACAGCTATTCGGACGAACGCGTCGCCGCCGCGCGCGAGAATCTCGCATACGGCGCCAAGAGCACCGAATTCATGGCGCCGCCGTCGTTCGCATTCGCCCTGATGCGCAACGCCGTCCTCGGCCTCGCCGTGAAGCACGCGTGCGTGCGCTCCTTGATCAATCCGCGCCAAACCTCGCCGATCGCTTACACCGACTCGCCGCTGAACCGCGCGCTCGACAGCTCGCGCGAATTTGCCGAGGGGCCCCCTCCGGGCGCGCCCCTGCCCGAGTGCCCGCTGACGATCGCCGGCGGCTGGGCCGGCGCCGAACCTCGGCCGGGGCACGTCACGGAACTGTTGGGACCGCGCTTCACTCTTTTTCAGTTCGGTGAAACGCTTGGCATCCCCGGTGAGCTTCAACATTTGGAGCGCACGCTGAATGCGCGCGGCGTACCCTTCGCCGTGGTCCCGCTGCTGCGCAGCCGCGCCGCCGGCGGCCCGCTGCTGCACGCCTGGGACCACACCGGGCGCCTGTTCCCGATGTACGGCGCCGCCGCCGACACGCTCTACCTCGTGCGTCCCGACGGGCATGTGCTCGCCCGCTGGCGGCGCACGTCGGCCGCCTCCGTAGCGGCGGCGATCGACCAGGTAATGAATTGCCGCGGCACACAAGGAGCGGTCCATGACTGAAGGCGACCTCGATATCCTCTATACGCAGCTTTGCACGGCGATGACCGGGCTCGGCGAAGCGAATGCGTCTTTGTTCCTGGCGCGCTTCGCCCTGCTCGCGATCGCCAGAATCGACGACGCCGCGGCGGCGCGCGGCCTGATCGCCGATGCCGCGGAGCAATTGTCGCGCGCGCCCGCTTGAGCGGCGGCGCCTCGGTCTCGCGCCGCGCTCAGGCCGGCTTGCCGCGATGCGCGTCGCGCAGAAACGGCACCAGGAAATCGAAGTAGGCGCGCTGGTCGTCGTACATCGCCATGTGGCTGCCGTGTTCGCAAAACGCGACGCGCGCGCCGGGAATCAATGCTCCCATGCGCCGAATTTGCGCGGGCGACATCTCGTCGTAGCGCGCCGCGATCAGCAGTGTCGGCACCGAAATCTCCGGCAATCGCGCCCAGATGTCCCACGACTTGAAATTGCCGACGATGTTGAATTCGTCCGGCCCCTGCATCGTGTTGTAGATCTTGGCATTGACGGTGCGCAAGGTCCTCAGCAAGGGTTCCGGCCAGGGATGCAGGCGGCAAACGTGGCGTTGGTATACCTCCGACATCAGCACGCGCTGATAATCCGGCGCCTCGAAATCGCCGGCGGCGCGGTGCTTGGCGATGATGTCCCGCGCGGCCTTCGGCAATTCCTCGACGAGCGTTGCGGCGTACTCGACGTATGCGGCGACGCTCGCGGTCATGTTGGAGACGACCAGGCCGGCCAGATGGCGCGGATATTTCAGCGCGTACTCCATGCCGAGCATGCCGCCCCAGGAGTGTCCATAGAGGATGAAGCGATCCAGCGCAAGCGCGCGGCGAACTTGCTCGACCTCTTCGCGGTAGCGGTCGATCGTCCACAGCGATGCGTCGTCCGGCTGATCGGAAAAGCCGCAGCCGAGCTGATCGTAATACCAGTACCGAATGCCCTGCTGCGGCAGGAAATCTTCGAAGCATTCCAGATAGAAGTGATTGAACCCGGGCCCGCCATGCAGGGTGAGCACCGGAATGCCGCCGGTGCCGACCTGTTTCACCCAGACGTCGTATCTGCCGTCG
Source organism: Steroidobacteraceae bacterium (assembly GCA_035531435.1). Classification (GTDB taxonomy): domain Bacteria; phylum Pseudomonadota; class Gammaproteobacteria; order Steroidobacterales; family Steroidobacteraceae; genus Bog-1198. The sequence goes on along the minus strand of DATKSW010000008.1, from coordinate 12,730 downwards.
ACGCGCACGTTGCGCGCGCCGCCGGTGTGCACGCCGTCCGCGCGCGCAGACGGCACCGCGCCGCGACAGGGCTCGGTTGCCGGTGCCGCGAGCGCCGCTGCCCGCTCGGCGAGCAGCGCGCTGCCGCCGGCGGCCAGCAGATCGCGTCTGCTCAGAACGATGCGCGCACCTCGACGCCGATCGTGCGCGGCTGGTTGATCGCGAGTCGCGGGCGCCCCGGCACCTCGGCCGCGAGCGAGCGGTTGTCGCCGAGATTGGCGATGTCGTTGGTCAGGTTCTTGCCGACCAGCGCGTACTCCATCTTGCCGCAATCCAGCGCGAGGCGCGCGTCGACCAGCCGATAAGAGCCGCGCTCGCGCGGATTCGCCGGATTGTTGTTGCCGCTGTAGCTGCGCCCCATGTACGAGTAGTCGGCGTTGCCGACGAACGTCCAATTACTGCTGATGGGCTTGGTGTAGGTGAGCGAGCCGTTGCCGGTCCAGTTGGGCACGTCGTAGACCGGCGAGCCGAGCGGCTGCGGCGAGAACGAACTCACCTGCGTGATCTTCGCGTCCTGGTAGCCGAGGCCGATGGAAAACTCGAGCGGCTCGACCGGCCGGGCACGCAGCTCGAGCTCGCCGCCCTTGCTCTCCGCCGCGCCGGCGTTCGCCCGGTACTGGAAGCCGCAGGAAAGCAGAATCTCTTGCTGGATGTTGTTCCAGCGGATGTCGAACACCGCCGCATCGATGGTCATGCGATTCTGCAGCCACGAGGTCTTCGTGCCGAGTTCATAGTTCCACAGGCTGTCGGAACGGAAGCTGCGCGTATCGGCAAGCGTGATGGCCGGATCCACGGAATGCAGCGCGGCGACGCAGTCGGTGCCGGTGTTCGGCGTGCCCGCCGGCACGATCGGCACCACGCCGCCGGGGCGGAAGCCCTTCGCGACGTTGACGTACACCATGTCGTTCGGGGTCAGGTGATAGTCGACCTCGTACTTCGGATTGATGCCGTTCTCGCTGGTCGTCGCGGTGGGGCTGATCACCGACGGTCCGCCGCCCGCGGCGAGTCCCGCCTCATAGCCGTACGAGGAGCCGGTATCGTGGTACCAGCGCAGACCGACGGTGAACTTGAGGGGGTCGATCGGCCGGTACGACACCTGGCCGAACAGCGCGGACTCCTTGTAGTCGGAATTGAAGTCCTGCGCAAAGATCAGGTCCGGACCGGCCGCGCTGATCTGCCCGCCGGCCAAGGTCGCATCGAGGTTCGGCACCGTCGCCGGCGGATAGTACGAAGCGAACGGCACGCGGCCGTGAAGGTCTGAATAGAACGCGCCGGCGACGAACTGCACCGGACCCTGGAGCGCCGAGACGAAGCGCAATTCCTGCGAGAATTGCTGGTAGTTTTTCTCTTCGCTGATCGACCCCGGTTGCGGCGTGCCGACGGCCGCGCAGGCCCCCACGGCGACCGCGCCCGCATTGCAGTTGCTGGTGATCGCCGCCCAGACGAAGTCGGTCTCGTCCTCGGTCTCGAACACCTTGCGGTTGAAATACGACGATGAGGAGACGAACTCGCCGTAACCGGTCTTCAGGTGCATCGCCACCGAGTACAGACCCCAGCTGTCGTATCCGCTCTCCGGCACGTTGAACCAGCGCGCCTGCGTGAAATTGGTCGGATTCATCGCGGTCGGCAGCGTGTAGGGTCCCGACGGTACCGGATAGCCGATGCCGTTGCCCGGCATCGACAGGAAATCGGCGAGCGGGAAGCCGTTGTAGGCCGCGCGCTGCAGCATGATCCGCGGCATCACGCTGAAGTTGTCGTTGAATTTGATCGTCAGTTCCGCAGCGCCGCCATCGGTGTTGACCGCGCCGACGTTGTTCATGGTGGTGATGCCGCTGGTCGCGAGCGGCGTGCAGGTCTGGGCCATCGCAGCCGCCGGATCGGTGCAGAAGCTGCGCTTGAAGTAGCCTGCCTCGTAGTCGTTGAAGGCGCTCAGGCGCAGCGCCACGTGATCCTGGATCAGCGGCAGGTTGACGACCGCATCCCCGGTCCAGTTCAGCCTGTTGGTATGGTCGGTCGAGGACGTGCCGCCATGCACCGTCGCGCTGAAATTATTCAGGTCCGGCTGTTGCGTGATGATGCGCACCGTGCCGCCCATCGAACGCGCGCCGTACAAGGTGCCTTGCGGTCCGCGCAGCACCTCGATGCGCGCTATATCCAGCACCCGCGGATCGAGCGAATCCGGCAGCGGCGTGTCGTCGATGTAGAAGCCGGTGACGTTGTCGCCGGAGATGCCGCGAATCGATACCGTCCGCGCGGTGCCGATGCCGTCGCCGGTCGGCGCGAACGCGAGGTTCGGGACCTTGGTCGCATAATCGAAGAAGGTGTTGATCGCCTTCTGCTGGAGCACGACGCTGGTGATCGTCGTCATCGACAGCGGCACGGATTGTTCATTCTCCGAGCGCTTCTGCGCCGTGACCGTGATCGTTTGCAGCACATCCGCCGAATTCGCGGAATCGGCGGCAACGGCGCCGACCGGCGCGACACTGATCGCAACACCGACGCAAGCGAGAATTTTCCTTAGCATCCCCATGACTATTGCCTCCCGGCGAAACGCCACTCCTGTATCCCCCGTCGGCGCGCGGCGAGCCGGCGCCCCTCGTCGACCGCACGCTAATGCAGCGATCGCATATAAACAACCGCCGCCGAAAAAACCGCGCGGCGGCAATTCCCCCCCCCTCCGCAGGGCGCGTGCGCGCCTTTCTCGACAGCCCGCGGAAGCGGCTTTAAGGTATTCTAGTACCAGAATACGGCGCGAGAGTCAATCGGCGTGCTGCGCTGGGCGGCGGGCGCGCGGCGCAATCGGCCTCCGGGCGACGCAGATTCTTGCGCCAAAGGCAAGATCAGCCGACGTCCCGCGGCCGCTTGTCGACCACCCGACGCGCCTTGCCGGCGGTACGCTCGATGGCATTGGGCGCGAGCGTAACCACCGCGGCGCTGACGCCGATGTAGGATTTGATGTGATGCTGCAGTTCCTTGGCGAGCGCCTCGAGGGCCGCCGCCGGCAGCTGTGTCCAGGCCTCGGCGCGCACTTCGACGTGCACCTCGAGAACGTCCAGATGCGCTTCGCGGCTGACGACCAGTTGGTACTGCGGCGTCAATTGCGGCACCCGCAGGATCAATTCCTCCACTTGAGTCGGAAACAGGTTCACGCCGCGGATGATGAGCATGTCGTCGCTGCGGCCGGTGATCTTGTCCAGGCGGCGCATCGCGCGCGCCGTCGGCGGCAGCAAGCGGGTCAGATCGCGCGTGCGATAGCGGATGACGGGCAGCGCCTCCTTGGTCAGCGACGTGAACACCAGCTCTCCGAATTCGCCGTCGCCGACCACCCGACCGCTCGCGGGGTCGACGATTTCTGGATAGAAATGGTCCTCCCAGATGACGGGACCGTCCTTGGTCTCGACGCACTCGCTCGCCACGCCGGGACCCATGACTTCGGAAAGTCCATAAAGATCGAGCGCATCGATGCCCGCCGTGGATTCGATCTCCCTGCGCATCGCATTGGTCCAGGGCTCGGCGCCGAACATGCCGATGCGCAGCGACGTGCGCCGCGGATCGAATCCCTGCCTGACCATTTCCTCGAGCAGCACCAGCATGTACGAGGGCGTGGCCATGATGATGCGCGGTTTGAAATCGTCGATCAGCTGTACCTGTCTTTCGGTTTGGCCGCCCGACATCGGGATCACCGTGCAGCCCAAGCGTTCGGCGCCGTAATGCGCGCCCAAGCCGCCGGTGAACAAGCCATAGCCGTAAGCGTTGTGCACGACGTCGCCCGGCCGTCCGCCCGCGGCGCGAATCGAGCGGGCCACCAGCGCCGACCAGACGTCGAGATCCCGCGCCGTGTAGCCGACGACCGTCGGCTTGCCGGTCGTGCCGCTGGAGGCGTGGATGCGCGCAACCCGTTCGCGAGGCACCGCGAACAATCCGAACGGATAATGGTCGCGCAAATCGTTCTTGCCCATCAAGGGGAACTTGCCGAGGTCCGCCAAGCTTCTCAAATCGGCGGGATGCACTGCGGCGGCGTCGAAGGTTCGCCGGTAATGAGCGACATGATCGTAGGCATGTTGCAGCGACCATTTCAGGCGCTCGAGCTGCAGCGCCTGTAACTCGTCCCGGCTTGCCGTCTCGATCGGTTCCCGAGCGGAAAAAGCCGTTTGCGAATGCAGCATGCTCGGCGCCCCCAAATACCCACGACTGATGCGCGTCGAGGCGCGAGTGTATCGCAACTGGTGCGCGCAACTACCCCTGCCGTTCACCTCGTGGAGCCACGCTCGGCGCGCGGCCGCCGGCCGCCATGGACACTGGTTATCCGCAACTTGCGGTTGTAGACTCCGCTGGGCGAATTTAGAACCAAAGCAGGCGATGAACATGGCGTCGCGGCATCTCCCAGGCCGCCTTCGTTCGACGGAAACCGAAATGCGAATCCTTCCGCTGCCGACCAGCACAGTAAACGCGTACCGGCCGTTTCGCCGGGAGCGGTGGACGGCGATCGCCTGCGTCGCCGCCGTCGCGATGGCGGCGGCGCTGGCGGGGCCGGCGCGCGCGACATTGCCGTCCGACATCGGCCGCGGACCTACGGTGGCGACGCTGCCCGTGCCCGCATCGAAGCATTGGGTATGGGTCAACGATTTCGTGTTTCCGCACATGGCCGACGGCATGGCCTATCTGATCGACGGCGATAGCGGCCGCTACCTTGGGACTCTGAGCACGGGCTACGGCTTCGCGCACCTGCTGCTGTCGCGCGACGGCAAGATCATCTATTCGCCGGAGACCTATTTCTCGCGCGGAACTCGCGGCAAGCGCACCGACGTGGTGACGCTCTACGATGCGGGCACGCTGAACGTGCTCGGTGAAATCGTGATACCGCCGAAGCGCTCGTCGAACATGCCGGTCATGGGCAATGCGGCACTGACGGACGACGATCGCTTCCTGCTGGTCTACAACTTCACGCCGACGCAAAGCATCACGGTCGTCGATACCAAGACCCGCAAGTTCGTGCGCGAAATTCCGACGCCGGGGTGCGCGTTCGCCTATCCGACCGGACCACGGTCGTTCTTCTCGGTTTGCGGCGACGGCTCGGTATTGCTCGTCGATCTCGACGATCGCGGCGCCGCGCGCGCGAAGCGCACGCAGCCGCTGCTGCCGATGGGCGCCGATCCGGTCACGGAAAAGCCCGTGCGGGTCGGCAATACCTGGTATTTCGTATCGCTCGACGGGCGCATCTATCCTCTCGAGTGTGGCCGCGACCAAGCGGCGCTCGGACGCGCGTGGTGGCTCACGTCCGCGGCGCAGCGCCAGGCGGGTTGGCGCCCCGGCGGCTTACAGCAGCTCGCCGTCGACGCCAGGCGATCGCGGCTCTACGCGATCATGCATCGCGGCGCGCTCGCGACCCACAAGGATCCGGGCAAGGACGTGTGGGTCTACGATTTGGCGAGCGGGCGGCGCGTGCAGCGGATCGCGCTGCGGCGCCTGGCGAGTTCGATCCAGCTGTCGAGCGACGCGCGGCCGCTGCTGTACGCCATTTTCATCGGCGGCTCCGACCTCGACGTTTACGACGCGATCAGCGGCAAGCTGTTGCGCTCCGTCGCGCACGTCGGCACCACACCGACGTTGCTGGTCACACCCTAGGGCCGCGATGTTGCTCGACCCCGCAGCCGGTTATCTGCTCGATCTCGGCGGCGCCCTGCTGTTCGCGGCCGCGGCGGCGCATAAATTGCGCGACCTTCCGGCCTTCACCGAGGCGTTCGTCGCCTTTCGCGTGCTGCCCGACGCGTGGGCGCGGCGCGCGGCCCGGCTCGTCCCATGCGTCGAACTCGCGACCGCGCTGGCGCTGGCGCTGACGCCGGCGTCGGCGTCGGCAGCCACGCGGCGCGCGGCCGCGCTCGCGGCCAGCGGCCTGTTGCTCGCCTATGCCTCGGCAATCGCATTGAATCTCGTTCGCGGCCGGCGCGAACTGGATTGCGGCTGCGGCCGCCGCCGCGACCGCCGGCCGATCGCCTCGTGGATGGTATGGCGCAACGTCATGATTGCGGCCGCTCTCGGCGCCGCCGCGCTGCCGTGGACGGCGCGCCCGCTCGGCCCCGCGGACGTTCTGACCGTGGCGGGCGGACTGACCGTCGCGGCGCTGCTGTATGCGGCGGTCGATCGGCTGTGCGGCGAGATCGCGCCGCGGGCCCTGGCGATGCGGGGAATGCCGTGACGGCGCTCGCAGTGTCGAACCTGACGCTATGGCTCGTCGTCATTGCGCTCTCGGTTGCGCTGCTCGCGGTCGTGCGGCAGCTCGGCGTCCTGCACGAGCGCATCGCGCCGGTCGGCGCACTGATGCTCGCGAACGGGCTCAAAGTCGGTGAATCGGCGCCGCAGATCGCGGTGCAAGATCTCGACGGGCGCGCACTCAGCGTCGGCGCCGCGCGCGCCGACGAGCGCGCCACCTTGTTGATGTTCGTTTCGCCCACCTGCCCCGTATGCAAGGCGTTGCTGCCGGTCCTCAAATCCAGCCTCACCGCCGAACGGCACTGGCTCGACATCGTGCTCGCGAGCGACGGCGAAGTCGCGGACCAGCGCGAGTTCGTGCGCGCCCAGCGCCTGGGGGAATTCGCCTACATCGTGTCCGCGCCGCTCGGCATTGCCTACCAGGTGAGCCGACTGCCGTTTGCCGCGCTGATCGACTCGCAGGGCGTGCTGCGGGCGCGCGGCATCGTCAATTCCCGCGAACATCTGGAAAGCCTGTTCGAGGCGAAGCGCCTGGGTTTCGCGTCGATCCAAGATTATTTTGAGGCGGCGGCCAAAAAGCGGGCTGCCTGAGCGACTCGCCGCGGCTTTGACGGGGGAATGCACGATGAAATGGTTGGACGCCTTTGCTGAAAATTCCGCCCGCGCGCTGGCGCGGCGCAGCTCGCGGCGCAGCGTACTCGGCGGCCTTGGTTCGCTGCTGCTCGGCGCCGCCGCGGTTCCGCTGCTGCCGGTGGCGCGCGGCGCCGAAGTGAAGCGCGCCGGCGCCGCGTCGAATCCGCATTGGAACGACCCTTCCTCTTGCGATTACTGGCGGCACTGCGCGATCGACGGCTACATCTGCAGCTGTTGCGGAGGGTCGCAATCGATGTGTCCGCCGGGTACCGACATGTCGCCGGTGACCTGGATCGGCACTTGCCACAACCCGGGCGACGGCAAGGATTACGTCGTTTCCTACAACGACTGCTGCGGCAAGAGCTCCTGCGGCCGATGCTTTTGCAACCGCAACGAAGGCGATTCGCCGATGTTTCAGCCGGGCCACTCGAACGACTACAACTGGTGCTCCGGCAACTCGAAGGCCAACATACCCTACCATTGCTCGACCGCGCGTATCGTCGGGGTGGTCGGTTAACGCCGATGCGCCGGCGCGCGGCAGTGGCGATCATCGCTGTAGCGGCGGCTGCGGCGGCGAACGCCGCCTTCGCGTACCGGCCGAAGATCGATTTTCAATTGAACTGCATGGGTTGCCATCTCGCCGACGGCTCCGGTGAGGCGGGCCGCGTTCCGTCGATACGCCGCACGCTGCTGCTCTTTTCCGAGTCGCCGCAAGGCCGCAACTATGTCCTCAGGGTTCCCGGAGTCGCCGAATCGCCGCTCTCCGATGCCGCCACTGCGGCGCTGCTCAATTGGATGGTGCGACACTTGAGCGACGTGGCCCTGCCGCGCGGCTTCGTCGACTATTCGGCGGCGGAAGTGCGCCGCGCCCGCGCCCATCCGCTCGCCGATGTGAGCCGCGCGCGGGCGCGGCTGTTGCGCGCGGCGGCCGCGATGCAGCAGCGGCCGCGTTCCCGCCGGGCGCCGCGCTCGTAGCGCTTGCCGACGCGCCTGGCCGGCGCATGCGCCGATCGCGCATCGTCACTTGACACAAGAATTATGTAGTAGTAGCGTTTCGTGTGTCACGTCAGCGTCGCGACGATGAATGCCGGAATGCCGCTGCGGACGCCCTGAGCGATCGTTCAACGGCCGCTCGACCGGCCCGGTAAGCAGCTATCAGCGGAGGATTTATGGGTGACAGCTTGAAGCCCGGGCTCGCCAAGACGCGCAAGCTCGTCGTCGACCGGCCGCGCACCATCGATTTTCTCGGTGAGGAGTTGCGCGTCTACGCGACCCCGGAGCTGGTGCGCGACTTCGAAATCACCTGCCGCGAGCTGCTGCTCGAGCATTGCGATGCGCACCAGGATTCCGTCGGCGTCGGCATCTCGGTCACGCACGCCGCTGCGACCCTGCTCGGCATGTCCGTCGAACTCACCGCCGAGGTCGCGGCGGTCGAGGGCCGGACGGTCAAGTTCAAGCTTTCGGCGCGCGATTCGGTCGAGCCGATTTCGTACGGCGAGCATTCGCGCGCGCTCGTCGACGTCGACAAGTTGCGCGCCAGGGTGCAGGCCAAAGCCGCCACGGCCCGGTCCACTTGACACGCTACGTCATGGTTGCCGACTTGCGACGCTGCGTCGGCTGCCAGACGTGCACCGCCGCCTGCAAGCTGACCAACGCGACGCCGCCGGGGATCCAGTGGCGACGCGTCCTCGACTTGGAAAGCGGTGAGTACCCGGACGTGCGGCGCACGTTCGTGCCGGTCAGCTGCATGCACTGCGGCGACCCGCCATGCCTCGATGTCTGTCCGACCAAGGCGACGTTCAAGCGGGACGACGGTATTGTGCGGATCAACGCCGAAGTGTGCATCGGCTGCGCTTACTGCGCGGTCGCCTGCCCGTATCAGCAGCGCCATATCGTCAAGCGCCGCGAGCTCGCCTACGGGGCGCAGGCGACGGCCGCCGAGGACGCGCGCTTCGATCCGCGCTCGATCGCGGTGTCCACCAAATGCACGTTCTGCAGCGATCGGGTGGACCAGGCGGCCTCTCTCGGCCTGACGCCGGGCGTCGATCCGCAGGTCACGCCGGCCTGCGTCAACTCCTGCATCGCCGGCGCACTTCATTTCGGCGATCGCGACGACCCTTGCAGCAACGTCTCGGAGCTGCTCGCGCACTCGGTCCACTTTCGCATGCACGAGGAGCTGAACACGGACCCGGGCTTTTACTACATCGTCGAGGAGCGGCCGTGATCAGCAGCGTGGGCCGCATCGAGCCCTGGCGCCAGCGCAACTGGGACTGGCGTGCGGCGGGCAATTTTATCGGCGGCGGCTCGGGATCGGGGCTGCTGTTGTCGGTGCCGTTCGCCGGCGATGCCGCCGCGCCGCGGCTCACGCTGCTCGGTCTCGCGCTGATCGGTGCCGGCCTGTTGTGCGTCTGGCTGGAGATCGGCCGGCCGTGGCGGGCGCTCAACGTGTACCGGCGGCCGGCGAGCTCTTGGATGACTCGCGAGGCCCTGCTCGCGCCGCTGCTATTCGCATGCGGCGCCGCCGTCGTCTGGCGCGCCGGTAGAACCTTCGAGTCGCTGCTCGCCGGTCTCGCGCTGGCATACGTCTACTGCCAGGCGCGCATGCTGCAGGGCGGGCGCGGCATTCCGGCGTGGCGTCATCCGCGCGTCGTTCCGCTGCTCGTCACGACCGCGATCGCCGAGGGCTTCGGCCTTGGCCTCGCGGTGCTGGCGGCGACGGCAATGGGCGTCATTCCCGCCTCGCTTCCGTGGCTGACCGCGACCGCACTGCTGGCGCGGGGCGCGGTTCTGATCGTGTATCGCGGCGCTCTTGCCGGAAAGGCGCCGACGCTTGCGCTCGCGGCGCTCGACGAGCACATCGTCGTCGATCGGTTGCTGACGGCTGCGGCCATGATTTGTCTGCTCGCCGGCGCAACCATTGCCGGCGGCCGCTGGCTGCTGGTGTTCGGCGGCCTCGCGGCGCTCGCGGCGGGCTCGCTCCTCAAGTACACGATCGTGGTGCGGGCATCGTTCAACCAGGGGTTCGCCCTGCCATTGCTGCCGGTGCGCGGCCCCGGCCGCGCGGCTCCGGGCGCGCGGCCCGGTTGGTGAGCGCGTGAGCGGCGGCCATCGCAAGTACGAGGTGCTTATGCGCGGACCGGAACTCGGAGATCGGCGTGGGTAAGCCTGGCGCAACGGCCGAGACGCGGCAGGTCGCGACCTATTGTTACAACTGCGTCGCCGGGCCCGACTTGCTGACCGTCAAGGTGACGAACGGCGTCGCCACCGAAATCGGTCCGAACTTCGCCGGCGCCGGCGTGCATCCAGCCGACGGCAAGCCGTGCGTGAAGGCCTACGGCCTCATCGAGAAGACCTATCACCCGCAGCGGATTCTATCGCCGATGAAGCGCACCAATCCGCGCAAGGGCCGCACGCAGGACCCGCGCTTCGTGCCGATATCATGGGACGAAGCGCTCGACACCGTCGCGGCAAAACTCGGCGACATCCGCAAGCGCGGCATTCTCGATGCCGAGGGGCTGCCGCGCGTCGCCGTCACCTTCGGGCATGGCGGTACGCCGGCGATGTACATGGGCACCTTTCCGGCGTTCCTCGCCGCCTGGGGCGACGTCGACTACAGCTTCGGCTCCGGCCAGGGCGTGAAGTGCATGCACTCGGAGCACCTCTTCGGCGAGTACTGGCACCGCGCCTTCACGGTCTCGGCGGACACGCCGCACACGCGCCTGAACGTCTCTTTCGGCGCCAACAACGAGGTCACGGGCGGCCCGTGCGCGGTGGCGCGACACGCCGATGCGCGCGCACGCGCCGCGAAGCGCATCCAGATCGAGCCGCACCTGTCGATCACCGCGGCCGCCTCCGCTGAATGGATTCCGATCAAGCCGAAGACCGACCCGGCGTTCATGTTCGCCATGATTCACGTGCTGCTGCACGAACACTCGCGCGAGCGCCTCGACCTTGCGTTTCTCGGCGAGTCGAGTTCCTCGCCGTACCTGGTCGGACCCTCGGGCTATTACTTGCGCGACGCCGCGACGCTGAAACCGCTTGTCTGGGACACGCGGCGCGCGGCCGCGGTGGCCTTCGACACCGACGCTGCAGAGGCGTTGCTCGAGGGCAAGGTACGCGTGCCGAACGCCCTCGAGGTCGGCGCGGATGACGAACGCTGGACTCATGAGGATATCAGTGCGCCGACGGCTTTCACGCTGCTGGTCGAACATATGCGGCAGTACAGCCCCGAATGGGCGTCCTCGGTCTGCGACGTTCCGGCCGCGACGATACGCCGCGTCGCGAACGAGTACCTCGATCAGGCGTGCGTCGGCCAGACGATCGACATCGACGGCGTATCGATGCCCTTCCGCCCGGTCTCGGTGACGCTCGGCAAGACCGTGAACAACGGCTGGGGCGCCTATGAGTGCTGCTGGGCCCGCACGATGCTGGCCACCTTGGTGGGCGCGCTGGAAGTGCCGGGCGGGACGATCGGCACCACCGTGCGGCTCAACAAGCCGCATGACAACCGGCTGAAAAGCGTGCAGCCGGGCGAGGACGGCTTCATGGTGGCACATTTCAACGCCACCAGCCAAAAGGACTGGATGGCGCAGCCCACCGGGCGCAACGCGCATCGCACTCTGGTGCCGATCGTCGGCAACTCGCCCTGGGCGCAGGCGCTGGGTCCCACGCATCTGGCTTGGATGTTCGCCTCCGACGCGCCGAAGGAATGGCCCGATCCGGAACTGCCGGAGATCTGGTTCGCCTTCCGCACCAACCCGGCGATCTCCTTCTGGGACACCGCGCGGATCGGCCGGGCGATGGCGCGCATGCCGTTCATCGTCGCCTTCGCCTACACGTTCGACGAAACCAACCACATGGCCGACATCCTGTTGCCGGACGCGACCGATCTGGAAAGCACCCAGCTGATCCGCATCGGCGGCACCAAGTTCGTCGAGCAGCACTGGGCGCATCAGGGCGTGGCGCTGCGCGCCCCGGCGGTGGAACCACTCGGCGAGGCGCGGGACTTCACCTGGATCACGACCGAGCTCTGCCGCCGCGCTGGGCTGCTGGAACGCTACAACGCCGCACTCAACCGCGGCGCCGCTCTGGTACCGCTGAAGGGCGAAGGCTACGATTTCAGCCTGGCCACCGACCAGGCGCACAGCGTCGAGACGATCTGGAACGCGGTCTGCCAGGCCGCCACCGCCGCGCTCAGCGAGGGCAAGGAAGTCCACGACCTCGACTGGTTCAAGCAGCACGGCCACTACGTGGTGCCGTTCGACCGCGAGGACTGGTTCCTCACCCCCACCATGGTCCGCCAGGGCCTGCGCTACGAACTGCCGTACCAGGAACGCCTGCTGCGCGTCGGCGCGGAACTCGGCCGGCGGCTGCACGAGCACGACATCCACTGGTGGGACAGCCAGCTTTCCGAATACGTGGCGATCCCCGAATGGCACGACGTGCCGGAGCGCTGGGTAGAGTCGATCCGCTCGATGGGCGCCGATCCGGCCGACTATCCGCTGTGGGGCATCACCACCAAGGTGATGCCCTACACCACCGGCAACAACGCCGGCATCCCGCTGATGCACGAAGTCAGCGCCAATCTGCGCAACCACGGCGCGGTGGTCATCAACGCAACCACCGCCGCCGGGCTCGGGATCGCCAACGGAGACTGGGTGGAGGTGCGCTCGCCGATCGGCGCCACCCAGGGCCGCGCCGCGGCGGTGCAGGGCTGCCGGCCGGACACGGTGGTGATCCCCGGCCAGTTCGACCACTGGAAGACCCCGTTCGCCAAGGACCTGCCCTTCCCCTCGCTCAACACCGTGGTGCCGCTGTCGCTGGCACTGACCGATGCGACCGGCTCGGG
>DATKSW010000007.1:0-139249 GCA_035531435.1 Steroidobacteraceae bacterium | reverse complement strand
TCGCCGTTCGTCCGCAAATGCCTGGTCGCCGCCCACGAACTCGGTCTGCGCGCTCGGCTACCTCGATTTCCGCTATGCATCGCTCGCCTGGCGCGCCAACTGTCCGGACACCGCGGCTTGGTTCGCAAGATGGCGATCGTATTTCGTTCGGCGCGCGTCCTGGCGGTGCTCGCACTGCTCGCCGCGCCTGCGGCGGCACGGGCTTTGCAGCCGCCGGCGGCGCGGCCCGGCATGTCGCGCCGGGCGCAGGGCGCGAGCGCCGCAGCGACCGCCATGGCCGCGTGGTCCGCGGCAAGGCCGGTCGTCGCTCTGCACGCGATGGTGGTCACGGCTCAGCATCTGGCCACCGAGGTCGGCGTCGATATCCTGAAGCGCGGCGGCAACGCCGTGGATGCGGCGGTCGCCATCGGCTACACGCTCGCCGTGGTGCACCCTTGCTGCGGCAACATCGGCGGCGGCGGCTTCATGATGCTGCACCTCGCCGGCGGCAAGAACCTGTTCCTGGACTTTCGCGAGAAGGCGCCGTTGCAGGCGAGCGCCGATATGTATCTGGACGGCGCCGGCAATGTGATCCCCGGCAAGAGCACGCACAGCTATCTCGGCGTGGGCGTACCCGGCACCGTGATGGGGCTGAACGCCGCATTGCATAAATACGGCACCTTGAGCCTCTCGCAGGTCATCGCGCCGGCGATCAAGCTGGCGCGCGACGGCTTCCTGCTGCAAGCGGGGGACGTCAATATCCTGAAGCAGCGATCCGCCGAATTTCGCGCACATGCGAACGTCGCGGCGATTTTTCTCCACGACGGCAAGCCCTACGCCGTCGGCGACCGCCTGCGGCAGCCGGACCTCGCGCGCACGCTGCAGGCGATCGAGGAGGGGGGCGACGGCGCCTTCTACCTCGGCGAGATCGCCCGCAAACTGGTCGCGGCGAGTCGGGCGCACGGCGGCATTTTGTCGATGCGGGATTTCGCCGACTATTCGGTCGAATGGCAAAGGCCCGTGCGCTGCGACTTCCACGGCTACCGCATCGTTTCCGATCCGCCGCCGAGTTCCGGCGGCACGACGATCTGCGAGATCCTGCAGATCATCAAGCCGTATCCGTTCGCCGCATGGGGGTACGGTTCGGTGAACAGCATTCACTACCTGGTCGAGGCGCAGCGGCGCGCCTTTGCGGATCGCAACAGCTATCTCGGCGATCCGGCGTTCGTGCATGACGCCGACCGCGGGCTGCTGTCCGCGGCGCACGCGGCGAAGCTGCGTGCGACGATCGAGCCGGACCGGGCGACGCCGTCCGCGGCGATCAAGGGTGATCTCGGCGCCGTCGAGGGCGCGGACACCACCAGTTACTCGGTGGTGGATGCGTGGGGCAATGCCGTCGCGGTGACCTACACGATCAATTACCTGTTCGGCATCGGCCAGATCGCCGCCGACACGGGCTTTTTCCTGAATAACGAGATGGACGACTTCACCTCGAAGGTCGGCGTGCCCAACTCCTTCGGGCTGGTGCAGGGCAGGATCAATGAGATCGAACCGGGCAAGCGGCCCCTGAGTTCCATGGCGCCGACGATCGTCCTGCGCGGCGGCAAGCTGTACATGGTCACCGGCAGCCCCGGCGGCTCGACGATCATTTCGACGACGCTGGAGAGCATTCTGAACGTCGTCGCATTCGGCATGAACCTGCAGCAGTCGGTGGATGCGCCGCGGCTGCATCAGCAGTGGTATCCGGACGTGGTGTTCGTGGAACCGGGCCTGTTGACCGAAAAGGTGCAGAGCCGGCTGCAGGCGATGGGCTACCGCTTCAAGGTGATCAAGTCGTGGGGCGCGGACGAGGCGATCCTGGTCGATCCGCGGACGCACCTACTGGAGGGGGCCAACGACCGTCGCCGTCCGGCCGGATTGGCCGCCGGCTATTGACGGGCCGCCTAGGACAGAAGGCGCAGGACCTCTTTCTTCACCACCGCGTAACACTCGCAGACGCGAGTCTCGAGCCCCCGGCGATCGACCACGGATATGTGGCCGCGCCGATATTGTATCAATCCTGCCTGTTGCAATTGGCCGGCGGCTTCGGTAATTCCCTCGCGGCGCACGCCGAGGATGCTCGCGATGAGCTGCTGGGTCACGATGAACTGCCCGGAGGGGACGCGATCGAGAGTCGCCAGTAGCCAGCGGCACAACTGTTGGTCGAGAGAATGGTGGCGATTGCAGACGACGATCTGCGACACCTGCGTGATCAATGCTTGGGTGTAGCGCAGCAACAGTGCGCGCGTCGGCCCGCAGCGGGCGAACTCCTGCTGCAGCGCGTGCCGATCCAGGCGATAGGCGTTGCCGGCGGTCTGCACGACGGCCGAGTTCGGCGTCGTCTGCCCGCCGAGAAACAGCGAGACACCGACCATGCCCTCGTTGCCGACGCCCGCGATCTCGGTCGATGCGCCCGACTCGACGACATAATGCAGCGACGCGATGGCGGTGGTGGGGAAATACGCGTGCCTGATCGGCTCGCCGGATTCGTAGAGGACTTCACCGACCGGCAGCCGCACCAGTTCCATGCCTTCGCAGACGCGCAAGTGCTCCGCCGTCGGCAGCGCGGCGAGCAGGCGGTTCTGGCGCGTGCCTATGTCGTACCGCATCGCGACTTGTGCCAGCACGGTGCCCTATCCCTTGTCGATCACTTCGACGCCGACGCCGCGGTAACCGATGAAGCGGCAGGCGCCGTTGAACATCGGTTCGCCGCTGACTCGAAAAGTCCGTATGGCGCCGTCGGCGCCGATGCGGCTGAATGCGAAGTCCAGGAACGGCTCGCGCGCCACGATCGTCGCTTGCAGCGCCTGCCGCTCCGTCTCGTTCCAGTTGCCGACGCCGACGCCGACGGCGCCGTCGTCCGCCGTCAACGACGGCACCCGCAGCCCGAGCATCTCGAGGACCGGTCCGGAAACCTTGGTGAAGGCGCCGTGCTCGTCTTGTTCCCAGTACCAGTCGGACGCCAGCTCCGTCAGGCTGCGGTAGCGAGCTTCGCTTTCGAGCAGCTCGGCGGTCCGCTCCTCGACCGTGCGCTCGAGTTCCTTGCTGTAATTTTCGACTTTCTTGTACAGCAGGCGTACTTCCAACATGTTGTGGATGCGCGTCTTCACTTCGACGATATCGAACGGTTTGCTGATGAAATCTCTCGCGCCGAGCCGCAAGGCGCGCAGCTTATGGCCCGGCTGGGCCGTGATCACCAGCACCGGAAAGTAGCCGTCGGCGGAGTTGGTCTTGAGAGCTTCCATGACTTGGAAGCCGTCCATGCCCGGCATCTGCAGGTCGAGCAGGATGAGGTCGTAGTGATGCGCGCGATGCAGGGCGCAGACCTCGCGCGGATTTCGCGTCGAGGCAACGTTGCAGTAGCCCGCGTCGGCGAGCATTTGCTCGAGCAGGGCGACGTTCGCCTCCTGATCGTCGACGATGAGAATGGCGGCGTTGCGGATATCGTGTTCGCTGATCGTCATGGCGCGCGCTTTCCCGCAATGCGGGTGGTTTGGGTTCTGGAATGCGCCAGAGCTGCGTCCAGCGCATCCATGAACTGGCGGATCTGGATGGGTTTGGTGAGATAGCTGAAGAAGCCGGCGTCCAGGCCCGTCTTGATGTCGCGGGGCATCGCATTGGCGCTGAGCGCGATCACCGGGATGCGCGCGGTCGCCGGATCGGCGCGCAGCAGCTTGATCGCTTCGATGCCGCTGATGCCCGGCAGGTTGATGTCCATCACGATCACGTTCGGCCGATAGGTGCGGGCAAACTCGACGCCGAGATTGCCGTCCGCCGCGCTCAGCAGGCGCAGGCCTGCGCGGCGCGAGAGCAGCTGCGCGACGAGTTCGACGTTCGCCGGATTGTCTTCCACATGCAAAACGGTGTCGCGCGATTTGCCGGCCGGCGCCGCCGGCGCCGGCGCCGCGGCTTCGATTTCCCCGATGGCGGACGAGGACACGGCTGTCAGTTCGAATTCGATCCAAAATATGCTGCCGGCGCCGACGCTGCTGTCGGCGCCGATGCTGCCGCCCATCAGCTCGACCAGCCGCTTGCTGACCACGAGACCGATGCCGGTGCCTTCCTCGGCGCCGGCTTCCTTGCCGAGCCGGTTGAATGGCTGGAACAGCTGCGCGAGTTGCTCCAAGGCGAGTCCGCCGCCGGTGTCGCGGACGCTGATTCGAACGGCGTTCGGAACGCGCAAGGTGCAATCGACCTGCACCGCGCCGCCCGGATTGTTGTACTTGATGGCGTTCGACAGCAGGTTGATCAGAACTTGCTTGATGCGGGTTCGATCGGCGTTGATGAAGCGCGGAGCCTCGAACCGCGGGAAGGACATTGCGATGCCGCGCTTCTTGGCCAGCGGTTCGATCATCGCGCGGCATTCGAGCAGGACCTCGGCGAGCGACACCGGCTCCGTCGACAGCGTCAGTTTGCCGGACTCGATCACGGCAAGATCGAGTATTTCATTGATCAGTTCGAGCAGATACCAACCCGCCTTGAGTATCTGCTCGACGTTTCTGTGTTGGGGCGGCGTCAGCGGCGGCGTGCCGGACTCGATGACCTGGGCGAAGCCGAGGATCGCGTTCAGCGGAGTGCGCAGTTCGTGGCTCATACCGGAGAGGAAATCTGTTTTCGCGCGGTTCGCCGTCTCCGCGGCCTCCATCGCGCGGTTCAGTTCAGTCTCGACCCTCTTGCGCGCCGAATTGTCGGTGCCGATCAACAGGTAGCCGATGATCAGCCCGCCGTCGTCGCGCAGCGCCGTGACCGAGACGATCGCCGGAAAGCGGCTGCCGTCCTTGCAGATATAGGTCAATTCGTAGATGTCCTCGATCTCGCGCGAGGCCTTGAACGCCAGCGCTTCGAAACCGGCGTCGATCGTGCAGCCGAATTCGAGGCTCAGCTCCCGGGCGCGCGCCGTCACTTCCTGCGGATCGTGGATGTCGCTCGGGCCGATTCGATCGACGACTTCGGCGGCCTGATAGCCGAGCATGCGTTCGGCGCCGACGTTGAAGAGCTGGATGATGCCCTTTTCGTCCGTGGCGATGATCGAGAAGTTGGCGCTCGTCAGGATGGCGTTCTGCAGCGCTCCTGCCTTCAGCAAGGCGATTCGGCGCTGTGCGCCCGTCATGCCGACCAGCCCGGCGACAGCGGCGGCCGTCATAACTCGCCGTCCACGTGCAGCAGCGTCAAGGCGTTGACTTCGAATCTTTGCGCCGCGCTGCGCGCGGGTTCGCGGCTGGTTTCGACCGGTTTGCCGTCTTCCACGGTATCCCACACCATGCGCCCCTGGCCCGCGGCTCCTGCCGCGGACGGCAGCAACCGCACCCGATAGGCCTCTTGCGGCGCGACCATCGCCTCGAAGCGCGTCACGGTCTCGGCGGCCAGTTCCGGGCTGTCGATGATCAGGCCGACTTCGGTATTCAAGTGCCGCGACCTTTGATCGAAATTCATCGAACCGTAGAAGACGCGCCGCCGGTCGAAAACGAACTGCTTGGCGTGCAGCGAGTAGTTGCCGAAGCGCGATATCCGCTCGGTCTGACCGCTGCCTTTGGTATCGCCGAGTCGCGCGCGCAGCTCATAAAGATCGACGCCCTCCGCGAGCAGCGTGCGCCGGTAATGCATGTAGCCGGATTGCGGCAGCAGCTCCGGCGCCGATTGCAGCGAGTTCGTGAGGATGCGGATCGTCACATTGCGTTTGCGCATGCCGGCGAGCAGTTTCATCTCGTCGGCCGCCGGAATCAGGTACGGGGTGATCATCAGCATCTCCGACTGCGTTTCGGCGGCAGCGACCGCAACCGCATGCTCCATCAGCCGGCCGAAGCGTTGCCGGCTGCGCACCAGCTTCTTCTCCGGACTGTCGCAGACCACCTCGGCGGTCGCCCAGACGATCGGCAGACGCCCGGAGATCATGTCGGCAAACGGCTCGTCGCTGGCGATTTTCGCCGTATAGTCGACGCCCGGCGACGCCAGCGAGCGCATTTGCCGGCGCTGCCGCGCGCGCACGTGGTGCCTGGCGAGTTCGCCGCGGCTGCGTGCATCGTGCCCGAGCGCCCGCGCCGGGATCGCGAAGCGGCTGTTCCAATATTCGTCGAAGGTCGCGGACAGCTGCTTGACGATCGGCCCCGCCGAAAAGACATCGTCGTCGGCGAGCTGCGAGGCGGGGTCCATTTGGAAATATTGGTTGCCGATATTGCGGCCGCCGACGAGCGCAATCGAATTGTCGACGATCAGCAGCTTGTTGTGCATGCGGTAATCGAGCCTGGCGGCGTCGAACGCGAACTCCAAGCCGCGGAGCAGCTGGCTGTGCCCCCGATAGGAAAACGGATTGAATACGCGCACCTCGGTCAGCGGATGCCCGTCGAGCGCCAAGATCTGTTGGTCGCCGGCGACCGTGTCGCCGTCGTCGACCAGCACGCGAACGCGCACGCCGCGCGTCGCCGCCCGCGCCAGCGCGTCGGTCAGCAAGCGGCCCGTTTGATCGCCGCGGAAAATGTAGTATTGCAGGTCGAGAGTCCGAGTGGCGGCGTCGATCATTTGTACCCGGGCTAAAAAACCGTCGACGCCGTTGCTGATGATTCGAAAACCCGATTTGCCGTCGTGCGCAATCGATTCGGCGGCGAACTGCTTGCCGAGGACGGTGTCTTGCGGATCGGTGAGCGCCATGGAAGCGGTGCGCGGATAGTGCGCCCCGGGCATGACCGTCGAGCATGCGGCTGCCATCACCGCGGCGAGCGCGTACAGCGAGCCTCGCACGACCCACTGGATCGTGCGGGCGCTCCATCGGCGGCCAAGGACGACCCGGGCCCTGCGGGCGGCGATGAGCGGTGCGATAGAGATGATTCCTTGCGGATTGGGCCGTGATCCGCATTATCGCAGCTTTGGCCGCCCGGTCTGTGCGCTGGGAGACGCAGCGTTCCGCCGAGGATCCGGCGCGCCATGCCCCGCATGGCGGCCACCGGCCGGGCGGCGCGGCGGTTTATACTGCCTGCCCCCGTCAATTCGAGGTCCCCGGCCCGCCCATGATTCAGCCGTACGTCGTCGCCTTCAATCCCGTGGCTTTCCGTCTCGGCCCGCTGCAAGTGCACTGGTACGGCTTGATGTACCTGCTTGGTTTTGTGATCGTTGCGCTGCTCGGTGAATACCGCCGGCGGCGCGGGCGCTTGCCGGTGACCCGCGATGCGCTCAGCGACTTGTTCTTTTACGGCATGATGGGCGTGATCGTCGGCGGGCGCATCTGGTACATGCTGTTCTACTACGCCGGCGGCATCCGCTGGATCTGGACCGATCCTGTGGCGCTGTTCAAAGTGTGGGACGGCGGCATGAGCTTCCACGGCGGTCTGCTCGGCGTGCTCGCCTCCGGCTGGTGGTGGTCGCGCCGGCAGCGATTGCACGTCTTCGATACGATCGACTTCATGGCGCCGCTGGTACCGATCGCTCTTGGCCTCGGCCGGCTCGGCAATTTCATCAATGGCGAGCTCTGGGGCAAGCCGACGCGCCTGCCATGGGGCATGATTTATCCGGGCGCGGCTGCCGACGATAGCGCTTACGCAGCCGCTCATCCGGCGCTGTTGGCGCAGCTGCGCCAGTACGGCGGCCTCGTGCGCCATCCTTCCGAGCTGTACGAACTCACGCTGGAGGGAATCGTGTTGTTCGCGGTGCTGTGGCTGGTATCGCTGCGGCCGCGGCCGCGCTATCTGGTCTCGGGACTCTTTGCGCTGCTCTACGGCTGCTTTCGCATCGCCATCGAGTTTGTCCGTCTGCCGGATCCGCAGCTCGGCTATCTGGCATTCGGCTGGGTGACGATGGGCCAGCTGCAATCGCTGCCGCTGATCATCGCCGGCATCTGGCTGCTCGCGCTCTCGCGGCGGGCGCCGACCTTGGGGTCGGCCGAGGTGTAGGCTGCGCCGCGCCGCGGCCGGCGGCGAGAGCCGCGGTCAGTCGAGCGCCGGCGGCGTGGCCACCTCGATCGGTTTGCCGGCCGCGAGCGTCGGCGCCCCGGCCGCGTAGGCGGAGCGGTTGTAGGCGGCGACATCGCCGGCGAGCAAGGCGTCGTAGTCGGCGAGTTTGCCGGCCACTTCTGCGGCCACTTGGGCTTGCATTTGCAGCACCGGTGTGGTCGGCGCCTGCGTGCCGAGTTCGGCAAACGCCTCCGCCATCATTTGCGTCGCGCCGTGCAGGTCGGCCAAGCGATGCAGGTCGTCCTCCATCACTTTATGCTGCACCTTCGGCTGGTAAACCACGTCCTTCAGGTGCCCGAGTTCCGCGCTCAGGGATTTGGCCCGTGCATCCAGCGCTGCCGCGGACCTCGCCTGCGCCTGCTGCGACGGATCGATGCCGGTCGCCTGCTCGGCCACCGAGGCGCGGTATTGCGCGAGCTGCGACTGCATCGCGCTGATCCGGTTGAGCATGCGGTCGACGGCATCCGCCTGCGCCCGGGCGATGAGCGCGAGCTGCAGAGTCTGGCGCTGCGCCGCCTGCGCGGGCGGCTGATTCGGATCGGCAAGCACCCGCGCCTGCGCGCTGGCGCTGTGGCCGTCGGCGGAGACGCCGATCGAATAATCGCCCGGCAACACCTGCGGACCTTTCAGGCCTTGCGCCCAGGAGGGCGCCTTGCCGGTAAGCGCCGGCTTCTCGAAGTCGATATGGCGCGGGCCGTCGTAACGCATGTCCCAGACGTAGCGATTGACGCCGAATTTGGACGCGCCATAACGGGTCGCGATCAGCTGTCCCTTCGCATCGCGGATCTCGATCTTGACGGCAGTCTGCTTGAGCTTCTTCTGTTCGGCGTCGGCCTTGAGCTTCTTCGGCAGGCTGTAGTCGATCGTGACGCCGCTCGGCGCATTCGGCGAGACGAACGACGGCTCGGCTCCTTCACCGCGATGCCAGCGCTGGAACTCGATGCCGGTGCCGGGCGTGAACAGCCGGATCTGCGCGGGCAGCGCCTGCGGATCGAGTTCGGCGATGGAGGCGAAGTGATCGATGACCCACAAACCGCGGCCGTGGCTCGCGAGCACGAGGTCGCCGCGCACGAACTTCAGATCGAAGATCGGCATCGTCGGCAGATTGGCCTTCAGCTGCGTCCAGCGGCCGCCGCCGTCGCGCGATATCCACAGGCCCTTCATCGTGCCGGCCGCCAATACCCGCGGGTGCGCGGGATCCGCCCGCACCACCATCACGGAGGCATCGTTCGGCAGCGTGTCGCTGATGCGCCGCCAGCTGCGGCCATAGTCGGCGGTGGCGTAGGCGTACGGCTTGGCGTTGTCCAATTCATGCGCATCGAAAGCGGCATAGGCGACGCCGGGATCCGTCGGCGAGACGTCGATCTGGTAGACGCGCGCCCATTGCGGCGCGCCGCCCGGCGTGACCTTCTTCCAGGTCTTGCCGCCGTCGCGGGTGAGCGATACCACGCCGTCGTCGCTGCCGGTCCAGATCACCGCGGGATTGCTGCGCGCGACGTCGATCGACAGCAACGTATCGTAGGTCTCGGCGCCGGACAAATCGTAATTTATCGGACCGCCGGAGAGTTTTTGCTTGGTTTTGTCGTTGCGCGTCAGGTCCGGGCTGATGATCCGCCAATTCAGGCCGCCATCGACCGATTTCAAAAGCTCATTGCCGCCGATATAGACCGTGTCGGCGTCATTCGGATCGACGTCGATCGGCGGCGTCCAGTTGAAGCGGATCTTCTGCTGCGAGGTCGGTAGGTCGTTGATGAAGCCCGGACCGTGTAGGTACGGCATGATGAACGTGCTGTGCTTGGTCTTGCGATCGAAGCGCTCGATGGCTCCGTCCTCGGCGTCGGCGTAGATCACGTCGGCGTTCGACGGCGCCGGCACGGCGTATTCGCCGTCGCCGCCAATCACCGTGTACCAGTCGTTGCCCGAGACGACCTTGTCGGCGAGCGACGATGAAGGCCCGCACCAGCCGCTGTTGTCCTGCAGGCCGGTGCACAGATCGTACGGGGTGCGGTTGTCGGCCGCGACCATGTAGCTCTGCTCGATCGGCATGCCGTCGAGGAAGCGCCAGGTCTTGCCGGCGTCGAACGACAGGTAGGCGCCGCCGTCATTGCCCTGAATCATGCGTTGCGGATTGGTCGGGTCGATCCACATCGCGTGATGATCGACATGCACGTCGCCATCGATGACGTGCACGCTCTTGCCGCCGTCATCGGACTGCAGCAGCTGAAAGCCGAGAAAATAGACGCGCTCGGGATTGTCGGGCGCCACGGTGAGCGTCGTGAAGTAGAAGCCGCGAACGTTGAGTGCGTGGTTATCGGAAACTTTCTGCCAGTGCTTGCCGAGATCGCCGGAGACGAAAAGAGCGCCCTTGCCGATCGGCGCCTCGAGCAGCGCATAGATGCGCTCGGGATCGCTCGGCGCGATCGCAAGACCGATGCGCCCGATCGGCGAGTCCGGCAGTCCCTCGTGCAATCGCCGCCAGCTTGCGCCGCCGTCGGTCGAGCGCCAGATGCCGGAACCCGGACCGCCGTCGTGCAGGATCCACGGCCGGCGCGAGGCTTGCCAAGTCGCGGCGAATACCACTTGCCCATTGCCCGGCTGCATCGCGACGTCGATGGCGCCGGTTTGATCGTTCACGAACAGCGTCTTGCGCCAGGTCTTGCCGCCGTCTTCGGTCACGTAGACGCCGCGGTGGGGGCTCACGCCCCACTCATCGCCCATGGCGGCGACCAGCACGTGGTTCGCGTCATGCGGATCGACCACGATGCGGCCGATCTGACCGACGTCCTTGAGTCCCATGCGCTTCCAGGTCCGTCCGGCGTCGGTCGACAGATAGACGCCGGCGCCCGCAATGACGTCGTTGCGAATGTTCGCTTCGCCGGTGCCTACCCATACCAGATTCGGGTTGGAGGGCGCGAGCGCGATCGCGCCGATCGAGCTCGTGGCCTCGTGCTTGAACATCGCCTGCCAGTGCAGGCCGCCGTCGGTGGTCTTGAAGATGCCGCCGCCGGCCGCGCCCACGTAGTAGACCCGCGGATTGCCCGCAATGCCGACGACCGCGGTGACGCGGCCGCCGGCAATCGCCGGGCCGAGGTCGCGGAACTTCAGATGATGAAAGACGTCCTTCGGCTTTTCCGCGACCGTTTTGTCCGCGGCCATTTTGTCGGCGGCCGGTTTGTCGGCGGCGACCGCTGCGCAACAGAAAACTGCCAGCAGCAATGCCAGCGAGCGCATCGGCGAGGGGGTAGCGGTCATCATGCTCTCCTGTTGGGTGCAGCTCTTCGCGCCGCCCGGGCGGCGAAAAGCGTTGATGGTATATGCATGGACGATGCCGACCAACTTTATTTTCGACGCCGGCGGCCGAACTTGCGCCGGCGGCCGAACCCGCGCCGGCGGCCAGGGCTTAATCGGTCGGCGCCGGTCCCTTGACCGCGGTGACGAAGTCCTGCGGGCGAATGTGGCCGGCGTAGGCCTGCTGAATTTGCGCCGCGGTCAGCTGCAGGGTTCGCCGGCCGGCGATCGTCGCCTCGTCCAGCGGTTTGCCCTCCATGGAGAGCTGCAGCAGTTGACCGCCGATCGCATCGAAGCTCGATTCGCCGAGCGGGATGCGCCGCAGCAGGATGCCCTTGGCGCGCGCAAGGTCGCTCGCCGATACCGGTTCGCGCTGCATCTGCGACAGGTCCTTGACGACGATCGCGCTGGCCGCCGCCACGTTGCCAGGGTCTGCGCCGAAGGACACCGTGTAGGTGCTGCGGCGCTTGCCCAGGTCGAAGCGGGTGCCGACCGTGTAGACCAGCCCCGTTTTGTCGCGCAAGTCGCGGTACAGGCGGGAGGCGTAGAAGCCGCCGCCCAGCACCTGGTTGCCGAGAGTCAAGGCGAAGCGCGCCGCATCGTCGCGGCCGACGTCGATCGTTTGTTTCATCTGCACGCCGTCCTGCGTCGCGCTGTTGTCGGGCACGTACAGATGCCCGGGGCGGTTCGGCGGAACCGCGGCGTAGTGCACGTCGGGCTTGGCGCCATGATTCTGCCAGCCGCCGAAGGCGTCCTCCACGACCTTCTTCGCCTGCGCCGGATCGACCTTGCCGACGACGACGATCGTCGTCATGTCGGGGCGGAACGCCCGCGCGTAATAGCGCTTCACCTGGGGCAGGCTGAGTCCCCTGACATTCTGCGGCTTGGCGTAGCGCAACTGTGGATCGCCCGCCGGCAGCAGGGCTTTGGAAAGTCCGAGTTGTACGAGGAAGTCCGGCGACTGAATCTGCCCCGCGACCAAGCCTGCTTGCTGCCTGCGTACGACCGCGAACGCGTGCGTCGGCAGCGCCGGGTGCAACTCGTTGTCGGCGAGCAGCCTCATGCCTTGCGCAAAATGCGCCGACGGCACCGCGAGCGAGAAGCTGGCGCCGGCGGTCGCCTGCGCGCTGATGGAGTCGAGCGCCCGTTGAAACTGCAGGCGATCGAGGCTCGTGGTGCCGAACGGGAACAGGGCGTCGAGCACGCCCGCCACGCCTTCCTCGCCGGTAGGCGCCTGCAGGTCCTCGTTGATCTTGATGCCGCCGAATACCTGCACCGTGTCGCTGATCGATTCGGGCTGCACGATCAGTCGCAAGCCGTTTGCCAAGGTATAGGAGGTCGGCCTGAGATCGGAATGCGGCACACGCAGCGTGGCGAACGAGCGCGCGGCCCAAGCCGGCAGCTGCACCGGCTTCTCCGGGCTCGAGGCGAAACTCTCGGCACCGCCGAATCCCTTGCCGGCCACCGGTTTGCCGGAGCTCTGCGGGGTGAGGACGGCGCTGATCGCGTGTGCCGGGTCGAACGTCGACCTGGCAAGCGCGTCCACCGCTCGCGGCGTCACCGCTTCGATCGCCTGCTTGATCTCGCCGGGCGAATCCAGCCCCTGGAAGGCGAGCGCCTGCGACCATGCGTTGGCGAGTCCGTCGAGCGAATTCTTCTGGAACTCGAGCGCGGCGACGGCGTTGCGCTTGGCCGCGGCGATCAGCGCCGGATCGACGCCTTTGGCGGCGGCGGCGGCCAGAATCGCCCGCATGCGCACGAGCACCGGCTTGGGATCGGCGCCGCGCGCGAAGATGCCGACGGCCATGCCGACGCCGGCCTCGGGCATGGCCTGATCGAAGAAACCGCCGTACAGCGCGGCGCCATTCATGCCCATGCCGTAAAGTGCCGCGCGCTGCGAACCGAGCGCTTCGCTGAGCACCAGCGCCGTCGCGTAATCGGCGGATTTCAAGCCCGGCATGCGCCAGGCGAGATACACCGAACCGTACGGGCTGTCGGTCGGCAGTTTCACGGTCTTCGCCGTCACCGGTTGGAAGTCGAACGCCGGGCGCGCCGCAATGGGCTTGCGCGGGATGCTGCCGAACTCGCGTTTGACTTGGTCGAGCGCCGCTCGCGGGTCGACGTCGCCGGCGATCACCAGGATCGCATTGTTCGGCGCGTACCAGCGATCGTAGAACCGTTTCAGCATCGCCGCGGTGGTCGCATCGAACGATGCGCGCGTGCCGAGCGGCGTGTGCGCGTACGGCGTGCCCGCGAATAACTGCGCCTGCAGCTCTTCGTAGAATTTGTAGGACGGATCGGACAGGTCGCGGGACACTTCCTGTTCGATGGCGCCGCGTTCCTTCGCCCATTGCGCGGCCTTCATGTCCGCGCCGCGCATGCGCAGGCTCTCCAGATGCAGAGCCACGCCGAGATCCTCTGCGGGCGCCGCGAAGTAGTATTGCGTCACGCTCTGCGTGGTGTCGGCGTTGAACGCGCCGCCCATGTTGGCGGCGAGCGCCGACAGCTGATCCTTGGACAATCCCGGACTGCCGCGAAACATCATGTGCTCCACGGCGTGAGCGGTTCCCGGAAAGGCATCCGGCACTTCGTCGGAGCCCGCGAGGTAGTTGATCTCGGTGGTCACCACCGGCGCCAGCGTGTCGCGCACGATGAGCACGCGCAGGCCGTTCTCGAGGGTGGCGCGGGTGACCTCATCGCCGCCCGCCGCCGTGGCGGCGGCCGTGGAGGTGGCCGCGGCGGCGGCGGCCCATGCGAGGATGATTGCAGCGCCCCACGGGACGACTCGTCGCTTGTGCATCGGATCCGTTCCTATCGGTAATTGGCGAATTAAACCCTGCGGCGCCATTGCATCGTCCCGCGTCGGCCGGGCGCCATGCGGCGTCGCCGGTACCCTGCCTGTGACAAGCGGCAAGCCGTTTGGTGCCGTGAATCGACTACGGGCTCAACGCCTCGCGCGTTTGCCGCCGCCGACCGGCGGCGGTTCGCCTGCGGTCTGCGGCAAGTGCGAGAGCGGCAGCCGGCCGGAGCGCTTCACGGTCGCCAACACGACGCTCGACTGCAAGTCCCGCAGATGCGGAATGCGCAAGAGTTTCTTCAGCACCACGTTGCTCAGCGCGTCGAGGTCGCCGGCATAGACCTGCAGCAGAAAATCGTACGCGCCCGTGACGGCGTAGCAGTTGGTCACTTCGTCGAGCAGCTCTATATCGCGCTCGAAGCGCGCCACCGTCTCATCGGTGTGCAGGGTGAGCTTGACTTGCACGAGCGCGAGCACGCCGAGGCCGATGCCGGTCGGATTGAGCACGGCCGCGTATCCCTCGATGACGCGCGCGGCTTCCAAGGCTTTGATGCGGCGGGCGCAGGGCGTGGGCGACAAGCCGACCGAGTCGGCGAGTTCAACCACGGTCAGGCGGCCGTCCTGCTGCAGTGCTGACAAGATGCGCGCATCGAACCGGTCGATCTGCATATTCCGCTCTCCAAGAGCGCCATATTAGTGAAGTTCGCCAATTATTATATAATTAATAGCGGAAATTGGCGATTTATCTGGGCGACGCGGGGCTAGTGTGGAGCCGCAGTATTGCTCCCCGGGGGAACGATGGCCGCGACCGAGGTGGAACTAGAGCGAGCGCGCCGCCGCGTCGTTGCGGATTGGCGTTCCGTACTTCGGCAGGTCGCGGTGTCGCGCGCCCTCGACGATCTCGAGGAAGCGCGCCTGCTTCCCGAGCGCAGAGTCCTCTACCAGTTCTCCGCCCGCGGACATGAATTGACGCAAGTGCTGCTCGGTAGGCAGTTGACCGGCGTGCGCGACGCGGTGGGCGCGTATTACCGCTCGCGGCCGCTGTTGTTGAGCTTGGGATTGCCGCTCGATGAGGCCCTGGCATCGTCGATGATGCGCCGCGGCGGCATGAGCGACGGCCGTGATATCGGCGTCGTCTTCAATTTGCCGCGTAAACAGTCAGCCTGCGTACTGCCGGTTTGCGGCGGAGTCGGCGCTCAATACACGCCGGCCGTGGGCTGGGCCCAGGCCTTGCGCTATCGGCAGGCGATGCTGGCGGACGCCGCTTGCGCGCAGAGCATCGCGGTGGCGCACGGCGGCGATGCGTCGGTTGCCACCAACGGTTTTTGGGCGGCGCTCAACATCGCGACCACCGAGCGGCTGCCACTGCTGTTCTTCATAGAGGACAATGGCTACGGCATCTCCGTGCCCTCGCAGCGGCAGACGCCCGGCGGCAACATCGCGCGCAATCTTGCGGCGTTTCGCGGCTTGCGAGTCCTCGACGGCGACGGCTCCGATCCGCGCGCCGCCGCGGCGCTGATCGAAGATGCGGTGCAGGGCGTGCGCGGCGGCGGCGGACCCGCATTGCTGCGCCTCGAGGTGCCGCGCCTCGCCGGCCATTCCGGTCAGGATACGCAAGCCTACAAGAGCGCGGCGACGATCGAATGCGAACGAGCGCGCGATCCATTGACGCGACTGCGCGCCCAGTTGGTGCCGGCGTTCATGTCGGCGAGCGACTGGGAGGCCGAGATCCGCGCGGCACGGGTGCGGGTCGACGAGGCACTCGCACGTGTCGAGCAATTGCCGGCGCCCGACCCGCACCTCGTGCGCAGGCATCTTTACTGCGAGCGCGGCGCCGACGGCTCGCCGGAAATCCAGACGCAAGGCGGTATCTGGGCGGACGGCGCCGCGCCGCCCGCGGGCGGCTCGCGGGCCGACGGCGAAGGGCCGCGCATCAATCTGTTGACCGCGGTGCGCCGCACGCTCGCGCACGAACTCGCCGTCAACCCGCGCATGCTGGTCTTCGGCGAGGACGTCGGCACCAAGGGCGGCGTGCACGCGGCGACGATCGGCTTGCAGGAGAAATTCGGCGCGGCGCGCGTCTTCGACACCAGCCTCTCCGAGGAGGGAATCATCGGCCGCGCCGTGGGTCTCGCGGCGGCCGGGCTGCTGCCGGTGCCGGAGATCCAGTTCCGCAAGTACGCCGATCCGGCCGCCGAGCAGCTCAACGATTGCGGCACGATGCGCTGGCGGACCGCCAACCGGTTCGCCGCACCGATGGTGGTGCGCATTCCCGGCGGATTCTTCAAGTGCGGTGACCCGTGGCACAGCCAGTCGAACGAGGTGCAGTGGCTGCACGGCCTCGGTTGGCGCGTCGCCATGCCCTCGAACGCCGAAGATGCCGTGGGCCTGCTGCGCGCCGCGCTGCGCGGCAACGACCCGACGATATTCTTCGAGCATCGCTCCTTGCTCGACGGCAGCTCGGCGCGCCGCCCCTATCCCGGCGACGACTACGTCCTGCCTTTCGGCAGGGCGAGCCGCTTGCGCACCGGCACGTCCGCGACCGTCGTCACCTGGGGCGCGATGGTCGAGCGTTGCGAACAGGCGATCGACGCGGCGCGCATTTCAGCCGACCTGCTGGACTTGCGCACGCTGTCGCCGTGGGACCGCGACGCCGTCCTGGCCTCGGTACGCAAGACGCGGCGTTGCCTGATCGTCCACGAAGATACGCTGACCGCGGGGTTCGGCGCGGAAATCGCCGCGGTGCTCGCGAAAGAGGCGTTCTTCGATCTCGATGCGCCGATCGAGCGCCTGACGATGCCGGACGTGCCGAGTCCGCATAGCCCGGTGCTGCTCGACGCCGTGCTGCCGAGCGTCGCCGCCATTGCGGCGGCGCTGGCGGCGTTGGCGGCGATTTGATCATGGCCGCCGTAGTCGACGTCGTTGCGCCGATGAACGAGGAGGGCAGCAAGGCGACCGTATTGAAGTGGGGGAAGAGCGTCGGCGATGCGGTGCGCAAGGACGAGCCGCTGTTGGAGCTGGAAACCGACAAGGTGACGGTGGAGATAGCCTCGCCGGTCAGCGGCGAGTTGACGGAAATATTGAAAGCCGAGGACGAGCAGGTGCTGCCCGGCCAAGCGCTCGGCCGCGTGCGCGAGACGCAATTCCCGCCGGTCGCCGCGCAGCCGCCCGTCGACTCGCAGCCGCTCGTCGCTGCGCAGCCGCCCGTCGACTCGCAGCCGCTCGTCGCTGCGCAGCCGCGCGGCCATCGGCGCCTGAGCCCGTCGGTGCGCCGCCTGCTGGCCGAACACGGGCTGTCGGCGAACGATCTTGCCGGCAGCGGACGCGACGGGCGGATCACGGCGGACGATGTCGTGCGCCGCGCCACCGCCGCTGGTGCCCGCGGCGAACCGCTCGCCGCGCCGCCGCTGCCGGCGGCCGGTCGCGAGGGGCGCATGGGCGAACGGCTGCCGCACTCGCCGATCCGCCGACGCATTGCCGAACGCATGCTGCGCAGCCTTGCCGAGGCGCCGCACGTCACCACGATTTTCCAGGCGGACCTAAGCCAGGTGCTGGCGCATCGCGCCCGCCATGGCGGCGACTTGGAGCGGCGCGGTGCGCGGCCGACGTTGACGGCATATTTCATTGCCGCCTGCGCCCGCGCGCTGCGCGACCATCCGCAGGTCAACGCGACTTTTCACGAGGATGCACTCGAGCTGCACGCCGACGTGAATATCGGCGTGGGAACGGCGCTCGGCAAGGAAGGGCTCATCGTACCGGTGCTGAAGCGCGCGCAGGAATTGGATTTATTCGGCATCGCGCTGCGCCTCGGCCGATTGGTGGCCGCGGCGCGCGCCGGCACGCTCCTGCCGGCGGACGTGCAGGGCGGTACCTTCACAATATCGAATCATGGCGTGAGCGGCAGCCTGCTCGCCGCGCCCATCGTGATCAATCAGCCGCAGGTGGCGATTCTCGGCGTCGGCAAAGTCGAACGCCGAGTTTGCGTCCTGCAGAGCGGCGGCGCCGAGGCGATCGCCGTACGTTCCATGTGCTACGTGACCTTGACGATCGATCATCGGGCGATCGATGCTTTTCAGGCGAACGCGTTCTTGACGAGCCTGGTCGCGACCCTCGAACAGTGGCCGAGCGGCTAGCGCTCCGGCGGCGCGGCGGCTGCCGCGGCGATCTGCCATCACAGATTCTTGACGATTGCGGCGGACGGCTGTAATTTGGGGTCCGCCCGATGGTCTTGCCCATAGGAAAAATGCCATGAGCACACCCATGTCCGCGACCCGCACGGCGGAACTCCGCCGCATGGATTTGGCGCATCATTTGCCCGCGCAGAGCGACTATAAAGTACAGCAGCAGCAGGGCGGCAGCCGCATCATCGTCCGTGCACAGGGCTGCACGATCGAGGACGCCGAGGGCAATCGGCTGCTCGACGGCATGGCCGGCCTGTGGTGCGTCAACGTCGGTTACGGACGCGAGGAACTCGCGCAGGCCGCGTACCGGCAGATGCTGGAATTGCCGTTCTACAACACGTTTTTCAAGACCGCGAACGAGCCCGCGATCCGGCTCGCCGCGGAGCTGTCCGCGCGCCTCGGCGCGGACCTCACGCACGTATTTTTCAACAGCTCTGGCTCGGAAGCCAACGACACCGCGTTGCGCTTGGCGCGTCATTACTGGACGCTGCGCGGCGAACCGAAGCGGCAGATCTTCATCAGCCGCTGGAACGCCTACCACGGCTCGACCGTGGCCGGCGCGAGTCTCGGCGGCATGAAGCAGATGCACGCGCAGGGCAACCTGCCGATTCCGGGCATCGAACACGTGATGCAGCCGTATTGGTTCGGCGACGGATTCGGCGAGGACCCGGAGAGCTTCGGCGCGCGCGCCGCGGCCGCCGTCGAGGCGCGCATTATTCAGGTCGGCGCGGAGAATGTCGCCGCTTTCATCGGCGAACCGGTGCAGGGCGCCGGCGGCGTCATCATTCCGCCCCCCGGCTACTGGAAGAGTGTGGAAGCGGTGTGCCGCAAGTACGGCATATTGCTGATCGTCGACGAGGTCATCTGCGGCTTCGGCCGCCTCGGGCGCTGGTTCGGGTTCCAGCATTTCGGCATCAAGCCCGATATCGTTTCGATGGCGAAGGGTCTCTCTTCCGGCTATCTGCCGATATCGGCGACCGCCGTGGCGGCGCCGATCGTCGCGCTTCTGAAGGAGAAGGGCGGGGAATTCATCCATGGATATACCTACTCCGGCCATCCCACGGCGGCGGCGGTCGCGCTCTGCAACCTCGAGATCATTGCGCGCGAGCATCTGGTCGAGCGTGTCGCCGAGGATACGGGACCCTATCTGACCAAGGCGCTCGCCGCGCTCGCGGCCAATCCGCTGGTCGGCGAGGCGCGCTCCCTCGGCCTGATCGGCGCGGTGGAGATCGTCGCGCGCCGGGGGACGAACCTGCGATTCGGCGGCAAGGAAGGCCATGCCGGCCCGCTCGTGCGGGATGCCTGCATCCGCAACGGACTGATGGTGCGGGCGGTCCGCGACTCGATCGTTTTCTGCCCGCCGTTGATCGTCAGCCACGCGCAAATCGACCGGCTGGTCGCCACCATCGACCGTTCGCTGCGCGAGGTCGAAGCGCAATTGCGTGTCCTCGAAGCGGCCTAAAGCGCCGCCGCCGCTTGCGCCGGCCGCGCCGCTGCACAGCGACGTGCACGATGAACTGTCGCGCCGCTTCATCAGCGGCAAGGTGACGCCGGGCAGTGCGCTGTCGACGCGCCGCCTGGCCGAGGAAATGGGCGTCAGTCAGACTCCGGTCCGCGAGGCGCTCAGCCGGCTCGCGGCGGAAGGCGCCGTGCAGATCCGCTCCAAGAGGAAAATCGTCGTGCCGACGATGACCGAGGAGCGCTTCAAGGAGCTGTTGCGGTGCCGCGAGCTGTTGGAGCCGGAGGCGGCGGTACGCGCCCTGCCGTACATCGATGCCAGACGCCTGAGCCGATTGAAGCGGGTCGACGATGCGATCGGCGATGCGATCATCCACGGGGATTTGAACGCCTACATGCAAGGCAACTTCGATTT
This sequence comes from Steroidobacteraceae bacterium, assembly GCA_035531435.1. Classification (GTDB taxonomy): domain Bacteria; phylum Pseudomonadota; class Gammaproteobacteria; order Steroidobacterales; family Steroidobacteraceae; genus Bog-1198. The sequence goes on along the minus strand of DATKSW010000007.1, from coordinate 119,152 downwards.
CCATTTCCTGATCTACGACGCGCAGCCGCGCGGCATTCTGAACCGGCTGATCGAAATCCTCTGGCTGCAGTTCGGCCCGTACATGCGCGTGGTCTACGGCCGCGTCGGCACCGCGAACCTCGTCGACCAGCACGAACGCGCGATTCGCGCGATCGCCGCGCGCGATGCGGGTAAATTGCACCGCGCGCTGCTCGCCGACATCCGCGACGGCATGGGATTGATCGGCGGCAGCGGCTTCGGCCGCGAGCCGCGGCGCATTGGCCGCGGCCGTCCATTCGTGTATCCTGACCCAGAAATTCTGTGATCACACATGTCGACACACCGTCGCCAAAACGCGCTTGCTCCCTGTTCCCGGCACGCCCCCTCGTATTACGCGGCGACCGCGATTGAGCAGGCGGCTGCGCCTTCGCTCGACGCGGATTGCGCCGCGCACGTCTGCGTGATCGGCGGCGGCTTCACGGGGCTGTCAGCCGCCCTGCACCTGGCGAGACGCGGCATCGATGTCGTTCTCCTGGAACAATCCCTGCTTGGGTGGGGCGCATCCGGGAGAAACGGCGGCCAGGCGCACGTCGGACTGCGCCGCGACCAGGAATGGCTCGAAAAGCACGTGGGCGCGGCGGATGCCCGGCGGCTCTGGGAGTTGGCGCTCGATGCGCGCGCTTATCTGGATACGCTGATCGACAGCTACCGCATCCAGTGCGAGTTCCGCCCTGGCCTGCTGCACGCCGATCATAAGCAAAGTTGCAACGTCGACAGCCGCCGCCGTGTCGAGCATTTGCGCGAGCGCTACGGCTACACGCAGATTCGCAGCGTCGATCGCGCGCAAGTGCGCGAGATGGTGGCGACCGACAGCTACTTCGGCGGCTCATTCGACGCAAGAGGCGGACATCTGCATCCGCTGAACTACGCCCTCGGCTTGGCGCGCGCGGCGCAGAGCCACGGCGCGCGCCTGCACGAGAGTTCCGAGGTGCTCGCCGTGACGCGTTCGGGCAGCGACTGGCTGGTGCGCACGCGCAACGCGCGGGTGCGGGCGAATCAGGTGATATTGGCCTGCAACGGCTATCTGCGCGGCGTCTCCCCGGCGGTCGAGCGGCGCGTCATGCCGATCAACAACTTCATCGCCGCGACCGAACCGCTGGGCGAAGAGCGCGCCCGCGGCCTGATCCGCGACGGCATCGCCGTGGCCGACTCGCGCTTCGTCGTCAACTACTACCGCATCAGCGCCGACCAGCGTTTGCTGTTCGGCGGCGGCGAGACCTATGGATACCGATTCCCCGCGGACATCGCGGCGTTCGTGCGCAAGCACGCACTGCGGGTCTTTCCGCAGCTGGCCTCGGTACGCTTCGAATTCGGCTGGGGCGGGACGCTCGCGATCACGCCGACGCGAATGCCGTTCGTGCGTGAAATCGGCCCCGGCTTCTTCAACGCCAGCGGCTTTTCCGGTCTCGGCGTCGTGCTCGCGCCCTACTGCGGCAAGATACTCGCCGACGCGATCGCCGGGGAACGCGCGCATTTCAATTTGCTTGCGCGTGTTCCGGTGCCCGCATTCCCGGGCGGCCCGGCCCTGCGTTGGCCCACCCTGGTCGCCGCGATGCTCTGGTATGCGCTGCGCGACCGCCTGTGACAAGGAGCCGATCATGACAGGAGCGCCGAGCGCGCACAGTGAAATCGCCGCCGCTGCGCCGGCCGCGGAATGGGCCCGGTTCCTGCGGTTGCATCCGCAGGTCGCGGCGCTCGATGCGTTCGTCATCGACGTCAACGGCAACACCTTGGGCAAGCGCGTGCCGGCGGCGGATGCCGCCGCGGTCTACGCCGACGGCGTGCAATTCTCGGCGAGCGCCTTGTTCGCCGATTGCCGCGGCCTCGGTCACAACGTCCAAGGCATGGGCGGCTCCGACGGCGATCCCGACGGCGTGGCCCTGCCGATTGCCGGCAGCCTGTGTCTTGCGCCATGGACGCATTCGCCGACCGCGCAGGTTTTGTGCGAGATGCGCGACATCGAATCGCGGCGCCCGCTATGGTTCGATCCGCGGCGCGTGCTCGCCGAGGTCGTGCGCGGATGCCGCGATGCCGGCATCCATCCGCTGCTTGCCTGCGAATTGGAATTTTATCTGATCGATCCGCGCCGCGGCGCCGACGGGCGGATCGCGCTCGCCGCCAGCTCGGCGAAAGCGGCTGCGCCGCGCCGTGCCGCCAACCTGTCGATGGATGCCGTCGAGGCCAATGCCGCGTTCCTCGATAAGGTCAATCATGCGGCGGCGGCGCAAGGCGTGGCGCTGTGCGGCGCCGTGGCCGAATACGGCATCGGCCAATTCGAGATCAATCTGCGCCACGTCGCCGATCCGCTGCGCGCCGCCGACCACGCGGTGCTTCTGAAGCGCATCGTCAAAGGCGTGGCAATGTCGATGGGGTTGCAGGCGACGTTCATGGCGAAGCCGTTTGCCGATCAACCCGGCAGCGGCTTGCACGTGCACGTCAGCATCGTCGACGAGCAAGGCGAAAACCGCTTCGGCGCCGCGGGCGGCGAACGGCTGCTGCAGCAGGCGGTCGCCGGCATGCAGGCGCTGATGGACGACTCGCTCGGCATTTGCGCGCCGAATTTCAATTCGCACCGGCGGTTTCTCGGGCCGTTCGTGCCGCGCAGCCGGGATTGGGGATACAACAACCGCAGCGTCGCCTTTCGCGTGCCGGCGTCGGCGGCTGCGGCGCGGCGCATCGAACATCGCGTCGCCGGCGCCGATGCGAGCCCGCACCTCGTGCTCGCGGTGGTCCTCGCGGCAATCCTGCACGGCATCGGCCGCGAGCTCAGCCCGACGGCGCCCGCCGCGGGGCGCGTCGGGGGCGATGTCGAAGCCGGCCAGACGCGCGGCCTGTCCGCCGCGCTGGAGCGCACCGCCAAGTCCGCCGAGCTCGCGCAATATTTGCCGCAGCGCTTTCTCGAATTGTTCTGTGAGCTCAAACGCAAGGAATGCGCGGCGTTGATGCAGGAGATCCTCCCCGCGGAACATGATTTCTACCTGTAGCCGTTGGCGCACTACGTCGAGGCACGCATGAGCACGAAATTGAAGGCCGACTCGCTGTCGTTTTTCGAGTCGATCATCATGGGGGTGGCGGGGAGCGCCCCGGGATTTTCGATCTCGGTGGCGATCGCCGGCTTGCTCGCGACCGCCGGATTCGCCGCGCCGAACGCGGTGCTGGTTTTCGCGCTGCCGATGCTCGGCATCGCCGCGGCCTACAAGGGCTTGAACAAGAAAATGCCGAACGCCGGCGCCGCTTATGAGTGGACCAAGATCGGCTTCGGTAAATTCTTCGGTTACTTCTCAGGCTGGGCGCTGCTGATCGCCTCGATGGTCTTCATGGTCACGGGCAGCGTGCCGCTCGGCACGGCGACGATCGACCTGTTCGACCCGGCTCTCGCGGACCACGTGGTGCTGACCACCTGCATCGGCGCCGTATGGTTTCTCGCCATTGGGCTGGTGCTGATCGCCGGCATAGAGATCACCAGCAAACTCCAGGTCGTCATGAGTTCGATCGAACTGTTGATCCTGTTCGGCATTTCGATCGCGGCGTTCGTGCACACCGGGATCGCCGGCGCGGTCACGCCGTTCTCCTGGTCCTGGTTCGGTTTTCATTACCGGCCGGGCGCTTTCGCGGCCTCCTCGCTGATCGTCGTGTTTCTATATTGGGGCTGGGACGTGACGGCCAATCTCGCCGAGGAGACCAAGGGAGATCCGCCGAACGCCGCGGGCCAGGGCGGATTCCTCAGCGTATTCGTGGCGATCGCCTCGTTCGTGGCCTTCAGCGTGGCGACGCTGATGCTCTTCCCGCTCGGCACCGCGGCGGCATTCTCCGACAATCTCATCTATCACGTCGCCGTCGCCGCGGGTCTCGGCAAGGCGGGCGGCTACGCGGCGGCGCTCGCCCTGATCCTCTCCAGCATCGCGACGCTGGAAACGACGATGCTGCAGTTTTCGCGGACGATGTTCGCCATGGGCCGGGACGGCGCCCTGCCTGGCCGTTTCGGCCACGTGCACGAAAGGACCGTGACGCCGGTGCGGGCGATGTACCTACTGCTCGGCCTCGGCCTGGCGGTGATTTTCGCCTCGAGCTTCATGCCGTCGATCGCGACGATCCTGGCCGATTCCGTCAACGCGATCGCGGTGCAGGTCTCGTACTATTACGGTTTGGCGGGACTGGTCTGCGCCTGGTCATACCGGCACAGCTTCAAGGAGTCCGCCGCGACCTTCGTGCATTACGCACTGGTACCGGCGCTGAGCGCGGCGCTGCTGTTCGCACTCGGCGTCTACGCGATCTTGACTTTCAATACCACGACCAAGCTCGTCGGTATCGGCGGACTGGCGGCCGGCATCGTCTTCTTCCGCAGCGGCGGATATGCGAAAGCGGGGCCCGCGGCCGAAGCCGGCGGCCGTCCGTCTTGACGGCCGCAATTCAATGCGCGGGCGCGTGCCCGGCGTCGCTGACGCGCCCCTTTTTCAGCAGCAGCAGCAGCGGGATCAGCGCAAGGAACAGCACGGCGAAGAGTTTCATGACGTCCAGGTAGCCCTGCAGTTGCGCCTGCAGCTGCACCTGCCGGTAGAGGGCCGCCAAAGCGCTGCGCGCGGCGAGCAGCGGACGGCCCGCGGCGATGAAATGCTGCGCCGTAAAGTGCAGGAAGCTGCGCGCCGCGGGGCTGTAGTCGGTCAAGTGCGCGGTGATGATCGTCTGGTGAAACCGCTCGCGTCGCGACACGAGCGTCGATACCACCGAGATGCCGATGCTGCCGCCGAGGTTGCGCGCCAGGTTGATCAGGCCCGAGGCGTTGCTGGTCTGCGCACCGCTCATCTCGGCGAAGGCGAGCGTATTGATCGGGATGAACAGGAATGCCATTCCCAGCGCCTGGCCGGCGCGGGCCAGCATGATCGTCGTGTAGTCGACGCCCAGATAGAAACTGGTCATGTGGTAAGTGGCGAGGCCCGTGATCAGGAAGCCGCAGAGGATCATCAGGCGCAAATCCATGCGGCCGGAGAGGCGGCCGACGATCGGCATCATCAACATGATCACGAAGCCGCCGGGTGTGATCACCAGTCCCGCATCGGTCGCGGTATAGCCGAGCAGCGACTGCACGAACGCCGGGATCAGATAGGTCGAACCGAGCAGCATGAAACCGAGCATCAGCATCAGGAAATTGGAGACGGCGAAGCCGCGGTCGCGATACAGCCGCAAGTCGATGATCGGGTTTTGGCGGCGTAATTCCCAGAAGATCATGGCGATGAACGCGCAAGCCGAGATCGCGATCAGCGTGCTGATCATCGGCGAATTGAGCCAATCGTCCTGCTGACCGCGATCCAGGACGATCTGCAGGCAGCCGAGCGCGAGCGCCACCAGCGAAAAGCCGATGCTGTCGAAGCTGATGCCGCCGGAGGCGCGCGCCTTGCCGCGCGCCTCGGTCATGCGTTTCGGGTCCCTCACCAGCGCGGCGATCAGCGAGAAGACCACGATGCCCACCGGTACGTTGATCAGGAACACCCAGCGCCAGGAGAAATTGTCGGTGATCCAGCCGCCGAGCGTCGGACCTATCGCCGGTGCGAAGACGACCGCGATGCCGTACAGCGACATCGCCATGCCGCGCTTGGTCGGCGGAAACGTATCGGAGAGGATCGCCTGTGCGCTCGGCTGCAGGCCGCCGCCGCTCGCGCCTTGCACGGCGCGCAGCGCGACCAGGGTCGCGAGGTTGGGCGCCAGGCCGCAGAGCAGGGAACTGACGGTGAATCCGACGATACAGGTCAAGTAGAGGCGTTTGCGACCGAAGGTATTGGCGAGCCAACCGGTGATCGGCATGACGATGGCGTTGGTCACCAGATACGAGGTCAGCACCCAGCTCGCCTGGCTGTTGCTCGCCGAGAGGTCGCCGGCCATGTGCGGCAGCGCGACGTTGGCGATGGAGATGTCGAGCACCTCCATGAAGGCGCCGAGCGCCACGACCACCGCGATCAACCAGGGATTGACGGGGCGATCCGAAGGAGTCATCTGCTTCGAGCCGTCGGCGGCGAACGCTTCAATGGTCGGGGTACTCGCCGGCGGCCGGCAGGTTGCGGTACAGGATCTTGTGGATCAGCGCGTTCGCCCCCTGCGCCTGTATCGCGTAGACCTCGGTGCGCCGCCTGCCGTCGAAACTGGGTTTTTCCGAGAGCATCCGCCCCGCGGTGTCGCGTATCAGGACGTCGACGCGCATCGACAGACCCAGCAGCAGCGGATGCGCACGCAGTTCCCGCGGGTCGAGCCCGATGCGCACCGGCAGACGCTGGATGATCTTTATCCAGTTTCCAGAGGCGTTCTGCGGCGGCAGCACGGAAAACGCAGCGCCGGTGCCGGAGGAGAAACCCAGCACCTTGCCGTGGTAGCTGACCTTGGAGCCGTACAGATCCGCGGTGAGTTCGGCCGGCTGGCCGATTCGCAGTTCGCCGAGCTGCGTTTCCTTGAAGTTGGCGTCGACGTACACATCGTTCAGGGGCACTATCGCGAGCAGCGGACTGCCGGTCGACGCCTGCTCGCCGACCGCGACATTTTTCTGCGCGACGTAGCCCGACGCCGGCGCAAGGATGCGGGTACGCGCGAGCGCCAGCCATGCGCTGCGCAGGTTCGCTTCCGCCTGTTGCACCTGCGGGTGATCGGCGGCGGCCGTGCCGTGAGTGGCGATACGCGCCGCGTCCAGTTGATGCAGCGCCTGCTGCAGGGCCGCGCGCGCCTGCGCCACGGCAATCTCGGCATGCTCGAGCGTCTGTTTCGAGATCGCATGGGACGGCGCCAGCCGTTGGGCTCGGCCGAGATCGGAGCGCGCTTTGGCGAGTTCCGCACGGCGCGCGGCAACCTGCGCAAGGTCCGCCTGCGCCGTCTGGTAGAGTGCGGCGACGCTGCGCGCGGTCTGCGCGAGATCCGCCTCCGCCCGCGCAAGCCCGATTTGGGCATCCTGATCGTCGAGCCGTACCAGCACTTCGCCCCGTCTGACGTACTGGGTCAGAGCCACGTCGACCGCGGTGACGGACCCTGCCTCCTGTGGCGCAAGATTGATCATTTCGCCCTGCACATAGGCATCGTCGGTGGTGACGTGCCAACGTGCGACCAGGAACCAATACAGTCCCCAGGCGATCGCCGCGAGCGCTGCCGCCAAGATCGCGATCGGCAGAATTCGCCCCCCCTTGCGCCGCTCCCTGCCGTCGGCGTTCTGCGCGGATGCGCCGGAGGCGGCATTTTGCTCAGTCATGCGGTTTTCCTTCAGGGGCAAGCGGATCCCGCGGCGCATTCCACCAGCCGCCGCCCAATGCATGGACCAACATCGCGAGGTCGGTGAAACGCCGCGCCTCGACATCGACGCGGGACAACAGTTCGCGGCGGTATTCCTGCCGTGCCGCGAGGACCGCCTGCGCGTCGGCGGTGCCGACCGAGAGCAATCGAGAGGACAGATCGAGCGCCTGCCGCGCCGTTTGCAGCGCGGCCTCATGGGCTTGCAGCGCGGCGCCGTCGTTGGCGAGCGCGCGCAGCGCCGTCGCCACCTGCGAGAATGCCTCGAGCACGGTCGATCGATACTCGGCGCTCGCCCGTCGGTACGCGGCCTCGGCTTGATCCTGTTGCGCCGCGAGCTTACCGCCGTCGAACAGCGGCGCGGCGATGTTGCCGCCGAGAGCCCACAGCGCGTTGCCCGCGTTGAAGAAATCCGCGCCGCGGTCGCTGAGACTGCCGTAGTCGGCGCTCAGCGAGATCGACGGCAGGCGCGCGGCGGCGGCCACACCGATTTCGGCGCTGGTTTCGTGCAGTCGTTGTTCGGCGGCGAGAACATCGGGGCGTTGCTGCACCAGCTGCGCCGGCAGCGACACCGGCAGTGTGGCCGGGATCGTGAAATCCGCCAGGCGCAACGCCGGCGCCTGAAGCTGCGACGGCGTCTCGCCGAGTAAGGCTGCGAGCGCCGCGGCCGCGGCGGCGCGCCGTTGCCGCAGGCCGGGCAGGGTGGCTTGCGTGCCCTGCCACTGCGCCTTGGCCGTCAGCGTCTCGCCGCGCGCGATGGTGCCGACCGTCTCCTGCAGGCGGCTGAGCCGCAGCCGGCGACGCTCGGCATCCAGCAGTTTTTCGGTGGCATCGATCGAGGATTGCGCCGCCGCGAGGTCGATCGCGCTGGTCACGACTTGATTGACCAAGCCGACATAGGTGTTGAGCGCCTGGTCGCGCGCGTATTGCACCGCCGCCCGGCGCGCCTCCAGGTCCCGGTCCAGCCGGCCGAACAGGTCGATGTGGTAGGAGAGTTGCAGCAGCCCGGCGAACAGGTTGCCGCCCGCGCTCCCCTGGGTTCCGAGGCCGAGCGCGCCGGGATTGAAATGCGCGCGGTTGACGAATGCCCGTCCCTGCAAATTCGGGTATGCGCCGCCCGCGGCGGCACGCAAGCGCGCCCGCGCTTCGCTCACGCTCGCCCGCGCCGACTGCAGGTCAGGGTTGTTGCGCAGCGCGAGTTTCACCCATTGATCGAGCGCGCGGCAGCCGAGCAGGCGGTACCAGTCGGCGGCAAGCGGCGCTCCGTAGCGCAGGGACGGCGCATCGGCCGCGGTCGCCGCGGACACCGACACGGGGCTCGCATAGGTGCCTGCGGGCGCGGCGGGTCGGTGGAAATCCGGGCCGACTGCGCAGGCGGCGAGCGCGGCGAGCGCGGCGCCGAGCAGTGTCTGCCGTGCCAACTGTAGGCGTGCGTTCACGCCCGCGCGCCGCGGACGGCCGGTTCGAGGTTCGGCGACAGTGGATTCGGCATGGTCCAATTACCCCGCGGCGTCGGCCGCGGCGACAAGTATATTGCCGAATATTACCCATGCGCAGGCGCCGGGAGAAATACGCGGCCGCGCAGCGGCGCGCTCATCCTTAGGGACGGTGGCTAGAAACGCCTGCAGAATTTGCCGGGCGAGGCGCTCGGGCGGTCAATCCTGAGGCAGCGGCGTTTCGCCGCGAAACAGATGGCGCAGTTCCGCGGGCGCCAGGATCTGCACGCGTTTGGCGCGCACGCCTATCAATCCGCGGCGCGCCAGTTCCGAGAAGCAGCGGCTGACGGTCTCGCTGCGCAGGCCCAAATATCGGGCGATGTCGTCGCGGCTCATGCCGAGCCGGAAATCCCGACCCGGCACTCCGCGGGACTGCATCCGCGCGCACATGTTCAACGAGAATCCGGCGACCCGTTGTAGCGCTGGCTTGTCGCGGACCATCGTCAATAGCTCGCGGGTCGCGGCGCCCGCCGCGGCGATCAGATCGATCAGTTCACCGGCCACGGCCGGCAGCTTCGCGTAGGCATGCTCGACGATGTGCCACGGGACGGCGCAGATGAACGAGGCTTCCACCGCAAGGCAGGTCGTGCGGCTGCAGGCGGTGCCCGCGCTTTGCACCGTCAGCAGTTCACCCGGCAGGCAGAAATTGGCGATCGATTCCCCTGCGGCGTCGACGCCGTCGACTTCCTTGATGCAGCCGCTGCGCACCATGTACAAGGACTCGATCCGCTCGCCCGCGTGGTACAGGATGTGGCCGCTGCCGACACGCAGGCGACGGATCAGGGAGAGATTCGCGCTGCGCTCGCCGCCCCTTGCGGCCCGCGCGGGAAAGCAGACGCGGTGCAATCCGCACATGGAGCAGTTGCCGCGCTGCGCGTCACGCATCGGGCGCACGCCCGCGGCGCGCCTCGCGGGGCAGGCAGAGGCCGCCTGGAAAATGATCCAGATCAGTTGCCGGAGCGCGTCGCCGGGGTAGCCTGCGGCAATGGCGGATTTGCATCAATTTCAACCCTCGTTGCTGCGCGCGCAGCCTGCATCCCGGGAGCGTGCGGCGTTGGATACCGATCCCCAGCATATCCGCAGCCGGCGCCGGCGTTATACGGACAGACCCCTAGGCGCTTACGTACCGGCCCCGGCGGCCGTGCAGGATCGCCCGCCGCCGGCGGATCCGCGCCCCGCGGGGCGAGGCAGCGCATTGGCCGGCCGCCATCCCGACTGTTGGGCCGCCTACGGGCGGTTCCTGTTCGCCGCGATCCGCGCGCGCTGCCCCGAACTCGTCGCCAAGTACAACGACGAATTGCTCTATTTCCGCCGCCGCTATCGCAACGTGGATGCCTCGACCGTGTATGCCTATCAAGCGCGCGAGGATCGCCGCGCAGAACTCTGGGGCGTCGCGACCAAGGCGCTCGAGACGCTGTCCAAGCAGTTCAGGGTCGATACGCTGAATCTGTTCATCGCCGGCGACGTGCCGAGCGCGGATGCCGGCGGCCGCACGCTGCACACGGTGCAGGCCGGCCGCTACATCGCCCTGGCGATGCCCTATGAAACGCGCGACATTCTGGAGTTGGGCGATAGTTTCGAAGACTTCCTGCACACGCTCGGCCACAGCAATCGCCGGCACATGAAGGCGCGCCACAAGGAGGCCGTGGAGGCCGGCCTGCGCTTCGAGATCAGCAGCGACCCGGCCGCGCTCGGCGCACAGGAGCGCTTTGAGCTCGCGCTGCTGTCGCGTCCGGTGCCTTATCGGCGCGACCTGGTGGAAGCGTTCGATACGGTCGCGTCATCCAAACCGGGGTTCTTCCACGCGAGCTTGCGCAGTCCCGAGGGGCTGCTGCTCAGTTATTGCAGCGGTTTTCTCGAGTCCGACAGCAGCATGATCATGTATCAATTCAACCGCAAGGACTATCCGAAGCTCAGCCTGACGATGACTTTGCGATCCTTTCTGATCCAGCATTGGGCGGGAACGGGCGTCAAACGCATCGTTTTCCCGATGGGGCTGGCGGGACACTTGACGCACGCGGCGACCACCAATCCGATTGCGCAGATCTTTTTTCTGCGCCGCTCGCCGGTGGCGGTCGCCAAAGCGCTGCTGATGAGCGTCCTGGTGCCCACCTCGGATGCCTCCAGGATGGTGCATACCCCGGGCTTTTTCAGGCATTTGCTGAGCGGCCAGCGGCAGCCGCGCCTGCGGTCTCAGTTGGCGCCGTAGCCGCCGCCGCCCGGCGTGCGGATCACGAAGACGTCGCCCGGCAGCACCTCGACCCGGGCGAGGTGCTGCAGCGGTTCGATCCGGCCGTCGGCGCGTTCGAGGCAGTTCACGCCGGGCGCGCCGCCGCCGCCGCCGGCCATGCCGAAAGCGCCTTGCCGCCGCCCGTTGCTCAATATGGAGGCGGTCATCGGTTCCAGAAAGCGCATGCGCCGCAGCGTGCCGTCGCCACCGCGCCAGCGTCCGCCGCCGCCGGATCCTGCGCGTATCTCGAACGCATCCAGACGCACCGGGAAACGCAATTCCAGCACTTCCGGATCCGTCAGCCGCGAATTCGTCATATGCGTCTGCACGGCGCTGGCGCCGTCGAAGCCGCGGCCCGCGCCGGAGCCGCCGGCAATGGTCTCGTAGTATTGAAGCCGCTGGTTGCCGAACGTGAAGTTATTCATCGTGCATTGGCTCGACGCCATCTCGCCGAGCGCCCCGTACAAGGCATTGGTCACGCACATCGAGGTCTCCACGTTGCCGGCGACGACGGCCGCCGGCGCGCGCGGGTTCAGCATGCAGCCAGCCGGCACGATGATCTCGAGCGGCCGCAGACAGCCGGCGTTGAGCGGGATCTCGTCGTCGATCAGCGTGCGGAAGACGTACAGTACGGCGGCCGTCGTGATGGAGCGCGGCGCGTTGAAATTGTTCGCAAGCACGGCGCTGGTGCCGGTAAAGTCGATGACGGCACTGCGCGCGCCGGCGTTCACGCGCACCGCGACTTGGATCCTGGCGCCGTTGTCGAGCGGCAGCGTGAACTCCCCGTCCCGCAGTGCGGTGATGACGCGGCGCACGGATTCCTCGGCGTTGTCCTGCACGTGACGCATATAGGCCGTCACGCCTTCGCGTCCGTAGGTCCGGACCATGGCGCGCAGTTCCTCGGCGCCTTTTTCATTGGCGGCGATCTGCGCGACCAGGTCGGCGAGGTTCTGCGACGGATTGCGCGCCGGATAAGGGCCCCCCCGCAGCAGCGCCAGCAGTTCGGCCTCGCGCAGCACGCCGCCCTCGACGAGTTTGAACTGGTCGATCAAGATGCCCTCTTCGGCGATGCTCCGCGAGAACGGCGGCATCGACCCCGGAGTGATGCCGCCGATGTCGGCGTGATGTCCGCGCGAGGCTACGTAGAAGTGGGGCCGCGCCGGCGCTGCATCGAGAAACACCGGCGTCACCGCGGTGATGTCCGGCAAATGCGTGCCGCCATGGTAAGGATCGTTCAATATCAGCACATCGCCTTGGCGCAGACCGGGGTTGCGGTCGATGACCGCGCGAATCGAGTCGCTCATCGATCCCAGATGCACCGGCATGTGCGGCGCGTTGGCGATCAGCCCGCCCGCGGAATCGAATAGCGCACAGCTGAAGTCGAGCCGCTCCTTGATATTGACCGACGAGGCGGTGCTCTGCAGGCGCGAACCCATCTGTTCGGCGATGCTCATGAACAAGTGATTGAAGATTTCGAGCATCACCGGGTCCGCCCGGGAGCCGTCGACGCGCTGCCTTCCGGCCGGGATCACGCGGCGCATTTGCAGGCAAGCGGCGGCTCCGACCTCGGCCCGCCATCCGGGTTCGACGACGACCGTGGTGTCGCCGCCGGCGATGATCGCCGGCCCGTCGATGGCGGCGCTGCGGGGCAGGCAATCGCGCAGGTACAGCCGTGCCGCACGCCAGCCGGCGGGCGTGCCGTCCGCGAAGCAGTACATCGAGACGAGCGCACGGGCCTCGGGCTCGGCAGGCGATTCCGGCGCCGGATCCGCGCCGGCGTCCGCGCGGTCGCCGGCCGCCAGGCACTCGACGGTCAGCGACTCGATCTCGATCCGCCGCGCACTCGGCAAGAACGCGAAGCGGCGCCGGTATGCGCTTTCGAAGGCCTCTTGCAGGGCTCTGATGCGCTCGCCGGGATCCGCGCCGCAAGGCGGCAATTCGCAGGGCAGCGCGGTGTCGGTCCCGCGGAAGCGCAAGTGCGCGCGGACCACCGTCGCGATGCCGGCGGGGGCGATGTCCTGCGCCGCGAGATCCGCCGCCGCCTCGGCGGCGAGGCGCGCCGACAACGCGTCCGCGGCGCCGATGCCCTCGGCGCACAAGCTCTGTTCGAGCGCGGCCGCCCGGGTCGCGATCCGGTCGGCGAGTCCCATACCGTACGCGCTCAGCAGTCCCGCCAGCGGATGCAGAAACACGCGCGAGATGCCGAGCGCGTCGGCCACTTGGCAGGCGTGCTGTCCGCCCGCGCCGCCGAAGCATTGCAGCGTATGGCTGGTCACATCGTGACCGCGCGACACCGAAACGCGCTTGATCGCGCCGGCCATGGCGGCGACGGCGATCGCGAGTGCGCCGGCCGCGACTTCTTCGGCTGAGATCTCGCGCCGGGCGGTTGCGCTCATGCTCTGCGCGAGTTCCTCGAAGCGCCGGCGCACGGCCTCGATGTCCAGCGGCTGCGCCGCATCGGCACCGAAGACTTGCGGGAAGAACGCCGGCTGGATGCGCCCGAGCAAGAGGTTCGCATCCGTGATCGTCGTCGGCCCGCCGCGCCGATAACAGGCAGGGCCCGGATCGGCGCCGGCCGACTGCGGGCCGACGCGCAGGCGAGCGCCGTCGAAGCGCACGATGGAACCGCCGCCCGCCGCGATGCTGTGGATGCGGAGCATCGGCGCGCTGACGCGCACCCCGGCCACTTCGGTGTCGAAGGTGCGCTCGTATTCGCCGGCAAAATGGCTGACGTCGGTCGAAGTGCCGCCCATGTCGAAGCCGATCAGCCGCTCGTAGCCCGCGGCCTGCGCGGTGCGCACCATGCCGACGATGCCGCCGGCGGGACCGGAAAATATGGCGTCCTTGCCGCGGAAATTCGCGGCGTCGGTCAAGCCGCCGGAACTTTGCATGAAATCCAGCCGTACGCCCGGCATCTGCAGGGCGAGCTGATCGACGTAGCGGCGCAAGATCGGCGACAGATAGGCGTCGACGACACTGGTGTCGCCGCGCGGCACGAGCTTAATCAGCGGACTGACGCAGTGCGAAACCGACACTTGCGGGAAGCCGATCTCGCGCGCGAGCGCGGCGGCGGCGATTTCGTGCGCCGGGTAGCGATAGGCATGCAGAAAGACGATTGCGCAGGCGCGAATTCCCGCGGCGAACGCATCGTCGAGCTCGCCGCGCAGCGCTTGCGAATCCAGCGGATCTACGATCTCGCCGTGCGCGCCGAAGCGCTCCGCCGCCTCGATGACGCGTTCATACAGCGGTTCGGGCAGCACGATGTGCCGATCGAACAGACGCGGCCGGGCTTGCGTGCCGATCCGCAAGGCGTCGCGGAAGCCGCGCGTGACGACGAGCACGGTGCGCGCGCCCTTGCGCTCGAGCAGAGCGTTGGTGGCGACCGTCGTGCCCATCTTCACGCAGGCGACCTGCATCGCAGTCACCGGCTCGCCGGCCGCGAGCCCGAGCAGACGGCGAATGCCGGCGACCGTGGCATCGGTGTATTGCCCCGGGTTTTCCGACAACAGCTTCAGCGTGTGCAGCGCGCCGTCGGGGGCGCGGCCGACGATGTCGGTGAAGGTGCCGCCTCGATCCACCCAGAATTGCCACCGCCCGCGGCGCTCCGTCGGGATCGTCTGCATAAGCGGCATGCCTGCTTACCTCCAGCCTTGCCGAGGCGCTAGAATACTCGCATATGCGCGCGTGGCGCGTGCCGACGATTGGCGGATCGACTCAACGAACGCGGCCTGCGCATCTTGGCGGCGCTGGACGCGGTCGCCGCCGATCATGCCGCGACCCCGGCACAGCTTGCGCTGGCTTGGCTGATCGCACGGCCGAGCATCACGGCGCCCATCGCGAGTGCGAGCAGCGTCGCGCAGCTGCACGAACTTCTGCGGGCGACGGCACTGCAATTGGACCGGACGGCGATCGAACTGCTGAATACCGCCAGCCGATAACGGCGCTGCGCCGCCCCAAATGGCCGGAAGGCCAAATAGTAGTGTCGCCGCGCGCGGTTTTACGTAACCATGCCGGGATGAACGCGACGCTCGAACCGCAAACCTCGAACCAGGCCGCAGCTGCGCCGCCGCCGCCGGCGGCGATGGTCGAGCGGCTCGCGGCGCTTGCCGCCGGCGGCTACGATCAGGACGCCTTCTTGCGTGAGGTCGATGTCCTGGTGCAAGCGGCCCCGGACGAGGCCTGCGAAATCCTCTCGGTGATCGATCAATACTACCGGCGCGGAAAAATACGCCAGGACGTGTATCAGCGCGCCAAATCCTATTTAGGCGGCCTATTGGTAGGCAAAGGGCATGGCGCGAGCGCCCTGGTTGCGTTGCCGCCGCCACACGACCGAGCGCCCGTCGCCCAGGTCACCGTGCCGGTGACGGCGGCGGCGCCCCGACCAAAACTGCCCGCGGCGCGCGTCCCCGGCCTTGGCGACATCCTGCGCGGCCGGTATCGTCTGACCGGCATCGTCGGCCGCGGCGGCATGGGCACCGTCTTCGAGGCCGTCGACCGATACATAGGCGGCGAGGCCGAAAACAGCCGGCGGCTGGCGATCAAAGTGCTGCATACCGAGGTGACGCAGCGGCCGGAATTGCTGCACGAGCTGTTTGGCGAGTTCCAGCATCTGCAATCGCTGTCGCACCCGAACATCGTCCGGGTTCACGAGTTCGACCGCGACGGCGACACCGCTTTTTTCACGATGGAGCTGCTGCATGGGGTCTCGCTCGGACGGCTGCTCTGCGTGCGCGGCGCTAGGTCGTTGCCTCGGGCACATGCGCGGGCGATCGTTCGCGATGTGGCTGCGGCGCTCGCGCATGCCCATTCGCGCGGCGTCGTGCACGGCGACATCAATCCACAGAACATCTTTTTGACCGACGACGGTGAAATTCGCGTCTTGGATTTCGGCGCATCGCATCGGCAAAAATCCGGCGCATCCACCGCGCAGCTGAATCTCGAGGAGCAGATTTTGGTGGCGACGCCGAGATACGCGAGCTGCGAGGTACTCGAGGGCCAAGCGCCGGAGATGCGCGACGACTTGTTCGCTTTGGCCTGCGTCGCCCATGTGCTGCTGTCGGGCCAGCATCCGTTCGGCAACCGCACCGCCATCCAGGCGCGTACCGCTCTTTTGCGGCCGGCTCGCCCGCCCGGATTGACGGCGGGTCAATGGCATGCGCTGCGCGACGGCCTCGACTGCAGGCGCGACCGCCGTCCGTCGGATGTCGCCGAATGGCTGCGTCGGCTCAATGCGGGCGCGAGCATACAGCCGTTGCCGATGCTGTCGGCGCTGCTAACCGTGCCGCCGCGCCGGCGCCGAACGGCGCTCTTGGCTGCGCTCGGCGCGGCCCTCATGCTGCTCGCCGCGGGCGGCGTATGGCTCGCGAACCGCGGCGAGCGATTGATCGAGCTTGGCGCAGCGCTGAGCGCGCAGATGCGCCCGACTCTTGGCGATGCGCGTGCCGACGCCCGCGCGCTGATCGTGCGCGCATGGGAGCGCGTGCCGGCTACCCCCGGCAGCGGCGGCGAGGCCGCGGCCAAGCCCGGTGCGCGAGCGACTCTGAGTCGCGTCCATGCCGCCCGTCTTGCGCCTGCGCGCGCACGACCGAGCCCGCGGCCGGCCGTGCCGCGGGCCGCGCCGCGTCGCGCCGTGGCGGCCGCGCGCGCGCGCATCTCAATGGCCGCCGCCGCCGTCGATGTCCTGCGCGCCAGTCCGTTTGCGCGCGTGGTGGTGCGGCGCACGGGCGATCCGCGCAGCGACGTGAGTTTTACCTGGCGCACCAAATCGGGGACGGCAAAGGCGGGCAGAGACTTCGCGCAATTCCGCTCTCAAGTCGTGCACATCGAGGCCGGCAAGCGCAGCGTCGATCTGCTCATTCCCATCGTTACGGATTCGACGCGCACAGAAGCGGAGAATTTCTACGTGATGATCGACGCTTCGGGTCGCGGCGCGCAGCTCGCGGGACGGACGATGACGATGGTGACGATACCGGCGGCCCGCTGATGCCGCCGGGCAGGCGGCGCTCATTTATATATAAATTACTTAAAAATAGTTGTACATGTGATTGTATTTTATAAGAATATTAATCTGTAAAATTCCTATCCGACCGATAACGCCGATACTCGATGCAGATCAACGCGAGCACGACGACGTCGAAAGCGGTGATCAGCAGAAGCCAGATCGAATGCGTGATTCCGTAGCGATACAGTTGATAGACGATGAATGCGCCGAACACGGCGATTGCCGCCGGATAGGCGCCGCGCAGGCGCCGCAATATTCCGATGACGAGGACGAGCTTGAGCGCGCCATGTCCGCTCAGGTAAAAAGCGGCAAAATGCCGGTTGCTCACGGACAGATGCCGCGCGGCGTTCAGCAGATGGTTGGCGACGAAGTCGCGGGGATCCTCCGTCAGTTCCGCCTTGGTGACGGCGCGCGCAAATTCCAGCAGGATTCGCCTGGTGGCGACGTAGGCGCAAATGCCGGCGGCGATTTCTCCGAGCGCGAACAAGCCCTTGAAGAGCAGGCCGATTTCAAAGGCGACGTGGACGCTTTTCGCGTCGAACCATGCGGACAGTCGATTCGCGGGCCGCGGTAGTCGCCTCATCATGCGTTTGACGATAAGCTAGGCGCGGTGAATCGCATAGTGCGTGCAATCCCGCGGAGGTCGATCATGAGACTATTCCGATTGGCCGCCTGCTTGACGGCGGCACTCGTTTTGGCGGCGCCCGTTTCCCGGGCCGCGGCGGCCGGCATGCCGAATAAGCCGCAGGAAGCGCAGGGCGGCGCTTTCCAGCCCTTCAAACCCGAGACGACGGCCAGCACCGGAACCGTGACGGTCGACGGCAAAGCGATTGCCTACCAGGCCCTCGCCGGCACGTTGATCGTGCATCCGCGCGGTTGGGACGACGTGCCGGGCGACTATGCCTCCGGCCGCGAGGGCGCGCGCGCCGGCGGTGGCCGAGGCGACCACAAGAAGAACCCGAGCGCCGTGGCGTCGATCTTCTATGTCGCCTATTTCAAGAAAGACGGCGGTCAACGGCCGCTGACGTTCCTCTACAACGGCGGTCCGGGATCCTCGACGGTATGGCTGCATATGGGCGCCTTCGGGCCGAGGCGCGTCGTCACTGCGAGCGATGCGCACACCGCGCCGGCGCCGTACGCCTTGGTCAACAACGCGTCCAGCCTGCTGGATGCGAGCGACCTCGTCTTCATCGACGCGCCCGGCACGGGCTTCAGCCGCATCGCCGGCAAGGGCAAGGAAAAGGCCTTCTTCGGCGTCGATCAGGACGGGTACGCGTTTGCCGAGTTCATCACCCAGTTCCTGAGCAAATACGGCCGCTGGAATTCGCCGAAATACCTGTTCGGCGAGAGCTACGGAACGACGCGTTCGGCCGTGCTGATCGATCAGCTCGAAGCACAGCGCGGCATCGACTTCAACGGCGTGATCCTGCTGTCGCAGATATTCAACTTCGACTTGAGTCCCGATCGGCCGACGCGCGATCCGGGCATCGATCTGCCCTACGAGTTGGCGCTGCCTACCTATGCGGCAACCGCCTGGTACCACCACAAACTGCCCGGCGCGCCGCAGGATCTCGCTGCGCTGCTCGCGCAGGTCGAGCAATTCGCGATGGGCGATTATGCGCAGGCGCTCGAAGCGGGCTACACCTTGAGCCCTGCCGCGCGTGCCGGGATCGCCGACAAGCTGCACGCATACACGGGGCTGCCGGTCGATTACATCCTCAAGGCGGATTTGCGCATCGACGGCGGAGAGTTCCGTCAGAACCTGCAGGGCGACGGCGGCCTGACGACCGGCCGCCTGGACACGCGCTTCTCGGGCCCGGATCTCGATCCGTTGAGCCAACGCGCCGAATACGATCCGCAGGCCGCGGCGCTGAGTTCGGCATATATATCGGCCTTCAACGACTACGTGCGCAAGGATCTGCACTTCGGCGACAACGAGGTCTTCAAACCGAGCATTCCCACCTACAAGACCTGGGATTTCGACCACCGGCAGCCCGGGGATAGCGGGCCGCCGGCATCGCCGCGCCAAGGCGCCAACGTGATGCCCGATCTTGCCAACGCGATGAAGGTCAATCCCAATTTGAAGATACTGCTGAACGCCGGCTATTTCGATCTGGCGACGCCGTTCTTTCAGGGCGTCTATGAGATGCATCACTTGCCGATCCCGGCAAGTTTGCAGGGCAATATCGAGTTCAAGTTCTATCGATCCGGCCACATGGTCTATGCCAAGCCGGCGGCGCTCGCCAGCTTGCATGCAAACGTCGCGGCGTTCATACGCCGCACCAGCAGCACCAGCAGCACCAGCGGTACCAGCGGCACCAGCCGCACGGGCGGCACCAGGCGCACGGGCGACTGACGCGCGCCGCGCGGCCCTGCGCGGGCTATCCTCGCGGACGGCGACGATGAGGCCGAGGCGCTGTTGACAATCGGTGCAGCGTGCGCGACAAATGCCGCAGTCGCTGCCACATCAGAGCGTCGCGTCGATGAATCTGCTGCTTCGAATCAATCTGGCACTGGGCGCCGCGTTCGTGCTGATCGCCGTTCCGGCCGGACTCCTCTACCGCTCCAGCCTGCAGGCGAATGCACAGCGGCGGCTATTGAACCGGGCGGGACTGATGATGGACAGCGCCGAGGCGATGCGCGCCTATACGGCCAACGAGATCGCGCCGCTGCTCGCGGCACAGATGAAGAGTGAATTTCTGCCGCAGAGCGTGCCGTTCTATGCCGCCACTCAGAACTTCCTGAAGCTGCGCGAGAAGTATCCGCAATACGCCTACAAGGAAGCGACGCTCAATCCGACCAATCCGCGCGATCGGGCCGCCGATTGGGAAGCCGACATCATTCAACGATTCCGCAACGATGCAGCGGTGCGCGAATTGTCCGGCGTGCGCTCGACGCCGATGGGCGAGTCGCTCTACCTTGCGCAGCCGATCAAGGCGCAAGCGGAATGCTTGAGTTGCCATAGCCTGCCGGCCGCGGCGCCGCGTACCTTGATCGCTCGCTATGGCGTCGACAACGGCTTCGGCTGGCATGCCGGCGAAGTCGTCGGCGCCCAGGTCGTGTCGGTCCCCATCGGCAGCGCGGCGGCCGGCGTGCGGCGGCAGTTCGCGGCGTTTCTTGCCGGGTCGGCGGGCGTTGTCGCACTGCTGTGGCTCGCCGTCAACGGCGCGCTGTATTATTTAGTCGTCCGCCCGTTGCGGCGCATCGCGCGCATCGCCGACACCTTGAGCGTCGGCGAACCCTGCGCAGAGGAGTTTCCCGAGAGCGGGGCGGGCGAATTGACCGCGCTCGGCCGCTCTTTCGAACGCATGCGCAAGAGCCTCGACAAGGCGATCGCCATGCTCGAGGCTTGACGGCATGCCTCGACCGGTATTCATCAGCTATTCGCAAGCGGACGGCGAATGCGCGCGGGAACTCGTCGACGTCGTCGAAGCCGCGGGCATCGCCTGTTGGATCGCGCCGCGGGACGTGTCGCCGTCGGCGGAATGGGCGGCGGAAATCATCGACGCCATTTCGGCCGCAAAAGTCATGGTTCTCGTCTTCTCGGCGAACAGCAACGGCTCCCCGCAAGTGAGCCGCGAAGTCGAGAGGGCGGTCCACAAGCAGCTGGCGATCGTACCGTTCCGGATCGACGACGTATTGCCGGCGAAGAGCCTGGAGTATTTCCTCAGCGCGCAGCATTGGCTCGATGCCTTTGCGCCGCCGCGGGCGCCGCATTACGAGAGCTTGTGCAGGCATTTGCGCAGGCTGCTCGAGAGCCGAGAAGCGGCGCCGCCGCCGGAGCGGCAATCGCCGTCGATCGGCGCCGAGGCGCTGCGCCAAGTCGAGAGGCGGCTCGCGCGCGATCTCGGGCCGGTCGCGCGGCTTCTCGTCAAGCGCGCGGCTGCGCAGACTCTGCAATGGGACGATATGGCGCGTGAACTCGCCGGCGCGCTGGACGGCGAAGCGCAGCGGCGCGAGTTTCTGGAGTCGTGCCGCGCGATCGCCCAAACTCGGCCCAACGGCGGATCGAGCTAGCGATGCCGTGCGCGTCGCCAATGCGAAGGTTCGCGGGGCCGTCCGTCGGCGTGCCGAAAACTCCGCCGCCGGCGGCGCGGGGCGAAGTTCGAGCATGATTCCCTGGGACGAACGCTACTCGGCGGAACGCTACTACTACGGGACGGAGCCCAACGAATTTCTGCAGGAGCGCTTTTCGGCGATTCCGCAGGACGGCGAAGTACTGTGCCTCGGCGAAGGCGAGGGGCGCAACGCCGTGTTCCTGGCCGTGCAAGGCTACCGCGTCGTCGCCCTCGATCAGTCCGCCGTCGGCCTCGAAAAAGCGCAGCGCCTCGCCGCCGCAAAAGGCGCCGCCATCGAGACGGTCGCGGCCGACTTGGACGGCTACTTCATCGACCCCGGCCGTTGGGCGGGGATCGTCTCGATCTGGTGCCATTTGCCGCGGCCGCTCTGCGCCGCGGTATGCCGGCAGGCGGCCGCGGGCCTGAAGCCGGGCGGCGTGTTCCTGCTCGAATCCTACACGCCGGCGCAGATCGCCTATGGAACCGGCGGACCGAAGAGCGCCGAGCTGTTGCCATCGCTCGCCGAACTGCGGCAAGATCTCGAAGGCCTCGATTTTCTGCACGCGATCGAGCGCGAACGCATCGTCAAGGAAGGCGACGCGCATACTGGCTTGAGCGCGGTGGTGCAGATCATCGCGCGCAGGCGAGGCGGTAAGCGATAAACCTCCGTATTAAGTTGCCTCTGGAGTTGCACATGAACATGAATCTACATCTGAGCCTCGGACCGGTCGTTTCGGTAATCGCCGGTGTGCTGATCTTGCTGGTGCCGCGGTTGTTGAATTACATCGTTGCGATTTATCTCATCGTCATCGGCTTGATCGGTCTGTTCGGGGGCGCCGGCGGCATGCATTTCCACTAGCCGCGCCGGCTTCGGCGGTATCCATGAAGAATCCGCGCGCTGCCGGCGCACTGCCGGGGATTTGCCTGTGGTTGACCTGGATCCTGCTCGGCATGGCGGGCGCGATCATGCTCGGGTGGTGGTCGGGGTGGAGCCGTCTGGTGCGCATCGAGCCCGGGATCGTGCCGGTGCAATTCAACACGGCGCTGTGCTTTGCGCTGAGCGCTCTGGCATTGCTGACCCTGCGCCCCCGCTCGGCCGCATGGTCCCGCATTTTCGCGGCGGCGGTGTGCGCGCTCGCCCTCGTCACGCTGGTCGAGTATATTCTCAACGTGTCGCTGGGCGTCGATGCCGCGTTGCTCCGGCCTGCGTTCGTCGACCGCACCGCCAGACCCGGGCGCATGGCGCCGGCATGCGCTTTCGCTTTCATCCTCTGCGCAATCTCGATTATTTCGCTGTCCTATGCCGGGCGCTTGTCGATTGCGCGGCAGTGGAGCAAATCCTGCGCCACCGTGGCCGTGCTGGTCGCGTGCCTGGCGTTGCCGCCAACCTTCTCGGCAACGGCGACGGTCCGTGCCTTGGCGTTCAGCGATATCGCGCCGCAGACGGTCCTGATGTTTGTCGTCTTGGCCGCGGCGCTCGTGCTGAGCGCAGCGGCGCACACCGTCGATGCCGCAACCGACGGTATCAGCGACAATTTGCGGCGCTTCGAATGGCGCCTGGCCTGGGGTTCGGCGCTGCTCGCCGCGCTGGTGTTTCTCACCTGGCAGAACCTCGAGCTCGATTGGTGGGGCAATCGCCAGGGCGGCACCCTCATGGTCGCGCAGACCATGGCCGACGAGATCCGCTCGCAGATCGGTCAGCGGGCAGCCGCCCTGCAGCATTTCGCGGACCAAACAGGCACGCATTGGCCTCCCGGCGAAGAGCGGTGGGATCGCGAAGCCGGCCTGTGCGTGCGGGGTTTTCGCGCGTTCGATGCGGTCAGCTTGGTGGGTGCGGACTATGCCTTGCGCTGGCGAACGCTGAGGGCCGGCCGTGGGCAGCCGCGCGGCACCGCACTTGCCGCCGCCGGAGTGAGCTTGGAGACCTACCGTGCGGCGGCCGCCGCGCGCGCGGTGCGATTGACCGCGCCGCAGACATTGCCCGCGGGCGATACGCAAGTGAAGTTCGTCGCGCCGATCTTCGCGGATGGGCGGCTGCAGGGCTACCTCGCCGCAGAGGTGCGCACCACCGAGCTGCTGCAAACGCTCGTCGGTCCGCAGGCGGCCGATTTTGCGGTGACGCTGCGCGATCAGGGCAGGATCATCGCCGACAACGGCCATTCGGACGCGGCCCCCGGCGTTTGGCGCGGCGTGGCGCCGATCGATGCGCTCGGCCGGCATTGGACGCTGCGGATCGTGCCCCGGCCCGAGTATTTGCGGCGCAGGCGCTCGCTGCTTCCGGCGGCCATCTTCGTGTTCGGCC
The DNA here is from genome assembly GCA_035531435.1 of Steroidobacteraceae bacterium. GTDB lineage: Bacteria > Pseudomonadota > Gammaproteobacteria > Steroidobacterales > Steroidobacteraceae > Bog-1198. The sequence goes on along the minus strand of DATKSW010000007.1, from coordinate 95,766 downwards.
TCTTGACCGACGCTCTGATGACCGTGGCATTCCTGCAGGTGCGCCGCAGTATCCTCAACCGGGACCGCGCGGATCGCATGTACCTGCGCCTGACCGCAACGCTGGAGAGCATCAGCAACGCGTTCTTCACGCTGGACCGCAGCTGGCGTTTCACCTACCTGAACCGCGAGGCAGAGCGCGTTTTACAGCGCAGCCGCGACACGCTGCTCGGCCGCAACGTCTGGGAGGAATTTCCGGCGGCAGTGGACAGTAATTTCCAGCGCGAATACCGGCGTGCGCTGAGCGAAAACTGCAGCGTCGAGTTCGAGGAATATTACGCGCCCTTGCAGGCGTGGTTTCTGGTGCGGGCCTATCCGACCAGGGAGGGGCTCGCGGTCTATTTCGACGACATCACGAAGAGGCGGGCCGACGAGGCGCAGCTGCGCCTGCTGCAGTCCGCCGTCGCGCAGCTGAACGATATTGTGCTGATCACCGAGGCGGAACCGATCGATGAGCCGGGTCCGCGCATCGTTTTCGTCAACGATGCGTTCCTACGGCGCACCGGCTATGCGCGCGAGGAGGTCATCGGCCGGTCGCCGCGATTCCTGCAAGGACCGAAGACGCAGCGCGAGGAACTCGACCGCGTGCGCGCCGCGCTCACCCTGTGGCAGCCGGTGCGCAGCGAGCTGGTCAATTACACCAAGAGCGGCGAGGAATTCCGGCTGGACCTCGTCATCGTACCGCTCGCCGATGCATCCGGCCGGCACACGCACTGGGTTTCTGTGGGGCGCGACATCACCGACCGGCACGCGCTGGAAGCGCAGCTGCGCGAGTCGCAGCGCCTGGAGTCCGTGGGCCAGCTGACCGGCGGCGTGGCGCACGATTTCAACAACCTCCTGACGGTGATCATGGGCAATGCCGAACTGCTGCGCGACGAACTGGCGACGGATCCGCGCAGCCGGTTGCTGGCGGAAATGATTACCGCGGCGGCGCAGCGCGGCGCGGAATTGACGCAGCGTTTGCTGGCGTTCGCGCGCCGCCAGGCGCTCGATCCGAAGGTCGTGGATGTGAACCGGCTGGTGAGCGGCATGGACGGACTGCTGCGCCGTACCCTCGGCGAGCCGGTCGAGATCGAACTGGTGCGAGCCGGCGGCCTATGGCCGGCGCTGGTGGATCCCGGGCAATTGGAGAGCGCCCTGCTGAATCTGTGCCTCAACGCCAGGGACGCGATGGGCGCCGCCGGCGGGCGGCTGACGATCGAAACGGCGAACGTACGCCTCGACGACTCCTATGCGCAGCAACACGTCGAAATGCGGCCCGGGCAGTACGTACTGGTCGCGGTGTCGGACACCGGCAGCGGCATCGATCCGGCGCATGTCGGGAGGGTGTTCGAGCCGTTTTTTACCACCAAGGAGAGGGGCAAGGGCACGGGACTCGGGCTCGCGATGGTGCATGGCTTCGTCAAGCAGTCCGGCGGTCATGTGAGTATCTACTCGGAGCATGGGCACGGCACGACGGTGAAGATGTATCTGCCGCGCGCGAACGAGGCGCAAGACGCGTCGGCGGCGGCCGGCGAGCGGCCGGTAGCCGGCGGCGCGGAGACGATTCTCGTGGTCGAGGACGACGAGCTCGTGCGCCGCTATGCCTGCGAGCAGCTGAGCGCTCTCGGTTATCGAGTCGTCGAGGCCGCCGACGGGCGGCGGGCGCTCGAAATCCTGCGCCGCGGCGATCCGGTCGATCTGCTGTTCACCGACGTCGTCATGCCGGGCGGCATCAGCGGCCGGCAGCTCGTCGAGGAAGGCCGCGCGCTGCGGCCGGGATTGCGGGTGCTCTATACCTCCGGTTACACCGAAAATGCGATCGTCCACCACGGCCGTCTCGACGCCGGCGTGCAGCTGCTCGGCAAGCCGTATCGCAGAGCCGAACTCGCGAAAGCCCTGCGCCAAGCGCTCGGCGGATGAGGCGCTGCGGCTCCGAGCCGGGCGCGGAAAACTGACCTGAGTCAGGTTGCACGGAGCGGCGCGCCGTTAGGCTGCGCGGGTGTGGATGCCTCATCAATTGCAAGCCTTGCGGCCGCGCGCGCCGGCGCGCCCGCCGCAGCGCCCATTGGATATCGGAACGCTGACCGCGAAACTCGCGCGCGTGCTCCCGCAAGCCGAGATCTTCCTCGCCTTGCCGCTGCTGCGGGCGATCGCGGCGCTGAAAGCCGATCGCGCAGCCGTCGTCGTTGCGCATAATTATCAGGTGCCGCTGATCAGCGTCGGCATCGCCGATTTCGTCGGCGATTCCCTCGCCATGGCTCGTTATGCCGCGCAAACCGCCGCGCCGGTCATCGTCGTTTGCGGCGTGCACTTCATGGCCGAGACGGTGAAGCTCCTCTGTCCGGACAAACAGGTGTTGCTGCCGAACATGCTGGCCGGCTGCTCGCTCGCGGCGGCGATCGGCGCCGAGGATGTCCGCAGCCTGCGCCGACGGCATCCGCGCGCGCCGGTAATCGCCTATGTGAACACCTCGGCGGCGGTCAAGGCCGAGGCCGATATTTGCTGCACCTCGGCCAATGCGGTGGCAGTCGCGCGCTCGCTGCGGGCAGAGCGGCTCATCATGGTGCCCGACCGCCATTTGGCCGGGTACACCGCGCGGCAAACCGGGTTGGAGATACTGACTTCGGACGGTCAATGCGAAGTACACGTGAAGTATTCGGCGGCGGATATCGACGCTTACCGCAGAGATTCCGAGGTTACGGTTCTCGCTCATCCGGAATGTCCCCGCGACGTCCAAGAGCGTGCGGATTTCGTCGGCTCCACGGCGGCGATGGCCGAATACCTCGGCGAGCGGCGACCGCCGCGGGTATTGCTGTTGACCGAGTGCTCCATGGCCGACAACGTCGCCGTCCTGCACCCGGAAATCGAGTTCCTCAAACCCTGCAATTTGTGCAGCTACATGAAATCGATCACGCTGGAGGGAGTCGTGCGGGTGCTCGAGGACCTGTGTAATGAGATCCGCATCGACGCCGCGCTCGCCTTGCGCGCGCGCCTGCCGATCGAGCGCATGCTGGCGCTCTAGAGCGCGCCGCGTAGCGCCATGGAACGTTGCGAGACGGACATCGTCGTGGTCGGTGGCGGCGCCGCCGGTCTGTGCGCGGCGCTGCATGCCGCGCCGCGTCGGGTGTTGCTGCTCGCACCGTCGGGGCCCGCGGCGACCTGCACCGAACTGGCCAAGGGCGGAATCGCCGCCCCGGTCGGCCTGGACGATTCAGTCGCCCGACACGTCGCCGACACGCTGCGCGCCGCCGATCATTCCGGCTGCGAGTCGATGACCGAGACGATCATCGGCGCGGCGGCCGCTGCGATCGATTTTCTGAAGCGCACCGGCATGCATTTTGACTACAGCAACGACGATCCGCACCTCCATTTGGAGGCGGGGCACTCGATCGCGCGCGTCTTGCACGGCAACGGCGATCGGACCGGAGCCGCGATTCACCGGACCTTGTCGGCCGCAGCGAGGGAGAGTCCCTACATCACCGTGCGCAACGACCTGCGGGCGGTGTGCTTGTGGGGAGGTGCGGCGGGCATTGCCGGCATTCTCGCGTTGCGCGACAACCGCGTGCCGGTGGCGGTGGCCGCCGGCGAGACCGTGCTCGCCACCGGAGGCCTCGGCCAATTGTTCGCCGCGACGACCAATCCGCAATCCGCCGCGGGCGACGGCATTGCCATGGCGCTCGCGCATTCGGCCGCTGCCGCCGGACTCGAGTTCGTGCAGTTCCATCCCACGGCACTGCAGTGCCCCGCCGATCCGCTGCCGCTGTTGACGGAGGCATTGCGCGGCGCCGGCGCCCGCTTGATCGTCGATGGGCGCGGTTTCATGGCGCAGCTCGATGCGCGCGGCGATTTGGCGCCGCGCGACATCGTCGCGCGCGCCGTTTGCGACCGGCAACGGCAAGGCAAACAGGTGCTGCTCGACGCAACGGCGATATTCGCGAGCGGCCGCGGCAATGAATTCCCGGCGGCGCGGTCCGCCTGCCTCGAATTCGGCGTCGATCCGGCGCGCGCGGCGGTCCCGGTCACTTGCGCCGCGCATTTCCACATGGGCGGCATCGTCATCGACGCCCACGGCCGAAGCAGCCTGCCGGGTCTGTGGGCCGCCGGCGAAACCGCCTATACGGGTCTGCACGGGGCCAATCGCCTGGCTAGCAATTCCCTGCTGGAAGCGATCGTCGTCGGCAGCGCAGTCGGCCGAGCGCTGGGCGCCTGCAAATACCGCCAACGCCGCGGCGCGCCCGCGCTGGCAGCGCCGGCGCCGGTCGACACGACGCGGCGCGAGTGGCGGCAATTACGCGAACTGATGTGGAGCGCGATGGGTCCGGTGCGTCGCGGCCCGCAACTCTTCCATGCGCTGCGGCGCTTGCGGACGCTGAAAGAGCGCATCGACGCCGCCGAGATCACGCTGCTGCAGCGGTTCTCGCTGGCCGAAGCGATGGTGGCCGCGGCACTCGCTCGCAAGGAGAGTCGCGGCGCCCACTGGCGCAGCGACTATGCCGACCGCGATCCGGCGATCGACGGCGCCGCCGCGCTGTTCGCGGCGCACCGCTGCATTCCGGCACACGCCCGAAGCGGCGCCGAGAACTAAAATTCTCGATCCGCGCTACCGCCAGCTCATGCCCTCGCGGCCGTGCAGGAATCCATTCACGAACGGCAGGTCGCCGCTCATCGAGCGCAGCGCCGGCAAGGCATCCGCCGCGTCGAGCCTGCCGTCCAGCAAGTCGCGGTAGATTCTCGCCACCCGCACCATGTCGAGATTCTGCGGCGACAGGCGAAAGTGCGTGACGCCCGCTGCGCGCAGCGAATCGAGTTCCGCGAGCAGCACGCCGTAGCCGTGCGACAGCGTCTGCGTGCCATTGATCGTCAGGATCCGTACGCCGTCGACGGTCGTCGCGGTCAAACCGTCGGCGTCGAGGCCGCAGACCAGTTGGCAGTGGTCCTTCGTCAAATTGTGCGAGCGTGCGTGATAGCAGCGCATGGCGACCGACAGCGGCTGGCGCCCATATACTTGCACCTCGAAGGCGGTGGGCGCGGCGGCGGCGACGGTGCGCATCGAGGCGAGCGGCATCTCGACCGGCAGGACGATGCGCACCGCTCCGCGAGCGATCAGAAAATCGCGCGCGCCCTCGTTGAATACGTTGATGTAGGGACCGACGACGTGCGGCGCACCGCCGAGCAGCTGCAAGCAGGCGACGTCGTTGGCTTCGAGCAGCGCGCCGCCGGCGGCGGCGTCGCGGATCGCGGCGATCTGCGCCGCGCAGCTCACGAGCGCCAGCGTGGAGATCACGACCTCTTTGCCCGCGCCTTGCAATCTGGCCGCAACCTGCGCGAAATGCCGCGCGAACGGCGGTTCGCGCTTGGAGCAAACCACTTCACCGAGATAAACAGCGTCGATGGGCGCCTCTTCGGCGATTCGGTAATAGAAATCGCGGCGCTTCTTGGGCGGCCAGTGGAAGAGGAGCGGGCCGAGCGTCAGGCGCGCCGGCGCACGCGTGTTCATCGCCACCCCTTGTGGTAGGCGCCGAGGGTTTCGCGGCCACCCTCGGCTTCGAGCTTGAGTTCGTCGAGCGCCGCGGCCGCCGGAGCGCCGCGGGCGAGCGCATCGAGCGCGCGGCGAAACGTGCCGACGACCCGTGAAACATAGGCCTTGCTGCGCTGGCGTCCTTCAATTTTGAGCGCCGTCACGCCGGCCGCTTTGAGTTCCGGGAGCATGTTGACGGCGTTCAGCGCCACCGGCTCTTCGAACAGGTACGAGGCGCGGCCGTGCGTCACGTAGCGGCCCTTGCACGGTGTGGGGTAGGCGGCGGGCTCGCCCGGCGCGAAGCTATTGAGCGTGGTCCCGCCGAGTTTCGACAGCAGCCGCCCGTCTTGCTGAATATAGGCGACGTGGCTGGCCGGCGCGCAGGCGCCTTCGCTGGTCGGCGACAGGCCGGTCAGATACGAGGACAGGAAGCAGCGTCCCTCCGACATCGGGCCGACGCTGCCATAGGCGAAGACTTCGGCTTCGATGCCGATTTGCGCAATCAGCGCCGTCACTTCCTCGACCGACAACACGCGCGGCAGAACCACCCGCTTGACGTCGAAATTCTCGCGGTAAAAGGCGATTGACGGCGCGTTGGCCGCCGCCGCCTGCACCGATAGGTGGCGGCGCAGCCCCGGATGCCGGCGGGTGGCGTAGTGAAGGACGCCGATGTCGGCAAGAATAACCGCATCGGCGCCTGCCTCGGCCGCCCGGTCCACCGCGCGATGCCAGAGCTCTGCGGCGCCGGCGCGCGGGAAGGTGTTGATCGCCACCAGACATTTGCAGCCGCGCTGGTGGGCGTAGGCGATCCCCTCGCGCAGCTCATCGGCATCGAAGTTCAGTCCGGGGTAATTGCGCGCATTGGTACAATCGCGAAATCCACAATAGACCGAATCGGCGCCGGCATCGACCGCGGCGCGCAGCGCGGCCGGCGTGCCCGCGGGGCAGACGAGTTCCAGATATCGTGGGCTCATGCGGCTTTCTCCGCGCGCCTGCGCTCTCGCGCTTCGAGCTTCGCCAGGCGGGCCGTGAGTGCCGCAATCTCGCCGCGGCATCGATCGAGCTCGGCGGTGGCGTCGACGGCGGCCGCGCTCGGCGGGTGCAAGCCGCGGTGCCAGGCAGCGGCGCGGGCGCCGATGCGATCGAGGATAGGGTCGCAACGCCGGGCGAGTGCGCGGGCCGGCGCGCCGAGCGGTCCGAGCAGCGCCGCGATCTCATCGGCGAGGCACAATTGCTCGCGGTCCATGACGTTGCGCAGTCCGACGATGACCGACGAGTTGCCGCAGATCGCGAGGTCGCGTCGAAAGAACAGCGCGTCGCCGTCGATACGCCCTTCCAGCAGATCCAAGAACGTCGCGGCGCTCGCCGCGACCCCGGCATCGGCGCCGTTCGGACCATGATCGACTATCTGCAGCGTCAGCGGCGAGCAACCGATGCGCAGAGTGAAGCAATACGGCAAGTCGAGCGGTGTGATGTGCACGACGGCCGGCTCGAGCGCCGCGAGGTTCGCGATCAGCCGCGGATGAGTGCGTCCGAGGCCGCGGACGATGCCGTTCGCGAGCCGGCCGAGCAGCGCTCGCGGCAGCACGGCCGCTGCGCTTCGCAGCAAAGTGGAACTACCCATGCTTCTGCGGCTTTGTGCCGCCCATCATTGGCTCGCCGCCCCCGGCAGCACCAGTTCAAACCCCCAAACATCCATCGAAATCAAGTCGTGGAGCTTTTCACTCAGTTCAATCGATACCCGGTCGCCGAAGCGGGCCAGTCGGCGCAGCAGCCGGCGGACCTGCGGCAAGTCCGCGCGGCCGATCGCCTCGATGCGCAATACGAGCTTCGAGGGGGTGTCGACCAGCAAAGCGCAGAGTTGCCGGCTCAAGCGCGCGCACAATCGGCTGTTCCTCCAGGCGCCGAGAGACAGCGTCAGGATCGGGGTCCCCGTTGCGCAGGTTCGATGGCTCACGCTCACTCGTCCGCCGGCGTCGTAGCGCGCGAGCGTGTCGCTCAGTCGAACCACCCGCGTGTCCCAGGCCGCGGCCGGTTGCGGCGCACGATCGCCAAAATGGCGTTCGACGTAGTCGCGCATCGACAGACTCGCGATCCAATCGGCGACGGCCAGAGGAATATTGCGCGGTGCGCGCCACGGCAGACTGCGCGCGAAGCGGTAAATTCTCGACGGGCCGCCGGGAAACACCCCGTGCTTGAGCAATCGCGCCACGATCCGCCAGCGGTCGATCGGACCGTAGTGCGCGCCGCGAGCGGGTCGGCGCAGCAGGCGGTGTTTATTGACGATGCGCCGCGCGATCGCCTCGTCCGTCAGCAATCGCGCGTACAGGCGCTTGTAGCCCTCGAGCAGCGCTTGGTAGCTCATGCCGAGCGGCACGACGTTGGTCGCGAGCTTGGTGTTGTCCCCCTCATGGGCTTGCTCCCTGAGGCGCCCGGCCAGGCGCAGTCGCTCGTGCAGCGGGGTGCGCGGCAGCGCGGTGAGCAGGCCGATCATCGCCGCCTGAATGCCGGAGCGCATGATGAACTCGTATTGGAGGTCGAAAGTCTCGGCGCAATCATGGTCGAAGCCGATGATGAAGCCGGCCAGGATGTCGATTCCGTAGCTGTAGATACGCTGCACGGCGAGCAGCGGGTGTTCGCCGACGTTCTGGACCTTGCGGGTTTCGCGCAGGCTGTTTTCATCCGGCGATTCGATGCCGATGAATACCCAGCCGAAATGGGCTTCGCGAAACAGGGTCATCAGCTGCGGATCCCTGGCGAGGTTCAGAGACGCTTCGGTACCGAAGCTGAAGTCGTAGCGGTGCCGCCTCTGGTATTGCGCGAGGAACAGCAGCAAATCCTTGGCTTTGCGCCGATTGCCGATGAGATTGTCGTCGACGAAAAACAGGTTGCGCACGCCGAGTTCCCGCAGACGGTCCAGTTCGCGGCCGATCTGCTCCGTGGTTTTGTGGCGCGGGCGGCGCCCGAACATGACGATGATGTCGCAGAACTCGCACAGGTAGGGGCAGCCGCGCGAGAACTGCAAGGTCACCGCCGCGTACAGCTCGAGCTTGAGCAGATCGAAACGCGGCACCGGCGAGATCTGCAAATCGACGCTGCCGCTCTCGCGGTACAGCGGCAATGCCCGCCGCTCGGCGAAATCGCGGCAAAAATCGGGCCAGATATATTCGGCCTCGCCGCAGATGACGCTGTCCGCGAGCTCGGTGTAGCGTTCCGGACAGAGCGACGCGAAGCTGCCGCCGGCGACGACGTAATAGCCGCGGCTTCGGTAATAGCGCAGCAACTCGCTCTGCCGGCGGAACTGCACTCCCATGCCGGCGATGCCGATCAGATCGGCCGCGGGCGCGAGCGGCAGCGGTTCGACATTTTCATCGACGATCGTCACCTGCCAATGCGGCGGGCACAGTGCGGCGAGCGTTGCCAGTCCGAGCGGTGGATTGACTGCGCGTTTGCCCGGCAGAATCGCCGCTAGCCCCCAGCGGAAATTCCAGAAACTCTCGGGGGCCTTCGGGTTGATCAGCAGCAAGCGCATCGCGGCGGCATCTCCATTGGCTTTCGAGCAAGCGCGGGAGTCTGCGCTGCTTGGCCGCGCCGGCCTCTGATCTGGATCAAAACCGAGAGCGATCGCGCTGCCACCGCGCAGCGTCGATCGCGCACGATCCGCCGCTAGTGTGGCGGCAATGCAACAGGCGTGGTGTTGACCCTAGTTGACAATTGCCGAGTCGCACGCTCAGATAGATCGAGCGCAACGAATATTGCAAGCCTCGGGAAGCATCGACTGTCGTCATGAGCAACGCCAATGAGCCGCTTGGGACTGTCGACGTGGCGCTTGCGCACGCCGCGCGGCTCCTCGAGCGCGATCCGACGCTTGCCGCGCGGCAGGCCGAGGAGATCCTCTGCGCGGTTCCCGGCGATCCACGCGCTCGCTTGATCCTCGGCACGGCGCACCGCCGCTGCGGGCGCACCCAGGCGGCGCTCGAGGTGCTCGAGCCGCTCGCCGGCGAACAATCGAACGCGGCGCCGGTGCACCTGGAACTCGGCATCGCCCGCGGCGAGGCCGGCCGCGGGCGTGAAGCCATCGCCGCGCTGCGGCGCGCGCTGCAACTGAAGCCCGAGAGTGCCGAAGCCTGGCGGCTGCTCGCCGACCAGCTCGATGCAGAGGGCGATGCACACGGCGCGGATCAGGCGCGGGCCCGCTATATACGGGCGGCGACCCAGGACCCGCGGCTGCTGCAAGCGGCCGCGGCGCTCGTCGAAAACGATCTGCCGGTCGCCGAAGCGCGCCTGCGCGCGCACTTGCACGCGTACCCGACCGACATCGCCGCGCTGCGCATGCTCGCCGAGGTCGCGGCGCGGCTGCGCCGCTATGCGGATGCGCAAGCGCTGCTCGAGCGCTGCCTGGAGCTCGCGCCGAGTTTCGATGCGGCACGGCACAACCTTGCGATCGTGCTCAACCGCCAGTCGAAGGCGGAGGAGGCGCTGCCGCAGATCGAGCGGCTGCTCGCGCAGGAACCGCGCAACCCCGGATACCTGAACCTGAAGGCAGCGATCCTCGCGAGTCTCGGCGATTACGGGCAATCGATCGCCGTCTACGAAGCGGTGCTCGGCGCTTTTCCGCTGCAGCCGAAAGTGTGGATGAGTTACGGTCATTCCTTGAAGACGGCGCGCCGCTACGCGGACAGCGTTGCCGCCTACCGCCGCGCGATCGCATTGCAGCCGAACCTGGGCGAGGCGTATTGGAGTCTCGCCAACCTGAAGACGTTGCGCTTCGCGGACGAGGACATCGAGGCCATGCGCAAGGCGCTGGCGCAGAGCGCTCTCGCCGATGAGGATCGCCTGCATTTCGAGTTTGCGCTCGGCAAGGCGCTCGAGGATGCGTCTAGCTATGCGGCCGCGTTCGCCCATTACGCCGCCGGCAATGCGACGCAGCGCAGGCTGCGCCCGTACAGCGCGGGGGAGAATTCGCGCTTTTTGCGCCTCTCGAAGGCGCTGTTCACGCGCGAATTCTTCGCGGCGCGCGCCGCGGCGGGCGCGGCGACGCAGGCGCCGATCTTCATCGTCGGCTTGCCGCGCGCCGGATCGACGCTTCTCGAGCAGATGCTCGCGAGCCACTCGCTCGTCGAGGGTACGATGGAGCTGCCGGACATGCCGCAGCTCGCCCGCGAACTCGCGGGCCGCGGCGCTCGGGACCAGGAAAGCGGCTTTACCCAGGCGGTGGCGGCATTGGAGCACGCGGACCTGCGCGCCTTCGGCGAACGCTACATCGCGGCGACCCGTGTGCGCCGCAAGACGCAAGCGCCGTTCTTCATCGACAAAATGCCGAACAATTTCCTCTACACGGGACTCATCCACCTGCTCCTGCCGAATGCGAAGATCATCGATGCGCGGCGCCACCCGCTCGGCTGCTGCTTCTCGTGCTTCAAGCAGCACTTCGCGCGCGGCCAGAATTTCTCCTATGCGCTCGACGACATCGGCCGCTACTACCGGGACTACGTCGAACTGATGGCGCACGTCGATGCGGTGTTGCCCGGGCGCGTGCTGCGGGTGTTGCATGAAGAGGTGATCGAGGATACCGAGGCGCAGCTGCGCCGCATGCTCGATTATTGCGGCTTGCCGTTCGAGCCGGGGTGCCTGAAGTTCTACGAGAACGAACGGCCGGTGCGCACGGCGAGTTCCGAACAAGTGCGCCTGCCGATTTTTCGCGACGGCCTCGACCATTGGCGCCACTTCGAGCCGTGGCTCGACCCGTTGAAAGAGGCGCTCGGCACGGTACTCGATACCTACCCGGCCGTGCCGGCCTTCACGCCGTGCCAATCGTGAATTCCCGCCGACTGGTCTATCGGCACCGCCTGCCGATCCGCATCATGCACTGGATCAATGTGCTGGTGCTGACGCTGATGTTCCTCAGCGGGTTGCAGATCTTCAACGCGCATCCGCACCTATACTGGGGCAACCGCTCCGATCCCGGCAAGGCCATTTTTTCGCTGGATGCGCGCGAGGATCAGGCCGGCGATCTCGTCGGCATCACCCGCATCGGCCGCCATAGCTTCGTCACGACCGGCGTGCTCGGCGTCTCCGACGGCAGCGACGGCGTGCCGGAGGCGCGCGGTTTTCCCTCCTGGCTCACCGTCCCCGGATCGACCTGGCTGTCGATGGGACGGCGCTGGCACTTCTTCTTCGCCTGGCTGTTCGTACTCAACGGGCTGTGCTACTGCGGCTACTCGCTCGCGGGCAAACACCTGCAGCGGGATCTGTGGCCGACGGCGGCCGAGTGGCGCGGGATCGGCCGTTCGATCCTCGATCACGTCCGCTTCAAACATCCGCATGGCGATGAGGCGCTGCGCTACAACATCCTGCAAAAGCTCGCCTACCTGATCGTGGTCTTCGTATTCGGCGTGGGCATCGTGCTGATGGGGCTCGCGATGTCGCCGCGCATGGACGCGGTGCTGAATCCGCTGGTGGCGGCGGTCGGCGGCCGCCAATCCGCGCGGACGATCCACTTCATCATCGCCTGGGCCTTCGCCGCCTTCGTGCTGATCCACCTATTCGAGGTGTTGATCAGCGGCGCGTTCAACCAGCTGCGCGGCATGATCAGCGGTTATTACGGCGTCGATGCCGCCCCACCCGCCCCACCCGCCGCGGCGCCGATCGCCGCCGAGGAGCAGAGCCATGCTTGACCGCCGATCGCTGCTGCGCATGGTGATCGGCGCCGCTGCGAGCACGCTGACGGCTGCGTGCGACCGCATTTCGGACAGCAGCTGGGCGCCGAAGATATTCGATCGGGCGGAAGTCCTGAACCGCCGCGTTCAGGGCGTACTGTCGCCGCCCGGCGCGCTGGCACCGGAGTACCGCGAGGCGGACATCTCCGCGGTGTTTCGCCCCAACGGCACGGTCATGCCGAGCGGCGCGGCCTACCAGTCCCTGCTTGCCAATGGCTTTCGCGATTACCGGCTGCAGGTGGACGGACTGGTTCAGCGATCGGCGGCGCTGTCGATCGGCGATCTGCAAGGACTCGACATGCGTACGCAGATCACCCGCCACGACTGCGTGGAAGGCTGGAGCGTGATCGGCAAATGGCAGGGCACGCGGCTCTCCGCGGTGCTCGACCATGTGGGTGTCGCATCCCCCGCCCGCTACGTGGTGTTTCACTGCTTCGACGACATGGATCCGGGTACTCCCTACTATGAGAGTCTCGACCTCGCCGAGGCGCGCCACCCGCAGACGCTGCTCGCCTACGGCCTCAACGATCAGCCGCTGCCGGTGCCGAACGGAGCGCCGCTGCGCCTGCGTGTCGGCCGGCAGCTCGGCTACAAGCAGGCCAAATACCTCAAGCGGATCGAACTGCTGCACTCCTTCGCGGCGATCGGCGACGGCAACGGCGGCTACTGGGAAGACCAAGGCTACGAGTGGTACGCCGGCATTTGAGCGGCGCCCGCGCTAACCGCTTGCGCGCTGTGCGGCGATCCAGGCGTCGACGGCCTGCGTCAGCACCTGCATCGGCAGGGTGCCGTTGGCGAGGACCTCGTCGTTGAACGCCTTGATGTCGAAGCGGCTGCCGAGGGCTATGCGCGCCTGCGCACGCAGTTTCAGGATCGTCAGCTCGCCGATCATGTACGAGAGCGATTGGCCGGGCCAGGCGATGTAGCGGTCCACTTCGGTGTTGATGTTCTGGTCGCTGAGCGCGGTATTTGCCTTCATGTACGCGACCGCGCGTTGCCGGCTCCAATCCTCGTCATGGATGCCGGTGTCGACGACCAGCCGCACTGCGCGCCAGCTCTGGTAGGAGAGGGCGCCGAATTGCTCGTAAGGCGTAGCGTAGATTCCCATCTCGGCGCACAACACTTCGGCGTACAGCGCCCAGCCTTCGCCGTAGGCGTTGTAGTAGCCGAAGCGGCGGAAATCCGGCAGACCGGTGAGTTCGGTCGCGAGCGACAGCTGTAGCGCGTGGCCCGGCCGGCCCTCGTGGCAAGTGAGCACCGGAATCTCGTACTTCGGGCGCGTCTCCGGCTTGTAGAGGTTCACGAACATGTACGCGGCGCGGCTGCCGTCGGCCGCCGGCGGGTAGGAATAGGCCGGGTAGGTGTTGGGGGCTTGGTCCGCCGGGATCACCTTGATGCCCCAAGGGATGCGCGGCAGCTTGTGGAATTCGTTCACCAACAGCGGATCGATCGTCTTCGCTTCGGCTTTGTACGCCTCCAACAGGTCCTGCGGATTCGAATAATAGAATTTCGGATCGGTCCGCAGGGTCTCGAGAAAGGCGGCGAAGCCGCCTTTGAAGCGCAACTTGCGAATTATGCGCAGCATCCGCCGATGGATCTGCGCGACCTTGCGCAACCCGAGCCGGTGAACCTCGCCCGGGGTAAGATCGGTGGTCGTGTAATGGCGCACCAGATAGGCGTAATAGGCCTTGCCGTCGGGCAGCGCATCGGCGGCGAGACTCGTGCGGCATTGGGGCAGGTAAGTGCCGTCGAAGTATCCGCGCAGGCGCCGGAATGCGGGAATCACCACGGCGGCGATGGCCTGCCTCGCGGCGCCTTGCAGGCGCAGGGCGGTCTTCGCGTCGATGTGGCGAGGAATGATCTTGAACGGCTTGTAGAACGTGCTCGCCGCCGGATCGCCGACGATGTTCAGCGCAATCTGCGCCGGGATGCGCTGGGCCACGACCCGCGGCAAGGTGTAGCCCTGCTTGACGGCCTCCTGCAGGAGCGCGATGGTTTGATCCATGTACCGGCCGAATGTCTGCAGGCGCTTCAGCCAGTCCTGGTAATCCTTCAGCGTGGAGAAGCGCAGCGTCCCGGCATAATCGCCCACCGTTTGTATGCCGCCGAGCTGATTGAGCGGGAACAGGTATTCATGGAATTTGTACGAGTCCAGTGCGTCCTCGTGCTGCCACTTGAACAGGTCGTAACTGACCCGCTGCGCGGGCGAAAGCGCGCTCCTGTCAATTTTGGCGAGCGCGGCGAGGGCAGCGCGGTCCTCACGATGGGCACGCTCGATCGCCGCGAGACTCTCGTCCGGCCAGAGGTCGTTGAAGCGCCGATCGCCGAGATCGGACGCGTCCAACGGGTTCTCGCGCATCTTGCGGTCCCAGTCGCTGCGAAAAAGCCGCTCGAGCGCGCGCTGTTGGATCGGCGCGACGCCGGCAGTCGCGGTGGCGCCGGCAGTCGCGGTGGCGCCGGCGGCCGCGGCGGCCGCGGCTGCGGCCATGAGCAGCGCCGCGCCCAGAAATTTCCCATTTCGCATCTTGATCTCCCTGACTGCGCTTGGTCAGGGAGTATAAATTCTTCCCGCCGCAAAAAGCTCCATCACCTCGCGCGGGGCGGGCGGGCGGCGTCTAGGCCGCGCGCAGCAACCCCTCGGCCGGCGCGAGCGTGGCGCTGCCCGGAAACACCCGGCTCGCAAGCGCGCTCTCGGTGAGCCCCAAGTGCGCCGCGAGCACGCCCTTGAACACCGCGCGGATGTCGGTCGTCGCGTGGATGTCGCGCCCTTGATAGAGCTCGCCCGGCCCCATGCCCGGCCATTGTCCGCCGACGCGGCCGCCGCGCAGCGCGCCGCCGGCGAGAAACATGGCCGCGCCGGTGCCGTGATCGGTGCCGTTCGTGCCGTTGATCGCGGCGGTGCGGCCGAACTCTGTGACCGCGATCAGCACGGTGCGCGGCCAGACCGGCGCCGCGGCGGCGCGGAACGCGGCGAAGGCATCGTCGAGTTCCTTCAGCTTGCGCGCGAGGATCGGCGCTTCGTTGGCGTGGGTGTCCCAGCCGTAGTCTTCGACGAAGCCGATGCGCGGTCCATGCTCCTGCGCCATGAACGTTCCGGCCGCCTTCATCAGGCCGGGCAGTCGGCCCTGCGCCGGCGCGGCCATGCCGCCGCCTCGCATGCCGCCGCCTCGCATGTCGCGGTCGATCGCCTGATCCGCACCCTGATTGGCGATCGCTTGGGCGAACGCGGCGGTAAGGCGCGGATCCTCGCCGTACAGCGGCTCGAGCCGCTGCAGCAAGATCGGGTTGACCTGCAGCGGCAGCGGCGGCGACCAACTCGCGACCGCAGCCGGACCGCGCAGCATCAACGGCATCACGGTCGCCACGGCGAGCCCGTCGGCGCCCGGCAAAGCGGCAACGGCTCTGTTGAGCCAGCCGGTTTGGGCGCCGTGCGGCACGGCGGTGCCGTTCTCGACGCAGTCTTGCGCATCGAAATGCGATCGCCCCCAATAGGGCGGCGCCGCGGCGATCAGCGGCATGAATTCGCCGCGCGCGTACAGCTCGGCGGCGCCGGCGAGCGCCGGATGCAGCGCGAACGTGCCGTCGAGCTTCAGCGCCGCGGGCGCACCGTCCGCGGCCGGAGCCGCGGGCGTCAGTGCCATCGGGCCGCGCGCGCGCGCGTACGCCGGATCGCCCCACGGCGGCACGGCGTGCACGCCGTCGAGACCGCCGCGCAGCATCAGCACGAGAAAGCGGCTGTCGGCGCCGGTCGCGGCGCGCGTCACGCCGGGCCAGAGAGTCAGCGCCGTGGCGCCGGCGGCGCTCGCACCGAGCAGGCTCAGGAATTCGCGTCGGCTGCTCATTTCAAACCCTCCACTGAAACTCGGGGCTCGCGAATAGTATGGCCACCGCCTGTTGCGGCGCCTCGGCGCGCGCGAGCGCGCGGTCGGTTTCCGCGTTCAATCCCGGGCCGAGGACCGCGCGCGCCAGCGCCCGCGGATCGAGACCGGCGCGCGGCACGCGCTCCGCCATGGCTTCGGCGACCTGCAGCCGCTTCCACAGTGCATCGGGCGCGATCCAGTCGCTCGCCACGTCGGTGAATCCCGCCGGCGAGCGCGGCATGAAGGTCGGCTGGCCGAGACGCTGCAGGAAGCTCTCCCAGGGCTGCGGTTTGGCGCCGATAACGATGCCGCCGGCGCGCAATCCGGCGACGACGAAATCCTGCGGTGTGCGAAACTTCACGGCATCACCGCTCCAGGCCTCGGAGGAATGAACCAGTGCCGCGTACATCGCCGGCAGCGCGCCGTCGCCATCGAGGTAGGCCTGCGCCATGCGCTCGACCAAGGCCGGCGGCGGACGATCGGCGATGAAGTGCTGCGCGAGCTCGGCGGCGAGGTGCCGCGCGGTCGCCGGCCGCAGCGCCAGATCGGCGAGTATCGCGCGGGCTTGCTGTATTCCGTCTTGCGGGTAGCGCCGGCCCAGCACGGTACGCGTGCCGGGTTCGTGCGCCGCCTCGCGGAAGACGAACGATCTGTCGTCGTCGATGCCGCGAGCGATTTGCACCGGGAACGGCATGCTCCAGCCGGTCAAGGCGCGTGCGAACTCGGTGACATCGGCCTGGGTGTAGCCGCCGTTCACGCCCAAAGTGTGCAGTTCCATGATTTCGCGTGCCAGATTCTCGTTCAGGCCCAATGTGCGCGCCGGCTTGCCGTTCGCGCGCGCGGCGAGACGCCGGTCCACGCGTCGCGCGAGCATCGAATCGGGCCCGACCGATTGCGCCTGATCCAGGTAGCGCAGCATCGCCGGATGCGCCTCCACGGCGAGA
This sequence comes from Steroidobacteraceae bacterium, assembly GCA_035531435.1. Lineage (GTDB taxonomy): Bacteria > Pseudomonadota > Gammaproteobacteria > Steroidobacterales > Steroidobacteraceae > Bog-1198. The sequence goes on along the minus strand of DATKSW010000007.1, from coordinate 78,705 downwards.
AGCATGTCGATGAACCGGCCGTTGACGTGCGGGCGGATCGCCTCGCGCTCCATCGGTGCGGCATACAGACGTGCCGGCCCCTTGTCGATCGACACGGCGAAGTGGTTCGACCAGAAGCGCACCAGCCGCTCGCTGAACGGCGTATCGGTGGTCGCCGCCACCTGCCAGCGGGCGACGGCTTCGCGGCGCAGATCCGCGCCGAAAGTTTTGATATAAATGCGCGCGAGCGGGTTTACCGGTTTGCCGCCGGCGGCGGGGGCCGGCGCCGGCGCCATGGCGCCTTGGCGGCGCAAGGCGCGCCGCTCGAGGACCACCTTGGACTCGAGTTTGAGGTAATCCAAGCTGTCGGGCAGACCGTCGAACTGCTCGCCACCGGCCGGCGGCCTCTGCGTCTGCGCAAGCAGCCAGTCGGCGGGATCGGCCACTTGCGGGAAATCCCCCGGCCGCGCGCCCAGTCCGAAGCGGTTGACGGCGCTCGCCGCACGACGTGGATCGCTTGCCATTGCCGCCTCTCTCAGGAGCCTGCCGGCACATGCCGGTCTGTAGATGAACGCAGCATCAGGGCGGCCGTTGACCGCCAATCATGGACTGTGGGCCGGATTCCTGCGGCGCATCAATCGCGTCTGTCCGACGTAGAGCAGGGCGCTGACGGTAATCAGTGCCGCGAGGCCGCCGATTTCCGCGCGCGAGGCGAGGGCGATAAACGCCAGCATCGAGGCGACGCCCACCGCCGCGGCCGTTCCGAGCCACCGAAAGGCGAGCGGCGTGCCGGCCCGCGCGACGCCGAGGCGCGCGAGCCGCCAGGCCGCCAGGCAGCCGACGATATACAAACCCGCGCTGGACAATGCGGAGAGCACGGCGAGTTCGCCGAACGTACCGCTGAGCGCGAAACCGATGGCGAGCGCGGCGTAGCAGAGGATCGCCACGTGCGGCGCACGGCTGCGTGCGTGCACGCGCCCGAGCACGCTCGGCAATAGGCCGTCGCGCGCAAAAGCGAACAAGATGCGCGGGCTGCTGAGGATGTCGCTGCCGAGGTAGCCGAACATCGCCAGTGCGGCGCCCGCCACCATCAACAGCCGCAGCCCCGGGCTGATTCGCGCCATGGCATCGGCGAGCGGTACGCTGGAGAGGGCGAGCGCCGGGCCGAGAATGCCCTGTGCGACGATTTGAATCCCGGCGTACAGCAGCGTCACCGAGACCATGGCGAGGGCCAGCGCGCGTGGAATGGTGCGCGCCGGCTCTCGGACCTCGCCGCTCGCGCAAAGCGCGGTCTCCATGCCCATGAATGCGAACAGCGCGAGGATCAGTGCGCGGCCCAGGCCGTTCGTGTCCGGGTGCGCCGCGACCGCAAAATTTCCGGCATGCACGGCGCCCGCGCCGACGACGACGAAAATCACGAGCGGCAGGAGTTTCAGCAGCGTCGCCGCATTGACGAGCCGTATACCGCCGGCAATGCCGCCGATGTTGATGTAGGCGATGCCGGCGATGACGCCGACGATGAGCAGCGCATGCGCCGGCGCCTTGAGGGGCCCGGGCAACAGGCTTGTGATCACATCGGCGAGCGCCGCGGCGATGCCGCCGCAGGCGAGGACGTCGCCGAACCATAACAAGGTGCCGGCGACGTAGCCCGCAAGCGGTCCGAACGCGGCTTCCACGTAGGCGTAGGCGCCGCCGCTGCTCGGTATGCGGCTGCCGCCCTCGGCGAAGCAAATGGCGACGGCGCCGACCGCGACGGCGCAGACCAAAATCGCGAGCGGTGCGTAAGCGCCTATGCTCGCGGCGAGCGCTCCCGGCACCGCGAAGATGCCCGCGCCGACGATCATGCTGATCGTGCTCGCCGCGAGGCCGACGGGTCCTACGGTGCGCAGCAGCCCGGTATCGCGTCGGCTAGTTTCCACGCGCCGTACGGTAGCATGAACGCGCCGTGCGCAACATGCTTGCGCGGGGAGGTTCAGTGCAGCAGGCCGAAGACGGCGACACCGCCCGTAGTGCCGACGAACACTTTGCCGTCGGCCACGGTCGGCGTGATGTATTTGTCGCCGGCGCCGAAATGATCGCGATCGGCGGCCGCTTGATTGCTGTTGTAGAGTTCATGCGCAAGGTTACCCGCATCGTAGGCGTGCAGCACGGCCGGATCGCTGTTCTGGTTCGCCCAGACGATCGCGTTCGCCGTGCCGTTCGCCGATACGCTGGGCGCGGTACCCGGATAGCCGAACTCGGAGGCGCTCTGCGACTGCGGGGTGGCGATGAGCTTGGCATTGCTGAACGTGAAGGCTTTCAGCGGCGCGTTTCGCGCGCCGTAGTAGAGCGTGCCGTTGAAGTATGCGGGCGTCGACCATACTCCCGACGGCAATGCGCCGCTCAGCTGTTGCCAGATCGCGTTTCTGGAGGGATTGAATTTTCCCATCGAATCGCGGTCGACCACGTAGATATTGCCGTCTTTGCCGGCGCCGACCAGCAGATGCCGCACGTTGCCCGCCGCATCTTCGAGATCCGGCAGCAGCATCGCGCCGCCAGAACCAAGGTCCATATCCGCGGCGGATTCGACGACCTCATTGTCGACCGTGAAGTAATCCGCGACGCGCAAGCCGCCGCCGGCGGTCGAGATGCGCAGGAAGGAATTGCCGTAATCCTGTTTGCTCGGGAAACCGCCCGCATCCAGCGTGGTCTCGAATGCGCCGTTCGCCGTCAATAGGTATAGGTTGCCGGCCGCATCGACGGCCGGGCCGCCGCCGCTCATCCAGATCGCGGGTCCCGTGCCGCCGCCGTTCGGTCCGACGTCGAGGACGGCGCTCTGCCTCAGCGTGCTTTGCGAATAGGCGATGATCCAGCCGCCATAGGGCCGGTCGTCGCAGTGCGAGCTCCAACTCGTATACAGCGTGCCGTCGTACAGCAGCAACGCCGCGCGCTCTTCGTATTGTCCGGGATCGAATGCCGTCGTGCCGCCGCCGGCGGTCGGGTAGGTCGCCGCGATCTCGGTCGGTCCGTTCTGTTGTTCAGCCCCGCTCGCGAGATCGAGGGCGTGCAGGCGCTGATGGTAGATCGACGAACCGTCCTTGGACATCGCGACCACGTAGATTTCGCCGTGGGCGCCGGCGTGACGGTCGATCACGGGCGTCGTGGTGATGCCGATCTCCGGAACCACCTGACCGCAACCGTGCGCATCGCTGGTCGTCTCGCCGGCCCCGAGCAGCGAGACCTGCCATAGCAGGGCGCCGGTATCCGCATCGAAGGCATAGACGGAATCGTGTTCCGTGGCGACGAAGACGGTGTTGTGCAAGACACCGTCGATCGAGAAGTGGGAAAGGTACAGCGGCTGGGCATCGACCTTGCCGTCCACCGGCAGGATGCGCAGCAAGCCGAAACTCGAGGCATCGACGTCGCTCGGCGTGAGCAGCGACTCGCTGAGATCGGCGCCGCTTCTAGACGCATCGTTCTTGTAGGTGACGACATCGGTCATGGTTTGCGCCGTGCCGTTCGCCGGCGGTGGCGCAGGTCCGGGCGCCACCGGGGCGTTGACGACTGGACTGCCGCCGCCGCAGGCCGCGAGCATCAGCGGCAGGATGATGCCGGCGCCCGACCGGCGAACTCTGGTGGATTGCGGCATTAATTCGAATGACTCACGGCATCGACGTTCGAGTAGCGGCCGCCGCCGGTTTTTGCGGACTCGGCGGCCGAAGCGGCGGCGGCGCGAAGCGTGCGCTGGCGGCGCCCGCTGGCGTAGGCGCGTTGCGCCACCCGCAATTGCATGGTCGCCGACTTCAGATCCGGCGCCAAGGCCAAAGCGCGCCGCAGCACGGCGATCGCCTCGGCGGGCCGGTTCAATTTGAGCAGCGCCGCGCCGCGGGCCGTCAACAGCGCGGCATCCGGGTCCGCCGCACGGTCGCTCAACGCGACGATGGCGCGTGCGACGTCGGGGTCCTGCGGTCGCAAGCGCGCCGCCTCCAGATACGCACTCAGCGCCGCGGATTTCCGGCCTGCCGCTTGCAGCAGCGCCGCGCGGCGTTTGAATAGGTCCCCTTCATCCGGCGCACCCGGCAGCCACGCCGATTCGCAAGCGCGCAGGCCCGCCTCTCCGTGCGTGGCCGTGCAAATTGCGAGCAGCGCGCGCCGCTTGATCTCGGCGCCGGCAATTTTTTCGTTCACGATCGCCCCCTCGGCCCCAAGCCGCAGCGCATTGCGATAGACGCCGATCGCCTCTCCGGGACGCTGCAGGCGCACGAGTGTATCGGCTTCCGCGATCAGCAGCGCAGGGTCGCCGGGTTTGAGGTGCATCGCGTCGTCGCATGCAATCAATTGCGAGCGCTCGGTACAGTCGAAGATCGCTTGCGACAAGCGCCGTTGTGGCGCGGCGCCGTTCGGCACTCCTGGCGATGCCTCGGCGCTCGCCAACAGCAGCAACACGGCGATGAGCTGGCCGGTACGCTTCGTTGCGGTCATCGCCGGCTCAAGTCCCGTAGCAAACGAAAACCGACGCTGCTGCTGCGGTAATCGGCTGGGAAGCGATTGCGATACGACAGGCGCACGTATTGCGGCGCGGTGTACCAGGAGCCGCCGCGCAACTCGTGCTGCGTGCAATCGCCGCTCATGCTGGCGGAGCCGTCCGCGGGCGCGCCCGCGTAATTATTCCGCCAACAATCCTCGACCCATTCGAACACGTTTCCCAGCATGTCGTGCAGGCCGAACGCATTCGCGGCGAACGATCCGACCGGAGCCGTGTTCACGTAGCCATCATTACAGGGAAATACCTGCCAGCTGGGAAAGCGTTGCGCCGCACTCCGATCCGCGACATTGGCGACGAGGCAGGCGCCCGCCGCGTTCGCCCCCCAAGGCTGCGCCGCCTCGACCCCGGCCCGTGCCGCGTATTCCCATTGCGCGGCGCTCGGCAAGCGGTAGGTGTGCCCGTTCTTCTGCGATAGCCAGGCGGCATAGGCGCGCGCGTCGTTCCAGGAGACGCAGGTCACCGGATGGGCCGCGGTCTGCGCAAACCCCGGCGCTTGCCAGCTGGCATCCGCTTGATAATGCCAATGCCCGTCGTAGATGGTGCAGCCCTGCATATTGCGGTGCGTGGCCTGCGCGAATTCTCGGAATTCCCCGACCGTCGTCTGGTTCACGGCGATGGCGAACGGGCGGCCGAGGACCACCGGATGCTGCGGCCGCTCGAACGGTGATGCAAGGGCGTCGCCGGGTGCCGCGCCCTCCATGAAACGACCGGCAGGCAGCACCCGCAGCAACATACAGGTCGGGCAATCGCGGATGAAAGTCGGCGCCGCCGCGCCGGCGGCCGGCTCGCCCGTTGCCTTGAAGTGGAGCAGATGCAATCCCGCCCACGTGCCGGCGCCGAGCAGCAGGGCCGCGATAGCCGCCCAGGCGTAGCCGCTGATGAGAAACGCGCGGGGCGAGCCCGTGAACTCTTGCAGGAATTGACGTACCGTCGGCGTGCGGGCGCGCCGCTCGAATTGCAGCGCCCCGCGCAGCGCAAGGTAGTGCTGCTTGCGCATCTTCGGCGGCCTGCGCAGCTGCGAGCGCGGATCTATCGCACCGGCCGCGCCGCGTGCGCCGAACGGCAGTCGGCCGCTCAGGATTTCATAAGCGAGACAGGCCAGCGCATAGACGTCGTCCGCCGGCTGCGGGTCGTTCCCTGCCAACATTTCGGGGCTTGCATAGCGCGGCGTGACGGCTTTCGGTTGCTTGGTCGGTTGCGACGCTTCGCCGTTTCCGGCTTCCTCCTTACGGGCGACGAATTTCGCCATACCGAAGTCGATGACCTTGACTTCGCCGTCGTTGGTGATGATCACGTTCGCGGGTTTCAGATCGCCGTGCACGATGTGATTGCGATGCGCATAGGCGAGTGCGTTCGCCATCGCGACGACGATGGCTCGCGCCGTGGCCGTGTCCATCCTCGAATTGGGGCTGCGGCGCATTTTGGCCTGCAGCGATTCGCCGGCGAGATATTCCATGGTCATGAAGACGATCTCGCCGTCCCGCGCACAGTCGTTGACGCGGACGATATTCGGATGCGAGAGGCTCTGCAATTTATGGGCCTCGGCCTGCAGGGCCGCCAGGGAACCGAAATACTCGGTGAAGGGTTTGCTCAGAACTTTGACGGCAACGTAAGGATCGGCAACGCCGGCCTCGAGCCGGCGCAGATCGACCGCCTTGAATACGCGGCTCATGCCGCCGGCGCCGATCAAGGAGAGGAGTTTGAAACGCTCTTGCAACAGATCGCCGACGGCGGTGGTCCGCCGGCGCTCAGACTGCGGCTCCTGCGCGGCTTCAGTGACCACCGTCGGGTCCTGCGGCCAATTGACGATGACGCTGTAGATCGCCTCGTAGGCATCTTTCGGCAGCGGCTCGGCCACTTGTTGCAGCCGCAGGCATTCGAGCAGCAACCGCGGCGCGATCTTTTCGGCCGTCACCTGCCGTTCGATTTCCGCGAGCACCGCCCCATGATCGAACTCACCCGCTCGAAAATGGCGAAGCGCTCGTGCAAACGCGGGCAGAGGCGGCATAGGAGTGGCGACGATGCGCCGTTACCTGATCGAGTCTTGCATCTGCGTATTATGCCCCGTTGCACCGTTGCGCCGCGCAGCGCTGCACCGGCGCAGCGTTGCATTGTCGCCCGGCGGCCGTCCGTACGAAAGGACACATTGTGGCACGGCGCCATGGCGGATCCGCCGATCGCATCGCTATGTTCGCATGCGCACAGATGGATGCGCGCTGATGGGTTAAACGGAATCCATATTCGAAGACGCCTGATCCGCTCGCCGCGAAAGCGCAATGGCCTTATGAAGAAGTCTTTTGGATGGCTCCATGCACGCACCCGTCTGTTCTGGGCGTGGCCGGTCCTCGGCTTGGCCGCCTGCGGCGCCGGCCATCGGACCAGCATGGGTGCAGCGCCGGCAGCCGCTGCCACGGCGGCTAGTATCAATCTGCCGTGCGCGGTCCGCGCACCGCGTCGCCCGACCGTGGGGTATGACGCGGCAAGCGGGCTGGCGACGTTGCTGTTGCCGAAGGCAGGGTCGCCGCGCACCTGGTGCACCGCGACCGTAACGGCCGTGGCGCCGCGCGCGATGGGGCTCGATCTGGCGAGCACCGTCCTCTGGAAATTCACGAACGCGCCCGCAGTTACCGATGGTCTGGCAGACGCCGTCGCCGCCACCGCCAAGCCCGTCGACCTGGCACAGCGGTCGGGCGTCCACACATCCGACGCGCGGAAGTTCCGCGACCTCGTGGGCCACTGGCCGCGCGATGCGCAGCAGAGAGAGAATGTCCTATGGCTATTGCGAAGCGCAGCCGCGCTGACCGCCGGTATGCGCACCCAGCGGCGTCCCGGGCTTCTGATCAATGTCGTGCGGGCAAGAGTCGTCGTTTGGAGGCTAGGCCGCGCGGCGCGCACCGAAAATGCCGGTATCGTCATCGACTTCGTCATCGGCCCGGCGCAGATCCTGATCGCCTCTACCGGTCAGGCCGTTCTAATCGCGCGCACGACCTCGAACCCAGGGGCGTACTAAGTTCTGCCGCGGCGTCCGTACAACAGAAAAGCCACGACGCAAACGGCAATGATCAGACCGATCGGTCCGATCCCCCAGCCTGCGCCCATTCCCCAATAAATCCCGCCGCCGCCGCCGAACAACAGCAACAGGATGATTACAACGATGATAAGGTCCACGCACGCACTCCTTCAAGCGACGACGGCGGTTCTGCCCGTCAGGTGAGCGGCCAGTCTGCCGCGCGCAAGTGCGTTCGTCTGTGCGTTTGGGAACGTGGCACAATCGGCCGGGGCTGTTCCGGCGCTTAGGCGGGCTGCGTGCACAAAATCCTCATCGACGGCGCATGGGTCGAGGCGCTCGCGCGGGCGGGCCGCGAGATCAACAATCCCGCGACGCTCGCGCCGCAGGGCGTCGTTGCCGAGTGCGGCGCCCCGGACGTGGGGCGCGCGGTCGCCGCTGCGAAGAGCGCGCGAAGCGCGTGGCGCCGGATGCCGGGTGCCGACAAGGCCGCGCTGCTCGGTGAGATCGGCGCGCGCGTGCGGGCGCAGGGGCAGGCGCTTGCGATGTTGTCGACGCAGGAGTGCGGCAGCCCGCTGTGCGAGTCGCGCGACGACGTCGTTGCCGCCGCAGCCTGCTTCGAGCAGGGCGCGGCGGCCGCGCACGACGGCGGCTCGGCCGGGGCGGGCGTGGTCGCGGCGATCGTGTCGTTCGAAAATCCGCTATGGCGGATGGCGAGGATCTTGGCGCCGGCGATCGCCGCCGGCCACACGGCGGTCTGCAAGCCGCCGCAGCAGAATCCCTTGTCCAGCCTGAAGCTTGCCGAGCTGTTTGCGCGGTTGCCGCGCGGCGTCGTCAATGTCGTCACCGGCGGAGCCGCCACCGCCGATGCACTCCTCGAGCATGCCGACGTCGACCGGTTGGCATTCGCGGGGTCTGCGGCGGCCGGCATACGGCAGAGGGAGCTCACGCTGGAGGATTGCGCAGCGGGCGCGAGCATCGTCTTTAAGGACGCGGACCTCGACCTCGCGGTGCCGGGCGTGGCATGGGCCCGGCTGCGCCACGCCGGCCAGGCGTGCGGTGCGGGCAAACGCATCGTCGTCGAACGCGCGATTGCCGCGCAGTTCGCCGATCGGCTCCACGAGTACGTCGGAATGCTCGAGGTCGGCGATCCGCTGAAAAGCGACACCGATTTGGGGCCGCTGATCTCGGCCGAGGCCGTCAGCCGCGTCGGCGACCAGGTCGCCTACGCGCTCAAGGACGGTGCGCGCCTCAAGCTTGGCGGTCTGCGCTTCAAGCCTTGGGGCCTGCCGGGATATTTCTTTCAGCCGACGATCATGACCGAGATCGGCGCGGAGCGCTTAGCGGCGCACGAACAGATATGCGGGCCGGTGCTGTCGATCGTTGCGGCCGCCGATGCCGAGGAGGCGATCCGCATCGCCCACCACGGCGAGTGCGCAGTCAATGCCTCCGTTTACACGCAGGACCCCTGCATCGCGCTCTGGGCGGCGCAGGCCGCGGCGTCGAAGCATGCGCACGCCGAGCACGTCACGGCGCGCAAAGCCTGCTGGTTTCCTTATCGTGACCGGGGATAAGCCGCCGTGCCCGCATTGAGCTTCGAACGGCTGTGCGCCGATGCCGCGGCGGCCGGCTTGGCCTGCCGTGGCGGCTTTTATCCCGAACCGCGGGATGGCGTGCCGCCATTCGCCGACGGCGGTGCGGTCGCCGCCTTGGTGCTGTTCGGATTCGTCGGCGGCCGTCAATGGCCGGCGTTCGCATCCTCGGCGGAACGCGCCGACGGCCGTCCAAATCCCCTCGACCGCTGGTCGCAGCGCATCCTCGATGAGATCGGCGCGCGCTGCGGCGCGCGCGGCCTATATCCCTCGCAAGGTCCGCCGTGGCTGCCGTTTCAACGCTGGGCAAAGCGTGCCGAGCCGGTGCACGACTCGCCGCTCGGCATCTTGATTCATCCCGACTTCGGGCTCTGGCATGCGTACCGCGGCGCGCTCGCATTCCGCGCACGCCTCGGGCTGCCGGCGGTCGAGTGGCGAGCCAGCCCATGCGACTCCTGTAGCGAGAAGCCCTGTCTTCACGGCTGTCCCGTGGGGGCGTTCACTCCCGGCGGCTTCGATCGGTTGGCCTGCAGCGGTCACGTCGCCGCGCCGGCGGGCATCGATTGCCTGCGCTGCGGTTGCCGGGCGCGGCGCAGTTGCCCGGTCGGCGCCGCGTACCGGTACGAGGCGCAGCAGGCGCAGTTTCACATGGAGGCTTTTCTCGGACCGTGAGCGAGCCATCCCAGGAGCTCTGCGGCGAGTCGACGCCCCTGCAGACGCCGTGCTCGAAGAAGTACGCGGCGCGTTTGTGCCCGAGGGTGGAACGCCTTAAGCTCTGCCGTCAAGTCGCCCAAGCCACCGTCCAAGCGACCGGAGACATCGCCATGCCCTTGCGCCCGTCGATTGCGCGAATCGCCCGCGAGCCGCGCCGCGCGGCGCGGCGGCGATGCGCCGCGGTCTTGCTGCTGTCATGCTCGCTGCCGATGTTCCTCGGCTCCTCCTCGGCTGTCGGCCAGGTGCAGGGGCCCGATCCGGGCGCCTGGCTCTATCTGCAGAAACAATTCTACGGCGATCGGGATATCGGTTTGCTCGACGAGAAGTTCATGAGCCTGCAGGCGCCCGCGAACACGCCCGATCCGGCGTCGACGCCGTTGACCGTGCGCTTCGGGGCCGCCGCGGTCGGGCGGATCAAGCAATTGCGCATCATTATCGACAACAATCCCTCGCCGCTCGCCGCCACCTTCGACTTCGCGCCGGGCGCGCGCATAAGCGAAGTCGGCTTGCATGTGCGCGTCGACCGCTTTACCACGGTGCTCGCGATCGCGGAGACCACCGACGGCCGCTTGGAAATGCGCAGTCAGTGGGTCAACGCGAGCGGCGGCTGCTCGGCGCCGCCGACTGTCGCCGCGGGCGGCAAGATCGGCGAGATTCGCTTTTGGTCGACGCCGGACGGCAAGACGCTGCGAGTCGGCGTTCGTCACCCCAATTATTCGGGTTTTCAAATCGATCCGCTCTCCGGAGATCCGATCCCGCCGCACTACGTCGCGCAATTCCGTCTGAGCGCCGGCGGCCGGCCGTGGGTCGAGGCGAAGACGGGCATTTCCCTCAGCCAGAACCCGACGCTGCGCATCAGCTCGGACGCGCTGCTGCCGGCGCCGATTGAGGCGGACATCGTCGACTCGAAAGATGCGCACTTCAGCGCGATCTGGCAGCGTCCCGGGACCGTGCGCGCGGCAGGACATTGAAGGGCGGTCGCCGCGAAATCCTGCTGGCCGGTGCACTGATCGCGCTGTGCTGCGCGGCTCTTCGACCGGCGAAATCATGGGGGCGCGCAGCCGGCGCCGACGCCCCGTTTGCGGTCGAGCAAGTCGCCCCCGGTGATTTCGTGCACTTCGGCCGGATGTTGCCCCTGACCGCACCCGGCCACGACGACATCGCCAACATCGGCTTCATCGTCGGCGGCCGCTGTGTCGCGGTCGTCGATACCGGGGGCTCGACGCGCATCGGCCGTGCGCTGCGCGCCGCGATCAAACGGCGTACGGCGGTGCCGATCTGCTACGTCATCAACACGCATGTGCACGTCGATCACGTACTCGGCGATTTCGCTTTCCAGCCGGACCATCCGAGTTTCGTCGGCCACGCGTTGCTGCCCGCGGCGATCGCGCGCAACCGCAGCTTTTTCCTCATTCACTACGGTGCCGATCTCGACCAACCGCCGAGCGCGCGGCAAATCATCGCGCCCGACCGCCTGGTCCGCAGTACGCTGACGCTCGACCTCGGCGGCCGGCGCCTGCTGCTGCAGGCCTGGCCGACGGCGCACACCGACTGCGACCTGACGGTGCTCGACGAGCGCAGCCAAACCTTGTGGACCGGCGACCTGCTGTTTCGCCAACGATTGCCCGCGGTCGATGGCAGCGTGAGCGGTTGGCTCGCGGTGATCGACGATCTCGCGCGCCTGCAGGTGCGCCGCGCGGTGCCCGGTCACGGCCCGCTCACCGCGGATCTGCCGGCCGCTCTCGCTCTTCAGCGCGGTTACTTGAACGCGCTGCTGGAAGGCGTACGCGGCGATATCGCGCGCGGGCAATCGATGCAGCATGCGATCGCGCACGTCGCCATCGCCCAAAAGCCGAAATGGCTGCTGTGGGACGCTACGCATCCGCACAATGTGGCACTCGTCTATCGGCAATTGGAATGGCAGTGAACCGGCGGTGCGCATGCGACGGCGCGTCTTCCTGAAGTCCAGCGCATTGGCCGCACTCTCCGGCCTTGCGGCAATGGGCAAAGGCGCGCGAGTGCGCGCCGGCGCCAAGGCCCGCGTCGCCATCATCGGCGGCGGCTTCGGCGGCTCGGCCTGCGCGCTGTACTTGCGCCGGCTGAATCCGGCGCTTGAGGTGAATCTGATCGATCCCGTTGTGCGCTATGCAAGCTGTCCGATGAGCAACGAAGTCATCGGCGGCATGCGCACGATGGCATCGATTCGGGTCACGCGCGAGGGCGTGCGCCGCGCCGGCGTCCAGGTGCTCGGCGAGCGCGCCACCGGCATCGATTTGGCCAAACACGAGGTTCGGCTCGACGGCGGCCACAGCGTCGCCTTCGATCGCCTGGTGGTCGCGCCGGGAATCCGCTTCCTGCCGCAGAAGCTGCCGGGCTATACGCGGGCGGCCGCGCTGAAGATGCCGCATGCGTGGCAGGCGGGCGCCGAGACACTGCGCCTCGCGCGGCAATTGCGGGCGATGTCCGACGGCGGCATCGTCGCGATCAGCGTGCCGTCGGGTTTGATGCGCTGCCCGCCGGCGCCGTACGAGCGTGCGAGCTTGATCGCCCGTTATCTGCAGCGGCGCAAGCCCCGTTCGAAAGTGCTTATCTTGGATGCCAACAATGCATTTCCCGAGCAGGATCTGTTCACGGCGGCCTGGCGGCGGCTGTATCCAGGAATGATCGAGTGGATCGCATCGACCGAGGGCGGTGCGGTGCTGCGTGTCGATCCTGCGGCGATGACTTTATATACGGCGGGCGGCGCGCACCGGGTCGCGGTCGCGAACGTCATTTTGCCGCAGGCACCGGGACAACTGGCGCCCGATGCCGGTTTGGCTTCCGCTCACGGCTGGTGCCCGGTCGATCCCCTGACCTTCGAATCGACGTTGATGCGCAACGTCCATGTGATCGGCGATGCCTGCATCGCCGATGCCATGCCGAAGGCGGCATCGGCCGCTTGCAGCCAGGCCCGGCAATGCGCGCGTGCGATCGTCGCGCTGCTCGCCGGCAGAGAGGTTACGGCGGGAAATTTCGCCAGCGTTTGCTACAGCGTGCTGGAGCCGGCGGCGGCGATCGTGCACCGCGCCGAATTTCGGATCGAGGGCGGCCGCATCCTGCGCATCGGATCGCAGGTAAGCTCGGTCGCAAGCGCCGACGCCGAGCGCTGGTATCGGCGGATTGTGGCAACGGCGTTCAACGAGCAGCCGGCCGATACCCCGGCAATCCTTGGGCTCTCGGCTGCATCAGCTCAATCGCGTTTACCGTAAGCCGGTAGCAGCGCCATCGCGCCGTCGCCCAATAAAAACAGCACGATCAGCCCGATCGTCCAGAACGCCGGATATTCCCAGCCGCCGCCCTTGTTGGTGAACAGCCAGCCGTTGGCGCCGTGGACCAGCACGATCGTGCCGAGCATTTCGAGCGCCAATGGCACCGCCGCCCAGGGCGCGTAGATGCCGAGAATCAGCGCGACGCCGCCGAGCGTCTCGATCGCAAGGACCATATAGGCCAGTATCGCCGGCAATCCCAGGGAAGCGAAAAAGCCGACGAAACCGGGAACCGTGAAGACGAAGAGCTTGAGGCCGACATGCGCGAGGAACATGACGCCGAGGCTCACCCGCAGAATCAAGGCGGCATAAGGAGCCGTAGAGCTTTTTATCACGATGTACTCCAGCTGGCCTTCGGCGGCATATTCGCCCTTGATCGCGGTCCGGTCAAGATCGCGTATCTGCTGCGCGCGGCCGGCTAATAGCGGATGCCGAGGCGCCGGTACAGGTCGGCCAGCAGCCAGAGCGGGCCGATCAGCAGAAACTGGATGTCCTTGAAGAACGAAGGGCGTTTGCCCTCGATCTGATGGCCGATGAATTGCCCGATCCAGGCGAGCACGAACAACGCGGCGCCGGCATGCCACACGGGCGCGAACCTGGAGTGCTCGATGAGCGGCAGCGAGGCGATCATCGCCAGCAGGATCGGCATGGCGCCGAGCGCGAGCGGCACCGACAGCAGCGCGTAATAAGCCAGGGCGGCGGCCGCGGCGAGCACGCCGCAGTTGAGGATCTCGTGCCACCGGCCGATCGTCGGCACGGACCACAACAGCGCGATCACGCACCAGACGATGACCGGCACGCAAATCCAATGCAGCCGCTTGTTGATCGGGTGCCGGTGGCTTTCGCCGTATTCGCTCAGCCATTGATCGACGCGACGCATGATCGCCGAGCATACTCTCCGGCGGCGGCGAGCGGCGAGCGGCGAGCGGCGCGGTGTGCGGGGTGGTGCGGGGTACGGGGCGCGGGGCGCGGGGTGCGGGGCGCGGGGCGCGGGGTGCGGGGTGCGGGGCGCGGGGCGCGGGGTGCGGGGGCGCCGTTCGGGGTTCACTGCGCGCGCATCAACAGCTGCGCCAATGCGCGGAAGGCCGGCAGCGTGATCGGATCGTTCGCCGCGCTCGCGGCGAGCGGATGGGAGGCGAAGCGCGCGATCACCATTTCGGCGCGCGGCGCGATATACAGACGCTGGCCGTGGATGCCGCGCGCCTCGAAGGCGCCGAGTTCATCGTGGGCTACCCACCACATGTCCCTGTACGAATAGTCCGGCAGCAGCGTATAGCCCGCCATCGCGAATTTCCGAGGGTCCGACCCGCGGCGGATGCCGGCGACGACCGCGGCCGGCACGAGCTGCTCGCCGCGCCACTCGCCTTCCCGACGCATCAATTCACCGAAGCGGGCCAGGTCGCGCAGACTGGCATTGAGGCCGCCGCCGCCCATTTCGACGCCGATAGAATCGACGCAGAAGTAGCCGTCCTGCTCGCAGCCGAGGCGCGACCAAAGGCGTTCGGACAGCATGTCGGCGAGCCCGATCCCGGTTACGCGCTTCATGATCCAGCATAGCAACTCGGTATTGACGGTCTTGTACGCGAACGCCCGGCCGTGCTCGCCCTCCTTGCGCAGCGTCGCCAGGAAGTCGTAGAAATTGTCGGCGCCCGCGTAATTTTGCGGCCGCGGCAGCAGACCGCCGGCGCGCGCGTAATCCCAGATTTGCGCATCGGGGTCCGAATACAGTTCCGAGTACACGACGCCGATCTGCATGTCGAGCAGCTGGCGCAGCGTCGCATCGGCGTAGGCGGTGGCCGACATTTGCGGCAAGTAGAACGGCACCGGCTTGCACTCGTCGAGCACACCCTCGTGAATCAACGTCGCCGCGAGCGTCCCGGCATAGGATTTGGTCATCGAGAAGCACGCGTGCGGGCGCTGCGGCTGCAATGCGCCGAAGTAGCGTTCATACATGCGCTTGCCACGCTTCAATACGACGATGCCGTCAGTGTAGGTGCCCGCCAGCGAGGCCGGCCAGCTCCACGTGCGGCCCTGCATGTCCGCAAACTCCAGGGCATCGATCGCGGCTTCGAGGTCGCTGCCGCCGCCGAGATCGCTCGCCTCGCGAACACCGCGCCAAACGTTCGCGGTCGGCACGAGCTCGCGCATGTGCGAGAGCGACCAGCGCAGCTGCGGAAACTCGAAAAAGCGGTCGTCCGCAAAGCGGATCAGCAGGGCAGGGGGCGGCGGCGCGCCGCGCATCCAACCTATCCGGTTCGGGTCGGATGCGTGGCTGTCGGGGAATTCGACGGCGTCCGTTGCCAGCGTGCCGGGCGTCACCGGAAATTAACCGCTGCCGCCGATCGGTTGGCCGGGGGGCGCTGCGAGCATCACGGGAGCGGCGAAAGCGGACGGGTGTTTTTGCCACTGCTGTATGCTGCGCAGAGCGCCCGCCCGATGCGCTTTGAGGTCCGCGCTGGCGGTGGCGTCGCCGCGCGCGGCGAGCCAGTCCTTGAGTTCGACCACCGCGGCGGCGGCGATGTCGCGCGCTTCGCTGCTCGCCCGATGGTCCACGGTGAGCGCGAGCAGGTGCGCGAGAACACTGGTCTGCACGGTATCCTGTGTTTCGCCGAGTTCGCCGCTCAGCGGCGCCGCGTACCAGGTCGCCGCGAGCGTCGCGTCGATGACGTCGGCGAGGCTCGGCAGCGCCGCATCGCGGTCATGGTATTCGACGAGCCGTGTCGCGCGGGTCGGTTCGAACAGCAGCGCGCAGCTGAGATTTGCGGCGGCGGCCACCGCGCCTTGCGGATCGAACGCGAGTCCCGTGTGACCGGGGAACGATTCGCGCGTCCGCGGGTAGCCGGTCGGATGCGGCGGCAGGATGGCGAGCAGGCGCTCGGGCAAGGTCAGCGCGCGCGGATCGAGCGTCGCCAGCACGGCCGCAAGCGCCTTTCTCTGTTCGGCGGCGGATACGAACTTCGGCAATGGCTGGTTGTCGCCGCGCAGCGAGTAGCGGTAATCCAGCCCGCCGATCGATTTCGCCGCGGCCGCGGTCTGGTAGCGATGCAGCAGGTACACGGGCACGAGCGCATCCTCGAGCTGCGCCAGCGGCGCGTTCGGCTGGATGACGTCCCGCCCGAAGCGCGCGAGCGCCGCCTTGCGAACGGCGAGAATGCGGGTCAGTTCGGCGACCGAATCGGCGCCGTTATCCCACAGATGCGCCCGCGGACTCAACGACCCGAGCGGCCGGGCATCCTGGTCGCTTAAGTAGACGAGGCCGCGCGCCGCATCGGCGCGCAGCATCGCGTCGAGTGCCCGCGGCACGTCGGTCCCCGGGGGGAATTGCGTGTAGCCGTAGGCGATGGCCGCCTTGTCCCATGCGCCGACGCCGATCGAGTAGGCGTGCGACAGATCGGGCTTGCCGCCGGCGTCGAGCGTGATGAGCGGATGCGGATAGTCCATCACCGAGGTCCCCGGTGCGATCGTCGAGGCGGCGAAGTTGTGCGCGAGGCCCAAGGTGTGCCCGGTCTCGTGAGCGGCCAGCTGGCGGATCCGCTGCAGCACCATGGAAAGCGCCGGGGACTGCTCGATCTTCGTCTGTGCGCGAGTCGCACGCGCATTGGCGTAGGGCGCAAGCAGGGCTTCTGCGATCAGGAAGTCCTGGCGCACGCGCAATGAGCCGAGCGTGACGACGCCCTTGATGATCTCGCCGGTACGCGGATCGACGACGCTCGCGCCGTAGCTCCAGCCGCGCGTCGAGCGGTGCACCCAGTCGATGATGTTGTAACGGATATCCTCGGGGTCGGCTCCCCTCGGCAGTTCCTTCACCTCGAAGGCGTTGCGATAGCCTGCGGCCTCGAACGCCGCCTTCCACCAGCTCGCTCCCTCGATCAGCGCGTTGCGGATCGGCGCCGGCGCGCCGCGGTCGACGTAGTAGACGATCGGTTTGAGCGGATCGCTGATCTTTGCGTCGGGGTCCTTCTTGATCAGCCGATGGCGGGTGATCAAGCGCACCTGCATCGGCGAGCCGAGCGGCGCGGCGAAGTCGCGATAGTGGATGTAGAAGTAGCCGGCCCGCGGGTCGAAGGCGCGCGGCGTGTAGCCCGGGCCCGGCAGGGCGATCAGCGAGAAATGCTCCTGGACCGTGACATGGTGAGCATCCGGCGTGACCGAACTGATGAGCTTCGGCGGCACCGGCGCATCGTCGCTGAAGGTCAGCAGCGACTCGACCTCGGTATTGTCGGGGAAATCCTTCAGCCGCGCCGTCTCGATCGCGGAGCGTTCGGCGTCCAGGTGATATTTGCCCTGCTTGCGCTCGCGCAGCCGGCCTGCGACGCCGTGAATGTCGTGCAGAAAAAAATCCGTCGCATCGACGCCGACCGACCCATCGGGATTGTCGGCGACGATCTTGAAACCCCAGAGCGCCGATCGCGCGAACGAATCGGCGACGTCCGCCTGCGAGTCCGCATTGGCCGACGAAGACCGGTACATGAGGTTCGGCTCGATCAGCAGCATGCGCGGACCGGAGCGGTACCACTCGACCACGCGGCCGCGGCCGAGTTGGCCGCGGTCGAGCTCGAGGTCGTTGGCGCCGACCCCCTCGCGCAGGGTGTCGAGCAGCAGGAACTGCTTGCCCGGCGCGAGGAGCGTGCGCGGGATCGTCAGCAGGAGCTTGCCCTGGCGCGTCTGCCAGGTGAGCGGGAATAGGCCGTTCAGGTGCAAATCGGCCGCGGCGGCGGCAGGAGCTTGTGCGCGCGCCGCGCCGCCGCAGGAGAGCAAGGCTGCGCACAGAATCCAGGAACGAGCCGTCATCGGTACAGCCTACACGCCCGCCTTTGCGCCGCCTAGCGGCCAGGCGCCATTAGGCGCGTGCGGCACAACTGTTATAGAGTGTCGGCGACGGCGATTCGTTGCTGCAACGGAATGGTCATCAGACGTATGAGCCGATGCATCGTGTAACCGAAACAATCCCGCAACTGCCGCGCCCCAGCGGGGGCGAACTGCGGGTACGGGCGCACGCCACGCGGACCACCAGGGCGGCGGTGCTGTTCGTCGATCTACGCGGCTACACTGCGCTTGCCGAGCGGCTGAAGCCGGCGCGCATCGTGCTGCTGCTGAACGAACTCTTCGGCATACTCGCGGCGGCGACCGATGAGCACCGGGGCCGGATCTATCACATGGCCGGCGACGGGCTGATGGCGGGGTTCGGCGGCGACGATCGCGCCGACTGCGGCGTCGGCGAAGCGCTCGCCGCCGGCAACGACATGCTGCGGCGGTTTGCGCCGGTGGCGATGCGCTGGCGAGATGAACTGTCGGTCGACGCCGGCATCGGCGTCGGCATTCATCTCGGCGAAGTCGCCTTGGGATTCATCGGACCGCCGGGACGCCAGGCTGCGACGATGGTCGGCGACACGGTCAACGTCGCCGCCCGGCTTTGCGCCCGCGCCCGCGCCGGCGAAGTGTTGTTCTCCGCCGCCGTGGCGGCGGCGCTCGACGCCGCCCACATGCTGCAAACGCCGCGGCCGATTGTGCGCCTGCCGCAGCTCGCATTGCGCGGGCGCAGCGCGCCGCTCGACATCTGGTGCGTGCCGGCGGTGGATCGCGTGGCGGTCTGAGCGCCGCGGGATATCGAAGGCCTCGCGATGACGCCGCCGCGCACCCGCACAATCGTCGAGCCCGCGCCAACCGTCGAGCCCGCGCCAACCGTCGATTGGCCTATTGAATGCAGTTCGCCGCCCTGCTATTTGGCTGAGTTCGCAACGGCGCCGCCGGCCGCGCCGGCGCCGGGCATTTGCGTCAAACGTATTTATGAGCCGCCGGATCTCGCGGACGGATTCCGCGTATTGGTGGATCGGCTGTGGCCGCGCGGGATCCGCAAGGACCGGGCCGCGCTCGATGCATGGGCGCGGGAATTGGCGCCGAGCGAGGCGCTGCGCAAGTGGCTGCACGCCGATCCGCCGGCGCGTTGGCAGGAGTTCTGCGCGCGCTATCGGCTCGAACTGCGCGCCGTGACGCCCGCTTTGGATGCGCTGCGCGAGCGTGGCCGGCTGCAGGCGGTCACGTTGCTCTATGCGGCGAAGGACCGGCAAGTCAATCACGCCGCCGTGCTGCGCGAGGTTCTCGCGATGCGTTGATCGCGACCCGCTGGCGCTGCGCGAGCGCCGCCGCTCAGTCGATCAGACGCTCGCCGGACGCGAACACCAGGTACACGAGTGCGCCCAGCAAGGCGATTGCGGCGGTCAGCAAAAACGGTGCGCTGAAGCTGCCGGTCCGGTCGACCAGCCAGCCGGTCGCGTAGACGCCGACGATTCCGGGCACCGTCGCAAACGTATTGCTGATTCCCCAGATCACGTCGGCTTGGCGGGGCGCCACATCGAAACAATTTGGAGCGAACCCCGAGAGGGAGACCGCACCCGCGCCGGCAGCGCAGCACATCAGCAGCAGACCCGCGCCAAGCGATGTGGCACCGGGCAGCAACAGGAGAGAAATCCCGCTGCCGCCGAGCGCGATCGTCTGCATCAGCTTGCGCACATGGCCCGGGCTGCGGCCCCTGCGCAGCAGCAGATCGGCGAGGTGGCCGGCGAGGTTGGCCATCACGAAAGCCGTCAGCCACGGTGCGGCCGAGAGCAGACCGGCATCGGCGAGGGTGACGCCGAAAGTATGCTTGAAGTAGCTCGGCAGCCAGGCGAGCAGCACGTATAGCAGCCAGTTCGAGCTGAAATGGGCGACGACGATCGCCCACAACGGCGGCAAACGCAGCAGGCGCCGCCAGGGGATGGGTTCGCGCCGCAGCGATGCCGGAGGTTCGACGCGGTAGCCGTCGCCGACGGCCATGAACCAGATCGCCGTCCAGACGAGACCGACGGCGCCGAAGAGGTAAAACGGCATCGGCCAACCGTAGCTGTGCACGAGCCGCCCGGTCACCGGCAGCGCGAACACCGTGCCTATGTAGAGTGAACTCACCATCAGCGAAACCGCCCGCGAGCGCAGCGACGGCGCCACCCAACGGCCGATCATGTTGATCGCCGCCGGAAACACGGCCGCTTCGCCGAGCCCCAGGGCGATGCGCGTCATCACCAGAATCGGCAGCGATTTCAATGCCGCCGGCGGCGTGAGAATCGTGAACAGCGACCACCAGAGTACCGCGATGCCGAGCACACGCTTGCCGCCGTATTTATTGGCGAGTGCGCCGGTCGCCACCATCGACAATATGTAGCCCATGAAGAACGCGGACAGCACCAAGCCCTTCTCGGTCTCGTTCCAGCCGAACTGCCTTTGCATCGCGATCGCGGCGACTGAAATGTTGGTGCGGTCGATATAGGAAACGAACACCGCCGCGCACAGCAGCGGTAACACCAGGTAGTCGGTCGGCCGCAGCGCCGAGCGAGCGGTCATGCCGGCGGTCGTCTCTTGCATCCCCCACATCCTTCGGTCGGAACGCGGCCGAAGCCACCCGAGCCGTTGTTCTTGCGTTTTTTCGGCCATTGCCGTGAAGCGAGTGTACTCGGGCGCATCAACGACTTTGCAAGTGCTCGCAGGTAATGCCGGCGTAGCATTGATGTAAAATATGCAAACTATCTCCTAATATATTGATAAATATGCAAATATTAATTTTCCCGTGACGCCAAGGAGTCGATCTCGGGACCGACTGACGCGGCTTCATAGCTGACAGCCTGGCGGCGGCGGCGATGAAACAAATTGCACGGGACCGAAGTCTTCATCATCTGACAATTGCCGGCCATTGCTTGATCATGGTGCGTCGAGCCGTCACCCCATCAGCACTGGAGGCGATCGCAACCCATGAACGAAGCACCACGCAAGCACTATTTATTGGCTTCGGACTTCGACCAGACCTTGAGTTTCAACGATTCAGGACTCGTTCTCAGCGAGATCCTCGGTATCCGCGGATTCCAGGACCGCGTCGAAGGCCTGGCCCGCAGCCATCTCGTTCAGCAAGGCGGCGAGCTCGCCTACCTGATCCGCCATGATCCGGAGTTTCGCGGCGTTCGGCGCGAACACCTGGAAGAGGCCGGCCGCCGCGTGCGCCTCAAGCGCGGGATTGCGGCGCTCGTCGATTTTCTCGAGCGCGGCACGGCCGAGTACCGCTTTTCCTTCTTCGTGATTTCCGCGGCGCCGCGCGAGATCGTGACCTCGGCGCTCGCCGGCGTGGTGCCGCCCGAACACATCTACGGCACCGAATTGGAATTCGAGGCCGATTCCGGAGAAGCGCGCGCGATTCGCCGCGTGCCCGCCGGCTACGGCAAGGTTGCCGTGATCGACGAACTCGCGCATCGCTTGGAGATCGCGCCGGACCGCATGATCTACGTCGGTGACGGAAATTCCGACGTGCACGTCATGCTGCACGTCAACAATCACGACGGATTCACGATTGCCGTATCCGAAAACAAGCAGCTCGCGTGCATCGCCAAGAGTACGGTGCTCGGCGAAAGCGCGTTCAGCGTCTTGTTGCCGATCCTCGATCAACTATTCCACTGGCGAATGGGGGAGATTCGCACTTTGTTCGAGGCCTCCGGCATGACGCTCGACGAGTGGGCGAGGGAGCGCACGGATCGCGTGCGGATCACCGAGAATGGCTCGATGCTTTCCGTGGCCACGCGCTAATCGGCCAGCAGCCTGTCGATCGCGCCGCAGTCAGCGGCACTCAGTTCGAAGTCGAAAATCCCCAGATCCTCGCGCATGTGCGCCGCGGAGCGCGTGCCGGTCAACGGCACGATCCCGGCTTGGGTCAGATAGCGGAAGAGGATTTGCGCGGGCGTGCGCCGGTGCGCCGATGCGAGCGCGGTGATGGCCGCGTGCGCGAGCAACTGCGGGTTCGCGGTCAGCGTCCAAAAACTCTGATAAACGATCCCCTGTTGCCGACAGAAAGCCCGCAGGTCGCGGTCATACCCCGTGTCGGCGTAAAAGCGATTTTGCAGAACCGCCGGCTTGATGCTCGCCGCGCGGTAGAGTTCCTGCAACTCTGCGAGCGCGTAGCAGTTGCTGATGCCGGCCTGGCGGATGCCGCCTGCGTCGGCGATCCGCTCGAACGCGCGCCAGACTTGCAGCGTCTCGGCCGGCGTCGGCAGCGGCGAATGCAGCAACAGGCAATCCAGGTGGTCGGTGCGCAAATTGCGCAGCGAGGCGGCGAAGGATTGCGCGACCTGGTCGGCGAGAGGCGCCTGCGGATCGTACGGCATGCGGCCCGCATCTTGGCCGGAGACCGGCGTGAACTTGGTCTGCAGGTACAGGTCGGCGCGCGTCAATCCGCGCGCATAGCAGGCGGCGAGCGCCGCGCCCACGCCGGGCTCGTCGTAGTGCTTGGGCTGACAGGCGGTGTCGATACCACGAAACCCATGTCCGATGGAGAGCGCGACGAGCCGCTCGGTATCTGTCTTTTTCCAGGCCGTCCCGTAGAGGATCCGGGGAATCCGCATGTCGCGTAGAATATCAAAAAGCGGCTGTTGCGCTGACTGATTCGTGCAGCGCTCGAACCATGGGCTTCGGATGGCGTGGAGGATGTACCGATGCGATATGAAATTTCCGGCAGCGTGATGCAAACCGTGGCAATCGACCTGGCCCCGGGCGAAGTGATCTACAGCCAAACCAACTCGATGGCTTGGATGTCGGACACGATAGAGATGAATACGAACACCGGCGGCGGCCTGCTCGCCAGCGTCAAACGCAGCTTGAGCGGCGGCAGCTTCTTCGTCACGGATTTCACCGCTCGCGCGCCGGGGCATATCGCGTTCGCGCCGCGCTTCCCGGGATCGATCGTGGCGAAGCAACTGCAAGCGAATGAAGTGCTCATCTGCCGCAAAGAAACGTTTCTCTGCGCCGAGAAATCCGTCGGCCTCGAAATCGCCTGGCAGCAACGCATTGGCGCGGGATTTTTTGGCGGCGAGGGATTTATCCTGCAGAAGGTGATCGGCCCCGGCGTCGTTTGGCTGGACCTTTCCGGCGAGGTGATCGAGCGCACCTTGGCGCCGAATGAACGGCTCCTGGTGCACGCCGGGCACGTCGGCGTTCAAGAGCCGAGTGTGCAATTCGACATTCAACTCGTTCCCGGGTTTCGCAACGTTCTGTTCGGTGGCGAGGGGCTGTATTTGGCGACGCTCACGGGACCGGGTCGGGTGTGGTTGCAAAGCATGCCGATCATGAATCTGGCCGAGGAGATCGGGCGCTATCTGCCGGGGTTGGGAAATCGCGACGGCTCCGGAACGCCCTTGGGTCACGCGCTGACGGGGGCGGCGACCGTCGCCACAGTCGGCGGGATACTCGGCGGTTTGTTCGGCAACAATGAAGGCAACTCTTAGCGAGCGCGCAGCCGGCGCGCCGCCAAGCGGGGAGAGAAATGCAGGGTAAAGTCGTCGTCATCACGGGCGCCACTTCGGGCATCGGTGAGGTCGCGGCGCGACGGCTCGCCGGCATGGGCGCCCGGATCGTGCTGGTCGCGCGCGACCGGGCGCGCGGCGCAGCCGCCCTGACGCGTTTGTGCCGCGTTAACGCCGGCGGCGGCCATTGCATTCATTACGGCGATTTGTCGCGACTCTCGGAAATGAAGCGCCTGGCGGCTGAGATTGCGGCGGCGCAGCCGCGCATCGATGTCCTCATCAACAATGCGGGCGCCATGTTCGCTTCCCGCCGGCTGACCGAAGACGGTCTGGAATTGACGTTCGCGCTCAATCACATGGCGTATTTCGTGCTCACGAACGGATTGCGGGAACGGCTGTTCGCGTCCGCACCGTCGCGGATCGTCAATACGGCCTCGGGCGCGCATCGAGGACGCCGGCTGGATTTCGACGACCTGCAATCGCAGCGCGGCTTTTCCGGGTTCAAGGTGTACGGACGGACGAAGCTCTGCAACATCCTGTTGACGCGCGAGCTGGCGCGCCGCTGGCGCGGCCATGGCGTGACCGCGAACTGCCTGCATCCGGGCTTCGTTGCCACGCGCTTCGGCGACGGTAGCGGCGGATTTCTCTCGCGCGCGTTCCGATTGGCTAAACTTTTCGCCATTTCGCCGGAGCAGGGCGCCGACACCATCGTTCATCTGGCTTCCTCCCCTGCCGTGGCCGGCATCAGCGGCGAGTACTTCTACCAATGCCGACCGGCGACGCCGTCGATTGAAGCGCGTGACGAGGCAACGGCCGCGCGCCTGTGGACGGAGTCCGCGCAGCTCGCCGGAATCGCGGCCTGAGGAGGAGGGTGCTTGCGCAGTTAGCTCAATCTTCAGGCGGAGCGCGCCATCGCCGGGTCGGCGGTACGGCTACCCAGGTTGCAAGCACCAGCGCGGCAAACGCGAGGTATGCCACCGTGAATACCCAGGTGGGGGCGTCGTAAAAGATGACCCGGTCCATCCAGCGCTCGATGAATCCCCGAGAGGTTGCCATGCCGCGCAAAGCATTCTCCCAGACCGTCAGAGGACACGAAATTCCGAATAAGGACTCCGCCGCTACCAAGGAGATGGCGGCGAGGTGCAGTGCGCGCCACGGCCAGCTTCTCACCCAGGCCCAGTGTGCGGCGACGCCCAAATAGACGAGCGGTACGCCGGCAACGATGAACAGTACGATCAGGAAATGAACGATTACGACGGCGTCGGCGATAATGAGATTCGGCATCTGCGCGCACCAAACGAAACCATGGCGGCTCGAGTATAGCCTCGCGTGCGCTGGGCGGCCGGCGCGCGTTCGGAACGAATCATACAAACCGCTGCTTTCAGCGTAGCCTTGCCGCATGGGCACAAATTAGGCCGGGGGATTTATGAGCTACGTGGAAAGGAATCTATTGCCGAACGAGAAAATCACCTACCGGGCAAAAATCCACTGGATCATCTACAAGCTCCCGGCTGTGGTGTTGGTGGTCGCCATTCTTTTGGCCTTCAGCGGCGTCGGCAGGATCGTGCCCAGCGTCGTCGGCGCCATCGGTTTGCTCCTGCTTCTGCCGCCTTGGATCAAGGCAAGCAGTTCCGAATTCGCGATCACAGATAAGCGCGTCCTGATAAAGGTGGGGCTCATTCGCAGGCACTCGCTCGAATTGCTGCTGCAAAAGGTCGAAGGAATCGGCGTGGATCAGACCGTTCTCGGGCGAATCCTCGGCTACGGAACGATTACCGTGTCGGGCGTGGGCGGTACCAAGGAGGCATTTCCCATGATCTCGAGTCCACTGGAATTCCGCAGGCAAGTGCAGGCGAACCTCGCATCGTAATCGGACCTCCAAGTCCATCCGCACTGAGACGCAGCCGTTTAGGTTAGCTCCTCAACGCGCAGTTTGGCGCCGAAGGCGGCGGAAGCTGCGGCTTGCGGCCCATCGAGCCGAGCTGCAATCAACGATTCCGACGAGTACCGCAAGGACCGGGTTCAACCCGACGTTACAGCGCTGACTTAGCCGGCGACTGCGACGGAGCAAAGATGACCCGAAGCTGCCCGCCATAAGCGGCAGCTTCAGGGAGGTGGATTCGCAGGTTTGACGGCTCCGGCGATATAATAACTATACCTTTATTATACCTAGAGGATATGGTAAAAAGATGTCATGGGCTTTGAGTACGACTCCGCAAAGAGCGCCGAAAACAAGCGTAAACACGGCGTCGATTTCGAGGAGGCTCAGGCGCTCTGGTCCGATTCCGCATTGCTCGAGATCCCAGCGCGCGTAAGCGACGAGCCGCGATGGGTCGTAATCGGAAGGATGGCCGAGAAGCACTGGTCTGCGGTGATTACGCGGCGCAATGACAACATTAGGATTATTTCGGTACGGCGTTCGCGCGACGAGGAAGTGGAGATCTATGAAAGCGAAGATCTTTGATCGGAAGTTCGACGACGCCGAGAACATCATTGAACACCTGGACCTGTCAAAGGTACGGCGTGTTGGCACCGATCCGAAACGGGTGAACGTGGATTTCCCTGGTTGGATGGTGGACTCCCTAGATCGGGAGGCGCGCCGGTTGGGTGTCACGCGGCAGGCGTTGATCAAACTATGGCTCGCCGACAGATTGGGTCAGAAGGCTGCTGCAGGCAACCGCCGAAGTTGACCGGTTGCGGTCGGTCGCATAGCACAAGACCACCGATGCCTGCATCAGCACGTTGAAAACCATGCGCCACGAATGAGTGCACACCGGCGCTATGGGCTCGCCGCTGAGCCCACCGTGCGAAGCGCATCCAACAGAACTGCTTCACGTGCACGCGCTTCCAGTAGCTGTGCGAGGACAGAGCATGAAAGGGACATCATTCAGCATTTTCTTGCTCACTTTCGGTGCGACCTGCGCGTCGAGTCGAGTTCTGGCGGACGATCTTCTGGGATTTTACGTCGGTGCGGCCATCGGGGAGTCTCATGTCAGAACCGCAAAAGAAATAGTTGGCGATACTGGCTATGACTACCAATTTGACCGACAACACAGCGCCTGGAAGGTGACCGCCGGTATTCGGCCAATTTCACCGCTGGGTGTTGAGTTGGAATACATCGACTTCGGCAATCCAAGCGCCGGCCTCTCCAATACGGCTTTCGGGGGACTCTCGAAAGCGGATCAAAAAGCCGTCACAGTCTTCGGGCTTGGTTACTTGCCAATCCCTGTTCCGTTCTTGGATGTATATGGAAAGCTAGGAATTGCTCGGCTGCATACAACGACTACCGAAGTTTCGCCGATCCCCTTCTGTCCTGCCGGCTTCACATCCTGTAGTCCGACAACATTCAATACTTCTGATTCGAGCACCAATTTCGCCTACGGCGCGGGAGTCCAAGGCGAAATCGGATCTCTCGCAATTCGCGCGGAGTATGAGCGAATTAGCGCGAGCGGCGGCAACCCCGACATCTTTTCATTAGGCGTTACCTGGACTTTTTAGACGACCGTCCCATTCAAGGCAACAAAGAACTTTTCCCTGAATCGCGCGCTTACGCCCCAATTTGCGAATGACCGGTATGACGATGCCTTTTGGGATCGGTTATCGACGGCTGTTGGCCGGTCGCGTCGCGGAGCGGCAGGTACCTGGTCGACAGAGCCGCCGTTCAAAATCAGCAATTTAACGCCGATCGTTTTGGAGCTCTCGAACAAACTACGTTGTTGACCCGTTCCGGATGGTGGCGGCCGGCGGCTTTCGAGCAGTGAGCATGGTTCGCCGGGATTAATTGCTAAACCCGCGCGCCGGAGTCGTCCTCCAGTTCGACCGGCATGCCGTGCGGAGTGTGCCTAAAGGCGTTGGCCCAAGCCTCTTTACGCGCAAACAAAGCGGCCGGGTCGGTCAATTCCTTTGCCACGACTAACCGTTCAAGGGCAGCGAGCCAGCAGTGGTAATACCGCGAACCATCATCCAGTTCGCCGCGCGCCGCGTCCGCCCTCAGTTCATCAGCAAGCGTCGCGGCCCATTCATTCCATGTGAAGTGACCAAGCTCTGAGAGCTTCACGGCGAGCGCAAAGGCTTGAGCCTGCCACGGCTCGGCAAATGTCGGCCCGCCCTCATCGCCTGGCAGACGGGGCAGCGTGTTCAGTTGCACCGGCGGCGGGACTGCCTTAAGGGGATTCAAGATAGCCTTCCCATAAATCGGCGCACACGAAATCGCGCGGGCTCGCTTGATCACCCCACAGTTCGCGTGCCGCGAAGCGCACCGTATACACGTGCTGCTGCTTTGGACCGAGTCCCCGAATGTCGGTGTCCTGCAGGTTTTCGCTGCCCCCATCACGCGTAATCGTCCCCATTTTCCCGCGCACATAGCGCGGCAGACGAGTGTGCCCCATAGGATTTAGGTTTCGCGCGCGGACGCGCTGCCCAACATGAAGCCGCGTGGGGGCCGTAGTCTTTGCGGCAGTGGGAGGCTCGGGAGCATCCCACGTCGCCACTTCGGCAACGGTCAGCACGTGCCATTTGGTGTTCGTTCCGCCGATTGCGTTGCCGCTCTCGACCTCGGCCGCGGTCGCCATGCCGGTCTTGATCAAGATCCGCGGCAAGGCCGCGAGCCATTTCTCGTAATAGCTCATGCGCAGATACTCCGCCGGCGGGATCAGTTCAATCTGCGTCCGACGATAGGGCCATTCCACGTCCACCGCATTAAAGAGCGCAAACACGCGTCTTTCCCAGTCGGCATGAAAAACCGGCCCATCTTTCTCCGCTGCTATTGGCCCCATGTCCTGCATGCCGCCCATATCATGTACCCCGTTCATGCCTTAGCACCCTGGGGCAGTAACACCTTCGCGACGCCGACCATGGCATCTCGCGTCACGAGCCCCGCCAGCTGCGCTTCGCTCATGTCAGATGTGCCGGCCGGGCGCTCCGGCAGTACCAGATACCGCAAATCGGCCGTGCTGTCCCAGACTCGGACTTCGACATCGTCCTCCAACTTGACACCGAACTCGCGTAAAACCCCGCGTGGATCGATGACTGACCGCGAGCGATAAGCCGCCGACTTGTACCAGACCGGAGGAAGCCCCAGAACTGCCCACGGATAACAGGAGCACAAGGTGCAGACGACGAGGTTGTGAACGTTGGCAGAATTTTCCACCACCGTCAGATTCGTTCCCCCGTAACCCAGCTCGGCGATAGCCGCGTTCGCATCTTTTAGCAGTCGCTTCTTGTATTCAGCATCGACCCAAGCACGCGCCACCACGCGCGCCCCGTTACGCGGGCCAGTTCTGTGTTCGTAGTTGTCGATGAGGGCATCGAGCGCCGCGCGATCGACCAGCCCCTTTGCTGCCATCAGCGATTCGAGCGCCTTCACCCGCAGCGCAGGGTCCGAAGGCACGTCTTGGTGGTCGTGATCATGTGCGTGATCATGCTCCTCGGCATGTACGACACTCGGCGTCACCGCGGCGCTCGCCGCCGCCAATCCAGCGCTCAATATGTCCCGGCGGGTCGTCGTCATGGCACTCTCGTTATTGCTAGATCGGCAGTATAAGCCCGGATGCCGCTCGTTGACTCCTACGAACGGCCGCTTTGAACAGGGGCCCAATCGACTACAGAAGACGTGCGGGGGAGGGGTAGCGACGGATAGAACACTTGATGCTTCGCTTGTCTTGCGGCAATTTCACGAGACGATCCTGCAGCGTTCCGTGGCCGCTCGCCCGGCCCCTTGGCCGCCGGCGTGTTCGCACAAATAATCGAACGTGGTCTCGCCTTCGACCAATCGGAGCAGCCGCAGCCGGCTCGTCGCGTCGTCGACGTAAGTCAGCACGGTGCAACCAAGCCGGCGGCGCTTAGTTCGTAGTGCGCATAATGTATATTATGTTAAATCATGGATGATCAGGGTGAGCGCCATCCTGGTATCATGCGTTCCGACCTAACAGACAGCAATATCATGCGATTCATCGCCCGCTCGTCGATGCTTTTGCTCGCAACGATGCTGTTCTCGGCTTGTGGCGCCGGTCGCGGCCCCGACTCGGGCGCAGCGGCGACGCCGATGCGCGGCACCTTGCTGCAAACGCCGCTGCAACTTCTCTCCACGGTGACCGCGCCGTCCTTGCTGCTCGAGCTGAATCTCGCGGCCAATCAGCAGCTGCTCTCCTTGAGCGGGCCGCCGATCTGCGACATTCTCATGTATGACATCCGTTACGAGACGGTCGGCGGCGCCGGCGAACCGACGACCGCTTCCGCCGCGCTGATGGTGCCGACCGGTTTCGGCGCGAATTGCACCGGGCGACGACCGATCCTTCTGTACGCACATGGCACATCGACGAACCGCACGTTCACGATGGCGAACATGCAAAATGCCGAGACGATTTCCTTGGCGGCGCTGTTCGCATCGCAGGGCTACATCGTGGTCGCCCCGAACTATGCGGGCTACGACACGTCGACGCTTACTTACCATCCATACCTGATCGCCGATCAGCAGTCGAAGGACATGATCGACGCGCTGACCGCGGCGCGCACCGCGCTGCCCTTGGCTTCGGCGGGCCTGACCGACGATAACGGGCAATTGTTCATTACCGGGTATTCGCAGGGAGGCTACGTCGCCATGGCGACCGACCGCGCCATGCAGGCCGCGGGTATGCGCGTTACCGCCGCTGCGCCGATGTCGGGTCCGTATGCCCTCGCCGCTTTTGTGGACGCCGTTTTTTACGGCGACGTCAACGGCGACGCCACCGTCTCGTCCACCTTGCTGTTCACGGCGTATCAGGCCGCCTACGGCGATATCTATTCCAACGCCGCCGACGTATTCGAACCGCAATATGCGACCGGCATCGACTCCTTGCTGCCGAGCACGACGCCGAGAAGCCAGCTGTATGCGCAAGGGAAACTTCCAGAATACGCGCTCTTCAGCCTCACTCCGCCCTCTGCCGAATTCGCCGACATCACGCCGCCTACGGCGCCGGCGAACCTTGCGGCGGTGTTCGCGCTCGGCTTTGGCGCAGGCAATTTGATCAACAACGGTTATCGGCTGAGTTACCTGGAGGATGCACTGGCGAATCCCGACGGCGGCTTTCCGACTTATACCAGCGGCGTTGCGGCCACCAGCCCTGCCCTGCCGATGCGGCAGGCGCTGCAGCAAAATGACCTGCGCAACTGGGTTCCCAACACACCGATCCTGCTGTGCGGCGGAGATCTGGATCCGATCGTCTTTTGGCTCAATACACAGCTGATGCAACGATATTGGGCCGCACACGCACCGCCATCGGCGCCGATCAGTGCGCTTGATTTGGAGTCCGCGGCGGTGGCCAATGATCCTTACGCAAATCTGAAGCAAGATTTCGCATTGGCAAAGGCCGCCGTTGCCGCCAATGCGGTCGCGCAGGGAGCCACGGACGGCGGCGCGTTCGCGGTCGCGTCGGCCTACCATGCCACTTTGGTGGCGCCGTTCTGCTTCGCGGCAACCAAGTCGTTCTTCGGCAGGCAATGAAAACCCCCGCCGCGCGGCCGTGGCACGGCGCCGGCGACCCCTCTCCTCAAAGTGACATTGCCTCAGTGCGTCGCCAACTGTGCATGCCGATATCGCTCGACGTACAAGCAGTGGCTGAATAGACCGGCCGAGTATTCCTTCAGGCGGTAGCGCTGCGCGTCCGACGGCCACAGCGCCGAAAGCTCCCTATCGCAGAATCCGGCATGGACGCTGGAAACAGCATCAGTTCGCGTCGCCGTGGCGGCGCCGATTGCGCCGATCAAATGACTGCCGCCTCTGGCGATCCAGCCGCGCCGCGGTTCGCAGGCAAAAAAGCGGTTGGTATGCGCGCCAATCGCACGCAGCAGCATCCGCAGATGCGCATCGTCGAAGTGTTGCAGGAAACGGTTCGAGACGATGAGGTCCCAGTGCGGCGATGTCTTTGTATCGATTGACGTACCTGCCGTTGCCCAGTCCAATGCGTCCAGAACGGCGGACTGAGCTTGCCATCCAAACTGCGCATAACCGGCGACCGTTGCCGCATCGACGAGATTCAATCGATCGAGGAGCGTCAAATTGACCGCTGGCCATTCCCACTGCAGGGCCCGGGCAATGCTCAGCATCAGGCTGCCGTCGCCGGCGCCGAGCTCGAGGACGCGCAATCTGCGTGCGCTGCGGCACGGTGCGCCGCAAGTAAGCAGGGCGCGCACTACGATTCCGCGCGTCCCCATGAGCCGATGAGCGCGCCGCAAATCGTGCCGGGAGCGTATTGCCGCGGGATTGCTGGCGGACAAGCCGTCTAGCGGGTCCGCCACGACGGTTCTGTGCATCGTCATGCCGGCCCATACCCCTCGCCATCGGCGAGCGCCCGCCCATGGAGCCGGCGACGGCAGCTGCTGCCGGCTGCGGTCGGCATAGCCGGCATCTGCTGAACGCGGTGTCATGTCGGGTGTCATTCCGATACTCTGCGCCGCGCGCTGGGCGAGCGTCTGTACGCTTGCAAACGCAGGCCTCTGTCCGGCTTGCGCGCGCGGTGCGCCGCGTGCGCAGTTCTCACAATCGGTACCCAGGCGCCGTCGATGAAACAAGATAATGTTAAACTGACGACCGGATCGCATATCGCTAGTATCGTGCGAAGCGCTGTTACCGCTATATTCGCCAGCTCTGCAGTTTAGGTCGGCCGCTGCGGCGGCGCACCGTCGAGCGTGCGCAGACGCGGTCAATGCGAGCGCATCGACAGGAACTTAGGAGCGGCTGAAATGGCGGTAAGGATATATGCACGTCGACGTTCCGCGATTCCGTGGGTTAGGCCCGCGTTCGGCGCCATGCACGGGCAACTAGGATGAGTGCGTCCAAATCGCCCAAGAAATCGAAGCTGCTGACCCCGTACGAGGTTGCCGACCTGCTGTTGATCGCGCCGGTCACGGTCCGGTTGTGGGCGAGCCGCGGTCTGCTGCCGTCGGTGAGCACACCCGGCGGTCACAGACGGTTTCGTGCAGAGGACGTCGACGCGTTCATCGCCAAGCAGCGCAAT
The DNA here is from genome assembly GCA_035531435.1 of Steroidobacteraceae bacterium. Taxonomy (GTDB): domain Bacteria; phylum Pseudomonadota; class Gammaproteobacteria; order Steroidobacterales; family Steroidobacteraceae; genus Bog-1198. The sequence continues at coordinate 46,280 of DATKSW010000007.1, read as the reverse complement.
TTGCGGCGCCCAGAGCGCTCGAGGCCCTCGCGCGTACTCATCATCGACGACGACTCGCAGTTCGCGCGCTACCTGTTCAATATGCTGCGTACGCATCTTCCCGGCTCGAGCATAGAAATTGCCGCCGACGGCTTTTCGGCCGGCATGAAGTGCGAGGCCATTCGTCCGGATGTCGTGACGCTCGATTTGCAGATGCCCGGCATGGACGGCTTCGAGGTCTGCAGATTGCTGCGCGGCATGCCGAGCGGCACGTCGATGCGCATCGTCGCCTTGACCGGCTTCGCGAGCGACGAAAATGTCGCCAAGATCACCGCTGCCGGCGCCAACGCCTGCCTTGCGAAAACCGTAACGACGAAACGCCTGCTTCGGGAGCTCGGCTTTGCCGCGGCATGACGCGCCGGCGGCTCTCAGGCTCTGAGCGGCGGCGAAATCGCGACCGTGCTGGCCCTCTCCTATTGCGACCGAATCGACACCGCCGCATGGCTGCTCGACGAGACCGCCACGCGCTTGCTCGAAATGAACCGAACCGCATCGGCGCTCTGGGATCGGCCGAGTCCTGCGCCCACCTTGGAGATGTTGCTCGACGACCTGTTGCTCCACGACGGCGCGGACTGGGTGAAAGTCGAGGCGCGGGGATTGCACCGCGTGTTGCATGATTGGGCGGCCCTCGGCCCTCGATCCGCGGCGTTGCGCAATCCTGTCCGCGGCTGGCAGCCTGTCGAGTTGTCGGTCGTTGCCGCGCAACATGCCGACAGCGGCCAGACGGGCTGGGTGCTGGTTGCGGGCAGATGCGGCAAGGGAAAAAGTTTCGACGCGCTGCATCCCTGCCTTGCCGAGATTCCGGGCCCGGATCTCATGAAATTCGCGTCGCATGAACTCAACAACATCGCCGCGGCCATCGGCGGGTTTGCGGAACTCGCCATCGAACATCCGGATCTCGCGGCTACGCCGGCAGACGCCTATTTGCGCGAAATCGCCGTTGGCGTCGAAAGAGCGCGCCGACTCGCGAACTTGCTCGGCGCGTTTGCAGACGCGTCGACGCCGGCGCCGGGAGCATTCCCGCTGCAACAATGGATCGACGATGGCGGCGAGCCTGCGCTGCCGGCCAACTGGCATTTCGAGTACCGGTGCCCCGCAGCGACGCCGCTCCAAGGCAACCTCGCGCAAGCGCGGCGCGGCCTGCGCCATCTGATCGAGGCCTCGATGCACGTCAATTCGGCCGGCGGCGCCGATTGCCGGGTCGGCGCCGTCGCGGCGGCCTCACTCCTCTGCGATGCCTGCGGCGTTCACGTCGGCGAGCGCTGCGTCGAGATCGCGGTGCCGCTCGCCGGTCGCGCCGCACGATCGCGGGGCGGGCGCATCCGTTCGCTGCGAGATCAATTCGCCGGACACCCCCATGGCTTGTTCGAGTTGACGGCCGCGATCGCTTGCATGCATCGCGCCGGCGGCCATGTGCGCATCGCGTCCGCACCGCCGGGCATTGCGCTTATGCTGCCCGTCGCCCGCCTCTCGCCTGGCGAGTGATTGGCCGGCGGCCGGACGATCGGTCGGCAACGCGGTCGAGCGGGCAGCGGTTGCGCAGCGGCCCCGGGTTCGGTCAGCGGTGCACGCCGAGCAGGCTGCGGATGCGCTTCGCGAGCTCCGCGCGCCGATACGGTTTTGGCAGCAGCTTGAAGCCGAGATCCTCGCGGTCTTGGCTGTGAATCGCCTCTTCGGCGTAACCGGAGGTATACAGCACTTTCAATTCCGGGCGCAGAAGGCAGGCCTGCTGCGCCAATTGTTGACCGCTCATGCCGCCCGGCATGACGAGGTCGGTGAACAGCAGATCGATAGGCGTCTCCCGGCGAAGGATCTGCAAAGCTTGCGGGCCGTTTTGCGCTTCCAGAACGGTGTAACCCAGCGACGTCAATTGATCGTAGGCGTAGCGGCGCACCAGGTCGTGATCCTCCACCAGCAGGATCGTCTCCGTGCCGTGCATGATCGGGAATTGCGCGGTGATCGTCGCCTGGGTTTCCGGCGCCTGCACGGCGCGCGGCAGATACAAATTCAGAGTGGTACCCACGCCCACTTCGGAGCGGAAGTCGATCGTGCCTCCCGACTGGCTGACGAAGCCGTAAACCATCGCGAGCCCGAGGCCCGTGCCTTTGTCCTTCGCCTTGGTCGTAAAGAACGGTTCGAAGATTCTGGCCTGGTGCGCATTTTCGATGCCGGTGCCGGTGTCGGACACCGCCAGCATGACGTAGTCTCCGGCCTTGACGTCCGCGTGCCCGGGTTTGATTTTCTCGCCGAGCCGCACGTTCGCCGTTTCGATCCGCAGGTTGCCACCGGCGCGCATCGCGTCGCGCGCGTTCAAGCATAGGTTCAGCAGCGCGCTTTCGAGCTGCGCCGGGTCGACCAGCGCCGGCCACAGGTCCGCCGCCGGCTTAATATCGATTTCGATATGTTCGCCGAGGGCGCGCCGCAGCAGCGGATACATGCCGGCGACGAGTTGATTGGCATCGACCGCTTCGGGGTTCAAGGTTTGCTTGCGCGCGAACGCCAACAAGCGCTGCGTGAGGTCCGCGGCCCTGGTCGCCGCGCCGACGATCATTTCCGCGAGCAGCAGGGTGCGTGCGTCGCCGCTGAATTGCTCCGTGAGCAGTTCCGCGTTGCCGAGGATCACGGTCAACAAATTGTTGAAGTCGTGGGCCAAGCCGCCGGTCAACTCGCCGACCGCCTCCATGCGTTGCGACTTGCGCAGCCGCTCCTCGAGCGCCAGGCGCTCGGTGATGTCGCTCATGCCGGCTAGCATGCGCACTGCGGTGCCTTGCGAATCGCGGATCAATTGACCGCGGTCCGATACCTGCACGACCGTGCCGTCCGCGCGCAGGACTCGATAGCGGCAGGACCAGGTTTGCTGATCCGAGTCGATCGCCGATTTGACATCGGCCAGGACGCGCTGCCGATCCTCCGGGTGTATGCGATTACTCCAGGATTCGATGCCGGCGTCCTGGCGCGCGCGCGGCACCCCGAGCAGGGCTTCCGCGCCATCGTTCCACCATACCGAGTTGTCGAGCAGATCCCAGTCGCGCACGGCATCGTTGGTGGCGCTCGCGACCACCTGGAAGCGCTCCTCGCTCTCGCGCAGCGACTGTTCGGTGCGTCGCTCGTCCTCCAGCAGACTGAGCAGCGTGACGTTGACGCGCCTCAATTCAAGCGTACGGCGGCGCAGTTCCAGCTGCGCCATCACGAGCCGGCTGAGAACGGTCAGCGCCAGCTGCTGCGCAGGCGTCAGGCGACGGGATCGACGGTCCATGACGCACAGGGTGCCGAGCAGATGGCGGTCCGGCGCCTGCAGCGGTGCGCCGGCGTAGAAGCGGATGTTCGGCTCGGCGGTCACCAGCGGATTGTTCGCGAACTGCCGGTCCAATTGCGTGTCGGCGACGACGAAAAGCCCGGGATTGCGGATCGCATGCGTGCAGAACGAGATCGCGCGCGGCGCTTCGGCCTGCGAGGCGCCCGCCGCCGCCTTGAACCATACGCGGTTTTCGTCGACCAACGAAATCATGGCGATCGGCACGGCGCAGACGGAGGCGGCGAGAGCGACAATATCGTCGAACTCCTTTTCGCGGGCGGTGTCGAGCACGGCGTAGCTGCGCAAGGTCTCGAGACGGCTCGCTTCGTCGGTGCGCAGAGCGTCGGCGCCTGCCGTCGGCGGCAAGGTGTTTTCCGTGGGATTCGCGTACCGCGGCGCGAGATTCGCCTGGGCCAACAGCGCATTGACCTCGCCCTTCAGGGCCTGGACCCGGTCTTCGCGGCCCAGCGTCACCGATCTCATGCGCTGCAATTCACGCAGTTGATCCTGGATCTGCTGCTCGGCCTGCTTGCGTTCGGTGATATCGCGCGTGATGCCGATAAAGCCCTCGACGGAGCCATCGGCGCCGCGCAACGGCGTCCCGTGCGTCTCCAGCCAGCGCAAGCCGCCTTTCAGGCCGACCGCCTTGAATTCCAACGCTCCGCTCTGGCCGCCGATGACCCGTGCATGCAGGTCCATGAACGCGCGGCGATCCTCGGGGGCGACGAAATCGATGATCGGCCGATCTTGGATTTGTTCGACCGAGGCCGCCTCCAGCATCGCGACTCCGGGCGGGGTCATTTCCAGCAAGCGCCCGTCTGCGGACAGCACTTTGACGCAATCGCTGGTGTTTTCGACGATCGAACGCAGGCGCTGCTCGCTTTGCCGCAGAGCCGCGGTGGCCTGTTTTCGCTCGGTCTGCAGGCGCTTCTCGCCGAGTGCGCGTTCGACCGCGCTGCCGAGGCGCGCGCTGCGATCCTTGAGCAGATAATCGGTCGCGCCCATGCGCATGGCCTCGACCGCCGCATCCTCGCCGACGGTCCCTGATACGAGGATCAGCGGCACGTCGGAGGAACTCTTGCGCAGCAATTCGAGCGCGCGCAGGCCGCTGAACTTACGCAGCGAATAATCCGAGAAGATGACATCGAGAGGCGTGGCCAGCGCCGCGAGGAAGTCCTGCTCTGTATCGATGCGCGACCAAACCGGCTCGTAGTCCGCACGCCGCAGCGCCTGCACCAGCAGATCGGCGTCCGCCGGATCGTCCTCGACCATCAACACTCTGAGCGTCTGCATCGTGCGTCCGAGTCCGTGCCGCGGGCGAACCGGCCGCCGCATCCTAGAGCAGCAGCGGCTGGGTTGCGTCGGTCCGCCATTTCGACGCACTTTCCTCGATCCATGCCGGCACGGCATCGCCGTGCATGGGCCGCGCGATCGCGTACCCTTGCGCGAGATCGCAGCCGATGCCTTGCAGAAACTTCAGCGTCTCCAGGTCCTCGGCGCCCTCCGCGACCACGCGCAGCCCGAGGCTGTGGCCCAAGTCGACGATCGATTTGACGACCACGCCGGATTCGATCGAGCGTATCGCCGTTCCGACGAACGACTTATCGACCTTTATTTCCGAGAACGGCAGCCTCGCCAGCTGCAGCATCGATGAGTAGCCGGTGCCGAAATCGTCGATCGACAATTGGAATCCCTTGACGCGCAGGCGCGTCAGCAGATCCAGGGAGCGCGTGGGGTCTTCCATCGCGCTGGTTTCAGTCAGCTCCAGGATGAGCCTGGAGGGATCCAAGCGCTGCTTGCGGCAAAGCGCCGTGATGCGTTCGACCAGCGGCGCGGCTGCCGCCGTGCCCGCCGGCGCGGCGCTCGCATTCATGCTCTTCGCGGATAAATTGACCGAGATGCTGATTTCCGATGCCGCGAACCGCGGCATGAACCAGTGCATAGCCTGCGCCAACACTTGATCGGTCAGTTCATCGATCAAGCAGAATCGTTCCGCCAACGGGATGAAGCGCATCGGCATGATGATGCCCTGCTGCGGGTGTATCCAGCGCAGCAGCGCTTCGAATCCCGCCAGCCGGCCGCTCGAGCATTCGATTTGCGGCTGATAGTACAATTGAAATTCGCCCGCATACACGGCGCGGCGCAGCTCCGCCTCGGTCAACTCGAAGGTGTCTTTGACGGGTTGCGCACCGGCATTCGCAGCCGCCGGCTTGACTGCCTCCGCCCGGCCGGCCGGCGCGACGTGCAACAAGGAGCGCAGGTCGCGCGGTGAAAACGGTTTGGAGAGCACGCCGGCGATTTCCAAGCCGTGTTCGACCGCCGAGCGGCGCGCCGCGTCGAGTACCCGCGAGTCCACGCCGCTGGTGATGATGAGCTTGGCGTCGCAGCCGCGTTCCGCCAATTTGATCAGAACCTCGACCCCGTCCATCTCCGGCATGATCAGGTCGACGGCGATGTAGTCGGGACTCCACTCATCGACCGCCAGAAAGAAGGCGGCGGTCTCGGTCACGTAGCGCGCTTGGATTCCCGCCGACTCCGCCACCAAGCGGATCATCATGCCGATGTGCGGATCATCGTCGAGTATCAGGAGGCGCATCTCATCCATCGTTCCTCGGCCCGCAGACACCCTCGGGCCGCAGGCGCCCTCGGGCCGCAGCGGATCGTCATCCGTTTCGCAAATCGACGCTAGCACTTCAATTTCGCGATTTCAACCGAACAGCCGTGATTTCAAGCGCCGGCCGACACCGTTGACGGCGGCCCCGAATACCGAATCTGCGACGCATCCCACAATACTCCAGTGGGCCGGCGGTCGCTAGAACCGCTATTATCGCTATTACCGCTTTAGAGTAACAGCGGCCGTGGACCGACCACGACACTCACTGTTGGAGACTGCGATGCAAGCTGCCACTGATTTGATGCTGATCCTCGACGGCGACGCGTCCTCGATCGCGGCCCTGCATGCCGTGGCCGATCGGCTGGGCTGCGACCGGATCGAGGTGTCGGGCGCGAAAATGCTCGCCGAGATCCTGCCGACGCGCAAGCCGACGCTCGTGGCCATCGCCATCGACCGGCATGAATCGGATCTTCCTGGCGTGCTGCAGACCTTGGTGCAATGCGGGATCCGGCCGCCGACGCTGCTATTCGGCGACGTCAACGCCCGCGTGCTGGCGAGCGTCAAGCGGGTCGCCGAAGCGCGCGGCTTCGGCATTATCGGCACGCGCAATCGGCCGCTCGACATCGATGACTTGGAGAGATTGCTGAACGCGCATACCACCGCGCCGGCGCCGATCGGCCGCGCCGAACTCGACCAGGCGCTCGCCGAACAGCAGTTCCTGCTGCGATACCAGCCGAAAGTTGCGCTCGCCGAGGGCCGCACGCAAATTCAGGGTGTCGAGGCGCTGGTTCGCTGGCAACACCCGCGCCGTGGCGAACTGCAACCTCGGCAATTCCTGGGCGCCATCGAGACCCACGGACTGATGGCGCCATTGACCGATATCGTGATCACGGAGGCCATCCGTCAGGCGGGGCAGTGGCGCGCCCACGATCTGTCGCTGGAGATGGCCATCAATTTGAGCCCGCGCCTGGTCAAGGATCGCGCCTTTCCGGACCGGCTTGCGGCGCTGCTGCAGGAGTACGAGGTGCCGGCGCAGCAGGTCGTCCTCGACGTCACGGAAACCTGCGGATCGGGGGACAAGGAGCTGCTGCTCGACGTCTTTACGCGCTTGCGGATCCTCGGCGTCGGCCTTTCGCTCGACAACTTCGGCACCGGGCTGTCCTCGCTCAGCGAGCTTTACCAAATGCCGTTTTCGGAAATCAAGGTCGACGGCGCGATTCTGATCGACGTGCAGAACGACCACGAGGCGGAGCTGATCGTCCGCGCGATCGCGGATCTCGCGCATGGCCTCGGCTTGGTGGTGTGCGCCGAGGGTATCGAAACCAAGGCGATGCTGGATTTCGCCCGCTCCGCCAAGTTCGACAGCGCGCAAGGCAGGCTTTTCTGCGGCCCGGTACTCGCCAGCGATATTGAGCGGCTGGTTCGCGCCTGGCCGGAATCGGCGGCCGCCGCCACCGGCACCTGGCGGGCGCTGCGCGCGCCGATCGTACCGCCGGTCGATGAACAGAAGATCACCAAACGGATGCGGCGCTTGAAGTTGGCCGGCACGGAGGAGATCCGCTGAGGTGAACGCCGCGCCCCGCCCAACGGCAAACAGCGGCGGCAAATACGGCAGTGGCTGCCGAGCAGGGGCGCTCGCGTTGATCTTGTTGGCGGGCGGTCGCGCCGAGGCGGCAGCCGCCCGCGGCGCCATCGCGGTTACCGCGACCGTTGATTTCGTCGCCCGCGTCAATTCGATGCGCGCACCCGATGCCGTGCAGCTGACCGCGGCCGATGTGCGCAGGGGTTATGTCGATATCGCCGGTGTCACTGAACTCTGGATATTCAGCAACAGCCGCAGCGGCTTCATTCTGGAGGTCGATCCGGTGTCGCCGCTGTTCCGCCGGCTTACCGTCCACGGTTTGGGCGATGACGTGGTCCTTGGAATCGACGGCGGCGAGATCGTGCAGCGCTGGGTGCGCACGCAAACCGCTCATCTTGCGCTGACATTTCGTTTCACGCTGGTCCCCGGGCTGCGCCCGGGCACCTACCCGTGGCCGCTGCAGCTCGCGGTGCGGCCGTTGCGCGCGACTTGAGGGGACCCGCCGGCGGGCGGCGTTCAGCGCAGCCGCCGGCCGGGGGCGATGTCGTCGATCGAGGTCGCCAATTCGATCAGCGCGGGGCCAGCATGCGCCCGCGCCGCGCGCAGCGCCGCCGCGAACTCCGTGGTGCGGGAGACGCGCCAAGCCTGCAGGCCGTAGGCCTGAGCAAGTGCGACGAAATCCGGATTGGCGAGGTTCGTGGCGATCGTACGGCCGGGGTAGCGCTGCTCCTGATGCATGCGGATCGTGCCGTAGCTGCCGTTGTTGACGACCAAAAAGACGATCTTCAAGGAATACGCGACCGCGGTGGCGAGCTCCTGGCTCGCCATCAAGAAGCAGCCGTCGCCGGCGACGCAAACGACTTCCCGTTGCGGATGAATCAGTTTGGCGGCGATCGCCGCGGGCACTCCGTAGCCCATCGCCCCGCTGCCGGGCGCGAGCTGCGTGCGGAATTCCTCATGGTTGAAAAACCGATGCAGCCACGCGGCGTAGTTACCGGCGCCGTTCGCGATGATCGCCGTCGCCGGCAACGCCGCCCGCAATTCGCGAAACACCAAGGAGAGGTTCAGCTCGCCCGCGACCTCTACGGGGGCGCCGAACGCAAGGTACTCTGCATGCGCGGCGCGCGTCCACTTTGCCCATGCCGGGGCCGCGCCCGCGGGCGGCGCGGTCGCCGCCAGCGCGCCGACGGCGGCATTGACGCCGCCTTGCACGGCGAGACCCGCGGGAAACACCGCCGACAGAGTATGCGCATCGATATGCACGTGTATCAGGCGCGAGGCCGCGGTGGCGGGCGCGAGCCATTGATAGCCGCCGGTTTCCACGTCGCCGAGCTCGGCACCGAGCACCAGCAGCAGATCCGCATCGCGCAGGCGCTGAACGAGCTCCGGCGGCGTGCCGAAACCGAGCTCGCCCGCGTAGCAGCTATGGCTGTTCGGAAAATGGTCCTTGCGCCGGAAACTCGTGACCACCGGCAGCTGCCATGCCGCCGCAAATCGTTGCAGAGCCTCTATCCCCGCGGCGCTCCAGCGACTGCCGCCGACCCAGACGAGCGGGCGCTCGGCGGCGGCGAGACGCGCGGCGATTTCGCCGACGGCTTGCGCCGCGATGCCGGTTGTTGGCGGCCGCGCCGCCGCGCCGCGCGCCGGCTGGCAAGGCTCGCCCTGCATATCCTCGGGCAAGCCGACGATCACGGGTCCCGGGCGGCCGGCCGCGGCGAGCTGGAATGCGCGGTCGACCAGTTCGCCTGCGCGTGCGGCGAGGTCGATTTGCAGGACACCCTTCGCCAAATCGGCGAAGGTCAACGCCAGATCGATCTCCTGAAATGCGCGCCGGAAGCGGTCTTCGCGGGATATTAGCCCGACGAACAACACCATCGGCGTCGCATCCTGCTGCGCGGTGTGCACGCCGATGCTCGCGTGGGTCACGCCGGGGCCGCGCGTGACGAAGGCGACGCCACAGCGGCCGGTGAGTTTGCCGGTGGCTTCCGCCATGTTCGCGGCCGCCGCTTCGTGGCGGCAGGTGACGACTGCGATCGCGTCGCGCGCGTCGAACAGCGCGTCGAGCACGGCCAGATAGCTTTCGCCGGCGACCGTGAAGACGCGCTCGACAGAGTGCGCGCGCAGCCGCTCGACGATCGCATCCGCCGCCCGCGCCGCCGTCATCGGCGCACCGCCCTTCGCATCGTAAGACCCCGTTCGCCCAGTCCTTGGCGCGCATTGTAGCCGTTATGCGCAGCGCTTCGTCGATGGTATCCTCGAGCCGAATAGACCCGCGGCAGCAACACCGAGCCATGACCAGCCGAAAGACCGTCCACGCCGCCTGTCCGCACGACTGTCCGGACACCTGCGCGATCCGCGTGAGCGTCGTCGACGGCATTGCGGTGCGCGTACAGGGCGACCCCGACCATCCGCCGACGCACGGCGCGCTTTGCACGAAAGTCGCCCGTTATCCGCAGCGCACCTATCACCCGGAGCGACTGCTGCATCCGCTGCGGCGCACGGGGCCGAAAGGCAGCGGGCAATTCGCACGCATCGGCTGGCGCGAGGCGCTCGACGACATCGCGGCACGCTTGCGCGTCGTCGCGGCGCGCGATCCGCAGGCGATCCTGCCGTACAGCTACGCCGGCACGATGGGGCTGGTTCAGGGCGAGTCGATGGCCGCGCGGTTCTTTCATCGGCTCGGCGCATCGCTCCTCGACCGTACGATTTGCGCGAGCGCAGGCGGCGCCGCCTTGAATGCGACCTACGGCAGCCGGGTCGGCATGCACGTCGAGCATTTCCGGGAAAGCGGCCTGATATTGATCTGGGGCAGCAACAGCATCGCCTCGAACCTGCACTTCTGGAGCTTCGCGCAGGCCGCCAAACGCGCCGGCGCGAAGCTGATATGCATCGATCCGCGGCGCACCGAGACGGCCGACAAGTGCGACCAGCATATCGCACTGCTGCCGGGCACGGACGGGGCTCTCGCGCTCGGCTTGATCCATCAATTGATCGACAACGGCGCCTTGGACCACGACTACATCGCGCGCTACACGGACGGCTGGCCGCAGCTCATGGAACGGGCGAACGCGTGGACGGCCGAGCGCACGGCCGCAGTCTGCGGGATCAGCCCGCAGGAAGTGCGCGCCTTGGCGCAGCAGTACGGCGGCGTGCAGCCGGCGGCGATCCGCCTGAACTACGGCATGCAGCGCGTTCACGGCGGCGGCAGCGCGGTGCGCCTGATCGCCGCCCTGCCCTGCTTGATCGGCGCATGGCGGCATCGCGCGGGCGGCCTGTTGTTGTCGGTTTCCGGTTTCGCGCCGGTGCAGCGCGCGGCGCTCGAGCGGCCCGACCTGCTGCCGCAGCCGCAGCCGCGCACCGTCAACATGAGCACGATCGGCGATGCGTTGTTGCGGGGATCCTCGGCCGAGTTCGGACCGAAGATCGAGGCGCTGATCGTATATAACAGCAACCCGGTCGCGGTTGCGCCGCAGTCGCCGAAAGTGGTTGCCGGCTTTGCGCGCGAGGACCTATTCACCGTCGTGCTGGAGCAGTTTCAAACCGATACCGCCGATTACGCCGATTACCTGCTGCCCGCGACGACGCAGCTCGAGCACTTCGACGTGCATTCGAGTTACGGGCACACCTATGTCCTCATCAATGAGCCGGCGATAGAGCCGCTCGGCGAATCCAAACCCAATACCGCGGTGTTCCGCGAGCTCGCGGCCCGCATGGGCTTCGTCGACGGCTGCTTTGCCGACAGCGACGAGGCGATCGGCGCGCAGGCCTTCGGCGCTCACGTCGATTTTGGGCAGCTGCGGCGCGACGGCTGGGTGCGTCTGCCGGTGCCGGAGGCGCCGTTTGCGGCCGGCGGCTTTCCGACGGCGAACGGCCGCGCGCAATTCGCGCCGCAAGGGCTCGGCGCCGCCGACTTCGTCGCGCCGTACGAATCGCGGCAATCGGCGCCGGAACTCGCGAGGCGCTTTCCGTTGGCGATGATCTCGCCGCCGGCGCGCCATTTCCTCAATTCAACCTTCGTCAACGTGCGCAGTTTGCGCAGCATCGAGGGCGAGCCGCTGCTCGAGATCCACCCGCAGGACGCGGCTGCGCGCGGCCTGCGGGACGGGGCGATCGTGCGCACGTTCAACGATCGCGGCGAGTACCGCTGCCGCGTCAGCATTACCGACCGTGCGCGCCCCGGCGTCGTCGTCGGCTTGGGGGTGTGGTGGCGCAAATTCGGCGCGGCCGGCACCAACACCAACGAGTTGACGCACCAACTGCTGACCGACATCGGCCGCGGACCGTCGTTTTACGATTGCCTGGTGGAAGTGGCGGCGCTGTAGCCGTCGCCGCCGTGGCCCGCGGCAGGCGCTTCATGAGCCGCCGCGCCGCTCGCCGTTCGGCGTGCCGGGCAACAGGCGGTACAGGCGCAGAAATTCCTCGGCGGCTTTGTGCACGTTGCTGCGCCATGCATCGGCGGCCGCGTGATCCGCGCCGTCCGTGATGTACTTGACGCAAGCGAACGGCGCGCTCTCGAACCAACAGGTCTTGGCGAGCGCGTACGCCTCCATGTCGAGCACGTCGCAGGCGACGGCTGCGTCGGTCGTCGCGAAGGAATCGCCGCTGCCGCAGACGGCTTGCGGCAATTGCGCGAAAAGCGGCGCGAATTGCAAACAGGGCGGCGCCTCTTCGAACGGCGTGACGCCGAGCGGGTAGCCGAGGACGCTCAGGTCCATGTCGCGCTGTACGAATTGGTGGCATGCGCAGAAGCTGCCGGCCGGGTAACGGCGGCTGCCGGCGGAACCGAAATTGACGACCAGCGGCGGCGCATGGCCGGCGTGCGCATAGCGGGCGAGCTCGCGCGCCAAGGCGCGGGCGGCGTTGACCTTGCCGATGCCGCAGTAGAGCACGTCGATGCCGGCCGCTGCGAATACGCCGTCCGCTTCCGCCGCCAGCGCCATCACGACCACGGTGCGGGACAGCGCGTCCATCGCCGGGCCGCTCAGTAGACGATCGCGGCGCGCGGCCGCAATTGCCGCCAGGCGAAGTCCTTGGCGAGCTTCAAGTCGATCAGCACCGCAAGCGCCGCGATGCCGTAGCCGGCGCGCACGCACAGTTCCGCAGCGGCGCGCAGAGTGCCGCCCGTGGCGAGCACGTCGTCGATCAACAACAGGCGCCCCTGGCCGGGTTGAATCTCCAGCACTCCGGTCCCGTATTCCAGTTCGTAGGGCATGTCGACGACGGGCGGCGGCAGCTTGCCTTGTTTGCGCACCAGCACGAAGCCCTTGCCGCGGCGCGCCGCCAGCGCGGCCCCGAGCACGAAGCCGCGCGACTCGATTCCGGCCAGGGCGTCGATGCCGCGCCATTCCTCCTCGCTCAACAGCCCGTCGAGAGCGGCGATCGTCGCCTCGAAATGATCGCGCAGCAGCGGCGCGATATCGCGGAACAGTATGCCGGGACGGGGAAAATCGGCGGCGTCGGCGACGAATTGTTTGAGGTCGGGCATGATCGGGGCAGCGTGAGTTTGCGCTTGGGAGGACTCATTCTACCGGGCTTGCGCGGAATTCTACTCGTGCCCGGCGCCCGCAGGCGACGCGCGCAAAACGCATCGGCGGCACAGGCGGCGGCCGCAGGCCGACATCGGCGCGGCAAACGGACGCCGATCGTCGCGTGCGCGCCCGGGTAAAGCGCCCCGGCGCGCGCCGCAACGCCAAGCAGCCTAAGGGGGGCTCAGGCCGCCGGTTTCTGCGCCCAAGCGGAGCACCAGCCGGCCGCCGGCACCGTATGGCCGACGAATATATTGCAGCCGCCGCGCGCATCGCCCGGTTTGCCGAGGTACTGCGCACAGGTGTCGCATTTTTGCGCGGCGGTGTGCGTCGGATAGGTCTTGCCGTCGACCTTGCTGCTGTCGGTGGCGAAGCCGAGCGCCGTCGCCGTCGGATCGGTCGGGCTCAACGGTGTCAGCGCCGCCGCCTGCGCGTCGTTCACCAGCATTGCGAGTGCGGGAACGCACGCGCCCGCGAGCAATCCGCTCTTGATCAGCGTTCGTCGTGAAATTTTCTCTTGCATCGTGATGTTCCTTCGATTGGGGAGCCAGTGCCGATTCTCGCGCGAAACCACGCACAAGTATCTTAAAGAAAAGTTACCTTGTCACCATGAGCCTGCGGACGGCCCCGATCCGGGTGCTCCGCCCGCAGCAATGCGCGGCCCTCGCCGAGCACGAATTCCTTGAACGCCGCGGCCATCGGCGGCAAGCGCTTCTTCGCCAGATGTGCGACGTGCCAATGGCGCACGACCGGCAGGCCACGAACGTCGAGCGCCACCAGGCGGCCGGTGTGCAGCTCCAAGTCGATCGTGTGGCGCGAAATGAAGCTGATCCCCATGCCGGCCATGACCGCTTGCTTGATGGTCTCGTTGCTCGCCATTTCCATGCCGACATGAAACGACAAGCCGCGGTCGCGAAAGAACCCTTGCATCGCCAGGCGGGTGCCGGATCCGGGTTCGCGCACGACGAAAGTTTCGGTCGCGACGCGGCTCTCCGCGATCCGCCTGCGGCGCGCGAGCGGATGGTCGGGCGCGGCGATGATCACATGCGGGTTCTCGGCGAAGGGCTCGGCGATGGTGTCGAGCGTCTCCGGCGAGCGGCCCATGATCGCCAAGTCCACTTCATTGGCGATCAGCTGTTCGATCACGGAGGTGCGGTTGTTGACCGCAAGGCGAATCTCGGCGTGCGGGAATTTTTTGCGGAACCGCGCCAACAAGCGCGGCGCGAAATACTTCGCGGTGCTGACGACTGCGAGATTGACGCGGCCGCGGCGCAAGCCGTTCAGGGCGTCGAGCGCCTCCTCCGCATCCTTCAAGGCACGGCCGATCTCGCGCGCCCGCAGCAGCAGTTCTCGCCCCGCTTCGGTGACGAACAATTTCTTGCCGACACGCTCGAATAGCGGCAATCCGGCATGCCCTTCGAGCTCCTTGATGTGCATGGAGACGCCCGGCTGCGTCAGGTGCAGCGTTTCCGCCGCCCGGGAAAACGACTTCAGCGTCGCCGCGGCCTCGAAGACCCTGAGCTGGCGCAGCGTCGTGTGCTGCATCGACATCGCGAGATTCCTCCACTGCGGGCGGCGGCGCCCAGTCTATCAATAAGCTAAAGCTGATCCAAAAGCCAATTATAATTGATTATCACTGATGAAGATTCGGCGTTAGAGTCCTTGACTCGACCGAGGTGCAACCGTCACATCTGCAAGGAGCCGTCAAATGGGGAGCCAAGCCGATCGATACAAGTCGGGGGTGATGCCTTATGCCAAAATGGGCTATTGGGACGCCGATTACGAACCCAAGGACACCGACGTCATTGCGGTCTTTCGGATCACGCCGCAGGACGGCGTAGACCCCATCGAAGCCGCGGCGGCGGTCGCCGGCGAATCTTCGACCGCGACCTGGACGGTCGTCTGGACCGATCGGCTGACCGCCTGCGAGCTGTACCGCGCGAAGGCCTATCGCGTCGATCCGGTGCCGGGAGCACCGGGACAATACTTTAGCTACATTGCATATGATATTGATTTATTTGAAGAAGGATCAATCGCCAATCTGACGGCATCGATCATCGGCAACGTCTTCGGGTTCAAGCCCTTGAAGGCGCTGCGCCTCGAGGACATGCGCATGCCGGTCGCTTATTTAAAGACCTTCCAGGGTCCGCCGACCGGAATCGTGGTCGAAAGGGAGCGCCTCGACAAGTTCGGCCGGCCGCTGCTCGGTGCGACGACCAAGCCGAAGCTCGGGCTGTCCGGCAAGAACTATGGCCGCGTTGTCTACGAAGCGCTGAAGGGCGGCCTGGACTTCGTCAAGGATGACGAGAACATCAATTCGCAGCCCTTCATGCACTGGCGCGATCGCTTCCTGTACTGCATGGAAGCGGTCAATAAAGCCTCCGCCGCGAGCGGCGAAGTCAAGGGGCACTACCTGAACGTCACTGCCGGCACGATGGAGGGCATGTATGAGCGCGCCGAGTTCGCCAAGCAGCTCGGCTCTTGCATCGTCATGATCGATCTGGTCATCGGCTACACCGCGATTCAATCGATGTCCCAGTGGGCGCGCCGCAACGACATGATCCTGCATTTGCACCGCGCCGGCCACGGCACCTATACGCGCCAGAAAACTCATGGCGTCTCCTTCAGGGTCATCGCCAAATGGATGCGCATGGCCGGCGTCGATCACATTCATGCCGGAACCGTCGTCGGTAAGCTGGAAGGTGATCCTAATGTAATCAAAGGGATATACTCTATATGTCGAGACAGTTTCACTAAGAAGAATCTCGAACAGGGCATATTCTTCGATCAAGACTGGGCGGGTCTGCGCAAGATCATGCCGGTCGCCTCCGGCGGCATTCATGCCGGCCAGATGCACCAGTTGATCAGTTATCTCGGCGAGGACGTGGTCCTGCAGTTCGGCGGCGGCACGATCGGCCATCCGATGGGCATCCAAGCCGGCGCGACCGCGAACCGCGTGGCGCTCGAGGTCATGATCAAGGCGCGCAACGAGGGGCGTGACCTATGGAACGAAGGGCCGCAGATCCTCGCCGACGCCGCCAGGTGGTGCTCGCCGCTGAACGCCGCGCTGCAGACCTGGAAGGACGTGACGTTCAATTATGCATCCACCGACACGGCCGATTTCGTGCCGACCCCGACGGCGGCTTGAGAAGCGCCGCCGGATCACATCGAGGAGCCTTGCCATGCGCATTACTCAGGGTACGTTTTCTTTCCTGCCGGATCTCAGCGACGCGGAGATTCGCGCGCAAATCGACTATGCGCTCGCCCAGGGTTGGGCGATCAGCGTCGAGTACACGGACGATCCGCATCCGCGCAATTATTATTGGGAAATGTGGGGCAACCCCATGTTCGACTTGAAGGACGCGGCCGGCGCCATGCAGGAGGTGCTTGCCTGCCGAAAGGCGCACAGCGCAATTTACGTGCGCGTCAACGCCTTGGATTCGACGCGCGGCTTCGAGACCACGCGCCTGTCGTTCATCGTCAATCGGCCGAAACACGAACCGGGATTCAGCTTGACGCGCCAGGAAGGAGAAGGCCGCAACGTCCGCTATACGATCGGCAGTTATGCGACGGCAGCCCCTGAGGGGCGCCGTTACGATTAGGGCCGCGGCGTGAGTACGGCGGCCCCAGGCGGCGCGGGCGAGCAAGGCGGCAGCGTGGATCTGCGCGCCCTGCTCGCCGATTCACAGGTGGTTGAGGTTCTGGAGGAACTCGACCGCGAATTGATCGGCTTGAAGCCCGTCAAGGCGCGCGTCCGCGAGATCGCCGCGCTCCTCTTGATCGAGCGCGCGCGCAAGCAAATCGGTCTGGCCGCGGGCTCGCCGTCCCTGCACATGTCCTTTACCGGCAATCCCGGCACCGGCAAGACGACGGTCGCGCTGCGCATGGCGCAGATCCTGCATCGCCTGGGCTACGTGCGCAAGGGCCATCTGGTCGCCGTGACACGCGACGATCTGGTCGGTCAGTACATCGGCCACACGGCGCCGAAGACCAAGGAGGTCTTGAAAAAGGCGATGGGCGGGGTTCTGTTCATCGACGAGGCGTATTACCTGTTCCGGCCGGAGAACGAGCGTGATTACGGGCAAGAGGCGATCGAAATTCTCCTGCAGGTCATGGAGAATCAGCGCGACGACCTGGTCGTCATCCTCGCCGGATACGCCGACCGCATGCAGACGTTCTTCCGTTCGAATCCCGGCCTCTCCTCGCGCATTGCCCATCATCTGGATTTCCCCGACTACTCTGCCGTGGAGCTCGAGCAGATCGCGCTGGCGATGCTGCAGCAGATGCAATACCGGCTGAGCCCCGCCGGCCTCGCAGCGCTGCACGAATACATCCCGCTGCGCATGGCGCAGCCGCATTTTGCGAACGCCCGCTCGATGCGCAACGCGCTCGACAGAGCACGGCTGCGCCAGGCGAATCGGCTGTTTGCGCTGCAGGGCATGCAGTTGAGCCGCGAGGAATTGATGACGATCGAGGGCGAGGACCTGCGCGCCAGCCGGGTATTTTCATGAGGCTCAAGGCCTTGATCTTCGACGTCGACGGCACGCTCGCCGACACCGAAGATGCGCACCGCCGCGCTTTCAACGCGGCCTTTGCCGAACACGGCCTGGATTGGAACTGGAGCAAGCCGCTGTACGCGGAACTGCTGCTGACGGCCGGCGGCAAGGAGCGGCTCGCGGCGCACATCGAATCCCTGCCGCTGACGGCCACGCAGCGGCGGGCGCTCGCCTCGCGCATCGCCGACATACACGGCACCAAGACCGCGATATACACCGCGCTGGTGGTGGCCGGCGGCGCGCCGCTGCGCGACGGCGTCGCCCGCCTGCTAAACGAAGCCGAGGCCGCGGACGTGCGTCTCGCGATCGCGTCGACGACCACCTTTGCGAATATCCGGGCGCTGCTCGCGACCAATTTGGGCGCTGCCGCGCTCGCACGCTTCGCCGCGGTCGGCTCGGCCGATCAGGTCGCCAACAAGAAGCCGTCGCCGGACGTCTACCGCTACGTGCTGGAGAAACTCGGCCTGCCGGCGGCGGCCTGCGCCGCGATCGAGGATTCAGCCAACGGACTCGCCGCCGCCAAGGCCGCCGGCTTGTTCACCGTGGTGACGCCGAGTTACTGGACGCGGGGCGAGGATTTCGGGGCGGCCGATTTGCTGCTGCCGACGCTCGGCTCGGTAGAGCGACCTTTGCGCCACCGGGCGGCAGCCCTGGTCGGCAGCGAGGTACTGGGCATTCGGGAGATCGATCGGCAGATGCTGAACGCGCGGCTGTGCGCGTAGCGCCGCATAACTACAACGACGGATTGGGGGGGGGGAAGCGATGAGCACTCGAGACAAGAAGACGATCACCGAATTCATGATCGAGGAACAGCGGCGCTTCCCGGCCGCGACCGGCGATTTTACCGCCCTGCTGAACTACGTGCGCCTCGCCTGCAAGCGCATCAGTTTCATCATCGGCCGCGGCGCGCTTTCCGGCGCCCATGGCTCTGCCGAGGCGACCAACGTCCAGGGCGAGGCGCAGACGAAGCTCGACGTAGTCGCCAACGACATATTTCTCAGAACCAGCGAGTACGGCGGCCATTTGGCCGGCATGATCTCGGAGGAACTCGAGACTCCCTACCAGATTCCGGCCGAATATCCGCGCGGCCGGTATCTTCTGTCGTTCGATCCGCTCGACGGCTCGAGCAACATCGACGTCAATGCGCCCGTCGGCAGCATTTTTTCGGTGCTGCGCGCGCCGCGCGGCGCGCAGCCGCCGAGCGTCGAGGATTTCCTGCAGCCGGGCGCGAGCCAGCTGTGCGCCGGCTACGCGATCTATGGGGCGACCACCATGCTGGTCTTGACGGTCGGCCGCGGGGTGCACGGTTTCACGCTGGACCGCGGCTTCGGCGAGTTCATCTTGACGCACCCGCATATGCGCATCCCCGAGGAAACCAGCGAATTCGCGATCAACGCGTCGAACGAGCGATTTTGGGAACCGCCGGTCAAGCGCTATGTCGTCGAATGTCTCGCCGGCAAGGGCGGCGTCCGCGGCAAGGATTTCAATATGCGCTGGATCGCCTCGCTGGTGGCCGAAGTGCACCGCATACTGATTCGCGGCGGCTTGTTCATGTACCCTAAGGACACCAAGGAGCCGGACAAAGCGGGACGGCTGCGCTTGCTCTACGAGGCCAACCCGATGGCGATGATCGTCGAACAGGCGGGCGGCAGCGCCTCGTCGGGACGGATCCGCATGCTCGATGTCGTGCCGACCGAGCTGCACCAGCGCGTACCGGTGATCCTCGGCTGCAAGACGGAGGTCGAACGCATCGAACAGTACCACCTGGAGCACGATCAGGGCCTGGACCACGCCTACAGCTCGCCGCTGTTCAACGAACGCTCGCTGTTCATTCAAAATTAAAGCGAACTGCCGACAGAGGAATCCATGTCCGTAAAACATCCCATCATCGCCGTGACCGGCTCCTCCGGCGCCGGCACGACCTCCGTGACGCGCACCTTCAACTGGATCTTTCGGCGCGAGAAAATCAACGCGATTCTCGTCGAGGGCGACTCGTTTCACCGCTACGACCGCCTCGAGATGAAAGCCAAACTGGCCGAAGCGGCGGCGCGCGGCGACCATCATTTCAGCCATTTCGGCCCCGAGAACAACCTGTTCAAGGAACTCGAGGCGCTGTTCCGCGGCTACGGAGAAACCGGCCGCGGCCGCATCCGGCATTACTTGCACGACGAACAGGAAGCGCAAGCCTACAAACAGAAGGCGGGCACGTTCACGGATTGGCAGGAGATCCCGGAAGATTCCGATCTGCTGTTCTACGAGGGCTTGCACGGCGCCGTGGTGACCGCCGAGGTCAACGTCGCGCAGCATGCGGATCTGACCATCGGCGTCGTGCCGATCATCAATCTGGAATGGATCCAGAAGCTGCACCGCGACAAGCAAACCCGCGGCTATTCCACCGAGGCGGTCGTCGACACGATCCTGCGGCGCATGCCGGACTACGTGAACTACATCTGCCCGCAATTCTCGCAGACGCACATCAATTTTCAGCGCGTGCCGACCGTCGACACCTCGAATCCCTTCATCGCGCGCTACATCCCCGCGCCGGACGAGAGCTTCCTGGTGATTCGCTTTGCGAATCCGAAGGGCATCGACTTTCCCTATCTGCTGTCGATGATTCACGACTCCTTCATGTCGAGGCCCAATATCATCGTCGCGCCCGGCGGCAAGATGGAGTTGGCGATGCAATTGATATTGACGCCGATGATCCTGAAACTGATGGACGCTCGGCGCCGGGCGTTCGGCGCCGTGACGCCGCGCGTCAAGGCCTGAGCGCGGACGGCGCCCTGGCTCTACGCGCAGCGCCGCGGCTTTATGCGCAGCGCCGCGGCTGCCGGGGGCAGGCCCCGCTGCGCGGACAAATCACGCTCGCCGGGCCGTCCAGCGCCGCCGCGATCCAGGAGATGTTCAGCACTTGCGAGACCGCGCGGATCTGCGCGGCCGCGCCGGCCGGGACCGCGGCATCGCCGCCGCCGCGTCCGCAGGCCTCGGCGACGGCGTCGACGACCGACTCGCCGGCGAAGCCCTGTGCCTCCAACGCCGGCTGCAAATCGACGCCGACCGAGAGCACATGCAGCACGTCGAGGGCGTCCCGCACCAGCAGCGAGTGGCAGCAATACAGGCGCGCCCGCGCGCCGTCGTGCATCACGGAGATTTGCGACTTCGGCGTCTGCGCCGCGGACTCGGCGGTCGGCGGCTGTCGCAGCAGCCGAAATACCGCCCACCGCGGACAAGGGTCGGAGACCTGGCTCATATTGCCCCAGGGCAATGGAATGCCGTTGGCGCGGTACACCGCGCGCAGGTTTCCGGGCGGATAGGCATCGAAGAAGTGCCAGTGGCGATACGGCGACACCGCGGTCATCCTGCGCATGACCAGCGCGGCGGTGACGCCCAGTTTCCGGCCGGCCGCGACGCTATGTGCCTCGCGGATCAGGAAGCGGCGGAACGGCACGCGCGGGCAGAGCAGCGCGCCGGCGAAGAAGCTGCATTCGAAGTCCCGCCAGGCAAACAGCACGTCCTGCGCCCCCATGCCGGCGGCATTTCCCGCGGCATCGCGCTCGTTCGCCTGGGTCGCGCTGTGCGCCGATATCAAGCCGTCGCCGTTGTGCAGGATCTTGTGGCCGACGAAGAACGCGAGATCGTATTTCAGCCGCGCCGGCTGATTGCGCAGGCGCTTGTTGACGAAGACCGTGTGCGGCGCCGCAAAGCGCGCTCGCACCAATTCATCGCCCGCTTTCCCGCCCTGTGGGTCGAACCAGCGGACTTGCAGGCCGTGCACCTTGCAGATCGCCAGCAGATCCTCGACGCTGAGCGGCATGCGGCGCTGTCCGGCCTGTTCGGCCGCCCTTTCGATGTCCGGAAAATCGTTGTGGTGCGTCTCCTGCCAAACGCGAATCAATAATTGCGCGAATTGACGCCCGGTGGTCGCGGTCTGCGACAACAATTCCGGCAAGGCGTTCTGCAATAATTCGTGGGAAAACAGAAAGGCGGGCTCCAGCGGCATCGCCGCGAGGCCGCCGCGTAGCCGGCGTGCCGGCGCGGCTTCGATCTCGGTATTCTCGTCGAGAAACCAGCGCGGCTCCTTGCTGAAAATTACCGCGAGCATTTCCAGCATGGTCGCCGACGGCATGCGCTTGCCGGTCTCCACCATGCTGAGATAGGAGACCGACGGCGCGGCGGCGGCATCGACTTGCACGCATCGCGCCGACAGCTCATCGAGCGTCAGGCCGTTGCGTTTGCGCAGCGTGCGCAGCTTCGCGCCGAGAAAGTGACCTTGCCGGATCAAGCCGCTCACCGGTCCTCCAATTGTGAAGTTCACAATGTCAAATTTCAATTGTGAAATTCCTGCAATCGTTACTCTAATCTCAGTGCTGCGGCTGTTCAAGCGGCGGCCGCAAGCGGCGCCGGCGACCGCTGCGCCGCAGTCGGCAATTCACGAGGAGAGCATGGATGACCGAGATATCGACGAGCGCGGCGCGTCTGGCGGCGGATTGGGCGGAGAGTCCGCGCTGGCGCGGCATCAAGCGCGCCTATTCCGCGGCCGAGGTCGGGCGCCTGCGCGGCAGCGTGCACATTGAACATTCGCTGGCGCGCCTCGGCGCCGAGAAGTTCTGGCGCCTGCTGCATCAGCACGCCGTCACCGGCGCGCTCGGCTGCATGAGCGGCAATCAGGCCGTGCAGGCCGTGCAGGCCGGCTTGCGGGCGATCTACTGTTCCGGCTGGCAGGTCGCCGGCGATGCCAACACCGCCGGTGAAATGTACCCGGACCAGAGCCTGTATCCGGTCGACTCGGTGCCGCGCATGATCGAGCGCATCAACAACGCCCTGCTGCGCAGCGACCAGATTCAGCATCTGGACGGCGGCGGCGCGGTCGATTGGCTGGTGCCGATCGTCGCCGATGCGGAGGCGGGTTTCGGCGGCAATTTGAACGCCTTCGAATTGACCAAAGCGATGATTCGCGCCGGCGCGGCGGCGATTCATTTCGAGGACCAACTGTCCTCCGCGAAGAAATGCGGCCACATGGGCGGAAAAGTGCTGGTCTCGACCGACGAGGCGATCAACAAGCTCATCGCAGCGCGTCTCGCGGCCGACGTGCTCGGCGTGCCGACGGTGCTGATCGCGCGCACCGATGCGGACGCCGCGAATCTGCTGCTCTCCGATCATGATCCGCGGGACGCCGCGTTTCTGACCGGGGAACGATCGAACGAGGGGTTCTTCCACGTCAAGGCGGGCCTGGATCAGGCGATTGCGCGCGGTCTCGCATACGCCCCCTACGCCGATTTGATCTGGTGCGAGACTTCGCGGCCGGATCTTGCGCAGGCGCGCCGCTTCGCCGAGTCGATGCACCACGAATTCCCGGACAAACCGCTCGCCTACAATTGCTCGCCCTCCTTCAATTGGCAGGCGAACATGGCGGCGCCGGCGATGAAGAGCTGGCGCGAAGAGCTGGCGGCAATGGGCTACCGCTTCCAATTCATCACGCTCGCCGGTTGGCACGCGCTCAACATGTCGATGTTCGAACTCGCGACGGCGTACCGCGAAGACGGCATGCTCGGCTATTCGCGGCTGCAGCAGCGCGAGTTCGCCTCCGAAGCCGCCGGCTATAGGGCGGTCAAGCACCAGGCCTTCGTCGGCACGGGCTACTTCGATGCCGTGCAAGCGGCAATTACATCGGGTCAATGTTCCACCGCCGCGCTTTCCGGCAGCACCGAGGAAGAACAGTTCAGCGCCCCCCAGGGCGCCAACGCCGCGAAGCGCGAGGTGGCATAGGTGGGCCGCGCATGAGCGCCGCACCGGCGGCCGCGGAGCGCATCGCCGCGACGATGCCCGCGGCGGCCGTTGCGGCGCATATCGCCGAGCACTTCCGCGCCTATAACGAGGAGTTCGGCCGCATCACGCGGCGCGCGGCCGCGCATTTCGCCGCGGGCGATTGGCGCGGCGCCGCGGCCGATTCGGTCGCCCGCATCGAATTGTACGAACGGCGCGTGGCGCGCTGCCTGCGCGCCCTGCAGGGCCAAGAGACGGGCCGCCGCGGCGACGCGGAGCCGTGGCCGGAAATCAAAAGCGCCTATGAACAGATCGTCGCTCGGCGCGACGACAGCGATTTCTACCGGACCTTCTTCAATTCGGTGACGCGCGACCTGTTCGGCACGGTGGGCGTCGATCCGCGGGTCGAATTTTGTTCGACCAGCATCGGACGGACCTCGGGGAGCGTGCCGCTGCGCATTTATCGGGTCGGCGTCGCCTTGCCGGCGGCGGTCCGCGAGGTGCTCACGGATCTGCCGTTCGCCGCGGCGATCGCCGATCTCGACGGCGCCGTGCACCGCATCAGCGCCGAAATCGGCCGTCATTACGAGAAATACAGGCAATGCGCGGCGCCGGAGTCGATGGAGTGGATAGAGCCGCTCTTTTACCGCGGACATTGCGCATTCCTGGTCGGCCGGTTCGTCGACGACGGCGCGATCGATCCGGTGGTCATCGCATTCTCGAATTCGGCCGACGGCGGCGTCGGCGTCGACGGCGTGCTGCTTTCGCGCGCCGAAATCGGCTCCTTGTTCGGTTTTGCGCGCTCGTATTTTCACGTCGATCTGCCGGCCGTCGGCGCGGCGGTCACGTTGCTGCGTTCGATGATGCCGCGCAAACCGATCGATGAGCTGTACACGGTGCTCGGCCGCGCGAAGCAAGGAAAGACGCAGCGCTACTTCTCCCTGCAACGCCATCTGCAGACTTCGATCGACAGTTTCGTGCACGCGCCGGGCGAACGCGGATTGGTCATGATCGTCTTCACCCTGCCCTCGCACGATCTGGTGTTCAAGGTGATCCGCGACCGCTTCGGCGCGCCGAAGAGCAGCACGCGGGCGGACGTCATCGAACGCTACGGCTTCGTCTTCCGGCATGACCGGGCCGGCAGGTTGGTCGATGCGCAAGAATTCAAGCGCCTGCGTCTGCCGCATGCCCGCTTCATGCCGCAATTGGCCGAGGAACTGCTCGCGCAGGCGGCCGAGTGTTGCCGCATCGACGGCGAGGACCTGATCATCGAACATTGCTACGTCGAACGCCGCCTGCGGCCGCTCAACCTGTTTTTGCGCGAGGCGGACCCCGCGGCCGCCGAAGCGGCCGTCGTCGACTACGGCAATGCGCTGCGCGACATGGCCGCGAGCAACGTTTTTGCCGGCGATCTGCTGCCGAAGAACTTCGGCGTGACCGGTCACGGCGGCGTGTTTTTCTACGACTACGACGAGCTTTGCCCGCTTTCGGAATGCGTTTTTCGCGATTTGCCGCAGGCGCGCGACGAGGCCGAGGAAACGAGCGCCGAACCGTGGTTCTACGTCGGTCCGAACGACGTGTTCCCCGAGCAATGGCTGGCGTTCCTGTCGATACCGCCGCCGCTGCGGGAGGTATTTCGGCGCAGCCACGCCGAGCTGCTGACGGCGGCATGGTGGCGAAATGCGCAGCGCGCAAATGCGCCGGCAGTCGATTACAATCGCCGGCGGAACGATCTCCCCGACCCGGCTCGTCGATAAGGGGCGCCGTTCGATGGAACAACGCACTCATGTCGACGGCAACCACGGCCCAAGCCACCGAACGCTTGCGCGGGATCAGCGCGATGGTCGCGGCCGTGTTCGTCTTCGCGATCATGGACGCGTCGTTGAAACACCTTTCGGCGCAGTACGGGATGTTTCAAGTGGCGTTCCTGCGCTGCGTCGCATCGCTCGCATTCCTGTGCGCGACGATCAGCTGGCGGCGCGGGTGGAGCGGCTTAGCCCCTAGATCGCCTGCCTTGCACCTGTTTCGCGGTTTGCTCGGCATCGCGACGCTCGCGAGCTTCGTGTTCGCCGTTCATAGCCTGAGCCTCGCCGAGACCTACGCGCTGTTCCTGTGCGCACCGCTGTTGATGACTGCGCTGTCGGTGCCGATTCATGGCGAGCACGTGCCGCCGCGGCGTTGGCTCGCGATCGCCGCCGGACTGTGCGGGGTGCTGCTGGTGCTGCAGCCGACCGGCCGCCCGGCCGCGCCGCTCGCCGCGGTCGCCGCGGCGGCGTTATCGGCGGCCTGTTACGCGATCAGCGCCTTGACCGTGCGCACTCTCGGCCGAACCAATTCCAGTACGTCGATGGTGTTTTGGAGCCTGTTGGTCGGCGCCATCGGCTGCGGTCTGTTGGCGCGCGGCGATTGGCGGCCGGTGCCGGCGCACGACCTCGGGTGGCTTGCGCTCATCGGCTTGTGCGGCGCGCTCGGCCAGTACTGGCTCACCGACGCATTCCGCCGGGCGCCGCCGTCGGTCGTCGGGCCGTTCGAATACACGTCGATCCTCTGGGCTTTCGCGATCGACTGGATCTTCTGGTCGGCGATCCCCTCGCCCGGCCTGCTGGTGGGCGCCGCGGTGGTGATCGCGAGCGGCATCTTCGTGATCTGGGACGAGCGCCGCCTCGCCCTGCTCGCGATGAGTCCGGCAAGTCCGCCGCCTTGACGGTGCGGGCGGCAACGGGCTACAAGTCGGCCGAGGAGCGCAAGATGCATGCAGTTCGACGCAGTCGGGAACGCGGGTTTGCCGATCATGGCTGGCTGAAGTCCTATCATAGCTTCTCGTTCGCCGACTATTTCGACCCGCAATTCGTCGACTTCGGCCCGTTGCGCGTCATCAACGAGGATCGGGTGCAGGCGGGCGCCGGCTTCGGCATGCACGCGCATCGCGACATGGAAATCATCAGCTACGTCCTGGCGGGGGCACTTGCGCACCAGGATTCGATGGGCAACGGCTCGACGATCCGCCCCGACGACGTGCAGCGGATGAGCGCCGGCACCGGCGTACGGCACAGCGAGTTCAATGCCTCGGCGGCCGATATAGTGCATTTCCTGCAGATCTGGCTGATGCCGAACGCCCTGAACCTGCCCCCGGGCTACGAGGAGAAGCGCTTTACGGCCGACGAGAAGCGCGGCCGACTGCGCCTGATCGCATCGCCGGATCGCTCCGAGGGCTCCGTGCTGATCCACCAGGATGCCAGGCTGTATGCCGGCCTGTTCGACGCGACGCAAAGCGCAGCCCTGGAAATCGCGCCGCGGCGGCGCCTGTACGTGCACGTCGCCCGCGGCGCTCTGGAGGCGAACGGCGTCGCGCTCGGCGCGGGGGATGCGCTGCGCAGCACCGACACCTCGCGCCTGACGATCGATGCCGGGCGCGACGCCGAGGTCCTGGTATTCGACTTGCCGATGGATGCCTAGGCGCGCGCCGTCAGCGTCCGCCGGCGTAGTCGCGATTCTTCCAGCGGACTCCCTTGCCGAACCAATGGTTGCACGCGGAATCCACGGTAGCCGCCATATAGAACAAGGCGATCAGCGGCAGCGCGAGCGCCAGGAAGCGGTTCTGCCGGTAGCGTTCGAGCGTCGGTAGATAGCTCACGGCGGCCAGCGCGTATGCGGCGAGTCCGGCAGCGGCGGGCGCGCCGTGGCCGCACAGCGCGGCGCCGAGCGGCAGCAGCCATACGAGCATGAGTCCCGCCAGCGTCAGCGCGAGCATGCCGGCTGAATGGCGCAGTTGCGTGAACGCCGTCCGCGATATCAATCGCCAGATATCGCGGCAACGCGGATAGCGGCGTATCGAGGCCGCGAGGCCCGAATGACCGAGATAAATGGGCCCCGACTTCTTGACCGCCGCGGCGAGTGCGACGTCGTCGATCAAGGCGTCCTTGATCGACGCGATGCCGCCGATCCGCTGCAACGCCTCGCGGCGAATCAGCACCGTGCCTCCGCAAGCCGCGGCCACCCGCGAGGTCGGCTCGTTCACCCGGGCAAACGGGTAGAGCAACTGAAAGAAATAGACGAATGCCGGCACCAGCAGGCGCTCCGCCGGGCTCTGGCAATTCAAGCGCACGATCTCGCTGACCATTTGCGCGCGCGGCGTGAGGAGCCGCGCGACCAGCGACGATAAATGCCGCGGATCATGCACGATATCCGCGTCGGCGAACAGCAGCACCGGTGCGTGGCTCGCGGCCACCCCCTGATCGAGGGCCCACAATTTGCCGGACCAGCCCGCGGGCTTCGCCGCGCCGCGAATGACGCTCATACACGGCGCGGCACCGGCGGCGGCGACCGTATCGTCGGCGGATTCGTCATCCACCAGGATGATGCGGAAAGTGCCGGCGTAGTCCTGTGCGCGCAGCGAGGCCAGCGCCGCGCCGATGGTTTCCTGCTCGTCGCGCGCCGGCACGATGATGTCGACGCTCGGCAGGTTCGCCGGCACGGCCGGCGGCAATTGCGGGCCGGAACGCCAGAATCTGCCGTGCGCAAAAATCAGATACACCCAAATGACGAGCGCCAAATAAACCATCGTCCGCCAAGGATAGCGCGAAACTGCGGCGCCGCGCGCTGCCGCGCAACGCCGGCGAAAGATGAACGAGCCTTACGTGCGCCGGCATACTGAAATCGCGCGCGCAATCTGCTACACCTCTTCCACCGATGGGCGAA
Organism: Steroidobacteraceae bacterium; assembly: GCA_035531435.1. Lineage (GTDB taxonomy): Bacteria > Pseudomonadota > Gammaproteobacteria > Steroidobacterales > Steroidobacteraceae > Bog-1198. The sequence goes on along the minus strand of DATKSW010000007.1, from coordinate 18,208 downwards.
GGAGGCCGCGACATGACGACAAAACCACGAGAACTCGTCGATCCCGCAATACCTGCCAGGCAGCACCCGGCCGGCGCGGCGCCCGGCGCCGCCGTGCTTGGCGCAAACACAGCGGCCGATCGGTCGGCGGCGAATATTGCCCGCTGGATCGCCTATTTGCCGCAGCACTGCGTCGGCGCGATCGTCGGACCTGCCGCCGATGCCGATAGCGAGCCGCATCCCGGCGAGTAATTCTCGCTCTGCTAACGAGCGCCGAGGACGAGCGCAAGCTCGTGCGTCCTGCCGTCATCGAGCAGATCGATGCTGGTGACGCCGGCCCCGGTGTTCGCCCCGATGACAAGGGGCGCGCCGTCGAGATGCGCCGCGGCGGCGCGGTCCGCGCAGTTCCGCGGATTGTCGACGCGAATCCGGTAGCGCGAAGATCGGAACTGGAAGGTGATGGAGAATCCCGGCCAGCTCTCCGGTATGCAAGGTTTCAGAGTCAAGCGGTTGCCGTGCAGGCGAAATCCCAGCAGGAATTCGAGGCCGGCCCGGTACATCCAGCCCGCAGAACCCGTGTACCACGTCCAGCCGCCGCGCCCCGAGTGCGGTGCGACGGAATAGACGTCTGCGGCGGCGACGTAAGGTTCCACCTTGTAGCGTTGCACCGCGGTGCGCGTGGTCGAGTGATTGATCGGATTGAGCATCGCGTACAGCGCATGCGCCTCTTCTGCCCGACCGAGTTCGGCCAGCGCGATCACCGACCAGGCGGCGGCGTGCGTGTATTGTCCGCCGTTCTCGCGGATGCCGGGCGGATAGCCTTTGATATACCCAGGGTCGAGAGGCGTTCGATCAAACGGCGGCGTGAACAGCAGCGCAAGCCCTTCGTCGCGCAGAATCAGGCGATCGCGTACGGCCTTCATCGCCCGCCGCGCGCGCTCCGGATCGCCGCCCCCGCAGATCACGCTCCAGGACTGCGCTATCGAGTCGATGCGGCATTCCTCGCTGCCGCTCGAGCCGAGCGGCGTGCCGTCGTCGAAGTAGCCGCGTCGATACCAGCCGCCGTCCCAGCCGTCTCGGTCGAGGGCGCCGCGCAGCGCCGCGGCGTGCGCGAGCCAGAGTGCTGCGCGGGCCGTGTCGCCCCGCGCGGCGGCCAACGGCGCGAACGCGGCGAGAGTCGCCTGCAGGAACCAGCCGAGCCATATGCTTTCGCCGCGGCCGAGCTCGCCGACTCGATTCATGCCGTCGTTCCAGTCGCCGGTGCCGAAGAGGGGCAGCCCGTGCACGCCGACGGCGAGGCTGTCATCGAGCGCCAGCGCGCAATGTTCGAACAGGTTCGCCGAGAGGTCGCTGATCCCGGGTTGAAAGAACGCATCCTGTTCGCCGGGCAGCAATGCCGGCCCGTCGATGAACGGCACGATCTCGTCGAGTACCGAAGTATCCGCGGTGACATCGGCATAGTGGGCCGTGGCGAACGCGAGCCATACGCGATCGTCGGCGATGCGCGTACGGACGCCCCGTCCCGATGGCGGCAGCCACCAGTGCTGCACGTCGCCCTCGCTGAACTGCCTGCCAGCCGCCCGCAGCAGATGCGCGCGGCTCAAAGCGGGTCGCGAAACCGTCAATGCCATCACGTCCTGCAGCTGGTCGCGAAAGCCGTATGCGCCGCTCGCCTGGTAGAATGCGGTTCTTGCCCACAGCCGGCATGCCTGGGTCTGGTACAGCAGCCATCGGTTCAGCATGATGTCGAGCGCGCGGTCCGGGGTACGCACTTGCACCGCTCCCAGCGCCTCGGCCCAATAGGCGACGACGTCGCGCAATGCCGCTTCGACGTCGACCGCACGGTAGAATTGCAAGAGCGCCCTCGCCTGCGCGCCATCGGCGGCCTGACCGAGCAGAATCACGATATCGGCCGTCTCTGCGGGTCCGAGGTCGACGAAGGCGCGCAGCGCTGCGCAGGGATCGAGACCGGCGCCGACGCGGCCCGATAATCGGGCGCTTGCCGTCAATGCCGCGGGCTGCGCGAGCGCCCCATTGCGTCCGAGAAACTCGCGCCGGTCCGCCGTCCATTCACTCTGTCTGCCGCAAAGGTCGACAAAGGCCACCCGCGATCCGAAGTCGACGCTCCAGGGATTGCGGGCGAGCAACGCACCGCTTTGCCCATCGACATCGGTCAGGATGAACGGCGCTTCGGCGGCTCTCGACGTTCCGAGCACCCATTCGACGTAGACCGTGACGGAGATTCGCCGCGCGACTGCGGCGGTGTTGCGGATCCGCAGGCGCGAGATCTTCACGGGATCCTCGAGTGGCACGAACATTAGCAGATCATGATCGATCTGGTGCGACGCATGCCGAAATCGGCTGTACCCCTGGCCGTGCCTAGCCTCGTGGAACGCCTGCGGATCGTGCGTCGGCGCCGCCGTGGCGCTCCAGAATTCCCCGCTCTGCTCGTCCCTCAGATAGATCGCCTCTCCGCAGCGGTCGGCGATCGGATCGTTCGACCAGGGCGTCAAGGTGTTCTCGCGGCTGTTCACCGCCCAGGTAAAGCCGCTGCCCTCGGCTGCGACCTGGAAGCCGAAGTTCGGATTGGCGATGACGTTGATCCAGGGCGTCGGCGTCGATTTTCCCGGTCCGAGCAGCGTCACGTATTCGCTGCCGTTCGCGGCGAATCCGCCCAGGCCATTGAAGAATTCGAGCGCCGGCGGCTCCTCGTCGGCGTGCACGCGCGGCGGCGAATCGCCGCGTGTCGCCCGGCGCGCCGGCTGCGGGACGGGTTCGACGGGACTGTCGAGTTGTTCAGCCACGCTCCTGCGCCGCTTGACGAGCACCACGCGTGCGACCGAGTTGAGCAGTGCGCGCGCCTGCTGGCCGATCACGTCCGCACGCAGCACGAATACCCGACCCGCCGCGGCGTCTGCCGCGACCGGCAGGCGGGATTGACCGGTGCGCACCGCGGCCTCGATCGCTGCCTGCAGGTCGTGCACATAGGATGCCGCGCGGTCGTTCAGGATCACGAGATCCACGGCGAGTTGCTTCATCCGCCAGTACTCGTGCGCGCGCAGCAACTGACGGACGATCGCGACGTCGTCGAGGTCGTCGATTTTCAGCAGCACGATCGGCAGATCTCCGGATATTCCCTGGCTCCACAAGCCGCTGCGCGCGCCGCTGCCGCGTCTGATGACCTGCGCCGGCGAGCGCAGCGTCGCGTCCGCGAACAGCAGATGGCCGGCGAGACGCTGGAACAGATTGGCCTCCGCCGCCGTCACCGCGAGATGCCGCAGCTGCACTTGACTCTGAGTCCATGCGAGCGTGCTCGCGCGCACGAACGCGTTCGCATCGTGATGCTTGTCGATCATTCCAAAAATCGCCTCGCGCGACGCTGCCAGCATCGTCCAATAGGCGATTCGCGCCGTCGCGCCGGCCGCGATCCGCAATCGGTAGCGCAGTGCGAATATCCCGTCCAGCACGGTGCCGGCGGTGTTCGACAGACGCCGGCCGCCCGCCATCGCCAATGGCATCCGCAGCTCCCGCCCCCGACCGACAAAGCGCGCGCGGTCGGTTTCGATTTCCGGCTCGCCGACGATCTCGCCCTCGACGACGGCTTGATGTGCGGCCCAAACTTGCGCCTCGTCGGGCGAGCGGCGGCGGCGGGTGGCGATCAGTACGCCGAGCGCGGCAACGTATTCGGTCTGTATGAACAGCTTGGAGAACGCCGGATGTGCCGTGTCGGCCGCCGGCGGCGCGAGCACCAGTTCCGCATAGGAGGTGATCTCGATGTCGCGAGTGCGGTTACCGGTGTTGGTGATCGTCAGGCGGCGAACTTCGGCGTCATCCTCGGGGGAGACGACGATCGTCATCGTGGTGTTGAATTCGGACGCGTTTTGAACGTATTCGGCGCGGTCCTCCGTGAAATGCACCGTGTAATCCTCACTCTCCGCGGCGCACGGTTGATAGGCCGCGCTCCAGACTGCTCCGCTCTCGGGGTCGCGCAGGTACAGGTAACTGCCGGTATCGTCGCAGGTCAGGTCCTCGCGCCAGCGCGTCACCGCCAGGGTCCGCCAGCGGCTATACCCTGAACCCGCCGATGTGACCATGATCGAATAGCGGCCGTTCGACAGTAGGTTCACCTGCGGCACCGGCTCATTCGCGGAACGCAGGCGGCGGCCTGCCGGGTACCAGGGGTCCTCGCTGTCGGCCGCGGTACGAGCTTCATCGGCCGATGGCCGAAAGACCGCCACCTCCCGCGGCGTGCGTTCCTGCAGCAGCAGGTCGGTGGCCTTCACGATCGGCTCCGCGTGGAAGCGCTTGCGCATCAGGCCATCCGTCAGAACATTCAGAATGGCGACGATCGTCATGCCTTGATGATGTGCCATGAACGCGCGCACCAGCGCGAAGCGCGTGTTCTCCGGCAGCCGCGACGGCGTGTAGTCGAGGGCTTCGTCAAAACCGTACCGGCCGAGAGCGCCGGTCGCGGCGAGGCGCTCGTAGTTGCGTATGGCGCCGCGCGGATCGACCATCGCCGCGAGCGCGGTCGCGTAAGGCGCAACGACCAGATTTTCGCCGAGGCCGCGCTTCAACCCGAGACCGGGGACGCCGAAGTTCGAATATTGATAGGTCAGTTCGAGATCGCGCGCATTGTAGGCCGACTCGGAGATGCCCCATGGCACGCCCAGCGCGGCGCCATAGCTGATCTGCCGGCCGACAATCAGACGATGGGTGCGCTCCAGCAGACTGCCCCAGGGCGCACGCATGACGAGCTCCGGCATCAGGTATTCGAACATCGATCCGGACCACGACAGCAGCGCCGAACCGCCGCTCACGGTGGTCACCTGGCGGCCGAGACGATACCAGTGACGGGCCGGAACATCGCCCTTGGCGATCGCAATGAAGCTCGCGAGGCGCGCCTCCGAAGCCAGCAGATCGTAACAACTCGGGTCCAGCGTCCCGTCCTCGACAAGATAGCCGATCGACAATAATCTGCGCTCCCTGTCGAAGAGGAAATCGAAATCCATCGCCGCGGCCATCGCCCGAACTTTCGTCTGCATTGCGGCCAAACGCTCGAGAATTTCGTGTTCCCCCTGTCGAGCCGGCAGCAGGTCGCTCAGCGCGCTGTCGATCGATCGGCGCACGGCCTCGATCCAGAAGCACAAATCCTCTGGAACGTCGCCCGGGACGTCGACGGATACGACCGCGGCCAGCGCCGCGAGGGTCGCGGCGCGCGCGGCCGCCGCCTGCAGATGCCCGACGAAGTGCGCGGTATCGTTGCTCGCGGCGAGCAAATCCGCGGCGAGTGCATCGAAGGCGGCATCCATCTGCGGCGATGCCCCTTGCGTCGCGTTCAAGCCCGCGCCCAAAGCGCGCCGCGCGTCGCGCGCAAGGCACAGCGCATCGCCGATCCCGGCCGCCGCCGCCGGCGCCGGCATCGACGGCGCCAGTCCCCATTCCTTCGCCGCGCTCGCCAAGGTCATGAGGTGGGCGGCGAGATTGCCGCTGTCGACCGCCGACACGTAGCGCGGCTCCAGCGGCCGCAGATCCTGCGTGTCGTACCAGTTGTAGAAATGCCCATGGCAGCGCTGCAGCCGTTCCATCGTCGCGAGCGTCGCCTCCAGGCGCACGAGGGCTTCGGCGGTGCCGATCCAGCCGAAATCCCGCGCGCTCACGGTCGAAAGCAGACACAGGCCGAGATTCGTCGGCGAGGTTCGGTGGGCAATTCTCGGCAGCGGATCTTCTTGGAAATTATCCGGCGGCAGCATGTGTTCGTCGGCCGTGACGAACGTCTCGAAATAGCGCCATGTGCGCCGCGCAATCAGGCGGTAGGCTTGCGCATCGGCGGGATCGATTGCCTCGCGGCTCGCAAGGCGCGACGGCCGGCTGATCCAATACGCGGCGGCCGGGCACGCGCACCACAGGAGGATGAACGGCGCGGCGAGCGAGGACGAGCGGCCGGCGTGAGTCAATGCGACGGCCGCCGCCACTGCGACCGCGAATAGGGCGCCCCGCATGCTGCAATAGGCGCCGACGACATCCAAGCGCTTGCGCTGCGCGCTTTGCGCCGCGGTCGTCCATTCGAGAAGATCGCGATGACTGACGAGCAGGCGGAACAAGGTTCGGCCGATCGCATCGATCATCAACCACGCTTGGTGCGGTAAAAAGACGATCTGGAATGCCGCTTGCCGCACGGCGAGCCAGAGATCCGCGAGCAGCGCGCGAGCGTGACTGCGCGTACTGACGTCGCGGCGTCGCGGTAGGATCTCGGCGGCGATCGGCAGCAGCGTCGGCACGACGATCGTCGCCAGCAGGAAACCGCTCCACAGCATCGCCGCCCGCAGCGGCAAGGTCCAGCCCACGAGCAGCGCGGCGAAAATCACCGGGGCGGAAACCGTGCGCCGCAAGTTGTCGATCATCTTCCAAATGCCGATCAACGGCAGCCGCCGGTGGCCGCGCTGCGCCGGGGCGGCGTCTCGCCTGCCGAGGAGCCAGGGCAACAGCTGCCAATCGCCCCTCGCCCAGCGATGCTGGCGCGCGGCGGCGACGTCGTAGCGGGCCGGAAATTCTTCGACGACTTCGATGTCGGATGCGAGGCCCGCGCGTGCGAAGATGCCCTCGAACAGATCGTGGCTCAGCAAACTACCGTCGGGCACGCGGTTGCCGAGGGCGGCCTCGAATGCATCGACATCGTAGATGCCCTTGCCGGCGTAGGAGCCCTCGCCGAACAGATCCTGGTATACGTCGGAGACCGCGGAGGCATAGGGATCGAGTCCCGGTGCAGCCGAGACGATGCGTTGCAGCAGCGACCCTTCCCTGCTCTGCGGCAGCGAAGGGGTGACGCGCGGCTGCAGAACTGCGTAGCCCTCGACGACGCGGCCGACCGCGGCGTCGAAACGCGGGCTGTTGAGCGGATGGGCAAGTTTGCCGACGAGGCGGCGCGCCGCGCCGCGCGGCAAGCGCGTGTCGGTATCAAGCGTTATCACGAACTTGACGTCAGCGGGCACGATCGGCGCCTGCCAGTCTTCGCTTGCAAAGCTGGTGTCCGTGGCGCCGCGCAGCAGGCGGTTCAACTCATGCAGTTTGCCGCGTTTGCGCTCCCAACCCATCCAGCACCGCTGCACGCCGCTCCACACACGCCGTCTATGCAGCAGGAAAAATCGAGCGTTTGTGCCGCCCTGCGCGTAACGGGCGTTCAGGCGCGCAATGCCGAGGTCGGCGGCCCGGCGCAATGATTCGTCGCCGGCGAGGTGTTCCGCCGGGGCATCTTCCCAGTCGGAAAGCATCGCGAAGTACAATTCGCCGCCGCCGGATGCGAGGTAATGCACTTCCAGGCGCTCGATCTGAGCCGCGATCGCCTGCAGGGAGGTCAACAGGGTCGGCACGACCACCAGGGTGCGCAATTCCCGGGGTATTCCATCGCGCAGCGCAAGTCCGGGCAACAAGGTCGCGCCGAAGCCGCGCGCCACGGCCCTATTGACGAGCGCGACCGCGACATCGATCGCCGGTATGCACCCCAGGATCGCGAGCGACAGCAGCGTCCAGCCGCCGATCTGCCGCGTATCGACTGCCTGCAGACCGAGACAGAGCGCTGCTACCGTGGTCAAACCGACGGCGCCGATGTAGGCGGCGGGCCCAAGGCGCAAGACGAGACGCCGTGGCCAGCGGGATATTCTGGCGCGATAGCCGATTTGCGCCTCGAATGCGGGGCGCCCCGCCGCGATCAGGTGGTAGCCCGGATCGCGCCGCCGCGCGCCCGACGCATCGCCTGCCGCGGCGACCGCCATATCGGCGATCTGCCGCTCGGTGCGTTTGGATCCCCGGGAGAGGTCTTCGACCGCGGTGCGATACAGGTTTCGACTCGCGAAATCCATCGCGGCGAAATTGCTGCCGGCGCGCAACGCTTCATCGACCAGACTCACGCTTTCGACGAATTTCGCCCAATCCGTGTCGGCGATCAGGCGCATGCTGGTGATGACGTTGCGTACCGTCACATTCGACCCGCCCTGACGCGCATGCTCCTCGCGGACCACCGCCTCCGATGTCGTGCCTTGCGCCGACAGACGCTTCTCCAGCCACAACAGCGCCGGCGTGACCTGCGGATCCTGATCGCGCAGGCGCTGGACGAGTTGCACGACGAATGGCGCGGCAAGCGTCGAGAACCCATCGCCGCGGCCCAGCGCCTCGGGATCCGGCGCAGCTCCGTTGACGCCCAGCAGCCGATCCGCGAGCGTGTCGGCTCGGTGGCGGGCGGCGCGGCTGGTGACGATGCGCTGCGCGGCGCGGCGCAGATTTTCGATGAGTACGATTCGAACCGTGATCGCGACCGCCCACAATTCGCCGATGGTCAGCGGTTGAACGCGCTGGTATGCCTGCACGAATCTACGCAATGCCTCGTACTCGAAGTGGCTGTCGGTATGCGCGACGAACGCCCAAGCGATGCCGAGCACGCGCGGATAGCCCTCGAGCGGACCTTCCTTGAGCTTCGGCAGCTCCCGGTAGAATCCCGGCGGTAGATCTTCGCGGATTTCGCGGATTTGTATCTCGACGACGTGAAAGTTGTCGAGCAGCCATTCAGCGGCCGGTGTTGCCGCCTGCCCGTCTCGAGCAGCGGCGGCGATAGCCCGATAGCAAGCGAGCAACGCGCCGTCGTTGTCGGCGAGTCGCGCGGCGAGCGAAGGCCGCGGTTTTGGTTGTGGCGTGACCTGCTGCGCAACCGCGAGGCTGCGCGCATGCTCCTCGAGCCGCTCAATGCTGAAGCGCTCTTCACGCAGAAGATCGTCATTGTCCCACGGGGACACGCGCGACAAACGGGTTGATTTCGACCTCAGGCGAGCGCCCTCATGTAGCTACTTGGGCCGGCCGCTTGCCCGATACCCGTGCCGATCCGCGGGAGTTTCTGAATGCATGCGGGCTGCGCGCCGCTCGCGACGCGCAGCCGATTCACAGCCGGTCGTCTCGAGTCCGGCTTCAGTCGTCCTTGCGGACGCTGATATGACTGCGCACGTCCTTGACTCCCGGGGTGTCGCGGGCGATCGATACCGCCGTGTTCGCCGCTTGCTGCGTGCGCGCCGTGCCGCGCAGCCAAACGACGCCGTTCGCGTCGGTGTCGACGTGAATGCGGCCCAAGCTGGTGATGTGCTCGGCGGCGAGCTTCGTCTTGATCGCGGTGGTGATCGCCGAATCCTTCACGAACGCTTTCGGATGCGAACGATCCACGCTGCCCGCGCTGTCGCCTGCGTGAACTACGATGGGGCCGAAAAGCGCTGCGGCGGCGACGACCGCGACGGCCGTGGTAATGTTTTTCATCATAAATAGTCCTTCCGTTGGTAGGCAGCCGAGATGATGATGCGCGCCGCGCGCGGCGTCCGTCTGCTAGCGAACATTCAGCCGCGCATGCGCGAACCGCTCGGATCGAACGGCGCCGCCGCCTGCAGCGTCGCCCTGCGGCGCTCGCCGATGAGTTCAATCTCGAAGCCGGATTCGGCGTCGGCCAATTGCGCGGGGATGTAGGCGAGCGCGATCGATGCGCCGACGCGAAAGCCGTAAGCACCGGAGGTTACCCAACCGACGACTTTGCCGTCATGCCAGACGGGTTCGTCGCCGAGCGCATCGGCGTCGACCGCATCCACTTTGAAGGTCACCAGCCGCAGCTTGCCGCCGTCCGCGCGCTGCGCGGCGGCGGCGGCGGCGCCGATGAAATCGCCTTTGGCGAAATCGACGAAGCGCCCGAGACCCGCCTCGATCGGCCCGTAGATGGGGCGATATTCGCGCGCCCAGCTGCCGAAGCTCTTCTCGATGCGCATCGAATTCAATGCCCGCCCGCCGATGCACTTGATGCCGTGAGCCCGTCCCGCCTGCATCAACAAGTCGAAAAGCGCGCGCTGGTACTCGCTCGTCACCCAGATCTCGTAGCCCAGATCGCCGGTGAACGAGATTCTGCCGACGTAGGCGGGAACCATGCCCACTGCCATGCGACGGAACGACAGAAACGGAAACGCCGCGTTCGCCAGGTCGTCCCGCACCAAGCTCTGCAACAGCGCTCGCGATTCCGGTCCCGCGACCGACAACCCCACGTATTGCATTGCGCAGGGGCGTACCGTCACGCCGGCCGGCGGCGCATGCCGCTCGAACCAGCGCATATAGTGGACTTCCGCCGCATAGGTGCCGATCAGCAACAGATGCTCGTCGGCGAGGCGGCAGATCGTGAAGTCGCCGATCAGCTTGCCTCGCTCGTTGAGCATCGGCGTCAAGGCGATGCGTCCGACCCGCGGAAGCCGATTGGCGACGATGCGCGACAGCCAGTCGGCTGCGCCCGCTCCCGTGATTTCGAATTTGCCGTAGTTGGAGATCTCCAGGAGACCGACGCCGTCCCGCACCGCCTTGCATTCGGCGGCGACGTGCGGATGCGCGTTCGAGCGGCGGAAGCTGATCTGGTCCTCGGCCTCGGCAGCCGAAGGTGCGAACCACAAAGCGTGTTCGAGTCCGCAATAGTCGCCGAACACCGCATGCTGCGCCTGCAGCCTCTCGTAGATCGGCGTGGTTCGCAGCGGGCGCGCCGCAGTGAGCTCTTCGTTCGGGAAGCGTATCCGGAAGCGCCGCGAATAATTTTCGCGCACCTTCGCATTGGTATAGGCGAGCGTCGTCCAGTCGCCGTAGCGTGCGACGTCCATTCCCCAGATGTCCGCGCCGGGATCGCCCTCGACCATCCATTGCGACAGCGCGAGACCGACGCCGCCGCCTTGGCTGAACCCCGCCATGACGCCGCAAGCGACCCAGAAATTGCGCAAGCCCCGGATCGGCCCCACCAGCGGATTGCCGTCCGGCGCGAACGTGAACGGGCCGTTGACGACCTTACGGATCCCGGCGGCGCCGAGCGCGGGAAAATGCTCGAAGCCCACCTCGAGGCTCGGCGCGATGCGCTCCAGGTCGTTTGCCAACAGGTCCTGGCCGAAGTCCCAAGGCGTTTGCAGCGGCGACCACGGGACGCCGGCGCGCTCGTAGGTGCCCATCAGCATGCCGCCGCGCTCCTGGCGGATGTAGATCTCGCCCTCGAAATCGATGCAATGCAGGCTTTCCTTCTTGCCGACGAGTTGCGGCATGTCGCCGGTGATCAGATATTGATGTTCCATCGCCAGCACCGGCAGCTCGAGACCGGCCATCCGCCCCACTTCGCGCGCCCACAAACCTGCCGCGTTGACGACGTGTTCGGCGTGGACGTTGCCGTGGTCGGTGATCACGTCCCAAGTGCCGTCCCGGCGCGGCCGCAGGTCCGTGACTCGCGTTCGGCGCACGAGCTCGGCGCCGCCGATTTGCGCCGATTTCGCATACGCATGAGTAACCCCGTACGGATCGACGTGACCCTCGATCGGATCGTACAACGCGCCCGTGAAATGCCTCTTTTCCATCAGCGGAAAGAGCTTCGCCGCCTCGTCGACCGATATGATTTCCAGATCCATGCCCAGATAGCGGCCGCGTGCCTTCGCCATCTTCAGCCAATCGAGCCGTTCGCGGGTGCCGGCGAGCATCACGCCGCCGGTGATGTGCATGCCGCAGGATTGCCCGGAAATCCTCTCGATCTCGTCGTAAAGCTTGATCGTGTATTGCTGCAGCTTGGCGACGTTCGGATCGCCGTTGACGGTGTGCATGCCGCCGGCCGCATGCCAAGTGGAACCCGAAGTCAGCTCGGCGCGCTCGACCAACAGCACGTCCTTCCAGCCGGCCTTGGTCAAATGGTAAAGAACGCTGGTGCCGACGACGCCGCCGCCGATCACGACCACCTTTGCGTGGGTTTTCATGTCGTCTCCAATGCAGTCATCTCCGGTATCAGGGATTGGGAACCGCCAAATGCGCGGTCGACGAGGCCGCCGGGATGCCGGCCGCGCCGCTGCCGAAGCGCTCGATCAGCCACGAGCGAAACAACGCGATCGCCGTATCGCTCAAGGCTTCCGGGTGCGTGATCAGATAATATCCGTAGCCGTCGTCGAAGTTGACGTCGAACGGTTTGACGAGGCGCCCGGCGCGCATTTCCTCGGCGAACAAATTCGTATCGACCAACGCCAGGCCCTCGCCGCTCAGTGCGTATTGCACGGCGAGCACCGCGGTGTCGAACACCAGGCCGCGCTCGACGTTCAGTGTGGCAAGGTTCGCATGGCGCGCGAATTGCAGCCACAAATGGTGGCGCGGCATGTCGCTCAAGCGCACGTGCACTATTTCGTTCGCCGCGATGAAGTCGTGCAGGCTGTGGCCGGCGCAGCGCGCGGCGATGTCCGGATGGCAGAGGACGCTCATGCGCACCGGCCAAAGCAGATCGCGGACCATATCCGTCACGGCCGGCTTCGAATAAACGACCGCGACGTCGACGTCGCCCTGCGGCGGCCCGACGCCGTAGGGGCTGATGAGATCGATTTCCACCTCGGCGACGACGCGGCGAAAGTCGCGCAGGATCGGCACCGCCAGGTGCACCGCGAAGCTCGGCGGCATCTGCACGCGCAGCGTGCGCAGAATCGGTGTCCCCTGATTGCGGACCTCGTCGAGCGCGTACTCCAACCGGTCGAAGGATTTGATCACGGCCGGCAGCAGGTGCTGTCCGGCTTTGGTCAGCGCCAGTGCGTGCGGGCGGCGCTCGAACAGTTGCGCACCGATCAATTTCTCGAGCGCGATCACGTGGCGCGACAAGGCGCTCTGCGAAATCAGCAGCGCATTCGCCGCCGCCGTGAAACTGCTGTGCTTGGCGACGCCTTCGAACGCGCGCAGCGCGTTCAACGGCAGCCAACGTCGATCGATCGTCGCCTTCGGCATGGCGTCGCGCGCGGGCGTCTACGGGGACCGGGCTTTCGTATAGCCTATCGCCCGCTCCTGGTCCTTGACGATGGTCTTGGCGGCCAAATAAAAATGATACGTCGCCCAGAAGCCGCTCGGCGCCAGGATGAGCAAGGCCAGGCGCAGTGACGCGGCGTCCGCGCCATGGGCGCCCGCGAACCGGTCGCTCATGAAGCCGACGGCCTGCGGCGCGACGATCAGATTGAAGATGTTGGCGACCAGCAGGGATATGGCGATGAACATCGAGCGCATATGGCACGGCGCGAGATTCTGCAGCAGGCCGAAGCACGGACCGATGTAAAAGTAGATGGCCGGGATGAACAGCCAAAACATCAGTTTGGCGATCCACAGCGTATGGGTGAAATAGGCGAGAAACGATGGAATCGTCGTCACGCCGACACCGATTCCCAAGACCCAGACGACCTTGCGTGGATCCGCCATGAACGGCCGCGACAACAGCCACGCCGTGCCGACGGTGGCGACGGAACCGCCGATCAAATGAATCCACCCGAGCGCGCTGCCGGCCTGCGCGACGTTCAGCCCGTAGCTGCGCGTCAGGAACGTCGGCGTCCACCAGATGAGGCCCCACCCCCACAGCGCGCAGACCCCGCCGCCCATGACGACGTGAAAGGCGGCCTTCTGGCGCCACAAGAAGCGCATGCTGTCGAGCAGCGACGGCTTGTGATGATCCACGAGCGCATCGAGTCGTCCGCGCTTCGGTTCGCGTATCGTCAAGTAGACGAGCGCGCCGACGATCGCTCCCGGTATGCCGAGCGCGAACAGCGCAACGCGCCAGCCGAACGCATGGGCGATGGCGCCGGCCATGTCGTAGCCGACCCAGGCGCCGAACGGCGCGCCGAGCGCGAGAACCGTCAAGGCCATCGGCCGTCGATCCGGCGGAAAATAATCCGCGACGATCGCCGCCGACGGCGGCGTGCCGCCCGCCTCGCCGACGCCGACGCCGACGCGCGCCGCCAACAGCTGCCAGTAGGTGCGCGACAATCCGCAGAGCGCGGTCATGGCCGACCAGGTCACGAGGGATAGCGCCAGGATGTTGCGGCGGTTCGAGCGGTCCGCGAGCCAGGAAATCGGAATCCCGAAGGTGACGTAGAACAGGCCGAGCGAGACGCCGGTGAGCACGGCGATGCCGGAATCGGTCAAGTGCAATTCCAGCCGGATCGGCTCCAGGATCGTCGACATGACGTACCGATCGGCGATGTTGATCGTATAGATCAGGCACATCACGATCAGCACGTACCAGCGATCGATATATGACGGGGCATCGACACGCGTGACGTCAATTGCGGTACTGCTCACTCGCCGGCGCCTCCTCCCCCCCAGGTTTGTTCGCACCATACATGGTTCGCCGGGGTTAGGCGATGGCGCAGGCCGCCCGGCGGCATTTGCGCGTCTCGCCGCAGCCCCATTTGAAAATGATATGGGTGAATCGCGAAATGGCATGGCGCCGCGCCGCGATCGGGCTAAGCTGCCGACCGTGGCGAGCTTCGACTACATCATCGTCGGCGCGGGTTCCGCAGGCTGTGTACTGGCGGACCGACTTTCCGCGAGCGGCCGCGACCGCGTTCTGCTGCTGGAGGCCGGCGGCGCCGACAAAGGCTTCTGGATCAAAGCGCCGATCGGCTACGGCCGCACGTTTTCGGACCCGGCCGTCAATTGGAAATATGAAACGCAGCCGAACCCGGGACTCGGCGGCCGTACGATGTACTGGCCGCGCGGTCGCGTGGTCGGCGGATCGAGCTCCATCAACGCCTTGGTCTATTGCCGCGGCATGCCGCCGGACTTCGACGATTGGCTGCGGATGGGCAATAGCGGCTGGGGCTGGGACGACGTGCGCCCCTACTTCGAGAAATCCGAACGGCGCGTCGACTCGGGCGGGCATGCGCACACCGAGGGCCTTCTCGACGTCAAGGACGTCGGCCCCTATCTGCACGCGACCGGCCGGCATTGGTTCGCCGCCGCCGCGGAGCTTGGCTTGCCGGTGACCGCGGACTTCAACGGCGATCATCCGGAGGGCATGGGCCATTATCAGGTCTCGATACGCAACGGCAGGCGCTGGTCGTCGGCCGATGCATTTCTGCGGCCAGCTTTGCGCCGCCACAACCTGATTCTGCAAACGCGCGCCTGGGCGAGCAAGATCCGCTGCGACGGCCGCCGCGCGCAGGGCGTCGAGTACCTGCAGGAGGACAAAACGCAGTTCGCAGCGGCCGCGCGCGAGGTCATCGTCTGCGCAGGCGCCGTCAATTCACCGCAGCTGCTGCAACTCTCGGGCATCGGTCCCGCCGCAACGCTGACCGCGCTCGGTATCCCCGTGCTGCTCGACAACCCGGCTGTCGGCGGCAATCTGCAAGACCACCTGGCGGTCAGCTACTCGTTCAAGGCGACCGAAGCGACCTTGAATGACGAACTGCATTCGCCGCTCTGCAAGCTGCTCGCGGGCATGCGCTATTTGTTGCGGCACAGCGGTCCGCTGTCGCTCAGCGTCAACCAGTTCGGCGGTTTTCTGCGCGCCGACCCCGAGGCCGCGCGCCCCGACGTGCAGCTGTATTTCAATCCGGTGACCTACGGCGCGGCAGATGCGAATCGCAAGCGCATCGACGTCGACGCCTTTTCCGGCTTCATTCTGTGCTTTCAGCCGGCTCGGCCGACGAGCCGCGGCCGCATCGATATCGCCAGCGCCGATTTTCGGCAAGCGCCGCAAATCGCGCCGAATTATCTCGGGACCGCCAAAGACCAGCGGGACGTCGTCAACGGCGGTCGGTTGATGCAGAGAATCGCGCGCACCAAGGCGATCGGCTCCTTGATCCGCGAAGCCATCCCGCCGGTCCTCGGGACGATGGACCCGGCGGCGATATTGGCGGACTTCCGCGCGCGCGCCGCTACCGTCTATCACCCGGTCGGCACGTGCCGCATGGGGCCCGGCATCGCGGCTGCGGTCGTCGATCCCCGCTTGCGCGTCCATGGAATGGAGCGTTTGCGCGTCGCCGATGCCTCGGTGTTCCCGACGGTCACCTCCGCGAACACCAACGCGCCGACGCTGATGGTCGCGCAGAAGGCGGCGGATTTCATCCTGAACGGATGATCCTACGATTGAGAGAGGCATCATGAAGCTCGCGACTGTCAAAGTGTTCATCGTCGGCAACCCGCCGCCCGCATTCGGCGGACGCTATTTCGTTTTCCTGAAGTTGAAGACCGCCTGCGGCATCGAGGGCGTCGGCGAAGTCTACGCCGCGACCTTCGGTCCGCAGGTCATCGGCGCGATGATCGAAGATCTGTTCGAGCGGCGTTTCGCCGGGCGCGATCCGTTCCAAATCGAGGCGATCTGGCGCGAAGCCTACGGCTCGGGATTTTCCTTGCGGCCGGACCTGTCGCTGGTCGGCGTGCTGAGCGGCTTGGAAATGGCCTGCTGGGATATCGTCGGCAAGGCCGTCGGCCAGCCGATATACAATTTGCTCGGCGGCAAGGTCAACGAACGGCTGCGCAGCTATACCTATTTGTACCCGGCCGACGGCGAAGGCGACGACTTCT
The DNA here is from genome assembly GCA_035531435.1 of Steroidobacteraceae bacterium. Lineage (GTDB taxonomy): Bacteria > Pseudomonadota > Gammaproteobacteria > Steroidobacterales > Steroidobacteraceae > Bog-1198. Next base: position 1,876 of record DATKSW010000007.1, on the reverse strand, counting down.
ACCACGACGCCGAGCGTTCGGCCGAGCGTGCCGCCGAATACGTCGCTCAAGGGTTCACGGCGCTGAAATTCGATCCCTTGGGAGGCTACTCGGCGTACGATCCGCGCCAGCCGACGCAGGAGGCCTTGGAGCGCACGCTGCGCCTGGTGCGCCTGGTGCGCGAAGCGGTCGGCGGCAGCGCCGATTTGCTGATGGGCACGCACGGCCAATTCACGACCTCCGGCGCGATTCGCCTCGCCAAGAAGCTCGAGCCGTTCGACCCCTTGTGGTTCGAAGAGCCGGTACCGCCCGAAATGCCGGAACAAATGGCGCTGGTTGCGCGCGCCACCAGCATCCCGATCGCCACCGGCGAGCGCCTGACGACGAAGTATGAGTTCGCGCGCGTACTGGCGAGCGGCGCGGCGAACATCCTGCAGATGAATTTGGGGCGTGTCGGCGGAATCCTCGAAGCGAAAAAAATAGCTGCGCTCGCCGAGGTGCATTACGCGCAGATCGCGCCGCATCTGTATTGCGGGCCGATTGTCGCCGCCGCCAACATCCAGATCTCCGCCTGTTCGCCGAATTTCCTGATCCTGGAGAGCATCCAGCGTTTCGGAGGGTTCCACGCGCAACTGCTGGAAAAGCCGATCGTTTGGGAAGACGGCTATGTCGTCGTGCCGCAGGCGCCGGGCCTCGGCGTCGAATTGAACGAGGCGGTGGCATTGGCGCATCCTTATCTGCCGGCGGGCAATTTGCATCTGGAAATGGCGCATCGCCCGCTGGGCTAGGCGCCTGCGTGGCGGCAGGTTCGCGAACTCGGGGAGGCGCCTTGCGTTACGGATTCATAGGTCTAGGGCATCTAGGAAAGCACCTCGCCGCCAACCTGGCGCGCGGCGGATTCGACCTCGCGGTCTTCGATTTGCAGCGCGCCGCCGCCGAGACGGTGCTCGCCGCCGGGGCCCATTGGGCGCCGGCGGTGCCGGAATTGGCGCGCGCTTGCGATGCGCTGATCACCTGCCTGCCCTCGCCCAAGGCGACCCGCGCGGTCATGGGCGAGGCGCTGCCGGCGATGCGCGCGGGGGCGACCTGGATCGAGATGAGTACCAACGACTTCGCCGAGGTCGAGGCGATCGCGGCGCGCGCCCAGGACCGCGGCATCGACACGCTCGCCTGCCCGGTCACCGGCGGAGTCCATCGCGCCGAAGCGGGCGACATCACCGTGCTCGTTGGTGGAACGCAACAGGTCTTCGAGCGCCATCGCCCAGCGCTCGCAGCGATGGGCGGCAAAGTGATCCACCTCGGGGGAATCGAGCAGGCGGCAGTCACCAAGGTCGTCACGAACATGCTCGCATTCATCCACCTGATCGCCGACGGCGAGGCGTTGATGCTCTGTTCAAGGGCGGGCGTCGACCTACGGGCGGCGTTTGCGGCGATCGCGGCGAGCTCCGGCAACAGCTTCGTCCACGAGACCGAGGGCAAAGTGATCCTGAACGGCAGCTACGACATTGGATTTACTATGGATTTGGCCTGCAAGGACGCCGGATTCGCGGTCGAGTTCGGGCGCCGATTCGGCGTTCCGCTGCGTCTTGCGGGGGTCATGGAACAGACGTTCATCGAAGGCCGGGCCCGCTATGGTGGCGATGCCTGGTCGTCGATGATCGTCAAACTGCTGGAAGACGCGGTCGGCACGCCGCTGCGGGCGCCCGGTTTCCCGGCAAAACTCGGTCCGGCGGACTGAACCCATCGAATATTTGCATGGCGGGATCGAAATTCTTTATCTCGGCCGAGGCTTGATCGCAACAAAAACGCTGGCGTTCTGATACGCGAATGATATTCTCCGTGCAGCAGGGGATTCCGGACGGTAGCTCTCGACGTGTCTAATGCGGCGCCCCGCCGC
>DATKSW010000006.1:0-41304 GCA_035531435.1 Steroidobacteraceae bacterium | reverse complement strand
GTAGTAATTGCCGGCAATGCAACCGCCCGGCAGAAAGCGTTTATCGCCATCGCCGCTGATGAATTGCAGCGAATGTAGTTCGCCCTTGCGGTCACGCACCGGCACTAGCAAGCGCCCATTGGTATCGACGCGCAGTCCATGAGGCGCAACATGCTTGCGCTGCAAATACGGATGCTCGCCTGTCGCCGGTGTCGCCGCCTCCCACTCGGTCGCCGCTCGAGTCCGTGCCGCCACGTGCTGCTCGCGTTCCGCTTGCTCGCGCATTCGCCTTGCGGAGTCCGCCCGTTGGCGATGCTGTTCGCGTTCGGCCTCTGTCAATTCGCGGCCTATGTCGGCGCGCCACGATTCCGTCAGCCCTAACCGCCAGCATCCGAATGCGCCGGACGGAATACCGTCCGAATGCAGGACATACCAGCCCGCCAGGTCCCCGCGCTTGCCGTTGCTCGAGAATCTGTGCAACTTGCCATCCGCGCTTATCTGATCGGCCGGAGTTAGTCCCGCCGCGCCGATGGCGTTGCGGAATTGTTCGCGCACGTCGCGAAAATCGGGAGCCGCGCTCATTTGGCACCGCCCGCCGACTTCGACCAGCGCGAACGCACCCAAGCTCTAATCACTATTAAGCTCGGGTGTGCCGCGAGGTTCGCAATCAATTGCCGCAGTTTCGTGTTATTGTTTTTGGCGTGAGTATTTATCCGGCCCGCCTCCACGCGGGCCTTTTCTTTTGTGGTCATGCGCCCCCCGTTGCCGGGTTGCGGCTGCGTTCGACTTGTTCGGCAAGCCAGCCTTCAATTTCGGCCTCGAGCCAGCCAACGGCCCGCACACCAAGGTTCACGGGCTTTGGAAATGTGCCCGCGCCGACGCGCTGATAGATCGTGGAACGCGAAAGCCCGGTGCGAGCCTTCACTAATGGAAGTCTGAGAATCGCGGTAGCCATGTACAAACCCCTTCGGGCGTTGTTGAACACGACTATCTATTTATTACCTTTCTACACGCTGATATAGCTAGGCGGATGACGAAAACTCGCACATGGTTTATTGGAATGGGTGGGCGGATTACTTTTCCCTCTTGGTCAGTGTTTTCGGCGCCCCGCCTTCAGGCCTCCAATTCGCCACCTTTGCGCAATCGTCTATCCCCTCCTTGTTTAGCGTCCCGTCTGTTTTTATCAATCCATATTCTACCGCGTGCTTTTCCAGCCAATCCGTGATTGCGGTCTTTGGGTGCTTCCCTTGGTCGTCCGTCACGGCCTCCCAAGCGCGAATTGTTGCCGCGAGCTTTTGGGAATGCCTTGGATGCTTCGGATTCAGGTATTCGGGCACGTAACCGCCACGCCCTTCGCCCATGGTTGTCATTAAATGATCCACCAGAGCCATGCTGGCGAGCCGTGATGAAATTTCTTCGTTGGATGGCGTCTTGCTAAACCGATTTCCCGCATGCTTAATTAAATGGCGTAACGTGTATTTATGAATTCGCCAATTTTCCCACCGCTTGCGCTCGACTTCAGAATCACCCTCAAGCCACCAATGCGAATTCGCGAAATCTTGAATTTTCTTGGTTGCTTCATCGAATGATAACGGTCTAGCCAAGCCGATGTCATGGGCATCAAACACGCTCGGGACACCCTTCTCGAAAGCGTGAAACATACCATCAACCAAGAGATCCCTAGCCTCGCCAGGCGTACAAGAAAAGAAAGCGGCAATCCTCTCCGCTACAAATATTATTGAGATGAGTTCATCGCGCGGAACTATTTTATCCATGGCCGCCCTTCGTGCGTCCCTCAACATAGGCGCCGCGCCAGGTCGGTGAAGGATTCCGACTTTTCGCCCTCGGGGATCAGCCTCGGGCTAGGCGCAGCGGTTTGACTCTAAGCTTTTTTCGCCGCGTTGAGGTTTACAACATCCGCGCCGGACACAAGCCCGTCCAAGTATTCGGCCCATTCCTGCATCATTCGCCGCCGCTCGGGCAAATGCGCCGTGCGGTTATAAGCCCTTCCGTTGGGATCGCGCACCGCATGAGCCAGTTGGTGTTCGATGAAGTCCGGCCGAAAACCCAAAACCTCATCGAGAATGGTGCGGGCCATTGCTCGGAATCCGTGCCCGCTCATTTCGCTTTTCTCGATTCCCATGCGGCGCAAGGCGGCGAGAATCGCGTTATCGCTCATGGGCCGTTGGCTGCTGCGCACGCTCGGGAATACATACCGCCCCCGCCCGGTCACCGGTTGTAGTTCCCGAAGAATTGCGCTGGCTTGCGTAGAAAGAGGCACGATATGTGGGGTCTTAGTCTTCGACGCCATGAAGCGCCATTCACCGGCTTCAAGATCAAAATCTGCCCATTCGGCCTTGCGCAGTTCACCCGGCCGCACGAAAACCAGCGGAGCCAAGCGGAGCGCGCACCGCACAGTCAGCGTACCGTGATAATCCCCAATGGCCCGGAGCAGCTCACCAGCGCGCTTAGGATCGGTTATGGCGGCAAGATGCTCCTCTTTGACCGGCGGCAGCGCCCCGCGCAGATCCCCGCTAGGATCGCGTTGTGCGCGGCCGGTTGCGACGGCATAGCGGAATACCTGCCCGCAGTTGCGTAAGGCTCGGTGCGCGGTTTCATGCGCCCCCCGCGACTCAATCCGGCGCACCGCGTTTAGCAGTTCCGGTGCCGTGACATCGGCGACGGCACGGCCGCCGATCCACGGGAAGATATCGCGCTCGAACCGCGCCAGAATCCGGCCACCGTGGCTATCGGCCCAGGTGGGCATTTGCTTCGAGACCCATTCCCTCGCCACCACTTCAAAGCTGTTGGCGGCACGGTCTTCGCGCGCAGCCTTCGCGGCCTTCCGGTTAACGCTCGGATCAATGCCATCGGCCAACAGTTGGCGCGCCTCCCCGGTGCGTTTACGCGCACCTTTCAGATCCACATCGGGGTACACGCCAAGCGAAAGCCGCTTCTCCTTGCCGGCGAATCGATACTTGAAGCGCCACCACTTGCCGCCACCAGGAGAGACTTCGAGATAGAGGCCGCCCCCGTCGAAGAGACGAACGGCCTTTTCGCCGGGCTTAGCCTTTTTTATCGCCGTATCGGTGAGGGACATTTGGGGGCAACTCCCGTGAAGGTGGCGGAAACTGCCCCCAAGATTGCCCCCAGTTGCCCCCGGCTGTCAATGGACACTGTTGCCCCCGGTCAGACTTCCCCGGATTTGTAATTCACAGGCTTTCCACAAGAAAAACCCGCCTTTCAGCGGGTCAGTTGGACCAGGCTGGATTTGCCCGGACTATCGTCGATGGTGGAGCCGGGGGGAATCGAACCCCCGTCCATAAGCCCTACGTTCCAAGATCTACGTACGTAGCCCAGTCTATTGTTCTCGCCGCGCACCGACCCGACGGGCAGGGAAAGCGTGCAGCCAGCCCGGTAGCGATTCGCAAGCCACACCCCGGACCCGTGTGTCCCGCTAGCCGGTGAGCGCTACCCCTGAGCCGTTCGCGCCGGCACAGGCCGGTCAGGGTTCAGCCGCGATTAGGCGGCTAGAGCGTAGTTGTCTTCGTTGGCAACTATGAGTTTGCAAGTCAGTTTAACGAGGTAACCTGCACCTCGGTACGCCCCTGGAGTTTCAGTACCCATGTCGAAACCGGTCGGCCCCAGTCGCAGCGCCTTCAGTCTACGCGCATGCCGCCGCGCCGCCAAATCCGCGGCCGGCGCCTAGCGTCTGGCGGCCTTCATGATCCTGCCTTTGTCGCGCTGCCAATCGCGGTCCTTTTCCGCGGCGCGCTTGTCGTGCTGCTTCTTGCCCTTGGCGAGTCCCAGGGCAAGCTTCGCGCGGCCGCCTTTCCAATACAGCTCGAGCGGCACCAGTGTGTAGCCGCGCCGTTCCACGGCGCCGACCAAGTGATCGAGCTCGCGGCGGTTCAACAGCAGCTTGCGCGTGCGCGTTGGGTCGGTTTCAACGTGCGTCGAGGCGCTATTCAGGGGATTGATGTGCGCACCGAACAGATAAGCCTCGCCGTCCTTCAGGTACACGTACGCTTCGGCGACCTGCGCCTTGCCTGCGCGCATGCTCTTGACTTCCCAGCCCATCAGCGCAATGCCGGCTTCAAAGCGCTCTTCGATGAAGTAATCGAAGCGCGCCTTGCGGTTGACGGCGATCGGCGGCAATTTTTCGGGGGTTTTCACCGGAGCCGCAAGTCTACCGATTCGTTCGTTGTGGCGCCCGCGCTTTTGCCGGAGAATCCGCGCGGTGCGGCACCCTGCCGCAAGGGAGCGCAGATTGAAGGTCGTCGAACGCAGCGCGATCGTCCCGTATTCGGCGCAGCAGATGTACGATTTGGTCAACGACGTCGCCGCCTACCCGCAGTTCTTGCCCTGGTGCAGGGCGGCGCGCATCGATGCGGTCTCGCCGACCGAGGCGATGGCGACGATCGCCATCGCCCGCGGCATGCTGCGCACGGAATTCACGACCCGCAACCTGCTCGTGCCCGGCGCGGACATCGCGATGCACTTGCTGCGCGGTCCGTTCAAGAACTTGACCGGTCACTGGCAGTTCTCGCCGATCGGCGCGCGCGGTTCGCGCGTCGGCTTTCGGGTCGAATTCGAGTTCAAGAACGCGTTGACGGCGGTCGCCTTCAATCCAATATTCGAGATGTTGTGCGGCACGATCGTCGAGGCGTTCACGGCGCGCGCCCGGCAAATCTACGCCTGAGGCGCCCTGCCGCGGAGGATTGCCGATGCTGATCGAAATCGTCCACGCCGGCGTCGCAGGCACGATCCGCAAAACCTACCGCTTCGGTGCGCCGGCCTCGGTCGCCGATGCGCTGCGCCGCGCCGCCGCCGACACGGATTTTGCGGGTGTCGATTGCCTGCGTGCCGCGGTCGGCGTGTTCGGCTTGGTGGTCGGCGCCGAGCGGGTGCTGCAGGATGGCGATCGGCTGGAAATTTACCGCAGTCTCGCCGAGGATCCGAAGAGCGCGCGCCGCCGCAGGGCCGCCACCGCGCGGCGCCGCTAGTAGACGCGTCCGTTCTTGATTTTTGCGAGGGATTTTTCCTGGGCTGCGGCGAGCGCGTCCGGCGGCTTGTCGATTTTCGTCACCTTGTCGCCGGCGAAATAGACGGTCACGCGGCGCGAATCCACATGGCGGCTGTGACCCTTCTTCAGGTAGTAGATGTAGTCCCAGCGCGACTGGTCGAACACGTTGGCGACCAGCGGCGTGCCGAGCAGGTAGCGCACCTGGCTGCGAGTCATGCCCGCCTTGACCTGGTTGACGGCGTCCTGATTCAGGTAATTGCCCTGTTGGATGTTGATGCGGTAGACGCAGGCGGACGCCAGCGCCAATAGGCAGGCGGTGAGGACGGCACGGGCGAGATGTTTGATCAAGGTGGTATGCGACCGTTAAATGATTGATAATCGTTACAGGATCATACCGGATGGCACAGCATGCCGCAGCGCCAGAAACCACCAGCCAATTCGGAAAGCTCCGACCTGCGCAATGCAGGATTGAAGGTGACGGTGCCGCGCTTGCGGATTCTCGACATTCTGGCGGACGGTTCGGCCCGTCACATGAGCGCCGAGGACATCTACAAGAAACTGCTGTTATTGAATGAGGACATCGGGCTCGCGACCGTCTATCGAGTGTTGACGCAGTTCGAGGCCGCGGGCCTCGTCACGCGCCACCACTTCGAAGGCGGCATGGCTGTTTTCGAGCTGAATCAGGGCGCGCATCACGATCACATCGTCTGCGTCGACTGCGGGCGGGTCGAGGAGTTCATGGACGGCGGCATCGAAGAGCGCCAACAGGCGGTCGCCAAGCGCTTAGGCTTCGAAATCAGCGACCATTCGCTGATCCTTTACGGCCATTGCCGCAAGCTCAACTGTCCGCACCAGAAGCGCGCCTGACGGGGCTCAACCCGTACTCCGGCGGGGTCGCTTGTGCTTCGGCGCCGCGGCCGGCGCGGCGCTCGCGAGCATCTCGCGCGCATGCGAGCGGGCCTGGTCGCTGACGTCGACGCCGCCCAGCATGCGCGCGATTTCATCGACGCGCTGCGCGTCGTTCAAGCGCTCGATCGTCGTGCGGGTCGTTTTGCCGTCATTTTGCTTGGTGACGCGCAATTGGCCGTGCGCCTGGCTCGCCACCTGCGCAAGATGCGTCACGCACAGGACTTGGCCGCGCTCGCCGAGGGCCCGCAATTGCCGGCCGACGATCTCGGCGGTCGCGCCGCCGATACCGGCATCGACCTCGTCGAACACCAGGCACTCGGCGCGCGTCTTGGCGGCCGCGGCGACTCGAATCGCAAGGCCGATGCGCGACAATTCGCCGCCGGAGGCGACTTTGGCGAGGCTCTTCGGCGGCTGCCCCGGGTTTGCGGTGACGAGGAATTCGATCGAGTCGCTGCCGTGGGCGCCGAACTCTTCGTCGCAGCGTCCGACGCTCACTTCGAACCGGCCCCCCGGCATGCCTAGCGACTGCATCAACCCGGTGATCTCGCCGCCGAAAGAGGCGGCGGCCTCGGCGCGCACCTCGCTCAGGCGCGCTGCCGCAGCGCGATACTCGGCGCCAAGCTGCGCTTGGCGTCGTTCCAATTCGGCGGCGCCCTGCGCCGCGTTCTGCAGCCCTTGCAGTTCTTGCTCGAGCTCTACGCTGCGCTGCGGCAACTCTGCGGGGCGACGATGGTGTTTGCGCCCCAGCGCCTCGAGCGCGGCGGCGCGCCGCTCGATCTCGTCCTGGCGCGCGGGGTCTACATCCAGCGATCCGAGGTAGCGCTGCAGCGCATCAGCCGCTTCCCGCACGTCGATCGCCGCCTCGGCGAGCAGTTCGCCGATCGGCCGCAAAGCCGGGTCGTCGCCGCCCGCGGCGCGTAGCGCGGTCTGCGCCTTCGCCAACAAATCGTGCGCGCTGGCGCCGTCGAGTTCGTAGCAGGCGGCGAAGGCGGCGCGTGCGGCCTCGGCCAATCGGCCGCGGCCGGCGATGCGCTTGCGCTCGACGAACAAGGCCTCGATGTCGGCGGCGGTCGCGGCCTCGGCGCGCAGTTCGCCGATTTCGTGACGCAACAGATCGATGCGGCCGTCGCGATCGTCCGCGGCGGCGCCGAGCGCTGCGAGGTCGCGGCTGCCTTGGCGATAGCGGCCGTAAATCGCCGCGACCGCTTGCGCGAGCGGGCCGGCGCCGCCGTGCTCGTCGAGCAGAGCGCGCTGCGCGTCGCGCGTCACCAGGTGCTGGAATTCCTGCTGGCCGTGGATCTCGATCAACAGCTCCAGAAGGCCGCGCAGCGACTGCAAGGGCACCATTTGGCCGTTAAGATACGCACGCGAGCGCCCGTCGGCGCCGAGCACGCGCCGCGCCAGGACCTCGCCGTCGTGTTCGATTGCCTGCTCCTCGAGCCAGGCGAGCGCCGCGGGCGGCAACGCGGTGAAAAGCGCCGCGACCTCGGCGCGCGGCATCCCCTCACGGACGACGTCGCCCGCCGCGCGGCCGCCCGCGATCATCGACAGCGCATCGACGATGATCGACTTGCCGGCGCCGGTCTCGCCGGTCAATGCGCTCAAGCCGCCTTCGAAGTCGACCTCGGCATCGTCGACGATCACGAAGTGATGCAGGTGCAGATGCGCAAGCATCGCCGGCTAGCCGTCGCTTTCGGCGCCGAAGCCGCCCCGGCCCCAGTGCAGCTTGGAGCGCAGCAGCCGGTAATAATCGAAGCCCGGAGGGTGCAGCAGCGTGATTTCGGCGTCGGCTGCGTCGACGAACAGGCTGTCGCCCGGGCGCAGGTCGCCGATCGCGGCGCCGTCGCAGGTGACCTGCGCGCGCGCTTCCAGCCGCTCCGAGAGCTGCAAGCGGATCTTGCTGCCGGCGCGCACGACGATCGGGCGGTCGCTCAATGTATGCGGGCTGATCGGCGCGAGCACCCATACCGCGAGGGTCGGTTCGACGATCGGCCCGCCGCATGACAGCGCGTATGCCGTGGAGCCGGTCGCCGTGGCGATGACCAAGCCGTCGCCGCCGTGCGAATTCACGAAGCGGCCGTCGATCGTCGTTTCGAACTCCAGCAGGTGGCCGGTTTCCCACTTATTGACGACGACGTCGTTCATCGCGAGCGCACGCACGCTGGGCGCGCCGTAGCGCTCCAGCCGCGCCGCCAGCAGCGCGCGCCGGTCCTCCGAATAGCGGCCGTCGAGAACCGAATCGACGTCCTCGATCATCGAGGTCGGGCTGACGTCGGTCAAAAAGCCGAGCCGCCCGCGGTTGATGCCGATCAGCGGAACCGGGCGCCCGGCGACCAGGCTGGCCGCATAGAGGAGCGTGCCGTCGCCGCCGATCGCGATGATCAGGTCGGCGCGCGCCGCGAACTGGCGCTCCGGACACTGCGCGACGCTGTCGACGCCGAAGGCGAGCGGCAGCGCCGCATCGACCAGGATGTTCAAACCGCGCTTGTGCAGATGCGCGACGAGGCTCAGCATGCAATCGGCGACGCGCGAATCCTTGGCGTTGCCGACGAGCGCGACGGACGTGAATGGGTGAGGCATAGGCGGCATTCCTTGTAGCATGCCGGCGCGCCGCCGGTCACGCGCCGATCGCGGCATTATGGCGCTTGACTTCGGGCCCATGCGCTAGTTACGTTCAAAGGGCTACTATGACCGGCACCATGACAGAAGACGGCGACGAGTCCCTGACCGAGCGGGCACAGCTGCTGCTCAAAGCCTTGATCGAGAATTACATACGCGACGGCCAGCCGGTCGGCTCCCGGACCTTGTCGCGCGATTCGCGCTTAAGCCTGTCTTCCGCGACGATCCGCAACGTCATGGCCGATTTGGAGGCGTTGGGATTCGTCGCCTCGCCGCATACCTCGGCCGGACGCGTGCCCACGCAGAAGGGCTACCGCTTCTTCATCGACACGCTCTTGAAGCTCAAGCCGCTCGAGCACGGGGAAATCGAGGAAATCGAGCGGCGTCTGGTCAGCGATGCGGCTGCGGGCCGCTCGCTGGTGCAGACGGTTTCGCAGATGCTGTCGAGCGTCACGCACATGGCGGGACTGGTCACTCTGCCGAATCCGAATTACGTGGCGCTGTCGCAGATCGAATTCATCGGCCTGTCGGAGAACAGGGCGCTCGCGATCATGGTGATGAACAACCGCGAGGTGCAGAACCGCGTCGTGCAGCTCGACCGCTATTATTCGCCGGACGAGCTGCGGCGGGCGGCGAACTACCTGAACGAGGCGTTCGCGGGCCGCTCGCTGCCGGACGTGCGCGCCATGCTGGTCGCGCAGTTGCAGGATGCGCATCAGCACATGAACCGGCTGATGCTGGATGCGATTCAGGTGGCGCAAAAGGTATTCGACGGACCGGAGGGCGCGGGCGTCGAATACGTGATTGCGGGCGAAACCAACTTGATGGACTTCGCCGAATTGTCGAACGTCGATCGGCTGCGCCGGCTGTTCGATGCGTTCACCGAGAAGCACGATATTCTGCGCTTGCTCGACAGCTGCCTGCGCGCCGAAGGCGTGCAGATTTTCATCGGTCAGGAGTCCGGGTATCAGATCCTGAACGACATCAGCGTGGTCACGGCGCCCTACCTGGTCGACAATCAAGTCATCGGCGTTCTCGGCATCATCGGGCCGACCCGCATGGCCTACGAGAGGGTCATCCCGATCGTCGACGTGACCGCGAAACTGCTTGGCTCGGCCTTGAACGCACGCAAATAGCCCCAAAATCGGTTGACGGACCAGGCCGGGAACTGCGGCTGCCCCTTACTTCTAGGAATGCCTACCGTGAACGAGATCGAGCACCCAGACGCCCAGCCGGCGGCCGCCGGGGACGGCGAGCCGGCCGATCCGGCCCTTGCGGCGGCATTGGCCAAAGCGCAGGAGAACTGGAACAGCTATTTGCGCCTGGCGGCGGAATTCGACAATTTCCGCAAGCGCACCGAGCGGGAAATCGAGAACGCGCGCAAATTCGCGATAGAGCGCTTCGCCGAGGATTTGGTCGCGGTCGGCGATGCACTGGAGGCGGCGATCGGCGCCGCCGCCGGCAGCGCGGCGGGCACGCACCTGGAGGGCGCCCAGGCGACTTTGCGCCAATTGCACCGCGCCTTCGAGAAGGCGGGCATCAAGATCATCGACCCCGCCGCCCAGCCGTTCGATCCCGACTGGCATGAGGCCATGGCCATGCAGGAAAGCGACGCAGTGCCCCCCAACACGGTTCTGAACGTCGTGCAGAAGGGCTATTCGCTGAACGGGCGGCTGCTGCGGCCGGCGCGGGTGATCGTCAGCGGCGCGGCGGCGGCCGACGGCAATTGAAAAATGCCACCCGGCACCCCAATTAGCCTTCACGGGTATTCGGATCTCTAGAGGACTTTACTTATGGGCAAGATGATAGGCATCGATCTCGGCACGACCAATTCTTGCGTCGCGATCATGGAAGGCGGCAAGCCGAAGGTGATCGAGAACAGCGAGGGCGACCGCACGACTCCGTCGATCGTTGCCTTCACGAAGGACAGCGAGGTGCTGGTCGGCCAATCGGCCAAGCGCCAGGCGGTCACGAACCCCCAGAACACGGTCGCGGCGGTCAAGCGCCTGATCGGCCGCAAGTTCACCGATGATGTCGTCAAGAAAGATATGAGCATGGTCTCCTACAAGATCGTCAAGGCCGACAACGGCGACGCCTGGGTGGAAGTGCAGGGCAAGAAGATGGCGCCCCCGGAAGTGTCGGCGCGGGTCCTGATGAAGATGAAGAAGACGGCCGAGGACTATCTCGGCGAAACCGTCACCGAGGCGGTCATCACTGTGCCGGCCTACTTCAACGATTCGCAGCGTCAGGCGACCAAGGATGCCGGCCGCATCGCCGGCCTCAACGTCAAGCGCATCATCAACGAGCCGACCGCCGCGGCCCTCGCCTACGGCCTCGACAAGGCGGCGGGCGACCGCAAGATCGCGGTTTACGATCTCGGCGGCGGCACCTTCGACATTTCGGTGATCGAAATCGCCGAAGTCGACGGCGAGCGGCAATTCGAAGTTCTCTCGACCAACGGCGATACCTTCCTCGGCGGCGAGGATTTCGATTTACGCGTGATCAATTATCTCGCCGACGAGTTCAAAAAGGAGAGCGGCATCGACGTGCGCCGCGATCCGCTCGCCATGCAGCGCCTCAAGGAGGCCGCCGAGAAGGCGAAGATCGAGCTGTCGTCGAGCCAGCAGACGGAGGTCAATCTGCCGTACATCACCGCCGACCAGGCCGGTCCGAAGCATCTGAACATGAAACTGACGCGCGCCAAGCTCGAGTCGCTGGTCGAAGAGCTGGTGCAAAAGACGATCGAGCCGTGCCGCATCGCGCTGAAGGATGCCGGCTTGACGATGCAGGACGTCGGCGAGGTCATTCTGGTCGGCGGCCAAACGCGCATGCCGCTGGTGCAGAAGGCGGTCAAGGATCTGTTCGGCAAGGAACCGCGTAAGGACGTGAATCCGGACGAGGCGGTCGCGGTCGGCGCGGCGATCCAGGGCGGCGTCCTCGCGGGCGAGGTCAAGGACGTGTTGCTGCTCGACGTGACGCCGCTGTCGCTCGGTATAGAGACCCTGGGCGGGGTGATGACCAAGGTGATCGAGAAGAATACGACCATACCGACGAAGGCGGCGCAAACCTTCTCGACCGCGGATGACAATCAGACCGGCGTGACGATCCACGTGCTGCAAGGAGAGCGCGAACGCGCCGTCAACAATAAATCCCTGGGACGTTTCGATCTGACCGACATCCCGCCGGCACCCCGCGGCATGCCGCAGATCGAGGTAGCGTTCGATATCGACGCGAACGGCATATTGAACGTCTCGGCGAAGGACGTGAAGACCGGCAAGGAACAGCGCATCGTCATCAAGGCCTCGAGCGGCTTGTCCGAGGCCGAGATCAAGCGCATGGTCCAGGATGCCGAGGCGCATGCCGAAGAGGACCGCAAGTTCCGCGAACTGGTCGGCGCGCGCAATAGGGCGGATGCGACCGTGCACACGATCGAGAAGGCGCTGAAGGAGGTCGGCGAGCGGGCCGCCGACGACGAAAAGCGCGCGGCACAGGAAGCGCTCGACGCAGTCAAGGCGGCGATGGCCGGCGATGACCGCGAGGACATCGAGCGCAAGACGCAGGCCTTGGAGCAGGCGTCGGCGGCGATCTTGCAGAAGAGCCACGAACCGGCGGCGGGCGCTGCGAACGGCGCCTCCGGCAGCGACGGCGCCGGCGGCGCGGATGCCAAGAAAGAAGACGTGCTGGACGCGGAGTTCGAAGAGGTGAAGGAGAGCGACCGCAAGAAGGCCTAGGCGCTTGAAGGTCTAGCGCCTCGCAGGCAACGACGCGCGAACCGCCGGTACCCAGGTGCCGGCGGTTCGTTTATTGTGGGTGGGTAATGGCGAAGCAGGATTACTACAAACTCCTCGACCTACCGAGAAATGCGACGGAGGCCGAAATCAAGAAGGCCTACCGGCGGCTGGCGATGAAATTTCATCCGGATCGCAATCCGAACGATGCCGAGGCCGAGCATCGATTCAAAGAGGCCAAAGAAGCCTACGAAGTCCTCACCGACGCGCACAAGCGCGCCGCTTACGACCAGTTCGGCCATGCGGGCCTGCAATCCGGCCGCGGCGGCGGGTTCAGCGCCGGCGATGCGTTCGGCGACATCTTCGGCGAGATGTTCGGCGACATCTTTTCCGGCGGGCAACGCGGCCGCTCACAGGTATTCCGCGGTGCCGATCTGCGCTACGAGTTGGAACTCGACCTGGAACGGGCGGTGTTCGGCACCGAGACGACGATAAAGATCCCCTCGCTCGGCGAATGCCGCGTTTGCGCCGGTTCCGGCGCGGCCAAGGGATCTTTGCCTAAGACCTGCGATACCTGCGGCGGTCACGGCCAGGTGCGCGTGCAGCAGTCGATTTTCACGATCCAGCAGCCCTGCCCGCGCTGCAAGGGACGCGGCACGATCATCGGCAATCCCTGCGATACTTGTCTCGGCCAGGGCCGCGTGCGGCAGGAGAAATCGTTGGCGGTCACGATCCCCGCGGGCGTCGATACCGGCGATCGCATCCGGTTGAGCGGCGAGGGCGAGGCGGGGCGCAATGGCGGACCGGCGGGCGATCTGTACGTCGAGATTCGTGTCCGCGAGCACGCGATCTTCGAGCGCGAGGGCAGCAATCTCTCCTGCGAGGTGCCGATCAGCTTTACGACGGCGGCGCTCGGCGGGTCGGTCGAAGTACCGACGCTCGACGCGGGCGTGGTGCTGAAAATACCGGCGGAAACGCAATCCGGCAGGGTCTTCCGGGTGCGCGGCAAGGGGGTCGTGCCGGTGCGCGGCGGATCGGCGGGCGACATCTTTTGCCGGGTCGTCGTCGAGACTCCGGTGAATTTGAGCGCCGAACAGAAGGACTTGCTGCGCCGCTTCGACGGTACGCTGCAGCAGGGCAGCCACAAGCCGCGCGAAACGAAGTTCTTCGACGGCGTCAAGAAGTTCTTCACCGGCGCGCTCGACTAGAGGCCTGGCCGGTGCAGCCGCTCGTCGTCTTTGGCGTTACGGGGCGAATGGGCCAATCTTTGCTGCGGGCGCTCGCCTCTGAACCGACGCTGAAGCTTGCGGGGGCGGTCGCATCGGCGGCCAGCGCGGGCCTCGGCAAGGAGGCGGTGCAGGACGGCCGCGCGAGCGGCGTGCTGGTCAGCGCCGATGCGCCCGCCGCGCTCCGCAATGCGGCGGTCGCCGTGGATTTCAGCCCGCCGCAGGCAGTCGCGGCACACGCCGCCGCCTGCGAAGCGGCGGGCGTGCCGCTGCTGGTCGGCACGACGGGCCTCGATACGGCGACCCGGGCCTTGCTCTGCGCGGCGGCGCGCCGCATTCCGCTGCTGCTCGCCGCTAACACGAGCCTCGGCGTCAACGTCGTCGAGCGGCTGGTGTTCTCGGCCGCGCGCAGTTTGGGCCTTGCGTACGACGTCGACATCCTCGAGGCGCACCACCGCATGAAGCGCGACGCCCCGTCCGGCACGGCCGTCGCCCTCGGCGAGGCGGTGGCGGCGGCGCGCGGCCAAAGTCTCGCCGACGCGGCGGTGTTCGATCGTACCGGCGACCCGGGCGAGAGGCGCCCCGGCAGCATCGGTTTCGCGGTGGTTCGCGCCGGCGACATCGTCGGCGAGCATACGGTGATTTTCGCGGCGGACGGCGAGCGCATCGAGATCACGCACCGCGCCGGCGACCGGATGATCTTCGCGCGCGGCGCGCTGCGGGCCGCCCGCTGGCTCATCGGCAGGCCGGCCGGGCTCTACGGGATGCAGGACGTGCTCTCATCGCAAGACGAGGCATAGACAGGCACGGCTCTCATCGTTAATATTCGCGCCCGGAATCTGAAGCGAATGAATGACCAAGCGGGAGGCCGTTCCATGGAATGCCTCCCGCTTTGCGCATCTGCGGCAAAGCGGCAAAGCGGCAAAGCGCAAAGCGAGGAACCGGAGTGTCGACACCTGCAGTGCTAGCTCTCGAAGATGGCACCGTGTTTCGTGGCGTCTCGGTAGGCGCAAGAGGAAACACGACAGGTGAAGTGGTTTTCAATACCGCGATGACCGGTTATCAGGAGATCCTGACCGATCCGTCCTATTGCCGCCAGATCGTCACCCTGACCTATCCGCACATCGGCAATACCGGCGCCACTCCCGAGGATCTGGAATCGGCCGCGGTCTACGCGGCCGGACTCGTGATTCGCGATTTGCCGCTGCTGCATTCCAATTGGCGGGCGACCGAGTCGCTCGGGCAGTTCCTGTCGCGATGCAAGGTCGTCGCCATCGCCGAGATCGACACGCGCAAGCTGACGCGGCTATTGCGGGAAAAGGGCGCGCAATCGGGCTGCATCATGACGGGCGAGAACATCGACGCGGCGAACGCGGTCCGAGCCGCGAAGAAATTCCTCGGCTTGAAAGGCATGGACCTCGCCAAGGCGGTGTCCGTCAAGCGCGCCTATCAGTGGAACGACGGTGCGATCTGGAAGAGCGCGCCCAAGGCGCCGCGGCCGCAAAGCCGTCTGCACGTCGTCGCCTATGATTTCGGCATCAAGCGCAACATTCTGCGCGTGCTCTCGGACCATGGTTGCCGGATGACCGTCGTTCCAGCACAAACACCGGCAGATCAAGTGCTTGCGATGAATCCCGACGGCATTTTCCTGTCCAATGGACCGGGCGATCCCGAGCCCTGCGACTATGCGATTCAAGCGATCGCGCGGTTTTTGGAGACGGATACGCCGATCTTCGGGATTTGCCTCGGCCATCAGTTGCTCGCACTGGCGAGCGGTGCGAAGACGGTGAAGATGAAATTTGGGCATCACGGCGCCAATCATCCCGTCGTCGAGATATCCACGGGCCGGGTGTTCATTTCCAGCCAGAACCACGGGTTTACCGTCGATGAGGCGACGCTGCCCGACACGTTGCGGCCGACCTACCGCTCCTTGTTCGACGGTTCGCTGCAAGGCATGACGCGTACCGACCGGCCGGCATTCAGCTTTCAAGGGCATCCCGAAGCGAGTCCCGGGCCGCACGATCTTCGGCCGCTGTTCGAACACTTTTTATATTTAATTATCAAGAGATTACAGGATGTTTCGAAAGTTAAATCGACGGCAGCGAAAAAGTCTGCCGAGAACTGAACGACGTGGCGAAGAGAACGGACATCGACGGCATCCTGATCATCGGCGCAGGGCCCATCGTCATCGGCCAAGCCTGCGAGTTCGATTATTCCGGAGCTCAAGCATGTAAGGCATTGAAAGAAGAAGGGTATCGAGTCATTCTGGTCAACTCGAATCCCGCCACGATCATGACCGATCCGGACATGGCCGATGCCGTTTATATCGAACCGATCAATTGGCGCACGATCGAGCGCATCATCGACAAGGAGCGGCCGACGGCGCTGCTGCCGACGATGGGCGGACAGACGGCGCTCAACACCGCGCTGGACCTCGCCCGCGAGGGCGTGCTCGAAAAATTCAATGTGGAAATGATCGGTGCCTCGAGGCGCTCGATCGACATGGCCGAGGACCGCGAGCTGTTCCGGCGCGCGATGACGGAGATCGGCCTGGCGACGCCGCGCGCGCGCATCGCCCACAGCATGGAGGAAGCGCTCGCCGTGCAGTCGGAGATCGGCTTTCCGACCGTGGTGCGGCCGTCGTTCACGCTCGGCGGCAGCGGCGGCGGCATCGCCTACAACCGCGAGGAGTTCGAGGCGATCGTCGGCCGGGGATTGGACACATCGCCCACCAACGAGGTGCTGTTGGAGGAATCGGTGCTCGGCTGGAAAGAGTATGAAATGGAAGTCGTGCGCGACCGAAACGACAATTGCATCATCATCTGTTCGATCGAGAACGTCGATCCGATGGGGGTGCACACCGGCGATTCGATCACGGTTGCGCCGGCGCAAACGCTGACCGACAAGGAGAACCAGCGGCTGCGCGACGCCTCGATCGCGGTGCTGCGCAAGATCGGCGTGGATACCGGCGGCTCGAACGTGCAGTTCGCGGTCAACCCGGAGGACGGCCGCGTCCTGATCATCGAAATGAACCCGCGCGTATCGCGCTCCTCGGCGTTGGCATCGAAGGCGACCGGTTTCCCGATCGCCAAGATTGCCGCGAAGCTCGCCGTGGGCTATACCCTCGACGAACTGAAGAACGACATCACCGGCGGCGCGACGCCGGCCTCGTTCGAGCCGTCGATCGACTACGTCGTCACCAAGATCCCGCGGTTCACGTTCGAAAAATTTCCCGGTGCGAACAGCCGTTTGACCACGCAGATGAAATCCGTCGGCGAGGCGATGGCCATAGGGCGCACGTTTCAGGAATCCATGCAAAAGGCGCTGCGAAGCTTGGAGACCGGCTGCGACGGCTTCGACGAGCAACTGACCCTGCCGCTCGACGATGAGGCGGCCGCTCAGCTGGCGTACGAATTGCGGTGGCCGGGACCGAACCGGATCCTCTATGTCGCCGACGCTTTTCGCGCCGGTTGGACGCGCCAACAGGTGGGCGAGGCGACCGGCATCGATCCGTGGTTCCTCGCGCAAATCGAAGATCTGCTGGTCGAGGAGGCGAAGCTGCGCGGCGACGGGTTCGAGTCCCTCGACCAGCAGCGGCTGCGGACTTTGAAGCGCAAGGGCTTTTCGGATGCGCGCATCGGCGCATTGAGCGGGCGCGACGACGCGGCGGTGCGCAGCCGGCGCCGCAAGCTCGCAATTCATCCGGTCTACAAGCGCGTCGACACCTGCGCCGCCGAATTCGCGACCGCCACCGCCTACCTGTACTCGACCTACGAGGAGGAGTGCGAGGCGAAGCCGACGGATAGGCGCAAGATCATGATCCTGGGCGGCGGCCCGAACCGCATCGGCCAGGGAATCGAGTTCGACTACTGCTGCGTGCACGCCGCGATGGCCCTGCGCGAAGACGGCTTCGAAACCATCATGGTCAACTGCAATCCGGAAACCGTGTCGACCGATTACGATACCTCCGACCGACTGTACTTCGAGCCGCTGACGTTCGAAGACGTCATGGAAATCATCGACAAGGAAAAGCCGGAGGGCGTGATCGTACAATTCGGCGGGCAGACGCCGCTGAAGCTGTCGCGGGCGATCGCCGCGGCCGGCGGACAGATCATCGGCACGACTCCGGACTGCATCGACATCGCCGAGGACCGCGAGCGCTTCCAAAAACTGGTCGCGTCCTTGAAGTTGAAACAGCCGGCCAACGCCACGGCGCGAACCGAGGATACGGCCGTGCTGCTGGCGCGCGAAGTCGGTTTTCCCCTGGTGGTGCGGCCGAGCTACGTGCTCGGCGGCCGCGCGATGGAAATCGTCTTCAACGAGGACGATTTGCGCCAATACATGAGCGCCGCGGTCAAGGTCTCGAATTCCAGCCCGGTGTTGCTCGACCGCTTTCTCGATCTGGCCGTCGAAGTCGACGTCGACGCCGTCAGCGACGGCGAGGACGTGCTGATCGGCGGCATCATGGAGCACATCGAGCAGGCCGGCGTGCATTCCGGGGATTCGAGCTGTTCTCTGCCGCCGCACGGGCTGTCGGCGGAGATCCAAGAGGAATTGCGGGCGCAAACGCGCAAGCTCGCCAAGGCGCTGAACGTGATCGGCCTGATGAACGTCCAGTTCGCGATCCAGAGCGGCGTGATTTACATTCTCGAAGTCAATCCGCGCGCCTCGCGCACGGTGCCGTTCGTATCCAAAGCGACCGGGGTGCCGCTTGCCAAGGTGGCGGCGCGCGTCATGACGGGCAGGACCCTGGCGATGCAGGGGATGGTGCGCGAGCGCATCCCGGGGTACTTCTCGGTCAAAGAGGCGGTGTTTCCGTTCGTGAAATTTCCCGAAGCGGATCCGATTCTCGGGCCGGAGATGAAGTCGACCGGCGAAGTCATGGGCACCGGCCATACCTTCGGTGAAGCGTACGCCAAGGCGCAGGCCGCTTCCGGGGTGGTGCTGCCGACCCGCGGACTGTGCCTTGTCAGCGTGCGTGACAGGGACAAACCCGCCGCGGTGCAGCTGGTGCGCATGCTGATCGAGCGCGGCTTCGAAATTGCCGCAACCGGCGGCACGGCGCGGGCTCTGCAGGAGTCCGCCATCGAGTGCCGGCGCGTGAACAAGGTGAGCGAAGGGCGCCCGCATATCGTCGACATGATAAAAAACGACGAAGTGACGCTGATCGTGAACACCACGGAAGGCAAACAGGCGGTGCGCGAATCGCGTTCCATCCGCCGCGAAGCGGTCGCCCGCAAGGTGACTTACTATACGACCGTGGCGGCGGCGCGCGCGACCTGCGACGCGCTCGATCACTTGGGCGACATCGAGGTCAATCGACTGCAGGATTTGCACAAGGAATTGCCGGCGTGAAGCGAACTCCCATGACCTTGCGCGGCGCGCTGCGCCTGCGCGAGGAGTTGAAGAGGCTGAAGGGCGAAGCGCGGCCGAACATCATCAAGGCGATCGCCGAGGCGCGCGGACACGGCGATTTGAGCGAGAATGCGGAGTATCACGCCGCCCGCGACCAGCAGAGCTTCATCGAGGGGCGCATCAACGAAATCGAAAACCGCCTGTCGAACGCCGAAGTCATCGACGTCACCAAGCTCACGGCGAGCGACCGCGTGGTCTTCGGCGCGACCGTCGCGCTGCAGGAACAGAACGGCGGCGATACGGTGCAGTACCAGCTGGTCGGCGACGACGAAGCGGACATCAAACAGGGGCTGCTGTCGGTTTCCTCGCCGATTGCGCGCGCCTTGATCGGCAAATCCGCAGGCGACGTCGTCGACGTGACCACGCCCGGCGGTACGCGTCGTTACGAGATCATTGCCGTGCGCTACGTGTGACGCGCATTCGCCCGTGATCGACAGCCTGCGCGCATGCCCGGCGGCGCTGCTACTCGTCTGGAATGACGATTTTCGGTAATTCCTTGCGGCGTCGGTAGAAGACGCCGACGTGGCCGATCCGCTGCACCAGTTCGCTCGTCGTGCGCGCGGCGAGGCCGGCGAGCGCCGCGTCGCGGCGGCCGCGGTCGCCGAGGCGAGCGCCGACTTTGACCAGTTCGTGCGCCGTCAGCGCCCGGTCGAGTTCGGCGGCGACCGCGTCGGTCGCGCCGCCGGCGCCGATCATGACGATCGGCTCGAGGGGATGGGCCAGGCGGCGCAGATGTTTCTTTTGTCTTACCGAGAGCGGCACCGAAGCAGTATAAATGCTCGCAGCGGGGGAACCCATGCCGAAACGTTCCAAGAGCAGCGCCCGATGGCTCGCCGAACGCGCGAACGACGCCTACGTCAAGCGCGCGCAGCGCGAGGGGTGGCGCTCGCGCGCGGTATTCAAGCTCGAAGAGATTCAGCAGCGCGAACGGCTGCTGCGCCCGGGCATCCGCTGCGTGGATTTGGGCGCGGCGCCCGGCGGCTGGAGCCAGTACGCGGCGCGGACCTTGAGCGGCGCCGGGCGCATCGTCGCAACCGACATCCTGCCGATGCAGGCGATTGCGGGCGTCGAGTTCGTGCAAGGGGACTTTCGCGAGGATGAGGTCGTCCAGCAGGTCTTGAATCGCATCGGTGGCGAGAAAGTCGACCTTGTTTTGTCCGATATGGCCCCAAACATGGCCGGTATAGATGCCGTGGATCAGCCGCGGGCGATGTATTTGGCGGAGCTCGCCGTCGAGTTCGCCGGCCGCGTGTTGGCGCCGGGAGGCGATTTGCTGGTGAAATTGTTCCAGGGCGAGGGGTTTGAGCGGATGGTGCGCGAGACCCGCGGCCGGTTTGGGCGGGTCGTGACAAAAAAGCCCAAGGCCTCGCGCGCGCGCAGTCCCGAGATCTATCTATTGGCGCGCCAGTTTCGGATGGTGTAACGTCCTCAAGGAACGGCCGTCAGGATTTTCTGTCGTAGTCCCTTGTGCGGCTCGTAGGTGAAACTTGAACGATCTGACGAAACAAATTCTATTATGGGTCGCGCTCGCGGTGATACTGCTGGCCATATTCAGTCAGTTCGGCGTGCGCTCCGGGCAGCCGACGACGATCGATTACTCCCAGTTCGTCAGCGACGTCAAGACCAATAATGTCGACTCGGTCACACTGAAGGGCGACATCATCGAGGGCAAGCTGCGCACGGGCGATCCGTTCGTGGCCTACAATCCGGAAACCAACAACGGCGCCTTGATCAGCCTGTTGGAATCGCAGGGCGTCAAATTCCGCGGTGAACCGCCGAAACAGCAGTCGGTGCTGCTGCAACTGCTGATCTCGGCGTTTCCGATCCTGCTGCTGATCGGCTTTTGGGCTTATTTCATGCGCCAAATGCAGGGCGCGTCGGGGGGCCGCGGCGCCATGTCCTTTGGCAAGAGCCGCGCGCGACTCCTCGGCGAAGACCAGGTCAACGTGACTTTTGCGGATGTCGCTGGCGTCGAGGAGGCCAAGCAGGAAGTCGTGGAAATCGTCGATTTCCTGAAAGACCCCGGCAAGTTCCAGAAACTTGGGGGCAAGATACCGAAAGGCGTGCTGATGGTCGGATCGCCCGGCACCGGCAAGACGCTGCTCGCGCGCGCCATCGCCGGCGAGGCGAAGGTGCCGTTTTTCACGATTTCCGGGTCGGATTTCGTCGAGATGTTCGTCGGCGTCGGCGCTTCGCGGGTGCGCGACATGTTCGAACAGGCGAAAAAGCAGGCGCCGTGCATCATCTTCATCGATGAAATAGATGCGGTCGGCCGGCACCGCGGCGCGGGCCTCGGCGGCGGCCACGACGAGCGCGAACAAACGCTGAACCAGCTGCTCGTCGAAATGGACGGCTTCGAGGGCAACGAAGGCATCATCGTCATCGCCGCGACCAATCGCCCCGACGTTCTGGATCCGGCGCTGCTGCGGCCGGGCCGTTTCGACCGGCAAGTCGTCGTACCGCTGCCGGACGTGCGCGGCCGCGAGCAAATACTCAAGGTGCACATGCGCAAGGTGCCGCTCAGCGACAATGTCAAGCCGTCGGTGATCGCGCGCGGCACGCCGGGATTCTCGGGCGCCGATCTCGCGAATCTGGTCAACGAGGCCGCGTTGTTCGCGGCGCGCGCCAACAAGCGCTCCGTGACGATGGACGAATTCGAGCGCGCCAAAGACAAGATCATCATGGGCGCAGAGCGCCGCTCGCTGGTCATGACCGAGGCGGAAAAGCGCAACACGGCGATCCACGAAGCCGGTCACGCGATCGTCGGCCTGAGCGTTCCGGAGCACGACCCGGTCTACAAGGTGACGATCATTCCGCGCGGCCGGGCGCTCGGCGTGACGATGTTCCTGCCGGAATCGGACCGCTACAGCACCAGCAAGCGGCAGCTCGAGAGCCGCATTGCGACGCTCTTCGGCGGCCGGGTCGCCGAGGAACTGGTCTTCGGACCGGATGCGGTCACGACCGGCGCGTCGAACGATATTGAGCGCGCCACGGAGCTGGCGCGCAACATGGTGACGCGCTGGGGACTTTCGGACCGCCTCGGGCCGCAGACTTACAGCGAGGAATCCGGCGAGGTGTTCCTCGGCCGCAGCGTCACGCAGCACAAACAAGTGTCCGAAGTGACGGCGCACGTGATCGACGAGGAAGTGCGCCGCGTCATCGACAGCAACTACCAGCGCGCGTACACGATATTGCAGACCCACATGGACAAGCTGCAGTCCATGTCCGACGCGTTGATGAAGTACGAGACGATCGATGAGGAACAAATCAAGGACATCATGGAGGGCAAGGTTCCGCGGCCGCCGCGGGACTGGGACGATACACCGACACCGACGCCGCGGGGGCCCTCGGCGGAGGCGCCGACCGCGCCGCTCGTCAGTCCCGCCGGGCAGCACTGAGCCCGCGCCGCAAGCGACAGGAGCATGATCGAAGGCCGGTGGCGATCCCATCGGCCTTCTTGCATTGCAAGTTCGATGATCTGGCGTTGTCGAAATCGAAACGTTGACCTTCAGGTTCCGGTCGTCATGGGGATTCTGAACGTGACGCCGGACTCGTTCTCCGACGGCGGCCGCTACGCCGGCATCGACGCGGCGGTCGATCGCGCGGCGCAACTGGTCGAGCAGGGAGCCGCGATCGTCGATGTGGGCGGCGAATCGACGCGCCCCGGCGCCGCGGCGGTCGATGCGGTGATCGAGATAGAGCGCGTCGCGCCGGTCATCGAGCGCATCGTGCGCCGCTTCGACGTCGCGGTGTCGGTCGATACGCGCAAACCGCAGGTCATGGCCGCGGCGATTGCGGCCGGCGCCTGCATCATCAACGACGTCTACGCGCTGCGCGCGCCCGGCGCGCGGCAAATGGCCGCGGCGACGGGGGTCGGCGTATGTTTGATGCACATGCAGGGCGAGCCGCGAACGATGCAGGTCGATCCCGTCTATGACGATGTGGTCGCGGCGGTCGCCTCGTTCCTCGACGCGCAGAGGCGCGCCTGCGTCGCGGCGGGCATCGATCCGCAGGCGCTGGTGCTCGACCCGGGGATCGGCTTCGGCAAGTCGCTTGCGCACAATTTGCGCCTGTTGCGCGAATTGCCGACACTGGCCGCACTCGGCGCGCCGCTGCTGGTCGGGGTCTCGCGCAAGAGCATGATCGGCCGTCTGCTCGGCAGGGACGTGGGTGAGCGCCTTTACGGCGGCCTGGGATTGGCCGCGCTCGCGGTCGGCAAGGGCGCAAAGATTATACGCACGCACGACGTTGCGCCCACGCTGGATGCGATCCGCATGGTCGGCGCGGTCATGCAAGGAGCGGACCAATGACGGAGCGATATTTTGGTACGGACGGCGTGCGCGGCCGCGTCGGCGAGCGGCCGATGACCGTCGATTTCGCATTGCGCCTGGCCGGCGCCGCGGCGCGCGTCCTCGCGCCCGGCGGCGGGCGCGTGCTGATCGGCAAGGACACGCGCCTCTCGGGGTACATGTTCGAGGCGGCTCTCGAGGCCGGATTCGTCGCCGCCGGGGTCGACGTCTTGCTGATCGGCCCGCTGCCGACTCCGGGGATCGCCTACATGACGCAGCGCCTGGGCTGCAGCTTCGGCGTCGTCATCAGCGCGTCGCACAATCCGTATCAGGACAACGGCATCAAATTCTTCGGCGCCGGCGGCAGCAAGCTGGCCGACGAGCAGGAACGGCAGATAGAGCGCCTGATCGACGGACCGGTGGTCACGCAGCAGTCGCAGCATCTCGGCAGGGCGACGCGCATCGACGACAGCCGCGGGCAATATCAGGATTTTTGCGCCTCGACGATACCGCCGGGCATGGATTTGCGCGGTTGCAAGATCGTCGTCGACTGCGCGAACGGCGCCTGCTACAAAGTCGCGCCGCGGGTCCTCGCCGATCTCGGCGCGGACCTGGTGCCGATCGGCTGTTCGCCGAACGGCCGCAACATCAACGATTCCTGCGGCTCGACGGCGCCGGCGCTGCTGCAATTGACCGTGCCCGGCGTACGCGCCGACGTAGGCATCGCGCTCGACGGCGACGGCGACCGCGTCGTGATGATCGATGCGCTCGGCCGCATCGTCGACGGCGACCAGTTATTGTTCATTCTGGCGGCCGAACGGCAAGCGGCGGGCGCGCTGCGCGGGCCGGTGGTCGGCACGGTCATGAGCAACCTCGGGCTGCAGCAGGCATTGAGCGAGCGCGGCATCGAGTTCCGGCGCGCCCAGGTCGGCGACCGCTACGTGCTCGCCATGCTCAACGAAGTCGGCGGCACGCTGGGCGGCGAGACCTCGGGGCATATCCTCTGCCTGGACAAGACCACGACGGGCGACGGTTTGATCAGCGCGCTGCAGGTGCTCGCCGCCATGAAGCAGAGCGGCGCGAGTCTCGCCGAGCTCGGCGCGCCGATGCCCAAATATCCGCAGGTGCTGCTGAACGTGAAAGTGGAGCGGCGTTTCGATCCGTCCGCCGATGCCGAGGTGCAGGCCGCGGTCGCCCGCGTCGAAGGGCGCTTCGACGGCCGCGGGCGCATCGTTCTGCGCGCATCGGGAACCGAGCCCGTGGTTCGGGTCATGGTCGAGGGGCACGACGCGGCGCTCGTCAGGAACGCGGCGCAGGAAATCGCCTCGGCCGTCGAAGCGGCGGCGCGGCATCGATGACGGCAGGGCGCGGCGCGGTCATTGCGCCGGGCGGCTTGCAGTTCGCAGCCCGCGACGCTAATCTTCGCCGCCTTTCCCGCACACTGAATATGCCCGAGGTAAGTGCTATGCGTCGTCCGATGGTCGCGGGTAATTGGAAAATGCACGGCTCCACGGCGGCGAATGCCGCGCTGCTCTCGGATTTGGAATTGCGGCTGCAGCCCGAATGGCCGGTCGACATCGCGGTATTCCCGCCGTACGTGTACCTGGCGGACGTCGTCCGCCGGATGCGTGAGGGTTCGATCGAGGTCGGCGCCCAGGACGTTTGCGCCGAAGCCGGCGGCGCATTCACCGGCGAGATCGCGGCGGCCATGCTGAAGGATGTCGGCTGCTCGCTGGTGATTGTCGGCCATTCGGAGCGGCGACGCCGGCACCACGAGGACGATGCGCTGGTCGCGCGAAAATTCGCTGCGGCTCTGGCGGCGGATCTCACGCCGATACTTTGCATCGGCGAAACACTGCAGGAGCGCGAGGCGCAGAAGACGGAGGCGGTGATCGCGCGGCAGATCGACGCGGTGCTGGCGACCAACGGCGTCGAGCGGTTCGCGCGCGCGATCGTCGCCTATGAGCCGGTCTGGGCGATCGGCACCGGCCGTACCGCGTCGCCCGAACAGGCCCAGGCCGTGCACGCCTTCGTGCGCCGCCGCATAGCGCAACAAAATGTTAATATCGCGCAGCAGACGAGAATTCTCTACGGCGGCAGCGTGAAGGCCGCGAACGCCGCCGATCTTTTCTCGATGCCCGACGTGGACGGCGGCTTGGTGGGCGGCGCCGCGTTGGCCGCCGACGAGTTTTACGACATCTGCGCGGCTGCGGCCGTGCGTGATTGAGAGTTCGCTATGTTGCATGGGTTCATCTTGGCGGTGCACGTGTTGTTGGCGGTGATGATCGTCGGCCTCGTGCTACTGCAGCGTGGCAAGGGTGCGGAGGCCGGCGCCGGCTTCGGCGCGGGCGCCTCCGGCACCGTCTTCGGCGCGCGCGGCACCAGCACCTTGTTCTCCAAACTGACCGCCGTGTTTGCGGCGCTGTTCTTCATCACCAGTTTGACGCTTGCATATTTCGGTCCCAAGGCGACCAATCAGCCGACCAGCATCTTGGAGCGTGCGGCCAAATTCCAAGGCGCGGCCGCGCCGCTGCCGGTCACGGCGCCGCTGTCGGGCGTGCCGCTGCCGGGTGCGCCGGCGTCGAGTGCGCCGGCGTCGAGTGCGCCGGCGGCGCCGGCAACGAGGCCTTGAATGATCGAGCGACATGAAAAGATTTAGAGCCGACGTGGCGAAATTGGTAGACGCGCTAGTTTGAGGGGCTAGTGGGGCAACCTGTGCCGGTTCGACTCCGGCCGTCGGCACCATCTCGTGGTGATCCAGTCGCTGCATGGTGCGTGCGCAATCCGTCTTTGGCGGGTTACGGCGCGCGTTCAGCCTGCTACAATCGGCGTTTAAGTGGTCGCACACGAGTTCGGCGCAGAAACGCGAGTCATGCTTCGCCAATATTTGCCGGTGTTGATTTTCATGGGGCTGGCCGCCGTGCTCGGCGTTGCCCTGTTCACGATCGGTTGGATCGCCGGCCCGCGGCGTCCCGACGCCGAGAAGCTGTCGCCGTACGAATGCGGATTCGAAGCGTTCGAGGATTCGCGGATGCGCTTCGACGTACGCTATTATTTGGTGGCGATCATCTTCATCGTTTTCGATCTCGAGATCGCATTCTTCTTTCCCTGGGCGGTGTCGCTGCACGCGACCGGCACTTTTGGACTGCTGACGATGCTGGTCTTTGCGCTGATTCTGGTGGTTGCGTTGGTCTACGACTACAAGAAAGGGGCTCTCGAATGGGACTAGAGCCCGGCACGGAAGGCGGCGGCGCAGTTCCCGGTTTCGAAGTCACGAGCGTCGACAAGCTCGTCAATTGGGCGCGCACCGGATCGCTCTGGCCGATGACCTTCGGGCTGGCCTGCTGCGCGGTGGAGATGATGCACGCCGGCGCCGCGCGCTACGATCTCGACCGCTTCGGCGTCGTCTTTAGGGCGAGTCCGCGTCAATCGGACGTGATGATCGTCGCCGGCACCCTCGTCAACAAGATGGCGCCGGCCTTGCGCAAGGTCTACGACCAGATGACCGAGCCTCGCTGGGTCATATCGATGGGGTCGTGCGCGAACGGCGGCGGCTACTATCACTACTCGTATGCGGTCGTGCGCGGCTGCGATCGCATCGTGCCGGTGGACGTCTACGTGCCAGGTTGTCCGCCGACCGCCGAGGCATTGCTCTACGGCATCATTCAGCTGCAGAACAAGATCAGACGCAACAAGGCCATTGTCCGATGATCGGCAGCGTGCGATGACGGCGGAGACGAGCGCCGCGGCCGCGGCCGCGGGCATGGCAGATCCGCCCGATCCGCTATTGACGCTCGCGCAAGCCGTGGAGCGCGCCCTCGGCGGCCTGCTCACGGAACTGCCGCGTAGCGCCGCACAGCTGAACTATGAAGTCGGCGCCGCGCGGCTGCTCGAGGCGGCGGCGTTGCTGCGCGACGGCGCGGATTTGAAGTTCGAGATGTGCATGGACGTCTGCGGCATCGACTACCTGACATACGGCCGCGACGAGTGGACGACGACGGATGCGACGGCGTCGGGGTTCAGCCGCGGCGTGGTGCGCGGCGGGCTGCCTGTAATCGCGGCCCCTGCCAAGGGCCGCTTTGCGGTCATTTATCAGCTGCTGTCGGTATCGCTGAATCAGCGCCTGAGGCTGCGGGTCCACTGCCCGGACGACGAACAGCCGATCGTCGATTCGCTCACCGGGATCTGGGCGTCGGCCGATTGGTTCGAACGCGAGGCATTCGACTTGTTCGGCATCATGTTCCGCGGACATCCGGATCTGCGCCGCTTGCTCACCGATTACGGCTTCATCGGCCACCCATTTCGCAAGGATTTCCCGCTCTGCGGCAACGTCGAGGTGCGCTACGACCCGGAAAAGGCGCGCGTCGTCTATCAGCCGGTCAGCATCGATCCGCGCGTACTGGTGCCGAAAGTGATTCGCCACGACAATCGCTACGATCCGCAACTCACCGACGCAAAGCCGAATGACTGAGATCCGTAATTTCACGATGAACTTCGGCCCGCAGCATCCGGCGGCGCACGGCGTGTTGCGCCTCGTGCTGGAGATGGACGGCGAAGTCATCCAAAAAGCCGATCCGCACGTCGGCCTGCTGCACCGCGGCACCGAGAAGCTCGCGGAGAGCAAGGTATTCAACCAGTCGATCGGTTACATGGACCGGCTGGATTATGTGTCGATGATGTGCAACGAGCACGCCTACGTGATGGCGATCGAGAAGCTCCTCGGCGTCGGAGCGCCGCTGCGCGGGCAATACATCCGCGTGATGTTCGACGAAATCACCCGCATTCTGAACCACCTGATGTGGCTCGGCGCGCATGCCATCGACATCGGCGCGATGACCGTGTTCCTGTACTGCTTCCGCGAGCGCGAAGACCTGATGGATTGCTACGAGGCGGTATCCGGAACGCGCATGCACGCGACCTACTATCGGCCCGGCGGCGTGTACCGCGACTTGCCGGATTCCATGCCGAAATACCAGTACAACGAGTGGCGCAGCCGCAAGGACGTCGATCGCTTGAACGAACGGCGCGGCGGCAGCTTGCTGGATTTCATCGCCGACTTTACGCGGCGTTTCCCAGCGTGTGTCGATGAATACGAAACGCTGTTGACGGACAACCGCATCTGGAAGCAGCGCACCGTCAATATCGGCGTGGTGAGCCCGGAACGCGCGATGCAGCTGGGCTTCTCCGGTCCGATGTTGCGCGGTTCCGGGGTCGAATGGGACCTGCGCAAGAAACAGCCCTACGAGGCGTACGAGCGCGTCGATTTCGACGTTCCCGTCGGCGTCAACGGCGATTGCTACGATCGCTACCTGGTGCGCATCGAGGAGCTGCGCCAGTCGAACCGGATCGTCGGCCAATGCGTCGATTGGCTGCGCAACAACCCGGGACCGGTGATGATCGATGACCGCAAAGTGTGCCCGCCGCGGCGCGAGGAGATGAAGGGCGACATGGAATCCCTGATCCACCACTTCAAGTTCATGACCGAGGGCTATTGCGTGCCGGAGGGCGAGGCATACGCCGCCGTCGAAGCGCCGAAGGGCGAACTCGGCGTCTATCTGGTCTCGGACGGCGCCAACAAGCCGTACCGGCTCAAGGTGCGTGCGCCGGGCTTCGCGCATCTCGCCTCGCTCAATGAGATGGTCCAGGGCCACATGCTGGCCGATGTCGTCGCCGTGATCGGTACCCAGGACATCGTCTTCGGCGAGATCGACCGATGAGCGCCGAACTTTCGGTGCAACTGCGCGCCGAAATCGACGAGTGGCTGGCGAAATTCCCCGCCGACCGCAAGCGTTCGGCGGTGATCTCCGCACTGCACGCTGCGCAGCACGAGAACGGCGGGCATTTGACGACGGCCATCATGGACGCGGTCGCCGCATATCTGCAGCTGCCGCCCATACAGGTATACGAAGTCGCCGCATTTTATTCGATGTTCGAGACGCACGCCGTCGGCAGACACCACGTCTCGGTATGCACCAACATCTCCTGCATGCTGCGCGGCGCCGACGAGATTCTCGCGCTGATCGAGGAGAAGCTCGGCATCAAAGTAGGCGAGAGCACCGCCGACGGCCGTATTTTCCTGAAGTGCGAAGACGAATGTCTGGCGGCCTGCACTGGAGCGCCGATGATGATGGTCGATCACGTATATCACGAGGATTTGACGCCGGAGAAGATCGACGCCGTGTTGGACGCATTGAAGTGACGCCTGGGTGGGGCTGATGGATTACGAGCAGAACCTGGTGATATTCGAGGCGCTCGCCCACGAGCGGTGCTGGACGCTGGAAGGGTACCGGCGCGGCGGCGGCTACCAGGCATGGGAGAAGATCCTGCGCGAGCGGACGCCGCGCGAGAAGATCATCGACGAGGTCAAGGCCTCGGGCCTGCGCGGCCGCGGCGGCGCGGCGTTTCCCACCGGAGTGAAATGGAGCTTCATGCCGCGCAGTTCGCCGGCGCAGAAATACGTCGTCTGCAATTCCGACGAATCCGAGCCCGGCACCTGCCACGACCGCGATATATTGCGCTACAACCCGCACTCGGTCATCGAGGGCATGGCGATCGGCGGTTATGCGATGAACGCAACCGTCGGCTATAATTACATCCGCGGCGAATTTCTCGCCGAGCCGATCCCGCGCTTCGCCGCGGCCGTCGGCGAGGCCTATGCCGCCGGCCTGCTCGGCAAGAATATTCAAGGGTCCGGCGTGGATTTCGATCTGCATATGTTCGTCGGCGCCGGCGCCTACATCTGCGGCGAGGAAACCGCCTTGCTGGACTCGCTCGAGGGCAAGCCCGGCCGGCCGCGCTTCAAGCCGCCGTTCCCGGCGAATTTCGGCCTGTACGGCAAGCCGACGACGATCAACAACACGCAGAGCTTCGCTTCCGTGCCGGCGATCATGCGCAAGGGCGCCGCGTGGTTTGCGGGCCTCGGTCCGATGAATTCCGGCGGAACGGTCATTTTTTCCGTTTCAGGTCACGTCGCCAAACCCGGCAATTTCGAGCTGCCGATGGGCATCCCTTTCAAGGATCTGCTGGCACTCGCCGGCGGCGTCTGGAAGGGGCGGCGGCTGAAGGCGGTGATCCCGGGGGGCTCCTCGGTACCGGTCGTGCCCGCCGAGGCGATCCTGCCGATCAACATGGACTACGACTCGATGAAGAAGGCCGGTTCCTCGATCGGCACCGGCGCGGTGATCGTCATGGACGAGGCGACCTGCATGGTGCGCGCGCTCGAGCGCCTGGCGCGCTTCTATATGGCGGAGTCCTGCGGCCAATGCACGCCGTGCCGCGAGGGCACCGGCTGGCTCGATCGCATGCTGAAGCGGATTCTGGCCGGCGAGGGTCGCGACGAGGATCTGAACTTGCTGGTCGACGTCGCCAATCGGATCGAGGGCCACACGATATGCGCTCTCGGCGATGCCGCGGCGTGGCCGGTGCAGAGTTTCCTCAAGCACTTCCGTCCCGAGTTTCAGTACATGATCGACCACAAGGGCCGCTCGATCGTCGCGGCGCAAGCCGCCGCGGCCGCATGAAGAGCGAACGATGAGCGAAGATCTGGTCAATATCGAAGTCAACGGCGTCCCGCTCAAGGCCCGCAAGGGTCAGATGATCATGCAGGTCACCGATCCTGCGGACATCTATATCCCGCGGTTCTGTTATCACGAGAAACTGTCGGTCGCGGCGAACTGCCGCATGTGCCTCGTCGAGGTCGAGAAAGCGCCGAAGCCCCTGCCGGCCTGCGCCACGCCGGTCGCCGAGGGAATGAAGGTCTTCACGAAATCGCCGCGCGCGGTCGCCGCGCAGCGCGCGACGATGGAGTTTTTGCTGATCAATCATCCGCTCGACTGCCCGATCTGCGATCAGGGCGGCGAATGCGAATTGCAGGACCTGGCCGTAGGCTACGGCCGCGACGTCTCGCGCTTCACGGAGCGCAAGCGGGTCGTCAAGGACAAGGATCTCGGCCCGCTGATCTCGACCGACATGACGCGCTGCATTCACTGCACACGCTGCGTGCGCTTCGGCCAGGAAATCCAAGGGTATCCGGAACTCGGCACGCTAGGCCGCGGCGAGATGATGGAGATCACCACCTATGTCGAGCGCAGCATCGACCACGAATTGTCTGCAAATATAATCGATCTGTGCCCGGTCGGCGCGCTCAACAACAAGCCGTTCCGCTACCACGCGCGCGCCTGGGAGATGACGCAGCACGCACTGGTTTCTCCGCACGACGGCTTCGGCACGAACATGTTCGCGCACACGCTGCGCGGCAAACTGATGCGCATCGTGCCACGCGACAATGAGGCGATCAACGAATCCTGGATTGCCGACCGCGACCGCTTCGGCTTCGAAGGCATATATAGCGACGAGCGCGTCGCGCAGCCGATGCTGCGCATCGACGGCAAGCTGCGGGCGGTCGATTGGGATGTGGCGCTGACCGCCGCGGCCGAGGGACTGAACAAGATCAAAACGGCGCACGGCGCCGGGGCGATAGGCTTCCTGGCCGCACCGATGGCGACGGTCGAGGAGCTTTACCTGTTCGCGCAAATCGCGCGCGGCATCGGCTCGCACCACGTCGACCACCGGCTGCGCCAGCTCGATTTTCGCGGCCAGGGGCGCGAGGGCCGCTATCCGGGACTCGGATTGCCGATCGCGGATGTCGAACTGCTCGAGGGCCTGCTCGTCGTCGGCTCGGACGTGCGCTGCGAGATGCCCCTGTTGGCGCATCGGATACGCAAAGCCGCGAGCGCGCGCGGCGCGCAGGTCGGCTTTTTGAATCCGCGTCATCTTGAATACCTGTTTCCGGTGGCCGCCTACGGGATTGCCGAACGCAGCCTGGTCGGCGACCTGGCGGCCGTCGCGCACGCGGCCTCGGCCCTCGCCGGCAAGGCGCCGCCGCCCGGCGTGCCGGCGGCGACCGCGACGGACGTGCACCGGGCGCTCGCCGGCGCGCTGCTGCACGGTGAACGCCGGGCGCTGATGCTGGGGGCGCTGGCGCAGCGCCATCCCGCCTACGCGGAACTGAAGGCGATCGCCGCTGCGCTCGCCGAGATTTCGGGCGCTAGCTTGAGCTTGCTCTGTGAAGGCGCCAATGCCGCCGGGGCCTATCTGGCCGGCGCGGTGCCCCATCGGCTGCCGGGCGGGGCGGACGATCCGGCGCCGGGGCTGCCGGTACGCGCCATGTTGGAAGCGGATCTCAGGGCTTTCGTGCTGTTGGGCGCGATCGAACCGCAGGCCGATATCGCGGCGGATGCGGCGGCCCTGCGCTGCGCGGACCTGTTGGTCGCGGTCACCACGCATCTGTCCGAGAGCATCGCAGCGAATGCGCACCTGGTGCTGCCGGCCGCGGCGTTTGCCGAAACATCGGGTACGTACGTCAACGCCGAGGGCCGCTGGCAGAGTTGGACGGGCGCGGCGAAACCGCCGGGCGACAGCCGCCCGGCCTGGAAGGTATTGAGAGTGCTCGGCAACCTGCTCAACTTGCCTGGCTTCGAGTACACGAGCTCCGAGCAGGTGCGCGATGAATTGCTGAGCCGCTGCGCCAGCCGCGAGTCCGCCGATACCCAGGGTGCCCTTGCCGGCGCGAGCCTCGGCGCGCGGCCGCCGGAATTGCCGTGGACCGACATTCCGCCGTACCAGATCGACGCGCTGGTGCGCGGCTCCCCGGCGCTCGCGAAAACCAAGGACGGGCAGCTCGCCCGCACCGTGATCTGAACATGTGGCAATGGGGAGCATTGCGCGACTGGCTGTCGGGCCTGGTCACGCCGTATTGGTCAGCGCCTTTGCTGACCGCCGTGCAGATCCTGATCGTCATGGTGTGCCTGATCCTCGTCATGGCTTTCTACACGCTCGCCGAGCGCAAGGTGATCGGCTGGATGCAGGCGCGCCGCGGCCCTAACCGCGTCAATTTGTTTTGGGTGCCGGGTCTCGGCCAACCGTTCGCCGACGTCGTCAAATTGATGTTCAAGGAGATCTTGATCCCGGCGGAC
The DNA here is from genome assembly GCA_035531435.1 of Steroidobacteraceae bacterium. Lineage (GTDB taxonomy): Bacteria > Pseudomonadota > Gammaproteobacteria > Steroidobacterales > Steroidobacteraceae > Bog-1198. The sequence continues at coordinate 8,139 of DATKSW010000006.1, read as the reverse complement.
GCCAACAAGCTGCTGTTTCGCGTGGCGCCGTTCCTCACGCTGGTACCGGCGCTGGCAATCTGGGCGGTGATTCCGTTCGCGCCGCGCCGTGCATTCGCCGACGTCGATGCCGGCCTGCTCTACATATTGGCGATGACCTCGATGGGCGTTTACGGAGTCATCCTCGCCGGTTGGTCGGCGAACTCGAAGTACGCGTTCCTCGGCGCAATGCGCTCTGCGGCGCAGATCGTCGCCTACGAGATTGCGATGGGCTTCGCGATGGTCGGCGTGCTGATGGCTGCCGGCAGCTTGAACATCGGCGCCATCATCGAGGCGCAGCACGGCGGCATGCTGAGCTGGAATTGGTTTTGGCTGTTTCCGCTGCTGATCGTCTATTTCATATCCGGCGTGGCCGAAACCAACCGCGCGCCGTTCGACGTCGCGGAGGGCGAATCGGAGATCGTCGCCGGATTTCACGTCGATTATTCGGGGATGGCGTTCGCGCTGTTCTTCATCGCCGAATACGTCAACATGATCCTGATTTCGGCGTTGACCGTGATCTTTTTCTTCGGCGGCTGGCTGTCGCCGCTCGACGGCTATTTGCCGGCGTCGTCGTGGCTCGCCGCGCCGAGCTTCTTTTGGTTCGGCCTGAAGACGCTTTTTCCGATGTTCACCTTCCTGTGGCTGCGCGCGACCTTTCCTCGCTACCGCTACGACCAGATCATGCGCCTCGGCTGGAAGGCGCTGATCCCCGTGACCTTGGCATGGCTGCTGGTCGAGGGTTTTTTGATCTATTTCCATGTCGGACCGTGGAAGGGGCGCCTCTGATGCGAGCTGCACGCGACTTTTTCAAGACGTTCCTGCTTTGGGATCTGCTGCTCGGTTTGCGGGTGACCTTGAAGAACCTGTTCAAGCCGAAAACGACGATCAATTATCCCGAGGAAAAGACGCCGCAGAGTCCGCGCTTCCGCGGACTGCATGCGCTGCGCCGCTACCCGAACGGCGAGGAACGCTGCATCGCCTGCAAGCTCTGCGAGGCGGTGTGTCCGGCGCTCGCCATAACGATCGAATCCGCCGTCGGCGCCGACGGCATACGCCGCACGACTCGTTACGACATCGATCTGTTCAAGTGCATTTATTGCGGATTCTGCGAGGAAGCCTGCCCGGTCGATGCGATCGTCGAAACCCGGCTGCTCGAATACCACATGGAGAACCGCGGCGAGAACATCATGAACAAGGACAAATTGCTCGCGGTCGGCGAGCGTTTCGAAGCGGTCATCGCGGCCGATCGCGCCGCGGATGCGCGGTACCGGTAATGTTCGCGACGATTCTCTTCTTCGTGTTCTCGGCGGTGCTCGTCGCTGCCGCCCTCGGCGTGATCCTTGCCAAGAACCAGGTTCACGCGGCCATGCTGCTGGTACTTTGCTTCTTCGACAGCGCCGTCATCTGGCTGTTGCTGGACGCCGAATTCCTCGGCATCGTCCTGGTGCTGGTCTACGTGGGCGCGGTCATGGTGTTGTTCCTGTTCGTGGTCATGATGCTCGACGTCAACATCGAGGAATTGCGCGAGGGGCTCGCGGGCTATTGGCCGCTCGCGGCCGCGGTTGCCGGGTTCGTCGTGTTCGCGATCGTCAACGTGATCGTCGGCCGGCACCTGGGCGGGGCCGCGCTGCGTGCCGCGCCCGCACTGCCCGCGCATTATTCCAATACGCGCGCGCTTGGCGTCGCGCTGTTCACGCGCTATGCGTACCCGACGCAGCTCGCGGCCGTGATCCTGCTGGTGGCGAGCGTAGCGGCGATCGTGCTTACGCTGCGGCGCAGGCCGGGAGGCAAGCCGCAGAATGTTTCCGAGCAGGTCCGGGTGCGCGCGGCGGATCGCGTGCGCATCGTCAAAATGCCCTTTGGGAGGCGCCGATGATCAGCTTGACGGACGTGTTGACGCTGTCCGGCGCATTATTCGCGATCGCGGTCGCCGGCGTGTTCCTGAACCGCAAGAACATCATCGTGATGCTGATGTGCATCGAGCTGATGCTGCTCGCGGTGAACTTCAATTTCGTCGCGTTTTCGCGCTTCCTCGGCGACATCAACGGCCAGATATTCGTGTTTTTCATATTGACGGTGGCCGCCGCGGAGGCGGCGATCGGCCTGGCGATTCTGGTGGTGCTGTTTCGCGAGCGGCGCAGCATCAACGTCGAAGACCTGGATTCGCTGCAAGGGTGAGGGGCGAGAAATAGACATGCTGGCCATTTACCTGACGATTGCGCTGGCGCCCTTGGCCGCGGCGATCGCCGCCGGTCTCGGCGGCCGAGCGATCGGGCGCGTCGGCGCGCAAAGCGTGACGATACTCGCCGTGGCGATTTCCTTCGCGCTGTCGCTGTACGTTCTGAAGAGAATGCTCATCGACGGCATGGGGCCGTTCAACGGCACTGCCTTTACCTGGCTGGTCAGCGACGGCGTGCCGATGCGGGTCGGGTTCCTGATCGATCGCTTGTCGGTTTTGATGATGGTTGTGGTGACCTTCGTGTCGCTGATGGTGCACATCTACACCGTCGGCTACATGCACGACGACCCCGGCTACCGGCGATTCTTCAGCTACATCTCCCTGTTCACGTTCTCGATGCTGATGCTGGTGATGTCCAATAATTTCATGCAGCTGTTTTTCGGCTGGGAAGCGGTCGGCGTCGTCTCCTACTTGCTGATCGGCTTCTGGTACACGCGGCCGACCGCGATATTCGCCAGCTTGAAGGCATTCCTCGTCAATCGCGTCGGCGATTTCGCCTTCCTGCTCGGCATCGCCGCAATCCTGCGCTGCACGGGTTCGCTGGACTATGCGAACGTGTTCGCAGGCGCGCAGCGGATTGTCGCCGCGCATGTACAGATCACGCCGACGCTCGCCTGGCCGGCGATCACGTTCTCCTGCATCTGCCTGTTCATCGGCGCGATGGCCAAATCCGCGCAGGTGCCGCTGCATGTCTGGCTGCCGGACTCGATGGAGGGCCCGACGCCGATTTCGGCCCTGATCCACGCGGCGACGATGGTGACCGCCGGCATCTTCATGGTGGCGCGTATGTCGCCGCTGTTCGAGCTGTCGGCGACCGCGCTGTCGACGGTACTCGTGATCGGCGCGACCACCGCGCTTTTCATGGGACTGCTCGGCGTCGTCAACAACGACATCAAGCGCGTCATCGCCTACTCGACGATTTCGCAGCTCGGCTATATGACCGTGGCGCTCGGCGCCTCGGCATACAGCGCGGCCATCTTTCATTTGATGACGCACGCGTTTTTCAAAGCGCTGCTGTTCTTGGCGGCGGGTTCGGTGATCATCGCGATGCATCACGAGCAGGACATGCGGCGCATGGGTGGATTGCGCAAGTACATGCCGATAACCTATTGGACTTTCCTGGTCGGCGCCCTTGCGCTGATCGGATTTCCGGGGACCGCCGGATTCTTCTCGAAGGACGCATTGATCGATGCGGTGCACGGCTCGCGGCTGCCGGGTTCCGGATATGCTTACTTTTGCGTCGTCGTCGGCGTGTTCGTCACGGCGCTGTACACGTTTCGCATGTTCTTCATGACATTTCACGGCGCCGAGCGCATGGACCGGCAGACGCGCGAACATTTGCACGAAAGTCCTTGGGTGGTCACCGCACCGTTGATATTGCTCGCGATTCCGTCGGCGCTGGTCGGCTGGTTCACGATCAAGCCGCTATTGTTCGGCGGCTTCTTCGCGGGGGCGATCCAGGTGCTGCCCGCACACGACGTACTCAAGTCGATGGGCGCGGAATATCGCGGCAGCGCGGCCTTTCTCGTGCAGGCATTCACCGCACCGCCGCTTTGGCTGGCGGCAACCGGAGTATTCGTCGCCTGGCTGTTCTTTTTGAAGAAACCGGCGCTCGCCGACGCCGCGGAGAATCGCTTTCGCTGGCTGCACCGGCTGTTGGTCGACAAGTACGGTTTCGATTGGTTCTACGAGCGGCTGATCGTTGACGCGGCACGCCGGCTCGGCGGCGGCTTGTGGAGGTTTGGCGACGAGGGGGTCATCGATGGGGGCATGGTCAATGGCAGCGCCCGCGTGGTCGGCTGGTTCTCGTCGGTGATGCGTTACGCACAGTCCGGATATCTCTATCATTATGCGTTTGCGATGATCCTCGGGCTCGCGTCGCTGCTGTTGTGGCTTTTGTGGCGGACATGATGCTCGCGGGCCACCTGCTGTCGGTTCTGATCTGGCTGCCGATCGTCGGCGGATTCGCCGTATTGGCGTTCTTCAACCGGAATGCGCGGGCCGCGCGATGGACGTCGCTCGCCGTGGCGGCGGCGACGCTGATTGCGAGTATTGCGCTGTATGCGCAATTCCACGATCAGAGCGCCGCGATGCAGTTCGTCGAACGCGCCAGCTGGGTGCCGAGCATCGACGCGCAGTTCTACGTCGGCGTCGACGGCTTGTCGATGCCGCTGATACTGCTGACCACATTTACGACCGTGCTGGTCGTGATCGCCGGCTGGAGCAACGTCGACAAGCGGGTGACGCAATACTTTGCGGCATTCTTGATTCTCGAAGGATCGATGATCGGCGTCTTCGCAGCGCTCGACGCCCTGTTGTTCTACGTGTTCTGGGAAGTCATGCTGATCCCGATGTTCATCATCATCGGCGTTTGGGGCGGCGCACGCCGTGTCTATGCGACGATCAAATTCTTCCTGTACACGTTCCTGGGCTCGCTGCTGATGCTGGTCGCGTTGATCTATTTGCACATGAAGTCGGGGAGCTACGAGCTGGCGGTGTTCCAGCGCCTGCCGTTGAGCATGACCGAGCAGACGCTGATCTTCCTGGCTTTCTTCGCCGCGTTCGCGGTCAAGGTGCCGATGTGGCCGGTGCACACCTGGCTTCCGGATGCGCACGTCGAGGCGCCGACCGGGGGTTCGGTGGTGCTTGCCGCGATCATGCTGAAAATGGGCGGCTACGGCTTCATGCGTCTCTCGCTGCCCATCGTGCCGGACGCGAGCCGCGAGTTGACTTGGCTTATGATCGCCCTGTCGCTGATCGCGGTCGTCTATATCGGCTTCGTCGCGCTCGCGCAGAAGGATATGAAGAAGCTGATCGCCTATTCGTCGATCGCGCACATGGGGTTTGTGACGCTCGGCATCTTTGTCGGCTTTCAAATCGTCGCGCGTACCGGCCGCACCGCCGGCGTCGAAATGGCGCTCGACGGCTCGATCGTGCAAATGATCTCCCACGGCCTGGTGTCCGGCGCGATGTTCTTGTGCGTCGGCGTCCTCTACGACCGCATGCATAGCCGCGAGATCGCCGATTACGGCGGCGTCGTCAATACGATGCCCGTCTTTGCGTCGTTGATGATGCTGTTCGCTTTGGCGAACTCCGCGCTGCCGGGAACCTCCGGGTTCGTCGGCGAGTTCCTGGTGATCCTGGCGTCGTTCAAGGCGAACCTCTGGTATTCGGTACTCGCGGGCACGACGCTCGTGCTCGGCGCGGCGTACACGCTGTGGCTAGTCAAGCGCGTCATATTCGGTGCCGTGGCCAACGATCGCGTGGCGGCGTTGAAGGACTTGAACGGACGCGAATTCCTGGTGTTGGGGCTGCTCGCGGCCGCGGTCCTGGTCGTCGGTCTTTGGCCGGCGCCGCTGCTCGACGCGGTGCGGGCGACGACGCAGCATTTGGCCCAGCAAGTTCTGGTCTCGAAGCTAGTGCCTTAAGGTTCACGCATGTATTCATTCAGTGCGGCTGATTTCAACGCGGGTCTTGGCTATGCCGGAGCGGAGATATTCCTCGGCCTAGCTGCCTGCGCGATATTGATGCTCGATCTGCTGCTGAGCGACGCCAAGCGACACTGGACTGCGGCGCTCGCCGTCGCGAGCTTACTGATCGCCGCGGCGCTAGCCGCCATGGAACCGGTGTCGGGGCGCGTCACGGCTCTCGGCGGCATGTTCGAGTGGGACCGTATGGCGCAGGCGCTGAAGGTGGTCGCCCTGCTGACCGTCGCCGTGGTGTTTGTCTACTCGACTGCCTACCTGCGCAGGCGCGCGATCATGAAGGGCGAGTATTTCGTTTTGGGGCTGTTCGCAACGCTCGGAATCTTGGTATTGATCTCGGCCGCCAGCTTCATCACCTTGTATCTGGGCCTGGAAATGCTGTCGCTCAGCCTGTATGCGATGGTCGCGTTCGATCGCGATTCCGGCAAAGCGGCGGAATCGGCGATCAAATATTTCGTTCTCGGCTCGCTCGCCTCCGGTACCCTGCTGTACGGCATGTCGATCGTCTATGGGGTCACCGGCAGCCTGCAGCTCGATACCATCGCCGCCGCGCTGCACGGCGGACTCGAGGCGAACGTCGGCCTGCTGTTCGGCCTCGCGTTCATCATCGTCGCGATCGGATTCAAATTCGGCGCCGTGCCGTTCCATATGTGGATACCCGACGTCTACGAGGGTTCGCCGACCTGCGTGACGCTGTTCATCGGCACCGCGCCGAAGATCGCCGCCTTCGCGTTGGCGATGCGCCTGCTGGCGCAGGGATTGGCGGGCGCGCAGCCGGATTGGGGCCAGATGCTGGTGGTACTCGCGGTATTGTCGATGGCGATCGGCAACATCGTCGCGATCGCGCAGACCAACCTGAAGCGCATGCTCGGCTATTCGACCATCTCGCACGTCGGCTTCATCCTGCTCGGCATCCTGTCGGGTACTCCGCAGGGCTACCAGGCGGCGATGTTCTACACGATCACGTACGTGATCGTCGCCTGCGGATCGTTCGGCATGCTGTTGCTGCTGTCGCGTCGAGGATTCGAGGCCGAAATGATCACCGACTTCAAGGGCTTGAATGCGCGCAACCCATGGTTCGCCGGCATGATGGCGATATTCATGTTCAGCCTTGCGGGGCTGCCGCCGTTCATCGGCTTCTGGGCGAAATTCGCCGTGATCCAGGCGGTGCTCGGCGTCGACGACACCTGGCTTGCCGTGGTGGCCGTGATGTTCTCGGTAATCGGCGCCTTTTACTATTTGCGCATCGTCAAGCAGATGTATTTCGACGAGCCCACCGATCTTGCGCTGATCGAAGGCTCGACGCTGATGCGTACCGTGCTGAGCGCCAACGGCTTGATCGTGCTCGCGCTCGGCTTGATGCCGGGCGCGCTGTTCGCCGTCTGCCAGCGCGCGCTGCAGTAGCGGCTGCGCGGCCACTTGCCAGCGCGCCACTTGCAATTACCATGCCGATCGGTATTATGGGAAATTCCCTACCGGTGCGGGGTGGAGCAGTCTGGCAGCTCGTCGGGCTCATAACCCGAAGGTCGTAGGTTCAAATCCTACCCCCGCTACCAATCAAATCAAGCGTTTGCGAACGATCTTAAACGGCCTGATTTTCGGGCTGTGCCGTAAACGTGCCGTGAATTCCAGACCCCGGCACAATTTCCCTCACGGATAAGGCGCTGAGTCGATCGGCATAGGGCGCCAAGTGTTCCGCCGCGAGATGCGCATATCTTCGCACCATCTCGGCCGACTCCCAGCCCCCGAGCTCCTGCAGAGCGAAGAGTGGCGTGCCGCCCTGCACGTGCCAGCTCGCCCAGGTATGCCGCAAGTCGTGCCAGCGGAAATTCTCGATCCCCGCCCGCCTTAAAGCGCCATACCAGGCTTTGGTGCTCACCTGCGTTATCGGCTTGCCCCGAAAGCTGAACACGTGTGTGGCGTGCGTTCCTTTCTGCTTGAGCACGAGAGAAAGCGCCTCCGCATTGAGTGGGACGGCGATCGCCTTACGCGCCTTGGCCTGATCGGGATGCACCCACGCGAATTTTCGCTCCTCATCGATCTGCGACCACTCAAGACCGGTGACATTCGCCGCCCGCAACCCGGTTGCAAGCGAGAATGCCGCCATGTCCGCCAGATGCGCCGGTAACTCCGCCAGAAGCCTCCGCGCTTCCGCGCGTGTCAGAAAACGAATGCGGCGGATCGGCTCCTTGAGCATGCGCACATAGGGCGCCCGATCCAACCATTCCCATTCATTGACACATCTGCGAAGCACCGCGCGCAGCAGCTCCAGCGTCCGGTTCACCGTCGCGTTCGTCCAACCCTCGCCAAGCCTTTCCCGGGTCACATGATCGATGACGTTCCGATCGATGGCGGCCAGATCCTTGCCACGTAGGTGCCGGTCGAGCCAACGTA
>DATKSW010000005.1:0-20593 GCA_035531435.1 Steroidobacteraceae bacterium | reverse complement strand
CGCCTTGTCCGGCAACTGGCGGTCGGCGATGTAGCGATTGGACAACGTGGCGGCGGCGACGATCGCCGGGTCGGTGATCTCCACGCCATGGTGCACCGCATAGCGCTCCTTCAGGCCGCGCAGGATCGCGATGGTGTCCTCGACGGAAGGCTCGCCCACGAAGATCTTCTGGAAGCGGCGTTCCAGCGCGGCATCCTTCTCGATGTACTTGCGGTACTCGTCCAGCGTGGTGGCGCCGATGCAGTGCAGCTCGCCGCGCGCCAGCGCCGGTTTGAGCATGTTGCCGGCATCCATTGCACCGTCGGCCTTGCCGGCGCCGACCATGGTGTGCAACTCGTCGATGAACAAAATCACCCGGCCTTCCTGCTTGGACAGGTCGCTGAGCACGGCCTTCAGCCGTTCCTCGAACTCGCCGCGGAACTTCGCCCCGGCGATCAGCGCGCCCATGTCCAGCGCCAGCACGCGGCGATCGCGCAGACCCTCGGGCACCTCGCCCTTGATGATGCGCTGGGCCAGCCCCTCGACGATCGCGGTCTTGCCCACGCCCGGCTCGCCGATCAGCACCGGGTTGTTCTTGGTGCGCCGCTGCAGCACCTGGATCGTGCGCCGGATCTCGTCGTCGCGGCCGATGACCGGATCGAGCTTGCCGAGACTCGCCCGTTCGGTCAGGTCGATGCTGTATTTCTCCAGCGCCTGGCGGTTCTCCTCCGCATTCGCATCGTCGACCTTCGAGCCGCCGCGCACTTCGTCGATGGCCTTCTCCAGCGCCGCGCGCGCCGCGCCGCAAATCTTGAATATTCTGCCGAGTTCGCCGCGGTCCTCGCAGGCGGCGAGCACATACAGTTCGCTGGAGATGAACTGGTCGCCGCGCTGTTGCGCGAGCTTGTCGGTGACGTTCAGCAGCTTGTTCAAGTCGTTGGCGAGCAAGACCTCGCCGCCCGCGCCTTCGACTTTCGGCAGGCGGTCGAGCGCGCCGGCGAGTTCGGAGCGCAGCTTGGCGACATTCGCGCCGGCCTTCTCCAGCAGCGGCCGCGCGGTGCCGCCTTGCTGCTCGAGAAGCGCCGCCATCAAGTGCACCGGTTCGATATACTGATTGTCGCGGCCGACGGCGAGCGACTGCGCCTCGGCGAGCGCCGCCTGAAATTTCGTCGTCAGCTTATCCATTCGCATAGAACACCGTGTTGGGTACGCCCCCGAGTGCCTCTTGATTTGGGGCCGCAGTGCCGCAATTCAACGGTTTGCGCCGTCCAGCCAGATCAATGCCGCTTGCCGGCCGCAGCGGCCGTCGCGCCGATGCGAAAAATAACGATTCGCATCGCTGTAGGTGCACTCCGGCGCCCGATGGACGGCGCCGACACCGAGCTTCTCCAGGCGCCGGCTCGCAAGCTGTGCCAGGTCGGCGAAATATCGGCCGCGCGAATTGGCCGCAAACGCCGCCGCCGCCGCCGGATCGGCGGCGAGCAGCGCGGCGCGCACCTCGGCGCCGACCTCGTAGCGACTCGCGCCGATGCACGGGCCGATCCAGGCGAGCAGCCGCGGCGGCGGCAGGGCAAGCGCGCGCACCGTCGCCTCCAGGACGCCCGCCGCCAGGCCGCGCCAACCCGCGTGCGCCGCGGCCACCGCGGCGCCGTCGGCGGCGGCGAACAGCACCGGCATGCAATCGGCCGTCAGAATTGCGAGCACCCGGCCCTGCGCGCGCGTGACGGCGGCATCGGCGGCGCCGCCCGGCGCACCCCGATCCGCGTCGGCGACGTCGGCGCCATGGGCCTGGCGCAGCCACAGCGGCTCTGCCGGCAGGCGTGCGGCCTCCCTGAGGCGCCGCCGGTTCAGCGCGACCGCCTCCGCGCGGTCGCCGACGTGATCGCCCAGGTTCAAGGACTCGTAAGGAGCAAGGCTGACGCCGCCGACGCGCGTGGTCGCGAATGCGCGCACGCCCGCCGGCGCCGGCCATTCCGGCGTTATGAAGGACGGCGTCACGAAGCCGCCAAGGCGATCCGCGCATCCTCGCGCAGCGCGCTGAGCAAGTTCTGAAAGTCCCCGGGCAGCGGGCTTTCGAACCTGTTGCGCCGGCCGCTGCGCGGATGATCGAACGACAAGCTCGCCGCATGCAGCGCCTGGCGTTTGAATTCCCGCAATGCCGCAACCAGCTCGTCGCTAGCGCCGCGCGGCCTCTTGAGCCGCCCGCCGTAGACAGGATCACCGACGATGGGATGCCGCGCATGCGCGAAGTGCAGGCGAATTTGATGCGTACGGCCGGTCTCGAGCCGAACGGCGCACAGCGCATGCGCGCGGAATCGCTCGAGCACCCGATAATGCGTGACCGCCGGGCGGCCGTCCTCGCGGACCGCCATGCGCGATCGGTCGCCCCGGTGCCGGCCGATCGGTACGTCGATCGTGCCGCCGCCGGTCGGCAGGCCGCTGCAGACGGTGCGGTACTCGCGCGCCACCTGGCGTGCGGCGAGCTGGCGCGTCAGCGAGGTATGCGCCTCCAGCGTGCGCGCCACGACCAGCAGACCGCTGGTGTCCTTGTCAAGGCGGTGCACGATCCCGGCGCGCGGCACCGCGGCGAGCGCCGGGTCAAATCCAAGCAAGGCGTTTTGCAGCGTGTGCCGCGGATTGCCGGCTCCCGGGTGCACGACCAGGCCGGCCGGCTTATCGACGACCAGGCAGTCGCGGTCCTGGTGGACGAGCGTCAAGCCGATTGCCTCGGCGAGGACGGCCGTCTGCGCCGGCGGCGCGACGACCCGCACGCGGACTTTCGTCCCCGCATCGACGATATCGCTCGGCTTCAAGCGGCGGCCGCCGGCTTCGACATCGCCTGCGTCGATCCAAGCGCGGATGCGGGTGCGCGAATGTTCCGGCAGCAGGCGCGCGAGCGCGCGGTCCAGCCGCAGGCCTGCCACTTCCTCGGGTATTTCAAGGTCAATCGCTTGGAACTCCGCGCTCATCGGGTACTCGAAGTGAATTTTGGAGCATCGGGTATACTGCCGCGCTCGGTCGGCCCCGACCATTGTAAGGAATCGCTTGTGAGACCGCGCGATCTTGAACGCCCCGCCCGCGTATTGGCGATCGCCCTGTTGGTCGCGGCGCTCGGCACCGGCTGCCGCACCCACCGCGGCGACGAGGACGCCAAATCCGGGCCCGAAGTCATCTACCGGCACGCCAATAAAAGCATGAACAGCGGCGACTTCGCCACCGCGGTCAAGCAACTGCAGGCTCTGGAAGCCCGCTTTCCGTTCAGCGAACAGGCTCACCAGGCCGAAATCGATTTGATCTACGCCTACTACAAGGACCGCCAAACCGATCCGGCGATCGACGCCGCGGATACGTTCATCCGCGAAAACCCGACCAACCTGCGCGTCGACTACGCTTATTACATGAAGGGGCTGATCTATTTCTCGCGGCAGAGAAATTTCCTGGAGCGCTATTTCAAGGTCGATCTTTCCGCCCGCCCGCCGCTCAACTCGCTGAAATCCTTCAACGCCTTCGCCATGCTGCTGCAGAAATTTCCGCACAGCCCGTACGCCGCGGATGCGCGCCAGCGGATGATTTACCTGCGCAATCGGCTGGCGAGCTTCGAAATGCACGTCGCCGAGTATTACATGCGCCGCGGCGCCTACGTCGGCGCGATCGGCCGCGCCAAGTACTGCATCGAATACTACGACGGCGCGCCGGCCGAGCAGCAAGCGCTGCAGGTGTTGATCGAAGCCTACCGGCGTCTCGGCATGGCGGATTTGGCCGCGAGCGCGCAGCGCGTCTACCAGGCGAACCGCGCCGATTTCGCCGCCGAGGCGGTCGCCGCGAGGGCCGCCGCGCTAGCGGCCAAGCCGAAAAAGCACTGGCATTTCTGGAAGATCTGGTAGAGCCTCGCCGCCTCAGCGCGATCGATAGCCGCTCGTGATCGGGTAGCGCCAGTCGCGGCCGAAGGCGCGGCCGCTGACGCGCACTCCCGGCGGCGCCTGGCGGCGCTTGTATTCGGTGCGTTTGACCAGATCCAGGATTCGGCCGACCGTCGCGCGGTCGAAGCCGCGGGCGGCGATCTGGTCGACCGACAGATCCTCCTCGATGAACGCTTCGAGGATCGGATCGAGCACTTCGTAGGGCGGCAGACTGTCGGTATCCTTTTGGTCGAAGCGCAACTCGGCCGACGGCGGCCGCTCGATGACTCGATCCGGAATCGCCCGCGAGCGCGCATTGCGCCAACGGGCGAGGCGGTAGACGAGCAATTTGCTGCAGTCCTTGATCGGCGCGAAGCCGCCGGCCATGTCGCCGTACAAGGTCGCGTAGCCGACCGACATCTCGCTCTTGTTGCCGGTGGTCAGCAACATCCTGCCGGTCTTGTTGGAAATGCCCATCAGCAGCACGCCGCGGCAGCGCGATTGAATGTTCTCCTCCGCGGTGTCGGGCTGACGGCCGGCGAATTCCCCGGCAAGCGCCGCGAGAGTCGCCTCGAACATCCCTTCGATCGAAATCTCGCTGTGCTGGACGCCGAGCCAGGCCGCTTGCAGCGCAGCGTCCTCGCGGCTCATCGCCGAGGTAAACCGCGACGGCATGGCGACGGAGTGCACGCGCTCGGCGCCGAGCGCATCGACCGCCACGCACAGCGTCAGGGCCGAATCGACGCCGCCCGACAAGCCCATGACGACGCCTGGAAACCGGTGCTTGTCGACATAGTCGCGCGTCCCCAGCGCGAGCGCGCCGTAGACGCTCTCCTCCTCGCCCTGCAGCGCGTGCACGGCGCCCGGCAGCGGCGTGACCGCGCCCGACTCATCGACGCGCAAATCGACCGCATACAAGCCCTCGCTGAACGCCGGCGCCCGCAGCGCGATGCCGCCCGCGGCATCCATGACGAAGGAATTGCCGTCGAACACCAACTCGTCCTGACCGCCGATCAGGTTGACGAACAGCAACGGCAGGCCGAGCTCGCGCACGCGCTGCGCGGCGATCTGCTCCTCGCGCTGCGCTTGCTTGTTCGCTTCGTACGGCGAGGCATTGATGACCAGGAGCAATTGCGCTCCGGCCTGCTTCGCGTGCAGCGCAGGTTCCGCCGTCCAGATGTCCTCGCAGACCAGCAGGCCCGCCGCGACGCCTCCGAAGTCGATCAAGGTCGGCAGGGTCCCCGGCGTGAAGTAGCGCTTCTCGTCGAAGACGCGGTAATTCGGCAGACAGGCTTTGCGGTGATTCGCGAGCACGCGGCCGTCGCGGATGACGATCGCTGAGTTGTAGATCTGCGCCTCTTCGTACTCCGGGTAACCGACGATCAGCGTGATGCCGGCGGCCTCGCGCCGCAGGCGCTCCAGCGAGCGGGCGACCTGCAGGCGCATGCCGGCGTGAAACAGCAGGTCCTCCGGCGGATAGCCGGACACCGCAAGTTCGGGGAACATGATGAGGTCGGCGCGCTCGCGGTCGCGCGCCTCGCAAGCGGCCGCGAGCATCCGCGAAGTGTTGCCGTCGACATCGCCGACGACCAGATTGAGCTGCGCCATGACACAGCGCAGCCGCCACGGATTGCGCACATTGCACCCCTACCGGGAGCGCCGCGCGAGGCGCGCGGCGATCGCCGAACCGAGCTCCGCCGGCGAGCGCACCGTCGCGACGCCCGCGGCCTCGAGCGCCGCGAATTTCGCCGCCGCCGTGCCCTTGCCGCCGGCGACGATCGCGCCGGCGTGGCCCATGCGTTTGCCGGCCGGCGCGGCGACCCCGGCGATATAGGCGACGACCGGCTTGGCGACGTGCCGGGCGATGTAGGCTGCGGCCGCCTCCTCGTCGCTGCCGCCGATCTCGCCGACCATGAGGATCCCTTCAGTCTGCGGATCCTCTTGGAACATGGCGAGCACGTCGGTGAAATTCATGCCGCGCACCGGATCGCCGCCGATGCCGACGCAAGTACTTTGCCCCAAGCCGTTGCTGGTCGTCTGAAATACCGCCTCGTACGTCAAGGTGCCGGAACGCGAGACGATGCCCACCCGGCCCTTTTTGTGGATGAATCCCGGCATGATGCCGATCTTGCACTCTTGCGGCGTGATGATGCCGGGGCAATTCGGCCCGATCAGGCGCGCCCGGTAACTCGGCAGCGCCGCCTTGACGCGCACCATGTCGTTGACCGGAATCCCTTCCGTGATGCAGACGATCAGCTCCACTCCGGCGTCTGCCGCTTCGAGAATCGCATCCGCGGCGAACGCCGCGGGCACGTAGATCATGCTGACCGCAGCGCCGGTCGCCGCTACCGCCTCTTTGGCCGTATCGAACACCGGCAGACCCAAATGCCGCGAACCGCCGCGCCCCGGCGTCACGCCGCCGACGAGCTTGGTACCGTAGGCGAGGCACTGCTCGGAATGGAACGTGCCTTGTTTGCCGGTGAACCCTTGGCAGATCACCTGCGTATTCTTGTCGACCAATATGCTCATACGCGCGTTCCGGCGAGGCTCACCGCCTTGGTGGCGGCGTCGGTCAAATCGCGCGCCGCAGTGACGCCGAGGCCGCTGGCGGCCAGCAATTCACGCGCGCGCGGCGCATTGGTGCCCTCCAGACGCACGATGACCGGTATCCTCACGCCCACCTCCTTGACCGCGGCGATGATTCCCTCGGCGATCATGTCGCAGCGAACGATGCCGCCGAAGATGTTGATCAAAATGGCCGTCACCTTCGAGTTCGAGAGGACCAGCTTGAACGCCTCGCTGACGCGCTCCTTGGTGGCGCCGCCGCCGACGTCGAGAAAATTGGCCGGCGCGCCGCCGTGCAGCTGAATCAAGTCCATGGTCGCCATCGCGAGACCGGCGCCGTTGACCATACAGGCGATATTGCCGTCGAGCGACACGTAGTTCAGCTCGTGCTCGGCCGCCGCGCGCTCCATCGGATCCTCTTGCGCCGTATCGCGCATCGCCGCGAGTTCCCTATGGCGGAACAGCGCGTTGTCCTCGATGTTGATCTTCGCATCCAAGGCGAGCAGATCGCCGTCGCCGGTGACGATCAAGGGATTGATCTCGACGAGGCTCGCGTCGCACTGCAGGTAGAGCCGGTAGAGCGCCTGCGAGATGCGCCCGAACGCCGCAATCTGCGGGCCGCCGAGCCCGAGCCCGAACGCCAATTGCCGGCATTGGTAATCCTGCAATCCGGCCGCCGGGTGCACGTCGACGCGCATGATCTTCTGCGGCGCATGCAGGGCGATCTCCTCGATGTCCATGCCGCCCGCCGCCGAGGCGACCAATGCGATCCGCCCGGCGTCGCGATTCAGCACCAGGCTGAGGTAGATCTCGCGCGCGATCGTCGAACCCTGCTCCACATAGACCCGATGCACCGCCAAGCCCTCGGGCCCGGTCTGCTGGGTCACCAGCGCCTTGCCGAGCATCGCCGCCGCCGCGGCGCCGACCGCATCGGGATCTTTGGCCACTTTGACGCCGCCCGCCTTGCCGCGGCCGCCCGCGTGCACCTGGGCTTTGACGACCCAAAGCGAACCGCCGAGTTCGCGGGCGGCGGCGATCGCCGCTTGCGCCGAGTCGGCGACCCGCCCCTTGGGCACGGGGATGGCGAATTCGGCAAATAGCTGCTTCGATTGATACTCGTGCAAGTTCATGGATGCCCTTCGGGGTGCAGGAATGGCGTAAGGCGCGTTATTCTGAATTAAGCTTCCCACCAGCGCAAAGCCGAAACAGGAATGGATCCCTTGGCAAGCCCGATCGATTACAGCCCAAGACCCCGCCAGGCGCGCAATTGGCGCGTGCTCGGCCTGCTGAATTTATACCGCATGCTGGTGCCCGCGGTGCTGCTGTCGGTGTACACACTGAGCGGCGCGCGCGCGCTCCCCGTCGAATCGGACCGGGTTTTCTTCGGCGCGACGCTGTTTTATCTCGCCTTCGGCGTCGCCAGCACCATGGCCGTGCGCCGGCGGTTGGCGAGCGCCAATGTGCAGGTCATCCTGCAGGCGGCGGTCGACATCTTCGCGTTGATGTTGATTTTGCATGCCTGCGGCGGCGTCGGCAGCGGCCTGGGACTGCTGTTCCTGGTGCCGGTCGGCGGCCTCGCCTTCCTGCTGCCGACGCGCAGCGCACTGTTCCTCGCGGCGGTCGCCGCCTTGTCGATCCTCGCGTACACGATTTGGCAGCAACTGAGCGGCATGGTCGATGTATCCGCGTACGCCACCGCGGGATTGTTGGGCGCGGTGCTGTTCGCCGTCGCGGCCGCCGCCAGCCTCGCCGAGAGCCGCATGCGCCAAAGCGAGGATCTGGTCCGCCAAAAGGATCTCGATCTTGCGAATCTCGCCGATTTGTCGCAATACATCGTGCAGCATCTGCGCGAGAGCCTGCTGGTCGTCGATGCCGCCGACGAAATTCGCCTGATCAACGAATCCGCGGCGCAGATCTTGGGCGACGACCGCGCCGTGCCGGGCGCGCTGCTCGGCGAGGTCTCGCCGCGGCTGCTGTATTCGTTGAGCACCTGGCGGCGTCGCGAGCCCGACGATCGCGCGCCGTCGAGCTTCGTCGCCGCGGACGGCGCGCGGCTGATTCAACCGCATTTTGCCTCTCTCGGCGGCCAGGCGTCCGGTCCGACGTTGATTTTCCTCGAAGACACGAGCTTGATGGCCGAGCGGGTGCAGCAAAGCAAGCTCGCCGCCCTAGGCAGACTGTCGGCGAGCATCGCCCACGAAATCCGCAATCCCGTCGGCGCGATGAGCCATGCCGGACAACTGCTCGCCGAGAGTCCGGCGATCGGACCCGAAGAGCGGCGGCTGACCGCGATCATCCGCAATAACTCCGAACGGGTCAGCACGATCATCAACAACGTCCTGCAGCTCTCGCGCCGCGAAACGACGCGCCCCGAGCGCCTGCAACTCGACGACTGGCTCGACGATTTCATCCTCGAGTTCACTGAAACGATGCAGATACCCGAGACGGCCATCGGCGTACCCCAGCAGGCGGCCGACCTCGAGGTGCGCTTCGATCCGAGCCATTTGCGCCAGGTCGTCTGGAATCTGTGCGACAACGCGCGCAAATATGCCGCGCCGGGCGGTGCCCCCTTAGCGGGCCCGGACGCGGCGGACGGCGCCGCCGCGGGCGTCGAAATCAAGCTCGGCCGGCTGGTTGCGAACAACCGTCCCTTTCTGGAAGTCGCCGATCGCGGGCCCGGCATCGAACCGAATGCCGTCGATCGAATTTTCGAGCCGTTTTTCACCGGCCGCAAAGGCGGCACCGGACTTGGGCTGTTCATCGCGCGCGAACTTTGCCAATTGAACCGCGCCGTGCTGCTCTATGAGCCGCGCGGCGGCGGCGGCAGCACCTTTCGGGTGATCTTCGCCGATCCGCAGCGCTGGGCGGAATAGCGGCGCACGCTACAATACGCCCATGCCGAAGCCCGCCATCCTGATCGTCGACGATGAACCGGATCTGTGCGAACTGCTGACGATCACGCTGCAGCGCATGGATTTGGCGCCGCGCACCGCCGGCAACATTGCCGCCGCACAGCGCCTGTTGAAGACCGATGCGTTCGATTTGTGCTTGACGGACATGCAGCTGCCGGACGGCGACGGCCTGGAACTCGTCGAGTGGATGCAGCGCTACACACCGAACGTCCCGGTCGCGGTCATCACCGCCCACGGCAACATGGAAACCGCGGTACGGGCGCTCAAGTTGGGCGCCTTCGACTTCGTTTCCAAACCCTTGGACCTCGTCGGATTGCGCAAATTGATCGGCAGCGCGCTGAAACTCTCCGGCGGCACCGCCGGCGACACCAGCATCTTCGGCCCGCGCCTGCTCGGCACCTCGCAGGCCATGCAGAACTTGCGAGAAATGATCGCCCGCGTCGCGCGCAGCCAGGCGCCGGTGCATATCTACGGCGAATCCGGCACCGGCAAAGAACTGGTCGCGAAATTGATCCACGAATCGGGTCCGCGCCGCGATGCGCCGTTCGTCGCGGTCAATTGCGGCGCGATTCCCACCGAACTCATGGAAAGCGAGTTGTTCGGCCACAAGCGCGGCAGTTTCACCGGCGCGGTCGCCGACAAGCTGGGTTTGATCCAGTCTGCGGAGGGCGGCACGTTGTTCCTCGACGAGATTGCCGACCTGCCGCTGCACATGCAGGTGAAGTTGCTGCGCGTGATTCAGGAGAAGGCGGTGCGCCCGGTCGGCGAGCAACAGGAAGTGCCGCTCGACGTGCGCGTACTGTCGGCGACGCACAAGAACCTCGCGCAGGCGGTCGCCGCCGGAAAATTCCGCGAGGATCTCTTTTACCGGGTCAACGTCATCGAACTGCGCGTGCCCGCCCTGCGCGAACGCAGCGAAGACGTCCCGGAGCTCGCCGAGGCAATCCTGCGCCGGCTCGGTCGGCGCATGAAAGCCTCGCCGCCGCCGCTCGGCGGCGAGGCGCTGCGCGCGCTGCAGAGCTACTCTTTCCCCGGCAACGTCCGCGAACTGGAGAACATCCTCGAACGTGCGATCACGCTCTCCGCGAGCGGCGAGATCGCGGCAGCGGACATCCAGCTGCGGCCGACGCCGAACGGCGCAAGCGCCGCCGGCGGCCAGGCGCGCGCAGGCCCGGACGGCGCCACCGCGCCGCTCGGCGATCACCTCGAAGACATCGAGCGCGAGGCGATCAAGAAGGCCCTGGAACAGACGCGCTACAACAAGACCGCGGCGGCCAAGGTCCTGGGGATGACGTTTCGGGCACTGCGGTACCGGATCAAGAAGCTCGGCATTGAATGAGCGCGGACCTGGAATTGACTATCTTGATGCCTTGCCTCAACGAGGCATTGACGGTGCAGACCTGTATCTACAAGGCTCGCGCCTATTTGCAGAAGAGCGGAATCGCCGGCGAAGTCCTCATCGCCGATAACGGCTCCACCGACGGCTCGCAGACCCTCGCAGAAGCCGCCGGCGCGCGCCTCGTCGATATTGCGCGCAAAGGTTACGGCGCCGCCTTGATCGGCGGCATTGGCGCGGCACGCGGCCGTTTCGTCATCATGGCCGATGCCGACGATTCCTACGATTTCACGAACTTGGATGAGTTCGTCGAACGGCTGCGGGCCGGCTGCCAATTGGTCGTCGGCAATCGCTTCAGCGGCGGCATCAAGCCCGGCGCGATGCCGGCGCTGAACCGCTACCTTGGAAATCCCGCGCTTTCTTTCATCGGACGATTCCTGTTTGCATCGCCGATCGGCGATTTCCATTGCGGCTTACGCGGGTTCGAGCGGCAGTCGATCCTGGATTTGCAATTGCGCGCCTCCGGCATGGAGTTCGCGAGTGAAATGGTCGTCAAGGCGTCGCTCGCAAAATTGCGCATCGCCGAAGTACCGACGATCTTAAGCCCCGATGGGCGGCGGCGGGCGCCGCATCTGCGGCCGTGGCGGGACGGCTGGCGGCATCTGCGCTTCATGCTGCTGCGCAGCCCCCGTTGGTTGTTCTTATATCCCGGTATCGCCCTGGCGGGCGCCGGCCTCGCCGGTGCGGCCGTACTGACGTACAGGTCGATTCCCATTCCGGGCATTTTCACGCTCGACATCAATGCCCTGCTGTATTTTGCGATAGCGGCCGTCGTCGGCGTGCAAATCACGTTCTTTGGGCTGTTCGCTCAAGCACTGGCGCGCAAGCTGAAATTGCGCATGGATCATGGTTTTGCCGAGAAGTTGCTGCATCTTGCCTCCATGGAGGGCACGATCGCGCTCGGCGCGGCTCTCGTGGCCGCGGGCCTCGCCGGCGCCGCTTACGCGGTCGTGCGCTGGGGCGAGCAATCCTTCGGCCCGCTCGTGCCGAACGAAATGATGCGCATCACCATCCCGTCGGTCGGCACCCTGGCGATCGGCGTGCAAATCGTGTTCGGCGGTTTTTTGCTCGGCTTCATCGAGATCGAGTGAGCGGCGTGCCGGCAAAAATGAAATGTTTCGATGCTGTGCCGCCTGCCGCCGGCACGCGCCGGTCGCGGGCGCCCAAATACCACTGTTCGCCCCAATAACCGCCGCTGACTCTGACGGCGCCGGGCCAATACCGCCCGACGAACGCCGCGTCCGCCTTTGCGCCGCGACTCACCAGCAATAAATCCCGGGAACGCAGATTCGGATCGCTCTGAATCATGTCGGCCATGTAAAAGCTGGCGCCCGGACGAATCAGATAGACGTCGTTTCCCGGCCGCAGCGCCGGCGGCAGCTGTGCGAGGTGCCGAGTAATGAAGCCGTCGATTTGCCACATCTGGAACGGCACTATGATGAGCAGGCTCAAGATGGCCGCGGCGCCGGCAAATGCCGGCAATCGATCCTGCGATTCGGATCGACCGGTCATCGCACAGCCGGCGAGGATCGGCACCACCCCCCAGGCCGAATGAAAATAGCGGTAACCCCAGCCGTGGCCTTGATCCAGGTTGACGAACAGATAACCCAGAAACGTCAGCACGGCCGAATGCGTCAACAGACGCACATGCCGATTGCCGGCCTGACGCAACCTCCCGACGAACGCAAATAGGAACAGACAAGGCACTGCCCAAACCCACATTATCGCGAGCGCCGCTGCGCGCATGTTCAGCATGACCGCGTCCGGCCAGCGAAAGATCGCCGCCAGCGCACTGTCGGTCAATGCCGCGTGGGGTATGTCCGCACCAATTTTCATGCGCAGCAGCAGCCAGCCGACCCCGGCGATGATCGATATCGGCAGATATCCGAGGATCAGCGGCGCGAGGAATTTCCGTTGACTCTTCTCCCAGACCAAGGCCACGAGCCATGGAAAGGCGAACAACGCGTGCGGCAGCGGATTATGCAGAACCAACGCCACTGAGCCGACCAAACCCGCAGCCAACGCCCGGCGCCTGGTCGGCGACATCAGCAACCAGGCAAACACCAAGTTGGCCGTCAGGTGCGCCTGCATGGAATAGAACGAAATCGCGTTCGCGACGAACGCGCCCGAAGCGACCGCGAAAAGGAGGGCGAATCCGCCGGCGCGCCGATCGCGCGTAATCTCGAAGGTGATTCGATAAATGAAAAAAAGGCCGATGCCCGCGAGGATGGGATTGCAAAGCCAGGGAATGCCCAATTTCTGAAATGGCGCCAACAACAGGGCAAATCCCGGCCAATACGCTTCGATGACCTGACCCGAGTGCGCCGAGGCGATCATGAATACGCCGTTGAATCCGGGCACGATCAGCCGATCGACCAGCTGCGCCGGAAAGTGCGCGGCGAGGTGGCCGGACGCAAACACCTTGGACTGGAATATCGGCGCGTATTCATCCATGCACAGCGGATAGTCGTGGTAGATGAAGATCGTGCCCAACGACAACAGGATTATGCTCGCCACGGCCACGGCGACCGGGTGGCTGCCGAGAAAATCGACCAGTTTCAGAATCGGCGCCGGCCTGATCGAGAAGGCCGCCAGCAGGCTTACCGCGACGCAGAGCCACGCGGCCTTGGCGTCGTAGACCGCTACCAGCAGCTGGAAAATGGGTGAAAATCCGCGGCTAGAAAATATCCAGTTATCCAGCAGATAAAAATAGGCGAGGCAAATGACGCAGAGCAGTATCCCAACGAGGATCAAATGCCGGTTCGTTACTCTGGTCGACATGACGGCTCGCGGTTCATCGTGCGGATCGTGCGCTGTTCGTTCCCGTCTCTAAGCTGCCGGCTTCGCGGCCGGCCGCCGCGCAACTTGCCGAATGACATTGAAATACTCTTGCGCACACCGTTCCCAGGACCAAGTTTGACGCGCGCGCTGCGCGCGCGCATCCCGGCTTGTCAACCAGGTGCGATCGGAAAGAGCACGGCGCAACGCTGCAATCCAGGGCTGCGGATCATCATCGCACGGCACAGGACAATGATGAATCAGATCGGCGACCGGCGGACAAGCGTCAGCCACCTCATCGGTGCTCAGCACGGCGGTTCCGCACGCAAGCGCCTCCTGCACCACCAGCGGGAAGCCCTCGCAGTAGCTCGGCAGCAGCAATAAGTCGGCCAGATGATACAACTCCACCATCCGGGTCGCCGCGACTTGCCCCAAAACGCGCACGTTCGGCAGACCCCAACTGTTCGGATCGATTGGACCGCGGCCGGCGATCAGAAACCGCACATTCGGCGCGGCGGTGGCTACGCCCCGGACAATCTCGATGCCTTTCTTTCTAATCAGCCGCCCGGCAAACAACACGATCGGCGTATCTTGCGCCAGTCCGTAGCCGACTCTCAGTCCCCGTCGCGTCTGCAAATCCGCCGCGTGCAGGGCACCGACATCGAGCCCGTTCCATATCGTCACGAACTTTGGGCGGCTGCCGAGGCGGCGCTCGAAATGGGCACGGGTGGTCTCGCTGACGCACGCGACGACCGAGGCGGCCGCAAATACGCAGCGACCTACCGTTTGCTCGGATGCCGAGTAGAGGACGGCAAGAATTTTGTTTCCGGGACGAATGGCTCCGCTGTGCTGTGTGAGCAAGAGCGGAACACGATGTACTTTGGCGAGTATTGCCGCCAGCAAACTGCCGAAGTATGCAAAGTCGTGAATCTGCACCACGTCTGCGTGCGCAATACCGCGCGATAATTTACACAGCGCCGTCGGGCGCCAGAGCGGGTACGGTAGACCCGTCCGCCGTTCGATCCCGTTCCATGCCGCGACTGGAACGACATTGACCGCGCAAGCCTCGGGAGCCGCGTCGCAATCGCTGGCATACCAATCTATTGCAATTCCATGGCGCGCTGCCAGCTCGGTGCCGATGCGGCCGGCTATACTTTCAATACCGCCTCCGTGAGCCGGGTAGTAGTGCGTCACAACGACGACTCGTAGCGGCTTCTCGCTCACCTGGGTTTCGAGTCTCGCGCCTATCCGGTAGGTCAGCCGGCGATGGAGAATGAAATTCACGGGAGCGTTGGCGACCGCGAGCGCCGCCGCCGCCACCAGGTAATTAAGGCCAAGGCGCTCAACGAGAATCGCGAGGGCGACGCCGTTGCATCCCAGGCTCGCCAGACTGATCGCGTAGTATCGAAATAATCCAGCGTGATCGCTCACCCCCGTGCTCCGGAAGGCGTAGCTGCCGACGGTTAAATACGCGATCGCATTCATGATGAGGAAAGATAGAGCGAAGGCAATCAGATAGTAGAGGCCGGCGACACTTACGAGTAGATAAAGAAGAATCCAGCCGAACAACGCCGACGCGGCTCCGACCACCGCGAACCGGACGAACTCGTGAATTCTGGAGGATTTACCCGAGATCAACGTGGCGCGGCCGGTTTTCTGGCGCGCGCGATCATTTGAAAGCCGCGATTACCAACCCACAGGTCATCGATACGCAATGCGACCGTAGCCAAACGTGCCGCCAGGCGGCCGACCCGCGAGCGGCTCGTGTGCGCCGCCCTGGCCGGACCGCATGCATTGATGGTCCGGTTGTATAGCCAACTCATGGGGCCACCCCAGGTGTAGAGCCGGGCGACTTCAAATCCCGCCTGCATGAGCATCGCCCGGAACTCAGCGAGCTCGAACCGACGCAGATGTCCGGCTGCATCGTCTTGACTGGACCAATGACGCATCCCAGCGGGTACGGAGAGCAGCAGTATTGCGCCGGGCGCCGCCAGATTCGCCAGAGCTCGCAGTACCGCCATGGGATCTGGGACGTGTTCCAACACTTCGCTGCAAACTATGAGGTCGAACTGCTCACAACCAAGTTCGCCGGCCACGTCGAGAATGTCCCCATGAACAATCCGCGGCCGAACCGCCGGAGACGCAGCCTCCATGGCGGTTGCCGAATATTCGACGCCCTGAAGTACCGCATCTGGGTAGCGAATCGACAAGCGATGCAGAAAGATACCGGGTCCACAGCCTACATCCAAGATCCGTGGAGCCGCGGGCAGGCCGCGAGGCAGTTCAGCGAGCAGCAACCGGTAGCGCGTGTTCGTGAGCGGTCCCACTTGCTGAACCTCGAGCCAGTACGACGCCCACTGCTTGTCGAACTCCTTCTGCTCCGAGGCGCGCGGCCGTATCGCCATTAATCGATCCTGTGTATTCCAATGTGGCACATCGTTCATTCCAATCGATCGTGGCCGGCGCAAAGCCAGGTGAACCGCTTGTTGTAGATAGTAAACCAGCGCGCCATTATGCGTATCTCCAGGATATCCTTCACAATCGGATTTTGAAGGCGGCTGCAATTCTCGCCTTCCCAGGCATGCAAACGAACTCGGAACGGTCAATTGATTACGAACACGTCAGATTTCCCTCCTTGCAACCGCAACGATGACTCCGTCCACCCCACGCGCTCGCGCTGGCAGCGCACCGCCGTCACGATTGCTCTCGCGCTGATGCTGGTGTTGCTGTGGACGCTGACCCACCGCTTTGGCGGCCTCACGCGGGACGCTCATCTGTACGCCTATCAGGCCCTGGCACGCATACATCCGGCGCTGGCGTCGGATATCTATCTGAAGAACACCTCCCAAGATCGATTTACGATTTTCTCGCCCCTGTATGCGGCGTTCATATCCGCGTTCGGCTTGAACACCGCAGGGGCGTTGCTGCTCGGATTGTGCGCCGCCTGGTTCCTGGCGGGGGCATGGTTCCTGGCGCGCGCCCTGTCGAATGCCGGCACCGCCTGGCTGGCGGTTGCCATGCTGATCGTCACGGTCGGCCATTACGGCGCCTATGATGTGTTTCACTTCTCGGAAGACTACTTGACGGCGCGATCGCTTGCCGAGGCGCTGGTCGTCACGGCCCTGGCCTGCCATTTTTGCGGGTGGCGATGGGCTGGCTTGCTCGTCGGCGCCCTGGCCATGTTCGTCCATCCGTTGGTGGCGCTGCCCGGCCTATTGCTTCTGACTTGTTCTTGGGCGGGTCCGAACTTGAGCGTCATCGGCGCCTGCGCAGGGGTGTTGGCGGCGTTGGCAATTTCAACAGCCGCGCTCGTCTCGCCGCTTGCTGCGCATTATTTTGTCGTCATGAATCCGGCGTGGCTGGAAGTCGTGCGTGAGCGTTCCCAGTTCTTGTTCCTGCAGCTGTGGAGACCTCGCGATTGGGACCTGAATGCACGGCCGCTGATATGCGTCGCGATCGCGGCAGCGACGCTCGAGGATCCTCGGCTAAGGAAAATCTGCATCAGCGCGGCCTTGGTCGGGGCGGCGGGGTTGGCGGTCGCGCTGGTCGCCGGCCTGCTCGGCCCGGTCGCCATTTTATTGCAGGGCCAGGCGTGGCGTTGGCTGTGGATTACGGGCCTGATCGGCGTGATTTTGCTGCCGGCGACGGCGCTGCGCATGTGGCGCGATTGCCGCTGTGGACCGCTCTGCGCGTTATTGCTGCTGTCGGCGTGGACGTTTTCGCAGATCGACGGGTCGGTTGCCGCGTCGTTGACCTTATTGCTGTGGTTGTCGCGCGAGCGGATCAACCGGCGAATCGCTCTTTACCTGCGCTGGGCAGCCGTGGGCCTCGCGATCGTCATCCTCGGCTGGACAATTTTCAATTGCCGGACTTTGTTGTCGCCGACGTTCGACTTTCGAGACGCGCCCATGCTGGTACAACGCTTGAGGAACATTTTCGGATTGACGATACCGGCCGTCCTTCTGATCGGTCCGTTTTGGTTTCTGATCCGCCGCTGCCGATCGCTGTGGGTGCCGGCGCTCTGCTGTGCCGCGCTCGCCGCGACCTCGGCGTTCATGCTGCCGCTGGCGTTCCGGCCAACGAGGTCCTTCGCGTCGGCCGCAGATGTCCGTGAATTCAGCGGCTGGCGAAAGGCAATCCCGCCAACGGCCAACGTCTATGTCGCCGACGGCGGCGATTCGCCGATTTTTGCCTGGTTCGTTCTGCGCCGGCCGAGCTATCTGTCGGTCGACCAGTCCGCCGGCGTCGTCTTCTCGCGCACCACCGCGCGCGAAGTGCGCCACCGCGCGCGAGATCTGCGTCCTTTGATGCCGCGGGATTGGCGGCTGCTGTCGAAAATACGCAAGCGCCGGCTGCGCAAGCCGGCCGCGAAGAACCCGCCGATCAAAGCGTTGACGCCGCGAATTCTGGTCGGCATATGCAAGGACCCGCTGCTTGGATTCGTCATTGCACGGCAGAATGTCGGATTTGGCGCGCTCAGCCACGAACACGCCGGTCCCTGGAAGAACTGGAATCTTTATAATTGCGCACAGGTTCGCGCAGCGGCGCCCGCCGCATGAAACTCTGGTTCCACGAAGCCTTCGGCTATGCGGCGGCTTCCGCCTTTGCACTGCTCGTCGACATGGCGATCCTTTTCATCTTGGTGCATTACTTTTCGTGGTGGTACCTCGCCGCGGCGACGGTGTCGTTCACCGTCGGAATCTTCGTCGCCTATTTGCTTGCCGTGACTCTGGTGTTCAAACACCGCCGCCTCGAGGATCGGCGGATCGAGTTCGCGATGTTCGCCATGATCGGCGCGATCGGCCTCGCGCTGAACGCCGCCGTCATATTCGCCTGCGTGAGGTATCTTGGCCTCAATTACCTCGTTGCCAAATGCATCGCGGCAAGCGTGACGTTCGTCTGCAATTTCCTCTCGCGACGACATCTGTTGTTCGTGCGCCGCTCCGCCGCCTGAGGGACAATCCGGCACATGTCCGCACAGCATCATGGGCAAACCGCCGTCATCGCCGGCGCGGGGCCGGCGGGCTTGACGGCGGCGCTCGAGTTGTTGCGCCGCTCCGCCGTGACGCCGGTCGTGGTCGAACTCGACGCCCAGGTCGGCGGCATCGCCAAGACCGTCGAATACCGCGGCAACCGCATGGATCTTGGCGGGCACCGCTTTTTTTCCAAATCCGATTGGGTCATGCGCTGGTGGCAGGAGATCCTGCCGGTCGCCTCCGGGCAGGGCGGCGGCGAGGACGCGCTGCGCATCAACTACCAGAGTCAATCGCACGATTTTCGTCCCGCCGCCAACGCCAACGCCAACGCCAACTCCAACGCCGCCGGCGACAGCGACAGCGACAGCGACAAAGTCATGCTGGTGCGCCAACGGCTTTCGCGGATCTTCTATCGGCGTCGATTTTTCGACTACCCGTTGAAGTTGAACGCCAATACCGTGCGCAACATGGGGCTCGCGGAGACGCTGCTCGTCGCCATGAGCTACGGCCGCGCGCAAATCCTGCGCCGCTCGCCGCAGATCTCTCTGGAGGATTTCTTCGTCAACCGCTTCGGCACCCGCCTCTACCGCACGTTCTTCAAGGATTACACGGAGAAGGTATGGGGAGTGTCCTGCCGGGAAATCTCCGCCGAATGGGGCGCGCAGCGCATCAAGGGCCTGTCGGTCGCCAAGGCCGTCGCGCATGCGATCGGCCGCCCGTTTCGCAACCTCGCCGATACCTCGCAAAAGCGGACGGAAACCAGCCTGATCGAGCGCTTCCTCTATCCTAAATTTGGTCCGGGCCAGATGTGGGAAGAAGTGGCCCGTCAGGTGAGCGCTCGCGGCGGCAGTGTTCATCTGCGCCATCGCGTCGTCGGCCTCGAACGCCGCGGCACCGACATCGTCGGCGTCGACGTTCTCGACGAGCGCGCCGGATCCGTGCGGCGGCTGCGGTGCGATCACTTCATTTCCACGCTGCCGGTTCGCGATCTCGTCGCCATGCTCGAGCCTGAGGATCCGGCGGTGCGGCGGGTCGCCGATCATTTGCCGTACCGCGACTTCATGACGGCGGGACTGCTGCTGCGCAAAATGCACGCGACCGGCGGCCGCGCCGACCCACGTGCAGCGAACGGCATGCCTCCCGACAACTGGATCTACATCCAGGAACCGGACGTGAAGATTGGCCGACTGCAGGTGTTCAACAATTGGAGTCCGGCGATGGTGGCCGACCCCGCGACGATTTGGCTGGGATTGGAATATTTCTGCCGGCAAGGCGATGCACTCTGGTCGCTCGACGACGGCGCCTTCATCGATTTGGCGGCGCGCGAGCTCGAGAAAATAGGCCTGATCGACCGTCGCGACGTTCTCGACGGCACCGTGGTGCGCGTGCCGAAGGCATACCCCGCCTATTTCGGCGAATACCGCGACTTCGCGACGGTGCGTGCCTATCTGGATGGCTTCGCAAATCTGTACCCCGTCGGCCGCAACGGCATGCACCGCTACAACAACCAGGATCACTCGATGCTTGCCGCGAACGCCGCCGTCGATTCGATCGTCGGCGGCAGCGTCGACAAATCCGCGATCTGGCTGATCAACGCCGAGGAGGACTATCACGAGGAAGCCGGCAAGCTTGCATGACGCGTTGTGCGGATCTTGCGGATCGGCCGCCGCGGACGGCAGCCGCGCCGGCGCAAGCGACAGAAATTGTCAGTCGATGACGGCCGTCGGCACTCGCAGACGCCGGTCCGCGACGCAATTATGTCGAAAGACCACCCGCCCCTTTCGAAAATATTTTTTGTAATTCAAAGCTTTACACGACATTTACCGGCCTTGGCACGCACCTTGCTCCATCTTCGGCACGGGCGCAAGCCGTTGTTCGAAAATCGAATTGGATTCAATGGGCAAATCAGGAGTGCATATGCTGAAGCAAGTTCAAAAAGGTTTCACGTTGATCGAATTGATGATCGTCGTTGCGATCATCGGCATTTTGGCCGCGATCGCGATCCCCGCGTACCAGAACTACGTGGTCCGCGCGCAGGTCACGGAAGGCTTGAACCTGGCCGATGGCTGGAAAACGGCAATTGCCGAG
>DATKSW010000004.1:0-14252 GCA_035531435.1 Steroidobacteraceae bacterium | reverse complement strand
CAGCGCGCGCCCCGGCGCGATGACCTACCGCCAGCAAATCGACCGCCTGACGAGCGGCCAAGCGTGGATGATGCTGGCGCTCGACCTCGGCATGGGCCCCTCCGCGGACCGGGCTTTGAATGCCTGGCAGGAGAGCTTTCTGCCGATGGTGCTGCAACGGCAATTGCGCGCCGTGCGCATCGCCGACGCCGGCGGCGGCTTCGCCCCGCTGGTATTGCGCGAACGGCGGGTCGCACCTAACCGCCTCGAGCCGCCGCCGCAGCAGCCGCCGGATCTGCGCATCCCCCTCGCGCTCGCCGGCCTCGCCTACGCGGCGCTGATCCTCGCATTGCGGCGGCGCGCGCCGCGCGCCTACGCGCTCGCTGCCGGCGCATTCCTTGCGGCCGCGGGCTTCATCGGCGTGCTGCTCGCCTGCCTGTGGACGCTGACGATGCACCGCATCGCCTGGGACAACGCCAATCTGCTGCTCTTCAATCCGCTCGCCTTTGCGCTGCTGCCGGCCGTGTGGCGGGCGCGCCGCGGCGGCGGGCTCGGGGCGTCGAGCCGCGCATTGCTCGGGCTGCAGCTCGCCGCGGTGCTGCTCGCGGCGCTTTTGCACCTGCTGCCGGACGGCGTGCAGCAGAACCAGCCCTGGCTGTTATTTGCGATATGCTGTTGGGGCGCGCTCGCGTACAGTTTCCGCGGCGCCGCCAACTTTAGGGGAGCGCCCGCTTGAACGCCAATCCGCCGGTCACCACGATGGCCGTATTCCTGGATCTCGAGAACATCGCGCTCGGCGCGCGCGACGCCAAATTCCCGAGCTTCGATATCGAGAAAGTCCTGGAGCGCCTGCTGCTGAAGGGCCACATCGTCGTCAAGAAGGCGTACTGCGATTTCGAGCGCTACAAGGACTTCAAGCGCGGCCTGCACGAGGCGGCGTTCGAATTGATCGAAATACCGCACGTGCGCCAGTCGGGCAAGAATTCCGCCGACATCCGCATGGTCGTCGATGCGCTCGACCTCTGCTATACCAAGAGCCACGTCGACACCTTCGTCATCTTGAGCGGCGATTCGGATTTCTCGCCGCTGGTCAGCAAGCTGCGCGAGAACGCCAAAACGGTCATCGGCGTCGGCGTCAAGAACTCGACCTCGGACTTGTTCATCAACAATTGCGACGAGTTCATTTATTACGACGATCTGGTGCGCAAGCAACCGTCGAAAGGCCGGCGCCGCAGCGCAACACCTGCGCCGCGCAACACCGCCGGCACGGGCGCCGGCGGCACGGGCAACGCTGCCGCCGGCGCCGCCGCCGGAGCCGCCACCGCCGCCGCGGCCGCAAGCCCCGCGGCGACACCGGAAAACAGGGCGCCCGATCTTGCCGATGCCCTCGACCTCGTCGTGGAGACGCTCGAAGCGGTCGCCGAGGAGCGCGGCGAGACGGAGCCGATCTGGGGATCGATGATCAAGCAGGCGATCAAGCGGCGCCATCCGGGATTCAGCGAGCGCGCCTACGGCTTCCGCTCGTTCAACGATCTGCTCGCCGAAGCGCAAAAGCGCGGCCTGCTCGAGCTGCGGCCGGACGAGAAATCCGGCGGCTATACGCTCAGGGTCGCGGGCCCGCACGCTTGAATCGTTGAAATTTTGGCACCACGCAGTACCCTGCCGATATGACGATTGAGTTCGAGTGGGATGCAGCCAAGGCAAAGACAAACTTTGGTAAGCACCGCGTCTCATTCGAGGAAGCAACCTCCGCGTTTTACGATAAGCTATCCATCAGTATTCCGGACCCGGATCACTCCGTAAACGAGAGCCGCTTCTTGCTTATTGGGATAACCACGACCAGGCGTTTCGTGGTTGTGGCGCAACCGATCGCCGTGGGCGGATACGTATCATCAATGCGCGGCGGGCGACCCGCAAGGAACGAGCAGGCTATGAAAAAGTCTGATATTGACCTCATGAGGTCGGAGTACGATTTTTCTGGCGGCGTTCGCGGCAAATACCTGCCGCGGCTTGCTAATGGCGCGAACGTCGTGGTGCTCGACCGGGATATTGCAAAAGTTTTCCCGACCTCGAAGTCGGTCAATGACGCACTTCGTGTAATCGCAGAAGCCGGCAAGCGTCACGGCAAGGCTACGAGCAGCCCACGCAGCGCTTGAACCAATTCGGATATACAGCCGCAGCGGCCGCAAAACCCGCAGCGAACCCGCAAAACTGGGCGCCCGATCTTGCCGGTGCGCTCGCACTCTCAGTGGCCAAGGACACCGCCCCGTGCAATTAAGCGACATCCGCGCCCTAGTCAGCGGCGGCGCATCGGGTCTCGGCCATGCACTCGCCGCGCGGCTGATACGCGCGGGCGCGAGCGTCGCCCTGCTGGACGTCGATGAGGCGCAAGGCCGGCAGGCGGCGGCCGCGCTCGGTGCGCGCGCCGCGTTCATCGGCGCCGACGTGACCGATGAGGCGGCGGTCGAGCGGGCGGTCGAGCGTGCGGCGCGGTCGATGGGCGCGATCAACGCCGCCGTCAATTGCGCCGGCATCGGCACGCCCGGGCGCCTCGTCGGCAGGCAGGGCGCCATGCCTGCCGCTTTCTTTCGCAAGATGATCGAGATCAATCTGACCGGCACCGTCCTCGTGTCGAAGGCCGCGGCGATCGCGATGCAGGCGAATGCCCCAAATGCCGACGGCGAACGCGGCGTCATCGTCATGACCGCCTCCGTCGCGGCGTTCGACGGCCAGATCGGCCAGGTCGCCTACTCGGCATCGAAGGGCGGCATCGTCGCGATGACGCTGCCGATGGCGCGGGAACTCGCCTCCTCCGGCATCCGCGTGATGACCGTGGCGCCCGGCCTGTTCCTGACGCCGATGCTGCAGTCGCTGCCGCAGGAGGCGCAGGACTCGCTCGGCAAGCAGACGCCCTTTCCGCCCCGCCTGGGCCGGCCCGACGAATATGCGGCCCTGGTCTGTCAAATTCTCGAGAATGCGATGCTGAACGGCGAGACGATCCGCCTCGACGGCGCGATCCGCATGCAGCCGCGCTAGCGGGCGCGCGAGCCTCAAGATCATGGAATTCCTGAAGACGATCCTCGGAACCCTGATCCTGCCGCCCGCCTCGCCGCTGCTGCTCGCCGCGGCAGGCGCGCTCTGCCTGCGATCGCGCCCCAGGCTCGGCGCCTCGCTGATCGGCTGCGGCATAGCGGCGCTGTGGCTTCTGTCCCTGATGGCGGTTGCAAGGCCGCTGGAGCGGCTCGCGGAACATTATCCGGCACTCGATGCGAGCCGCGTTGCCGCGACGCGGGCGCAAGCGATCGTGATCCTCGGCGGCGGCGGCGAGCGGCGATTTGCGCCCGAATACGGCGGCCCGGCGGCAAAGCCGTACCTGATGGAACGCCTCGCCTACGGCGCGTGGCTCGCGCGGCGCAGCGGCTTGCCGGTGCTGGTGACCGGCTACCGCCTCGAAGCGGTCGCGATGCAAGCGACCCTTGCGCGCAACTTCGGCATCGATGCGCGCTGGGTCGAGGAACGCGCCTACGATACCTTCGAGAACGCGCGCAACTCGGCGCCGATCCTGCGCGCCGCAGGCGTGCGGCGCATACTTCTGGTGTCGAGCGCCGCGCATCTGTGGCGCGCCGCGCACGAATTCGCCGCCGCGGGCTTATCCGTCGTGCCGGCGCCGGTGCACGCCTTTACGCCGGTGAGCGCGAAATTCCTGGATTACTTGCCGAGTCCCGAGGGGCTCGCGACCTCGAACGCCGCACTGCACGAACTGCTCGGCGAGCGGGTGCGCGAATTTTTCGCCTGGAGCGGCCTGCGGCGCCAATCGGCGCAATAGACTTGGTCTATGATGACGATAGGCAATATCGTCTTTTGTCACCGGCGCGATCGGCGTACTGTAGCTTGAGGAGAGGCGGCGAAGGCACTCTCGACGAGTGAGATCAATTTCATCCAAGGAGACGCTACCATGCAACTGAAGGGCAGTAGAACCGAAAAGAACTTGAAGGACGCTTTCGCCGGCGAGTCCCAGGCGAATCGCCGTTATCTATACTTCGCGGCCAAGGCCGACGTCGAGGGCTTCAACGACGTCTCGGCGGTGTTCCGCTCGACGGCGGAAGGCGAGACGGGTCACGCGCACGGACACCTCGAGTATCTCGAAGCGGTCGGCGACCCTGCGACCGGCCTGCCGATCGGCCCCACCAAGGCCAATCTGCAGGCGGCGATCGCCGGCGAAACCCACGAGTACACCGACATGTATCCGGGCATGGCGAAGGCCGCGCGCGAAGAGGGCTTCACCGATATCGCCGATTGGTTCGAAACGCTGGCCAAGGCGGAGCGCTCGCACGCGAATCGCTTCACGAAGGCGCTCGACACCCTCTGAGCGAGGCCTTGATTCAGCGAATACACCGACGTCCGCCGCTGCGCGCCCGCGCGGCCGCGGCCGCCGGGCGGCCGGCACAGAGGGAGTCCCGTCGATGAGCAGCGAGAAGAGCGGCAGTGGCCCTCGGGAAGGCGGTCTCGAGGCGCCGACCCGGCATGCGTTGGATTGGAAGAGTCCGGCGTTCAACGACGAAGCCGCGCTGTTCGCCGAACTCGAACGGGTGTTCGGCATCTGCCACGGATGCCGGCGCTGCTTCAGCCTCTGCCAGTCCTTTCCGACGCTGTTCGACGCGATCGACGCCTCGCCGAGCGGCGAGGTGGACGGTGTCCAAAAGCCGGTCTACTGGAACGTCGTCGACAATTGTTATCTCTGCGACATGTGCTACATGACGAAGTGTCCGTACGTACCGCCACATCCGTGGAACGTCGATTTTCCGCATTTGATGCTGCGCGCGAAAGCGGTCAAGTTCGAGCGCGACGGTGCCTCCCTGCGCGACAGGCTGTTGTCCTCGACGGACCGCGTCGGCTCGATCGCCGGCATTCCGGTGATCGCCTCGATCGTCAACGCCGCGAACCGCTCGAGCGCCGGCCGCAAGCTGCTGGAGGCGACGCTCGGCGTGCACCGCGACGCGCCCGTGCCCGAATATCACAGCGACACGTTCCGCCGCCGCGAGGCGCGCCGGCAAAAGACACCGCCCGCGCCGGCCGCGCCGGCCGCGCCGGCCACGCCGGTCGCGAGCGGCGAGACGCGCGGCCAAGTCGCGGTGTTCGCGACCTGCTACTGCAACCGCAACGAACCGGGAATCGACGCCGATCTGGTCGCCGTTTTCAAACACAACGGCATCGGCGTGACGCTGACCGCCACGGAAAAATGCTGCGGCATGCCGAAACTCGAGCTCGGCGACTTAAAGGCCGTCGAACGATTGAAAGAGGTCAACGTCCCGGAGCTCGCGCGGCTGATCGACGCGGGATTTGACCTGGTCGCCGCGATTCCCTCCTGCGTGCTGATGTTCAAGCAGGAACTGCCGCTGATGTTCCCCGGGGATCTCTTGGTGCGCAAAGTGCGCGATCACATCTTTGATCCGTTCGAGTATTTGATGCTGCGCCATCAGGCGGGCCTGCTGCGCACCGATTTTACTCGCGAGCTCGGCAAGGTGGCCTACCACGTCCCCTGCCACCTGCGGGTCCAGAACCTCGGCCTGAAGACGCGCGACACCCTGCAGCTGATTCCCGGCACGACGCTCGAGGTGATCGAACGCTGTTCCGGCCACAACGGCACCTACGCGGTAAAAAAAGAGTTCCACGAGGCCTCGATGAAAATCGGCCGGCCGGTGATGCAGCGCGTCGAGGCAGCGCAGGCCGCCTGGTATTCGAGCGATTGCCCGATGGCCGGGCACCAGATCGAAAGCGGCATCGACGGCGGCAAGGCGCCGACGCATCCCTTGACGCTGCTGCGCATCGCCTACGGCATTTAGGAGCAATGGTTCATGCAGACGACCACGACGCCCACGGAGCACTTGCAGGTTGCGGACCTGATGACGCTGGAAACTTACGCGCGTGAGCGCAAGAATTTCCGCAACCGCATCCTCGAACTGAAGAAGCTGCGCAACGTCGCCGTCGGTCCGCATACGACGTGGTGCTTCGAAGACCGGCTCACGGTGCAGTACCAGATCCAGGAGATGCTGCGCGTCGAGCGCATTTTCGAGCCCGAGGCGATCGCCGAAGAACTCGACACCTATAATCCGCTGATCCCCGACGGCAAGAACCTCAAGGCGACGCTGTTGATCGAATACACGGACCCGGAAGAGCGGCGCATGGCGCTCGAACGGCTCAAGGGCATCGAAGCGCGCTGCTGGCTCGGCGTCGGCGCGGAGCGCAGCTTCGCGACCGCCGACGAAGATCTCGTAAGGGAAAACGACACCAAGACCTCGGCCGTGCATTTCCTGCGCTTCGAACTGGGCGCCGCCGCCCGCGCCGCGGTCAAAGGCGGCGCCAGGATCGAGCTCGGAATCGACCACGCGGCCTACCGCCACTCGGTCATGACCAGCGAGGCGACCAGCCGCTCCTTGGCGGGCGACCTTCTTTAGGCACACCGCGACGCCGCCGCCTTAAGCCTCGAGCGCCGACGCGTGAAGTTCGACGACAATCGCTGGCTCCTGCTCTGGGCGGCGCTCATCGGTCTCGTCGGCGCGCTGGCGACGGTCGCGTTCCACGAAGGCATGGCCTTGGCAGAACGCCTCGCCACGGCGCACCCCGGCAGCCTGGTCGCGGCCGCTCGCGCGCTCGGGCCCTGGCGGCGGGCGCTCACGCCGGCGCTCGGCGGCATCGCCGCAGGCATATTCCTCTGGCTCGCACAGCGCGCCGCGAGTGGCAAGACCCAATCCGATTACCTCGAAGCGATCGCGGTCGGCGACGGCCGCCAGAACGTCTGGGGGACGATGCTGCGAGGCCTATCCTCGCTCTGCACGATCAGCACCGGCGGTTCGATCGGCCGCGAGGGCGCGATGGTGTCGCTGTCGGCGGCGACCGGTTCGTGGATCGGCGAGATCGGCCGCTTCAGCGGCGATGACCTGCGCCTGCTGCTCGCCTGCGGAGCGGCGGCCGGCTTCGCGTCGGCCTACGATGCCGCCTTGTCGGGCGCGATTTTCATCGCCGAGATCGTCTACGGCACGCTCGCGATCCGCAGGCTCGGACCCTTGATGGTGGCCTCGGTGGTCGCCAACGTCACCGTGCACCAGGTCTTAGGTTATGAACCCGTGTACCAGATCCCGCCGATGCACGTCGCCTCGTTGTGGGAACTGCCGCTGTTCCTGTGCATGGGACTTGCTCTCGGGGCGCTCGCGCCGGCATTCATGAGCATGCTCGAACTGTCGCGCGCCTCCTTCAGGCGCCTGCCGATCACCTTGCCGCTGAAGCTTGCCTTGGGCGGGGCGATCGTCGGCGCGATTTCGCTGTGGCGACCCGAGGTCTGGGGCAACGGCTACAGCGTCGTCAACTCCGTTCTGCAGCATCCCTGGCCGCTCGCCGTGATCGCCACGGTGCTCGCGGCGAAGGTCCTGGCGACTTCGGCGACCACCGGCTCCGGCGCCGTCGGCGGCGTCTTCACACCGACAATTTTCGTCGGCGCGATGCTCGGCCTGATCGCAGGCTTCGCCGTGCAGGGCTTTTGGCCCGGTGCGTCGCTTCCCAGCGTCTATGCGGTCATCGGCATGGGCGCCTTCCTCGCCGCGACCACGCATGCGCCGCTGATGTCCTTTCTGATCGTTTTCGAGATGACGCTCGAGTATCAATTGGTGCCCGCGCTCATGCTCTCGTGTCTCGCGGCCTACCACGTCTCGCGGGCGATCCGTCCGCAATCGATCTACGATGATGTGCTGCACCGGGGTACCGCGACCGAGGAAGGTCCCGTGCGCACGGAGCCGGCAGCCAACGCCGGCGACGGTTGAACGGCGTCGGGGCGCGGGCGGCGCCTCGCGCGCCGCCCCGCGTGCCGGTTATGGCGTGTACGCCGGCGCCTGGTAGGTCGCCGTATTCTTCAGCTGCTCGTCTTCGACTGTGATCTGCCACAGGTAGGAGACACCGGTCGTCAGAGTCGACTTGCTCGCGCTGCCGTCCGAATCGTACACGGCACTCAAGGTCGTGCTCGGCAGACACTTGTTTTGCGGGTAGTTCCAGTTCGCATCGCTGCCCGACACCGACACAAAATAGGCGTACAAGGCGGGCGGTGCCGCGGGCGCACTCCACATGAACTGTGGCACGTTGCGGCTGTACGGCGCGCCCGTATTCACCAGCAGGCTGGTGGCAAAGGCATCGAGTACGCCGCTGACGCTCGTCGAGATGTCCGCGGTCGTGCCGTCCGAGTAAGTGATTTTGAAATAATACGTATCGCCGACGGTCGGCCGGGTCGCGCCGTTGCCGAGCGGCACATACACATTGTTGTTGGCCGTTGCCCCCAGGTCGAACGGCACCGCGACATTCGGTCCGGAGTACAGCGTGACGGCGACCGCGCGCTTGGTGCCGTCGACGGAGCTCACGTTGAAACTGTATTGGTTGCTGATGCCGTCGGTCCAATGTTCGCTGCCGATGAAAGCGGTCTCGGCCGCGCCCGTCAAGGTCACGTTGCCGGTCATATTGCCACTGACGGCAATACTCGGAATATGGCCGCCGACGTTGCTGAGATCGCCCGCATTGACGGTGCCGTTGTTGTTCATGTCGACGAGCGCAAAGTTCTGATACGTTCCATTAGGCACGCCGGCAACGCTGTAGCTCTGCGGGCTCACGGGATTCGCGATGATCGAATAATAGGCACCGGAGTTGCTGTGCACGCCGACGATCAGCGACCCCGTCGCGGTTCCGGGGAACGTGACGGTGCCGGATACCGTGTTGGCGCCGCTGCTCGCGCCGACGGTCACCGGTCCGACGACCGCCGTCGGCGCGCTCTCGGTCGTCCCCTCGAGCGCAGTCATCTTGAAATAGATCGCGCCGTTGGCGATCCCGGGCAGCATATAGATAGAGACATTCTGGCCTTGCGCGGCGAAGGTTTTGCTGCCGCCGTTCGAAGCGGCGGCATCCGTGCCCCAGTAGACCTTGTACGAGGTCGCCAATTCTTGGTCGTTCGCGTTCACGACCGGGTTGTATGAAATCAAGGCGGAGGCGCTTTTCGGCGAGGCGCTCAGCGAACTTGGCGGCGTGGGCGCGATGACCCCCGGGTCGGCGAGCGTTACGTTCGCGCCGGCGATATTCGCAGTGGAGATATTTTGCACCGCCGTGATGCCGGCCGGGTTCGCGGCGTTCGAGATGCCGCTCGCGAGCGTATCGATTTCGGCGGCGACGACGTAACTGCCCGGCTGCAGGCCTCTGATCGTGTAGCTGCCGGTATACGCGCCGGCACTGCCGCCGAGCGTGACGCTGCTTCCTGCGACCGCGCTTTGACCGGTGCAGGTGCTGCAGCTCTGGTAAACCCAGAGATTGACCGGACCGGTCTTGGTACCGGCATAGCGCAATGTGCCGGAGATGCTATAGGCGGTGAACGCCGAGGCGGCGACAAAATTCTGCGTCGTGTTCGCGCTCAAGGTCACCGCGGGGGCGGCCGGAGTGTAGGTGTAGCCCGCGAGGGTCGGGGTCACCGTGTAGGAGGCCGCCGGCAGATTCGCGAACGCGTAGTTGCCGTTCGCATCGGTCGTCGTCGTCCTGGTCGAGGCGCCCGACAGTTTGATCGTGACGTTCGCGGCCCAGGCGCCGCTGACGGCGCCGCTCAAGCGGAATGTCGGAGCGGCGTTCGCGCTCGCCGTAAAATTCGTGCCGGTGATATTCGCGCCATTGACGCTGACGCTGCTGCTGACCGGCGAGAAGGTGTATCCGCTCAGCGAAGGCGTGACGACGTAGCTGCCGTCGGCGAGGCTCGGCACCGAATAGCTGCCGTTGGCCGCGGTCGTCGCGGTCGCGCTCGCTTTTCCAGAAACCGTGATCTTCACGCCTGCGGCGACGGCGCCGCTGACGGTGCCCGCGATGCTGAAGGAGCCCTGCACCGCCGGCGTCGCGACGAAGGTCGTTGCGGTGCCGTTGGCGGTCGAGATCGTCAGCGCATCGCTTGCCGGCGCAAACGTGAAGCCTGCGAGCGACGGTGTCACGGTGTAGCTGCCGGCGGCGAGCCCAGTGAAGGTATACGCGCCGGATGTATTCGATACTTGCGAGGCGCTCGCGGCGCCGCTCAGCGTCAGCGTCACGCCGCTGCTCGCGGCCCCGGCCCCGGTCGTGACCATGCCGGTGATCGTGAAGGTCGAAGGAGCCGCAGCCGCCGTGAAATCGGTCGCCGCGACGTTCGCGCCATTGACACTGACCGCACTGCTCGCCGGGGTGAAGGTGTAGCCGCTCAAGCTCGGTGTCACGGTGTAGCTGCCGTTCGCAAGGCCCATAAAGGTGTAATTGCCGCTGCCGTCCGTGGTCGCGGTCGCCGCCGCAGCTCCCGAGAGCTTCACGGTCACGCTCGCCGCGCCGCCGACGGTGCCGGAAATGCCAAATGTGGTGCCCCCGCCGCCACCACCGCCACCGCTGCCTTTGCTCGTGGGGCAAGCCGCAAGCGCGAACGAGGCTGCGAGGATGATGCCAATTCGAAAGAGGCCGGCGGCGAAGTGCTTATGTAGTGTCACGGACGTTCACCCATTCAGTGTTGAGATTTCGACGGCCGGCACTCTAGGGCCTGCGCGCCGGCCGCATCGTCACCCGCACGGGTGACAAAATCCCGAACGGCGAACTGCATCACAGGAAACGTGCAAAAAATCCGCGGCGACGATCGCTCGCGCGCCGTCGGAAGTCCTGCAATCGGCGGGCGGCAACGCTACACTTCGCCACGGAGATGGATGCATTGAACATCAGCAGCGAATTTTCTGAATTGTTGGTGGCGCTCTACACATCGACGGCGAATCCTTCGGGCTGGCGAGCGATGGCGGGCCGATTTGCGCGCAGCGTCGGCGCGCACAGCTGTCAAATCGGCATCTGGAGTCCGAAGCCCGGCGCCAGCCAGCGGCTGTCGTGGACCGACAAT
The DNA here is from genome assembly GCA_035531435.1 of Steroidobacteraceae bacterium. Lineage (GTDB taxonomy): Bacteria > Pseudomonadota > Gammaproteobacteria > Steroidobacterales > Steroidobacteraceae > Bog-1198. The sequence continues at coordinate 3,361 of DATKSW010000004.1, read as the reverse complement.
TACACGCCGGACATGATCAACGCCTATCAAACCGTCTACTACAAACAGCACCCGTGGGTGGCCTGGGTGCGGCGCATCGTCCCGGGGTCGTTGGTGACCGGCAACGTCACGACGATCGCGCCGCACTTCATGCGCAGCGAAATCTACAACGATTACTGCCGGCGCTTGGGGATCTTTCACGTCATCGGCGCGGGTGTCGAGCGCAAGGCCGACGGTGCTTTCAGCATCATCGGCTTGCACCGTGATCAGAAGAGCGGCGCGTTCACCGACTCGCACCGGCGCCGACTGACTTCGCTGATGCCGCACGTCCGCCAGGCGCTCGCGCTGCGCGAGACGATCGGCCACCTGAACATCGAGAGAGGCGCATTGTTCAGCGGCTTGCAATCGCTGAAGATGGGCGTCTCAATCGTCGACATGAATGGCGACCTGCTGTTCGCGAACGCGACGGCCGAGGACTTGTTCCGCTCGCAAGCGCAGCTCTCGATCCGCGACGGCCGCATGCATCTCGCCGATTTACGCAAGCGCCACACGCTTCTGAAGGCGATCAACGAGGCCGCCAATGTGGATAGCGGGCAAGGCGCCGGCGCCGGCGGGCTGCTCTGCGTGCAGCTCAACGATGAACGGAAACTCTGGCTGCGCGTCTGCCCGCTGCCGGAATCGGTGTTCGGCGAGTCGCTGCGCGTTCCCGCGGCGATCGTGTTCTCGCGGCACGCAGACGCAGAGCCCGTCGCCCTGCAACAGTGGCTGATGCGCCTCTATGGGCTCACCCGCGCGGAGGCGCGCCTCGCCGAGGCGCTCGCGAACGGCCACGGCCTCGCCGAATGCAGCGCACGCGCATGCGTCAGCATCAACACGACGAAGACGCTCGCCAAGCGTGTGTACGCGAAGACGGGACATCACTCGCGCAGCAAATTCGTTCGCGACCTGCTCAACAACCCGTTTCTCGCCATAGAGACGCAGGCCCCCGGGAATTCAGCGGCCTGACGACGACCGCCCCGGCGGCGGCCAATCCAAAGGTCACGCCATCGACATCTCGAAGAAGCTGCTCGCGAGCAAGCTCAGCACTCGCTCCTCCCGCTGATTGTGCAGTTCCCAGCGCCAGCGGACGATGCCGGTCTTGCCGGATGAGGAGACGCGCGATTCGAGAACTGTCACGGAAAGAATCAGGCGGTCGCCCGGACGCACGGGCTTCTCCCAGCGCAGCTCGTCGATGCCGGGCGAGCCGATCGATTCGGAGCCGGCGAGGATCCCTTCGACCGCCAATTGCATCGCGATCGCGCAGGTCAACCAGCCGCTCGCGATCAGGCCGCCCCAGCGGCTCGCCGCCGCGCGCTCAGGATCGACGTGAAAGGGCTGCGGGTCGTAGCGGCGCGCGAACTCGATCATCTCCTCTTCGCCGACTTCGCGAGGCCCCGCCAGAAAGCGCGCCTCCGCGACGAAATCCCGGAATTTCATCGTGATTCAAACCTCATAAGAGCCGCTACGGCGGCGCAGGAACCATACCTGTGTCGCCACGCGATGTCGATGGCGGGGCGCGAACGTGGGTTTTGTGCGCGGAAGCGCTTGGCAAGATTTCCCAACTGCGGCAGGTTCAGAGGGATTCGATCTATGCTATGTCATCGGCTATATGACGAAGGCGTACCAGTTTGCGTAGAGCTGCGAACTCTTTGATATCGGCGCGATTCATCCGGCGGTGAAGGTCGCGCACGTCACCGTAAATTGTTGAGCCCAACGGCCTGTGAGAGACTGCCGGCTACTATGGAGCCAGGTAGTCAAGAGACGGCATCGGGGTATACCGAGGAATCAGCCCCAAGGGCGGTTTTGCCAAAAATCGAAGGCCCGTATTTACTGATCACCTCAATACCGCTGTATCGCGCACCCGATGGTCGCACGTATGCCGGCGAGCTTTGGTACAAGGATTTAGCACTTCACCTTTCCTATCTGACCAATTTTACTTTGGCGTGCCCGCACATAGATAAGGCGCCCCCAGATAATTCCATCGCATTAGATGACAACCAATGGTATTCACGTATTCGGTTCGTCGTTTTGCCAGACTCGCGCAGTATTCCTTCGGCGTTACTTCATCTCCCGCCCACAATTTATAGATTGTGGAAGGCCATCGGCCGTGCCGAATACGTCCACAGCGGGGTCGCCGGCTGGCCGATACCCTACGGTTGGATTGCGTCGCCATTGGCGCGTATGCGTCGGAAGCATTCGATAATCATCGTTGAATCGGCACCATGGAGATTACCACACGGAATATCTGCAAACTTCACGTCGAGAATCAAGGCAATTCTGTACGAGCGAATGGCGCATTGGAGTCTGCGACGCGCGGACCTTGCGATCTTCACGCAAGATGAATATCGGCGAAGTTTTTTCGGTGCCAATTCTAAGAACGGACACGTCATTCACGCCTCCTGGATAGATGATGGCGTCACTTTGTCGGAAAACGACGCGCGGATGCTTTGGCGATCAAAAGTATCACCTAGCGATGGTCGGCTGAGGCTTTTATTCGCCGGCCGTCTGGAGGTCGAGAAGGGCGTCGCGGTTCTCCTCGACGCGATGCGAGACCTCGCGCAGCAACGAGTGCGAGTGACGCTGGATATCTTAGGCGCGGGTTCGCTGGAACATGACTGCCGGGAGCTTGCAGGCCAGCTGGGCGCAGAGACGCACATCAACGTCCTCGGCACGGTCGCTTATGGCCAGCCCCTTTATCAATTGCTGCAAAGGTACCACGCGCTGGTGGTGCCAAGTTTATCTGACGAACAACCTCGTATTGTCTACGATGCCTACGCGCAAGCTCTACCAGTGCTGGGCACGAAGACTCCTGGCCTGCAAGACTGCATCCTCGAAAATCGTACTGGATGGCTTGTGGAACCGAGTAATCCAAATGAGTTGGTCCACATGCTGCTCAGAGCCTTAAATGAAATTGACGTTTTGCAGCAAATGGGTATCAATGCGCTTCACGTGGCAAGATCAATGACGCATCAAGAGATGCACCGTAAACGCCATCAATTATTGGTCGAATTGCCCTGATTGAGCGGTCAACTGAAGTGGCGAGCCAAAATAATTTGCCGTCCGCCAATTGATGCTCGAATCTACCCGCACGGATTATAACCCGTCTCGATGTGGTTCGAACATCGCCGCCGACAGCCAAATGCATCGAAATCGCGCGGCGCAAACGACGCGTCGGGACGCAATTACGGACCTAACACCAGGCCGAGCACGACGACGTTACGATTACCCGGCAGCGTAAGGCTCTTGACGGTCTTCGCGCCGTTGATCGCCAAAGCATAGCCGTAGATGTAGAAGGTACGGTTGTCTGTCGAGCCATTGGCGTTCAACCGGTACGCTTCGGTTA
>DATKSW010000003.1:0-19692 GCA_035531435.1 Steroidobacteraceae bacterium | reverse complement strand
AATCATGATTGGATTCGTCGGAATGCTGGTGATACTCGGGGTGATGCTGTTGCTCGCCTCGATCAAGGTACTGCCAGAGTACGAGCGCGGCGTGATGCTGACGCTGGGCCGTTACACCGGAACCAAGGGGCCGGGGTTGGTGATCATGATTCCGGTGGTGCAGCGGATGATACGGGTCGATCTGCGCATCACCGTGATGGACGTGCCGCCGCAGGATGTGATCTCGCGCGACAACGTGTCGGTGCGCGTGAATGCCGTGGTGTATTTCCGCGTGCTGGAGCCGGACAAGTCGGTGCTGCAGGTGGCCGATTTCTACCAGGCGACCAGCCAGCTGGCACAGACGCGGCTGCGTTCGGTGCTCGGCCAGCATGAGCTGGACGAGATCCTGTCGCAGCGCGAATCGATCAACCGCACGTTGCAGACGATCCTCGACGAGGCTACCGACCCCTGGGGCATCAAGGTGGCCAACGTCGAGATCAAGGATGTCGATCTCAACGAAACGATGGTGCGGGCGATCGCCCGCCAGGCCGAGGCCGAGCGCGAACGCCGAGCCAAGGTGATCCACGCCGAAGGCGAGATGCAGGCCGCCGAGAAACTGCGTGATGCCGCCGCGATGCTGTCGCAGCAGCCGCAGGCGCTGCAGTTGCGCTATCTGCAGACGCTGGCCGACATGTCCAGCAACGGCAAATCCTCAATCATCGTGTTCCCGCTGCCGCTCGATCTCATCAAGCCGCTGATGGAGGCGTTGCCGTCGAAGCCGGCATGATGCGCATCAGCGCGGCGATGGTGGGTCCGGTGTCGGCTCGAATTGGATGCGGTCACGACCGAGCATCTTTGCGGCGTACAGCGCCCTATCCGCCGCGCCGATCAGGACGTCGCTGCTGGTAGGGCTGCCGGCCGCGGCGGCGGTTGCGCCGACGCTGACCGTGACGCGCAGCTTGCGCTCGCCCACTGCGATCTCGGTCGCCGCGACCGCGGCGCGCAGCCGCTCGGCGGCTCGTTCAGCTTCCGGGCGGCCGGCCGCCGGCAATACGTATAGGAACTCTTCGCCTCCGTAACGACCGAGCGCTTCCGTCGCACGGCAGGTGGAGGCGAGCGTCACTGCGACGTGGCGCAGCACTGCATCGCCCGCGAGATGGCCGAAGGTGTCGTTGATCCGCTTGAAGTGGTCGATGTCGACCATGCAGATCGCAAGCTCGGTTCCAGATTTCGCAAGCTCTTCGATCTCGCCGTCCAGTCGCGCAAGCAACGCGCGCCGATTCATCAGGCCGGTCAACGCGTCCGTATTCGCTTGCTTCTCGAGGGACGCTTGGGCGGCATGTAAGCGCTGATTGAGGGTATACAATTCTTCGTAATGGAGGCTGCGCTCGACGACCACGGATAGCTGTGCGGCGCATCGCATGAAGAGGTCTTGGTGGGCCTCGCGGTAGGTATCGGGCCGGTTGCTGCTGAAGAACAAGAATCCGACCGGAGCGCCCTGCACCATGAGTGGGCAGGTCAGGTTCGAGCGCACGCCTTCACGCGTGATTACCTGAGTCGATTCGGACTGCGGATGCTCGACGAGATACTGTTCAAGGTCGTTGATGATTCTTGGTTGACCCGTACGAAGGATTTCGGCAAGGCTACTGCCCGCGATCGGCTGCGAATAACCGGGGCGGATCGACAAGTGCGGTGCACTGCTGCGCGCCCAGCGGGCGACCACTTTTGTCCGCGACTTATCGAGCAATGCGCAGCCCAATCGGTCGTAGGGCAAGATCGCCTTGAAACTATCGTAGACGCATTGCAGCACGTGATCGAGGAATAATCCGGCGCCGACCTGCTCGGAGAGGGCGAGAAGCGCCGTCAGTTCGTCGAAACGGCGACGCAGCGTGACGGCGAGATTGTTGAGATCCTCACCCAGCAGACCCAGCGCATCTTCTCGCCCCGCGCCGACGGCCGTGTCGAATTCTCCAACCTGTAGCGCATGCACGGCGGACCTATAGCGGTTGATGCGCGTATCCTCGATAATGTCGCGAGTCAAGGTCGTCCCTCCCGTCGCGGCCCGGGAGCCGCGGCCAGCGTATCGTGGTGCTGGTGAACAATTTCTGCGATCGGCAATTCGCAATGTAGATGCTGCAGGATTTGTCGACCGTACGCGCCACAGCCATCTTTCGGGTAATCGCCGGTCAATTCGCTTGAGTATCCGTACATCATGGGGTTATGCAAGGACGGCTTTGCCTTCCTTCACGGACACAGTGGCGGCACGCGCAGTCAACGGCGAACAAGGTAATCACGGGGAAGAGCGTATGCATATCCGCATTTCCACTGATATTTTTCGGCTGGACCCTAGAGAGCCAGTTCTCAGTTCATCAATGCGCGCGTCCCTCCGGCGAGCGCGCCCGCCACTTTGGAAAGGCCACTTGAAGCAACTATGTGGAGAATTATGCGGGCTCGTCGCGCTGGCTATTAGTTGCGCCGCGCCGATCGCACAGGCGGCAACCGACCCGAGCTTTCTGCTGACCGCGACCTCCAAGGACTTCGCCTCCTACTTTCCGGGCCAGCTGGCCAACGGATATTTCTCGACCATGACCGCGCCACGCGGCACCGAAGGCAATCTCGCCTACATGGTGGCCTTCATGGATTACGGCAAGGACGACATCTCGCGGCCCGCCGCCATTCCGGGCTGGACCGAGATCGACTACAGCACCGGCCGGTCCGACGCGGGTCGTTTCTGGATGAACCAGGTCGGCCTGCGAGCCTCGGTGTTCCGAGATTACCGGCAGGTATTGAACCTGCGCGACGCCACGCTGACCACGAGCTATCTGTACCTCGATCACGGCAAGGACACGCGGATCAAGGTGGTGACTTTGGTCAGCCAGGCGTCGGCGCACCTGGCCGCGAGCCGGATCTCGATCACGCCGGAATTCGACGGTGTCGTGCAGCTGTCGTTCGCACTCAACCTGTGGGCGCCGTATCAGCCGCGGCTGAAACTCGCGAAATTGACCGGCGATGAAATGCGCATCGCGGTTGCTGCGCACAACCTGACGCTGCAGGCGATTGCGCCTGCCACGCCGGACCGTGCAGCCGTGTGGTATCACGGCGATACCCACGTGCTTGCCGACGCGGGCAACAGCAAGAATCTGACGATGTGGCTAAGCGGTCGCGCCGAGCGGGGCCTGCGCATGGCCGAAGCCGCAGCCGTCAGCATGCCGCGGGGACTTCAGCCGCTCGATGTCAAGGTTTACAAGAGCAATTACCGATTGTCGCTCGACCTTCGCGTCAAGGTGCGAAAAGGCAGGACTTATGTCTTCACCAAGTATATCGCCGCATCGCGCGAACACTGGGGCGGCGACGCCACGGCCGACACCGCACTTGCCAAGGCCGCGCGCGTCCGAGGCTTTGCCGCATTTCTCGGCGCGCAGCGGTCGGCGTGGGCCGCCCTGTGGAAGTCGGATATCCGCATCGACGGCGATCCGAGGGCGCAGCAGGTCGTGCATTCGGATCTGTACTACCTGCTGTCGAACGTGACGCCCGACACCGCGTGGGCGGTGGGTGCCTGCGGATTGACGCCGGGTTACGTCGGCCACGTCTTCTGGGACAGCGATACATGGATATTTCCGGCGCTGGCGCTGCTGCATCCGCAACGCGCCAGATCGTTGGTGATGTTCCGGGACCGCACCCTGCCCGCGGCGCAACAGCGGGCGCGCGCACTTGGCCTGCAAGGGGCCAAGTACCCGTGGGAATCCGATCCGCAAAATGGCACCGAACAGATCCTGCACGCCGCCACGCTGTTGAGCAAAAGCGAGATCCACGTCAATGCCGACATCGCGATTGCGCAGTGGCAGTACTACTTGGCGACCGGCGACCGCGCATGGCTGAAGCAGCACGGCTGGCCGGTGATCCGCGATATAGCGCGATTCTGGACGAGCCGCGCGACCTACAACAGAGGCAAGCGGCGCTACGAAATCCTGCACGTCGCCTCGGTCGAGGAACACTATTTCGACGTTCCCAACGATACCTATACCAATGTCGGTGCCGCCAAGGCGTTGACCATCGCGACGGCCGCCGCCGCATTGGTCGGCGCCAAGGCCGACCCCCGCTGGGCCGATATTGCGGCGAAGATGGATGTGCCATTTTCCGCGGCGGGACAGCACCACCTCGACATGGATGCGACCGTGCGCCACGACGTCGGCGGCAGCGATCTCGCCTTCCTGTCGTTTCCGTCGATCGACCTGCCGATGAGCGCGCAAGTGCGGCGCAACGACTACGCGATGTCCGTGAAGTCGCTGGACGCCTGGCGGCACACGCCCGCCACGATGGGACTCGCGCCGATCTCGATTGCGGCGGCGGCCGCCGGCAACACGGCCGAGGCGATCCGATGGGTCGAGCGCAACTTCGCCGGCGACATGTTCAAACCACCGTTCGACGTGCGCCCGGAAGGCCCGACCAACAATACGGGCTACTTCCTCACCGGCTCGGGCGGATTTGTGCAGAGCCTCATTTATGGCCTCACCGGGCTGCGCATCGAGGAGCGAGGCCTGGTCGACGCCTATCCGCCGGTACTGCCGCCGACGTGGAAATCATTGACGTTGACCGACATCACCTTTCGCGGCAAGCGCTACGACATCGCCGTGCATCGCGATGACGCCGGCAAGGTCGTCATCACGCGCAGGGCGCTCTGACCCCGAACGCCGGTCGGTAGCGACGAGCAGCAAACCGACTGCCCCGGTGAAATCTCCCATTGGCACGGGTAGCGGCGCGCTGGCGGATTGCAAACCAAGATCGTAATCACCTTTACGTCGTGCCTTGTCTCGGCGTACGTTGGCGGATGATGAAACATATCCTGCGATGCATTGGGATCGTCATCGCGATGACGACGGTGACGACGGTGACGGCGGCTGCCCGGCCCGATCCGCTGAAGACTCGCGCGTACATCGATCATGCATGGGGCACGCTCACCCGCTCCATGGATGATTGTTCGGCGTTGTCCGACAGCAAGGTGGGCAGCCGGCCGGTATTGTACTTGCCTGCAGATCTGCCGAAGCCGGCGCAGCTCGACGCCATCGCCAGGCGCTGTCACGTCGACGTGCGGGTGCTGCCGCATCCGATCACCCGGCTCGGCGATCTGTCGCCCGACGTTTTGCCTACCCAGGGCTTGCTTTATCTGCCCAACCCTTACGTGGTGCCGGGCGGGTTCTTCAACGAGATGTACGGATGGGACAGCTATTTCATCGTGCTTGGCCTGGTCGCCGATCATCGTGAGGCGCTGGCGCGCGGCATGCTCGACAACGCGCTGTTCGAGGTCGCGCACTACGGCGCGGTGCTCAATGCCAACCGCACGTACTACCTGACCCGATCGCAGCCGCCATTCCTCTCCTCGATGATCCGGGCGATCCTCGACGATCCGGCGAGCTTTGCAGGGCCGGCAGCCGCACGCGCCTGGCTGCGGCAGGCGTATCCCCTGGCCGTGCGCGACCACGCGACCTGGACCCGCAAGGAGCACCTGGCGGGCCGTACCGGGCTCGCGCGCTATTTCGATTACGGCGGCAGCAAGCCGGTGCTGGAGATGCGTAGCAGCACCTATTTGCGCGGCGTGATCGACTGGTTGCGCGCGCATCCGGCCGCGGACCGCGGTTATCTGCTCGAGGCCTCCGCGCACCCCGACGCCGCGCAAACGGCGCAACTGAGAGCGAGCAGTTGCGATCTTTCGGCCTCGACGGTTTGTGCCGGCGCCTGGTCCCAGGGCTACCGTCTGAGCGCCGGTTTTTATCTGGGCGACCGCGCGATGCGCGAGTCGGGCTTCGACACCACCTTCCGGATGGGACCGTTCGGTGGTTCCACTCACCACTATGCGCCGGTGGACTTGAACAGTCTGCTCTATCGCTACGAGCGCGATCTGCATGACTTCGCCCTGCAGCTCGGTCTCGCTGCGGATGCCAGACACTGGGCCGCCGTCGCCGAGGCGCGGCGCCGGGCGATCGACAAATATCTGTGGCGGCCCGCGCAGGGCATGTACATGGACTATGACTTCGTCACCGGCAGGCGGTCGCACTACCCCTTTATCAGCACGTTCTACCCGCTCTGGGCCGGCGTCGCCTCGACGCGGCAGGCCAGGGCATTGCGCACCCATCTTGGCATGTTTGAGCGTATGGGCGGCCTGCAGACGAGCGATCATGCCAGCGGCGCGCAGTGGGATGCGCCGTTTGGCTGGGCGCCGACCAACTGGCTGGCGATCGCCGGACTCGACGCCTACGGCTTTCACGACGATGCACGCCGCCTGGCGCGTAAGTTCACCGCGACGATCGACCGCAGCTTCGCGGCGGACGGCACGATCCGTGAGAAATACAACATGGTGAGCGGCAATGCCGACGTGAAGATCAGCGCCGGCTACAAGGCCAACGTGATCGGCTTCGGCTGGACCAACGCGGTGTATCTGAAGTTGCAGCAGATTCTGCATCGGAACGCCGCGCCGCGCGTGACGGTGGACGCCGGCATTCTCGAGGGCAGGCTCGCACAGGCCGACGGCGTCACGTTGCGCGAGTTTCGCGGCATTCCGTATGCCGCGCCGCCGGTCGGTGCGCTGCGCTGGCGAGCGCCGCAGCCGGCGGTATCCTGGCCCGGGGTGCACGAGGCGCAGCGCTTCGGGCCGCGCTGCATGCAGTTGCCGCTGTTCGGCGACATGGTGTTCCGCTCCCGCGGCATGAGCGAGGACTGCCTCTACCTCAACGTGTGGACGCCGGCGCCATCGTCCGCTGCAGGCAGGCCCGCGGCGCTGCCGGTGCTGGTGTATTTCTTCGGTGGAGGCTTCGTCGGCGGGGACGGTTCGGAGCTGCGCTATGATGGCGCCAGTTTGGCCGCACGCGGCATCGTCACGGTGACCGTGAATTATCGGCTCGGGGTGTTCGGCTTTCTGGCGCTGCCGGCGCTCGCCGAGGAATCGCCGGTGCATGCCGCCGGCAACTATGGGCTGCTCGATCAGATCGCGGCGCTGCGCTGGGTGCGGCGCAATATCGCCCGCTTCGGCGGAGATCCGACGCAGGTGACCATCGGCGGCGAATCGGCCGGTTCGATCTCGGTGAGCGCGCTGATGGCCTCACCGCTCGCGAAGGATTTGATGGCGCGCGCGATTGGCGAGAGCGGCGCGCTGATCTCGCCAATCGCTGCGCAGCCCTTGGCCCGGGCGGAGCAGCAGGGGGCGGCGTTCCGCGCCCGGGTTGGCGCAAAATCGCTGGCTGCCCTGCGCGCACTGCCTGCCGACACGCTGTTGCGGGCGACCGATCCGAAGCGGCGGCCGGCATTGCCGTTCGGCCCCGACATCGATGGCCATGTGCTCGCCGAGCCGCCGGCGGCCACTCTATCGCGCGGCGCACAAGCTCATGTGCCGCTGCTGCTCGGATCGAACTCGCAGGAGGGTTTCTACACGGCGATCCTGCGGCGCAAGTCGCCCACTGCGGCGCATTATCGTGCAGCGCTCGAACGGCTGTTCGGCCGGCAGGCGGACCGTGCGCTGGCGCTGTACCCCGGCCACACGGCGGCCGAGGTCGAGCGCTCGGCGACGGCGCTCGCTGGCGACCTGTTCATCGCACACACCACCTGGCGCTGGATGGACCTGCAGCGGCGCACCGGCCGCGCGCCGGTATACTTTTACTATTTTACCCAGCCGCGTCCCGCGCTGCGCCATCCCGTGCCGGGCGCCCTGGCCGACGCCGGCGCGGTGCACAGCGGCGAGATCGAGTATGCACTCGGTAACCTCGACAGCAACAAGGTGTATGCGTGGACAGCGGCCGACCATCAGGTGTCGACGGTCATGGAAGGCTATTTTTCGCGGTTCATCAAGAACGGCAATCCGAATGGTCCGGGGCTGCCGGTGTGGCCGGCCGTGGCCGCCGTACGCGGCGGCTTGCTGCGTCAGACGATCGGCGCGACTGTGCACACACGGAGCGATCGCGGTGCCGCGCGGCAGGATTTCCTGAGCCAATTCTTCGCCGCACATGCGGGCCCGCTGTAGACGGCGTTGCATTAGTGCCCGCAATCCGTGCCGCGCTCGGCCACTCTCATCGCCACGCCACGCCGATCCTGTCGCGGATTGATTGCCTCGGCAGCACGACGCGCGCGGTTGCTTGCCTGGCATCCCAGCTCCACCGGCCGAAAGCCTTGCCATTGACCGATACCGACGATGGCCTGTCAGCCGCATGGATGCGCAATTCGTATGAGCGCGCCGGCACCTGGCCCTGAAACGCACCCGTTGTTGGCCCGACCAAGAGCTGATGGAAGCCATCGCTGCTCGTGGCGTAAGTCATCTTCGTCAGTGCGTACCGGCCCTTGGTGTAAGCGAGTGAAATCCCGTCGTCTTCGTACAGTTCGAAGCTGCCGTTGGCCGATCCGTAGACATTGACGATGACGGTGTCCAGCGGTTTGGCATTCGAGTAGTCGCTCACGCTCTGCTCGGGGATGAGCGCCCCGTCGCGGACGAACACCGGCGTTTGATCCACCGCGAAGTGCAAAGTGAACGTGGTGCCGCCCCGGTAGCGCTTGCCGGTGAAGAAATCGATCCAATGACCCGGCGGAAGATAGATGGTCCGATTGCCGCTCGGGTCGAGCACCGGCGCAACCAGCATTTCGCTTCCGAAGAAGTATTCGTGGGTATGGCGGTAGGCCTGCGGCAGATTCGGGTACTGCAGGTAGAGCGGCCGCAGGATCGGCATCGACTCCTGGTGCGCCAGCCAGGCGTACGTATACAGGTACGGAATCAATTGCGTGCGCAGCGTGAAATACTTCTTCATCAACGCCATGCCTCGGCGGCCGTAGACCCAGGGCATGCGCAGATTGCCCTCGCGCGGGTTCTCGTGGGCGCTGTGCATCCGCAGCAGCGGGCTGAAGGCGCCAAATTCGATCCAGCGCGCATACAGGGCGAAATCGATCTTGGCGCCGTGGAATCCGCCGATGTCGTGGCTGATGTAGGGAACCAGCACGTTACCGCCGCGGGCGGTGAATGCGACCTCGTAGGCGAGCACCGGCCACTCGGAATACGTGTCGCCGGTGAAGAACGCGGGATACCGCTCGCTCCCCCAATCCCCGTAGCGGCCCAGGATGAAGCCGCGCCGGCCGCTTTCGGCTTGTGTGTAGTCGTAGAAGACCTTGTTGGTCCACAGCTGCTCGTTCAGGCCGGGCATATCGACGGCGCCGCTGCCGCCATCGACCCACCAGGCGTCCACGCCTTGCCGCATCAGCGGTTTGTGCAAGTCGCGCATGAACACATCGGCCTGCTTCTGGTTCGACAGATCGAAATAGATGCGCTTCGGCGGCGGGACATTCCTGATCGCGACCGGACCGCGGAGGATTCCGCCGCCGCGTTTGCCGGGCACGACGCGAAGCACGATCTCATTCTGCCGGCCAGCTTTGACGTAGGGGGCAATATCGGCAACGGTCAATCGTCGCGGCCAACGGACCTGGCTGTGCGCCGCTTCTTCGCCGTTGACGAATATCCGATACGTCTTTTGCACCTCGCCCAGGTACAGGTACAGCGCGCCAGGGAGTCGCGCCGGCAGGCGTACCGACGCCCGATACCAGCCGATTCCTCGATATTTGCCGTAGCCTTGATCGCGCCATGGCAGTCCGATCCGGATCGGCTTCCAGCGCCTGTCGTCATGACCCGCCGCAACCGAGTGATGATGGAGACCCGCATCGTCGGGATCGGTCGAGAACCGCCAAGACTTCGAGATATCCAGGTCGAACGACGGCTTCACCGGTAATCGCCGGCCGAGCCCCTTCAACACTTCCGGCGCGTGGCTATCGTGGAAGGAAAGGATGCTTTCGTCGGTGTTGGCATACCCTGGATGATCGTTGAGGGCGAGCTTGATGCCCCGGCGATGCAGCCAGGTCGAGAGCCGATCGGGGTGCGGTATCAGCGGACTCCAGTCATAGCCGCCTTGCCATCCGTAGTTGTGCCAGCCGAAATCCAGCACCAGCGTGTCGAAGGGGATGTGATGGCGGCGCAACCGCGAGACCTCATCCTCCAGGTACTGCTGGCCGTAGCGCTTCAAGTCTGGCTGCGCGGCCTGTGCGGTGTCGGGGAAATACTCGAAATTGAAATCCGTGATCCAGGGGCCGAGGACGTATCGCGGGATCATCGGGATAGGCCCGCAAAGCTTTGCGTATTCTTCGAGCACCTGGCGGTAATCGCGGTTGTAGGCGAACAGATACCAGTCCTGGCCGATCGGCTGCCGGCGCGGTTCTATCCACGTTTTCTGCGCATTCCACACCGGGGTACGGCTATCGTCGATGAACGCGTAGCCGCTGCGGCTCAACAGCCCGGGCTTGGCACGGGCGAGGTGCACGTCGATCCCTGGAATGATGTCGTTGACCGGGCTTTCGAGATCCTTGTGCCCTGCGGGGAGGTTGGCTTTGGAGACATTGTCCAGGGAATAGGTCAGGCCGCCCAAGTTCAGCCGGTCTTTGTCGCCGGGATGCCAAATGTGTGCGACGCCGTCGGGATCGCTCCAGGTCACGTCGAGGTTGGCGGCGGTAAACGGTCCGGATCGCAGCCGGTAATGCAAGCGCATGGCGCTGGTGGCAGCGATCAGCCAGCCATTCTTTCGCGTCAATTTGACCTGAACTTTCGGCCAGACTCTCTTGCCTACGACCGCGGTGGGCGCATCGACAAATTGGCCCGAAGCCGAGTACTCCATGCGCACCAGCGACGGCGTCAAGAACTCGAAGCGCGCGGTTTCGGCGGGGATGGCGCCCTTGTCCTGCGCGTTGCCGCAAGACACCAGGAACGCCGCAACCAGTCCGCAACAGGCCCATCTTGCGGTGCAGTCGAGAATGCCGTGAAAGCGCATGTGGATTTCCTGGTCGGTCGCGAGTGATGTACCCTTGAGCGAGAGCAATCCGCTGCCTGCGTCGCCGCCTCGGCTCGCGACATGGTAATTCATGCGCCATGACGCCGCCATTGCGAGCGCGCACCCGCCGTGTGCCCTTGGGAGCCTTTCGACAGCAGTCCATCCATTGATCTCGTCGGCATGCATCGAGATACGTCCCCTATGAGCAACAGCGGAATTGCCCGACCCTTGCGCCGCCTGCGTGCCGGTATCGTTGGCGGCGGGCGCGGCGCATTCATCGGTTCGGTGCATCGCATAGCCGCCGAACTCGACGGCCAAGCCGAGGTGATCGCAGGTGCAATGTCCTCGCACCCCGAGATCGCCCGCGAAAGCGCCGCCGCGTGGCATCTCGAACGCGCCTATGTCTCTTACGAGGATATGGCCTCGGCGGAGGCAGCCGACCAGAACGGCATTGATTTCGTCATCATCGCGACGCCGAATGATCTGCACTACCCGGTCGCGAAAGCGTTCCTTGGCGCGGGCATTCACGTCATCTGCGACAAGCCCCTGGCCTTCACGGTCGCCGAGGGGCAAGAACTGGTGCGTCTCGTCGAAGGCGGCACGACATTGTTTGCGCTCACCTATAACTACACGGGCTATCCGGCCGTGCGCCAAGCCCGTGACATGGTGCGCGCCGGACAGTTGGGCGAGCTTCGCAAGGTCATGGTCGAATACACGCAGGACTGGCTGATGGAGCCGCTGGAGACCCGCGGCGACAAGCAGGCCGCCTGGAGAACCGATCCGGCGCGAGCCGGCCTCGGCGGATGCGTGGGCGATATTGGCTCCCACGCCGAACATCTGCTCGAGTTTGTGACGGACCGGCAGATCGAGGCCTTGTGCGCGGATTTAAGCCGTTTCGTGGCCGGTCGTCGCCTGGACGACGACGCCAACATTCTGCTGAGACTTCGTGGCGGGGCCAAGGGAACGCTGGTGTGCTCGCAGGTGGCCTGCGGGGAGGAAAACCGGCTGTCGATTCGTGTTTACGGATCCCAGGCCGGGCTCGAGTGGCATCAGCAGGACCCGAACACGCTCCTCCATAAGGCCGCCGGCAGGCCCTGGGCGCAGTTGCGGACGGGCCAGAGCTACTTAGGCGGTTCGGCAAAGGCCGCGGCGCGACTGCCGGCCGGGCATCCGGAGGGCTATCTCGAGGCCTTTGCGAACATCTACCGTGGGTTCATGGAGGATGTGCGCCGAGTCGGACAGGGTCAAGCGCCTACGCGGGATTACCCCGGAGTACATGCGGGCCTGCGCGGCTTGCGCTTCATTGCCCAGGCCGTGGCGAGTTCGCAGGCCGGATCCATATGGCTGAGCGTGTAGGGCCGTGAGAGGATCGATGCAGTGACAACCGCCGTCAGATTTCGACTTTGCGCGATGATGTTTCTGCAGTTCTTCATCTGGGGTGGCTGGTTCGTGACCATGGGCAGCTACCTCGCGTCGAATCTGCATGCGACCGGAGCGCAGAGCGCGCTCGCTTATTCCACGCAATCCTGGGGCGCCATCGTCGCGCCTTTGATCGTCGGCCTGGTTGCGGATCGCTATTTCAGCGCGGAGCGCCTTTTGGGCGCCATTCACATCGGCGGCGGCGTGCTGATGTACATGCTGTTCAGCAGCCGTCATTTCGAGGGCTTCTATCCTTACCTGTTCGCGTACATGATTCTTTATATGCCGACCTTGGCGCTGGTCAACGCCATCTCGTTCCGTCAAATGGATGATCCTTCCAAACATTTCTCCGGCATCCGGGTCTGGGGCACGATCGGCTGGATCGTGGCGGGTCTCGTGATCAGTTACCTGTTCGCCTGGGATTCGCGCGCGGGAATGGCGCATGGCTCGCTCAGGAATACCTTTCTGATGTGTTCGATCGCCTCGTTCGCGCTCGGCGTCTATAGCTTCACACTGCCGCGCACGCCGCCATTGCCGAAGAGCGGGGACCAGACCCGCCTCGGCCGCGTCATGGGCGTCGATGCGCTGGGGTTATTGCGTCAGAAGAACTTCCTGCTGTTCTTCGTGTCGTCGATCCTGATCTGCATACCCCTGGCGTTCTATTACCAGAACGCCAATCAGTTTCTGACGGAAATCCACGTCGCCCATGCGACGGGCAAGCAAACCATCGGCCAGATGTCCGAGGTGCTGTTCATGCTGATGATCCCGGTTTTTCTAAGCCGCTTCGGCATGAAAACCACGCTGCTGCTCGGCATGCTGGCCTGGGTCTGCCGGTATCTATTGTTCGCGTTCGGCAACGCGCATGAGTTCGAGTTCATGCTGATCATCGGTATCGCGCTGCATGGCGCGTGCTACGACTTCTTCTTCGTTTCCGGCCAGATCTATACCGACTCCAAGGCGGGCGCGCAACACAAGAGCGCGGCGCAAGGCATGATCACGCTTGCGACCTACGGCGTCGGCATGCTGATCGGCTTCTGGGCGGCCGGCCGCATCGACGATCTGTACGCCGCCGGCGGCGCACATGATTGGAAGGCCATCTGGCTGTATCCGGCCGGCTTTGCGGCGGCGGTGTTCGTGCTGTTCGCGCTGACATTTCGCAATGAGATCGTCGAGTACGCCGGACCGCAGTAAGGTACACGGCATTTTGGAGCACGCCATTTTGACTGAACTCACGAGTCGACCAGACGCGCCGCCGGCAGCGCGCGGGTTTAGGCCGCGGCCGATGAAACTCAGTATATTGACGGCGGCGCTGCAGGAATTGACTCCCCGCGATCGGCGCGATGCCGACCCGGATGTGGCCATCGAGGAGTGGCTGGATTTCGCGGCGCAGATCGGTTGCCCGCATATCGAGCTCTCCGCGGCCCTGCATCCGGCCGAAAGCGACGTGCCGGCCGCGGCCCTGCTCGATCCTGTGGCCAACACCCTGGATTTGCGCCAGCCCTTCGACGCCGTGCGCGCATCGCGCGTCCGCGCGGCAATGCAAGCTACGCGCGTAGGTTTGTCGGATCTTGCCTACTTCGACAATATGCTGGCCGCCGACGATTCCGCGCGCAGAAAAAAGCACGCACTGATGCTGCGTGTTTTCGACGCCGCGGTACTGCTCGGCACCGATGCCGTCACCGGCTTCGTGGGCCGAAATCCGCTGTTGGGAATGGATGCCAATCTGGTCATGTTCGCAGAGGTGTTCGTGCCGTTGCTTCAGGAAGCCAAAGCCCGCCGGCTGACGTTTCGGGTCGAGCAGTGTCCGATGCCGGGTTGGAATGTCAGCGATGCATGGCATAACAACATTGCCTATGCCCCGGGTCCGTGGATTGCATTGCACCGGATCTGCGAGCGGCACGGCGTCGGCGATCAATTCCGCATCCACTATGACCCCTCGCATGCAATCTTGATGGGGCAGGACTCGCGCTCCGTGTTTCAGTACCTGAAGGACACGGGCTACAACTTTCTGATCTCCGGCTTTCATGTCAAGGGTCAAGTCATCGACTCGCGCGGCCTCTCCGCGTGGGGCTACGGCGGCCAGACGATGCAACGTGGGGACTGGCACGGCAATAGGCCGTCCACCGATCCGGCGGAGCAACGCAACGCCTGGAAAAAGCAAACCGTGTTTTGCGAGCACGAACTGCCGGGCACGGCGCGGCACGATCCGCTCGCATATCTGCAGAATCGCTCGGTGGACTGGCTCGACCATCAGCTCGCCGCGCGCGAGTTGCTGCGTATAGAGCCGGAGAAGACCTTCCTGGTCGTCGAGCATGAGTATCCCAGGGCCCGCATCCAAGACAAGGCGCGGCTTGCGCCGATCCTGGCGGGGTCACTCGCCTTTACGCGCGCTATCGACGAGGCCGCGGCGGCGATGTACGCCCTCCAGCATGAAGTTCTCGCCTCCCAGGGCATAGCCGTGCAGGGCGTCGGTCGCGAGCCCTATCGGTCGTGAGCGGAGCGGCGCTGGGTTGCGCCGCGCGCCCCAAAGCGCTTAACTAGGCGCCATGCCTTTTGTGACGGCGAGAACCCGAAAGAGCGCCTACGACGTCATCGTGGTCGGCTCCGGCGCGGGCGGCGGGCAGTCTGCCTACACGCTCTGTATGGACGGCGCCAAGGTTCTCATGCTCGAGGCCGGCCGCAAATACTCTCCGCCAACGGAAACGGCCATGTTCCAGACGCCGGATATGGCGCCTCTCGCGGCCGAGCCGACGCCGGATAAGCCGTTCGGATTCTACGACGCGACGGTGGACGGCGGCTGGAACGTACCCGGCGAGCCGTACGTGCAAGCGAGCGAGGAGCGCGCAGATCGCTTTGAATGGTGGCGGGCGCGCATGCTCGGCGGCCGCACGAATCATTGGGGGCGCATCGCGCTGCGCGACGGCCCGTACGACTTCAAGGTGCATCGTCGCGACGGGCTTGGTTTCGATTGGCCGATCGCCTATGAGGATGTCGCGCCGTATTACGACAAGGTCGAGAGGCTGGTCGGCGTCTACGGCAGCAACGAAGGCATGGAGAACGCGCCGGATTCCTCGGAGGGGTGCCTGCAGCCGCCGCCCGCGCCGCTGGTCAGTGATCTGCTGATCGCGCAACGGGCGATGCGCTTGGGAGTTCCGGCGATACCTTGCCATCGCGCGATCATGACCCGGCCGCTCGATCACAGGCGGTCGCCGGCGCTGCTGCATCCGGGCAATGTCGCTGCACAAAAGATCCTCGCCGAGGACATGCGCAAGCGCGCGGCCTGTCTTTGGGCGACGCCGTGCGGACAAGGCTGCGCGGTCCGCGCCAACTATCAGTCGACGACCGTCCATCTGCCGCCGGCACTTGCGACCGGGAACCTCGACATCGCGACCGACGCGATGGCTTACGAGGTGACCGTCGGGCGCGACGGCCGGGCGAGCGGCGTGAGCTTCGTCGACAAGACCACCGGCCGGCACCAGCACGTCGCCGCCAGGGTCGTGATACTCGCCGCGAGCGCGTGCGAATCGGCCCGCATCCTGCTGAATTCGCAGAGCGCGCGGTTTCCGAATGGACTCGCAAATTCCAGCGGCAAGGTCGGACGGTACTTGATGGATACGGTCGGCAGCACCGTGGTCGGGCAGATCCCCTTGCTCGAGAGTCTGCCGCCGCTCAACGAGGACGGCGCGGACGGTCATGCCATGTACGTGCCCTGGTGGCTCTACCGGGAACAACTCGCCGGCAAGCTCGGATTCGCTCGCGGCTACCACATCGAATTCGGCGGCGGCAAGAGGATGCCGGGATACGGAACCGCCGCCGGAATCGAATGGCTGACCGGCGGCGGCTACGGCGTGAAGTTCAAGCAAGATGTGCGCCGCTATTACGGTTCCTTCGTCTGGTTCGACGGGCGCGGCGAGATGATCCCCAATGAGAATTCGTTCTGCGAGATTGATCCGAGCGTCAAGGACAAGTGGGGGATCCCCGTGCTGCGCTTCCATTGGCAATGGTCGGAGCACGAGCGGCGCCAGGCCGCCCATATGCAAAAGACCTTCGGGGATATCATCGACGCGATGGGCGGCCGCACGCACGGTCCGGTGCAGACCGACGGCGCCAAGGCGATCTCTCCCGGCGGATCGATGATTCATGAAGTCGGCGGGGCGATCATGGGATCGGATCCCAAGGACTCGGTCACCAATCAATGGGGCCGGACCTGGGACGTCGAGAACCTCTTCGTGACCGACGGCGCGGTGTTCGCGTCGAACGCCGACAAGAATCCGACGCTGACGATCATGGCATTGGCGTGGCGCGCGGCCGATCATGTCCTTGGGCGCATGCGGCGCAAGGAGCTGTGATGGATCGGCGCACGACGATCAAGTGGGTGCTGGCCGCGAGCGCGGCGTGGCCGCTGCTCGAAATGCGCGCTGCCGGCGCCGACTCGGCGGCGACGGCGCGAGGCTATGGCACCGATCCGAATCTCCTGGCGGTTTACCGGCCGGGCGAGTTGTGGCCGCTGACCTTGACGGCGGCCGAGCGGCGGCTTGCCGGGATCCTGGCGGACATCATCATCCCGGCCGACGAGCATTCGCCCGGCGCCTCGGCCGTCGGCGTCGTCGACTTCGTCGACGAGTGGGTGAGTGCGCCGTATCCGGACTACCAACGCGACCGGACGATCGTGCTCGGCGGTTTCCTATGGTTGGACGCCGAGGCTGCGCGGCGGTTCGGCAAGGAGTTCGCGGCTCAGGACGCCCTGCGGCAGCACGCCATTTGCGACGAGATCTGCGACCAAACTCGCGCCGCGCCCGCGCGCCACGCGGCGGCGCGATTCTTCGCGCGCTATCGCGACTTGACCGCCGGCGGGTTCTACTCGACTCCCGTCGGCCGCAATGACTTGGGGTATATCGGCAATGTGCCGCTCGCGCGCTTCGATGGGCCGCCGCTCGCTTTGCTGAAGAAGCTGAACCTGGCGTAAGGCGCCGTCCAACCTGGGGTATAAACCGATGCGCAGAATCCCTTCCTTCCTTGCCATGCTCGCCATCGCTTGCGGTGCGGCGCTGTCGGCCGCCGCGCTGCCTGCGAGCGCCGCCTCCCGCGGCTGGCAAGCGCTCTTGCAAGAGCATAGTGCGCCCGCGTGGCGCGGCTGGAAATCGGCCGGGCTGCCCAAGGGCTGGCACGTGGTCGGCGGCGTGCTCTCCAAGAAGGGCGAGGTCGACGATCTGGTCACGAACCGGCGCTTCGGTAATTTCGAGCTCGAACTGCAGTGGAAAATAGGGCGGGGCGGCAACAGCGGCATCTTTTACCGCGGTACCCGTGAGTACGATCACATCTACTGGAGCGCCCCGGAATACCAGCTGCTCGACGATGCAAATACCGAGGACGGCAAAAGCCGCCTCACGGCGGCCGCGTCGGTCTACGCGCTCTACGGCCCGCCGGCCGGGATCGTGCGGCCGTTCGATCATTGGAACAGGACGCGGCTCGTGGTCGACGGCACGCACGTGGAGCATTGGCTCAACGGCCGCAAAGTCGTCGAGTATCAGCTGACGAGCGCCGACTGGAAGAGACGGGTCGCGGCGAGCAAGTTTGCGGCGTACCCGAATTACGGCTTGGCGAAGATCGGCCTGATCGGCATTCAGGGCGATCACCCCGGAACGCTGGCGATTCGCCGCATCCGCATACGCGAGCTCAAGTAGCGCCGGCTCGCGACGCAGAGCCGGCTCGCCACGCGGAATTTTGACGGGCCGATCTCGCGGGCCGAATGGTCCTAATTTAGCCAGGCCTCTTTAGAGGTTTCCATGTCAGTTATGCTGGTTGAGTCCATGCGGCGGATCAGCGGCCTGCTGCAATCCGGTCAATACAGCGCAGCGCACGCGCAATTGGAATCCCTGGTGAGCGCAAATCCTGATTACGTGGAAGGCCTGCGGCTGTTTGCCGGCACCACACAAGCCTTGGGCGACCTCGCCCAAGCCGAGTCGCTGCTGCGGCGCGCGCTCGAAATCGACCCCCTATGGGCTCCCACACTGACCACGCTTGCGGAGTTATTGCTGACTGCGGGTCGCAGCGCCGATGCCGTACCCTTGTTGCAGCGTGCGATCCAAGGGTCTCCTCACTACCCTCGGGCCGCACTTCTATTGGTTCGCCACTACCTGGACGCGGGCCAGCCGGCATCGGCACTCGACATTGCGACAGCCTGGTGCAACAGCGGCACGGCCGATGACGATTTGTCGGCGCTGCACGTGGCGGCATACGCCGCTCTGGGTCGCCAAAGCGAAGCGGTGGCGAACTATCGCCGTCTCGTGGCACTCGCTCCGGACAACCACGTCGCAACCCATGCCCTGGCTGTCGCGTTGAATGCGGCCAACCAGCCGGAGGAAGGTGAGCGTGTGGTGCGTCAAACGCTGTGCCGCACCCGACCGACGGCGCCGCTGCACCACACGCATGCTCGCAGCCTCATCACTTTGGAGCGATTCGACCAAGCCGAGCTGGCCTTGCGCGAATGCGTCAGATTGGAGCCGCGCCTCACCGAGGCGCACAACAGCCTGGCGCAACTCATCTGGATGCGCACCGGCAATATCATCGAGGCGACGCGCGTTCTGGATCAGGCGCTCGAAAAATACGGGCATGACGATGCATTGTGGGCCACAAAAGCAGCGCTACTGCAGGGAGCTGGTGACGCGCGCGGCGGTTACGCGTGCCTCGCCAAACGCGCCGCACGATCCCAGGCCCCGCCCATGTTGCTTATCCGCGCGGGACTCGCGGCGCTGGAGTTTGAACCCGTCACCGCCCTGACACTCGCAGAACGGGCCATGCGAGCGCAGCCCCACAACTCGACCGCTCGCAAACTCCTTTGCGCCGCATGCCTCGGTGTGGGGGACGGGGCCAGAGCGATGGCCGAATGCGCAACCCTGCTTAAGGCCACTCCCGACGATCAATACCTCATTGCCATGCAAACCACCGCGCTGCGGCTATTGAACGATCCCCGCTACGAGGCACTCTGCGACTACGACAAAATGGTGCGGTCGCAGCCCCTCGAAACCCCTCCGGGGTGGTCCGATCTCACCAGCTTCCTATCAGAACTCACGTCGCGCTTGAACACCCTGCACAATCCGCACGGTCATCGACTTCTCTACCAATCGTTGCGCCAGGGCACCGAGACCACCCAAGATCTTTCGCGCAGTCAGGACCCCGTCATTCGGGCGCTCTTTCACGCCTTTGCCGCACCGATCGCGCGCTATCGTGAGCAGATCGGCCAAGGGGAAGATGCCCTGCGGCGTCGCAATCGGGGCGCTTCACGGTACAACGGCAGTTGGTCGGTACGCCTGCACGGCGGGGGCTATCACACAAGCCACGTGCATCCGCGGGGATGGATATCCTCGGCTTGCTATATTCAGCTGCCCGATAGCATGAGAGCGGGGCATACGGCCGAAGGGATTCTCAGCTTTGGCGCGCCCGGGATGGTCAC
>DATKSW010000002.1:0-20087 GCA_035531435.1 Steroidobacteraceae bacterium | reverse complement strand
ATTCTACGCGCAAAGCCGGCGCATGGCAGCGGCCGCGCAGCGCCGGGCGCGGCCCGCACGCCGGCGCGCGCGACTGCGCGACTGCTAGACTGAACGCGCCGCTCGCATGACGCGGCAGCGGACATGGACGGGTTTCAATGCGGCATAAATTGCACGGCACGCCGAGACGCCTGCTCGCCTGGCACCTGTGGCTCGCGCTGGCCATTCCCGGCGCACACGCAGCACACGCCGCCACGGCATGGCAGGCCGCGGCATGGCAGGCCGCCGCGCGTCAGCCGCTGCCGGGACGCACCGTTATGCACGAGCAGGCGTTGCTGCGCGCGCTCTACGCCTTGCACCCCCTGCCGCTGTGGAGCCGCGACGGCCACTTGTCGCAGCAGGGCGGGCAATTGGCGGACACGCTCGTCGCGGCCGGCGATTACGGGCTCGAGCCTGCCGATTATGCGGCGGACCTGATCGCCGCCCGCCGCCGCCTTCTGCAGTCCGGCGGCGAACGCGCGGCCGCGGCTTGGATGCGTTTCGATGTCATGCTCTCGTGCGCCGCCATCCGGCTGGTCACGCATTTGCACTACGGGCGCATCGATCCGCGCACCGCCGGCTTCGAGCTCGCCGGAACCCGCAACGATCTGGACGTCGTCGCGACGGTCGCCGCGCTCGCCGCCGCCGCCAGCGTCCGGGCCGCGCTCGCCGCCGTGGAGCCGCCGTTCTATCACTACCGGCTCCTCGAGGCGGCGCGCGCGCGCTACCGCGCGCTGCAGAAGATCCCCGGCCTGACGGATTTGCCGGCGCTGCCGCGGCGCCCGCTGCGAACGGGCGAAGCGTACGCCGGCGCGGCCGCGCTGCGGCGCCTGCTGACCGCGCTCGGCGACCTGCCGGCCGCCATCCCCTCCTCGTCGGCAGCGGCGCCGGCGGCGCCGGGCGGGATCATCGATGGCGATCTCGCCGCCGCCCTGCAGCGCTTCCAGGCGCGCCATGGCCTGACCGTCGACGGCTCTCTCGGCCCGCAGACGTACGCCGCGCTGACGACGCCGATCGCGCAGCGCGTGCGGCAGATCGACCTGACGCTGGAACGCTGGCGCTGGCTGCCGCCGTTCCGGCGGCCGCCGATCATCGTGAACATTCCGGAATTCCGCTTGTTCGCGTTTCCGACGACCGACGACCACGTCGCCGGGATGCTGCAGATGGATGTGATCGTCGGCCAAACCTATCCGCGGACTCGTACGCCGATATTCGTCGGCGAGTTGCAGTACATCGTATTCCGGCCCTACTGGAACGTGCCGCGCAGCATCACGCTGCGCGAGATGCTGCCTGCGATCCGCGCGCATGCCGATTATCTGCGGCGCAACGATCTGCAAATCGTCCGCGGCCAGAGCGACGACGCCGCCGTCGTCGCGCCCTCGCCCGCGGCGATCGACGAGCTCGCCGCCGGCCGGCTGCGGCTGCGGCTGCGTCAAACGCCCGGTGAGGATAACGCGCTCGGCCTCGTCAAATTCATCTTTCCGAACGTGCATGATGTCTACATGCACGGCACTCCCGCGCACCATTTGTTCCTGCAATCGCGCCGCGCGTTCAGCCACGGCTGCATCCGTGTCAGCGACCCCGAGGCCCTGGCGCAATTCGTGCTGCGCAACGCCGCCGGACGCTGGGACGATCGACAGATCTTCGCCGCGATGCACGGCCGGGATTCGCTGCGCATCAGGCTGCCGGCGCCCGTGCCGGTGATGATCCTATACGGGACCGTGGTCGCGACGCAGGCGGGTCCGGTCCAGTTCTTCGACGACATTTACGGCCACGACCGCAAATTGGCGGCGCTTTTGGGCTTTGCAGACGCGAATCGATGACGCGGTTTCATGCGCTTTCGGGCAGACGGGTCATGACCTCACCGACCCCAGGTGACCGGAACGGACCCTGCACACTGGGCGCCCCGGGCAGGAATCGAACCTGCGACCTATCGCTTAGGAGGCATTCGCTCTATCCACTGAGCTACCGGGGCATTTGGTGGAGGAGAAGGGGATCGAACCCTCGACCTTCGCATTGCGAACGCGACGCTCTCCCAACTGAGCTACTCCCCCGAACGACGACTGCCCCCCGCAAGGGCGACGCATACTAGCAGCAAACCCCGCCGAACGAAATATTGCCAGGGCGCGCCGCAATCTTCTATAAGGGACCTGCGCAGCGGCCGGCGGACTTGCGCGGCAGCGGCCGGCCGGCGCCACAAGCGAGGTGGCTTCAAGATGTTGAAGCGCGGAGAACGGGCGCCGGAATTCACGCTTCCGGATCAGCATGGCAAGGACCGTTCTTTGTCCGAGATGCTGAAGTCCGGCCCGGTCCTGCTGTATTTCTACCCCGCGGATTTCACGCCGGGCTGCACGCGCCAGGCCT
The DNA here is from genome assembly GCA_035531435.1 of Steroidobacteraceae bacterium. Classification (GTDB taxonomy): domain Bacteria; phylum Pseudomonadota; class Gammaproteobacteria; order Steroidobacterales; family Steroidobacteraceae; genus Bog-1198. The sequence continues at coordinate 17,705 of DATKSW010000002.1, read as the reverse complement.
GCACGCTGCGCGACATCCATACGCAAATCCGCGAGGTCGGCCTCACGATCGCCGGCATCAGCCCGCAAAGCGCGGAATCGCACGGCAGGTTTCAGCAGAAATATCGGCTGCCGTTCACTCTTTTGTCGGACCCACAGAAGACCGTGATCAAGATGTACGGCGTCGACGGACCGCTCGGCATCGGCGTGCGCAGAGCGACCTACTTGATCGACGGCGCGCGCGCAATACTCGGCGTGGTGCTGGCGGATTTTCGCATCGGCCGCCACGAAGAATTCATCCGCAAGGCGGTGATGCTGCGCGCGGCGGCCACCTGACCGTCAGTAGCGCAAGCTCAGCAGGTTCGGGCGGCCGATGCGCGGCACGCCGACGATATAGATCGCCGCATGATCTGGCGGCCCGATCGGCGGCTGGCGGCCGCCGCCGCGCAACGCGGCGAGCAGACGCGGCAGGCGCGCATCGTCGCTGACGACCAGGATCCTGCCGCCGGAGTGATCGGCGAGCACGCGGTGCGCGAGCGTGCGCGGATTCTCGCCGGCGTCGCTCACCGCGGCCATTCCCAGGCGCTGCGCGAGCGGCGCCGCCGTCAACCCGCTGCGCGCGGTGGGCTCCACGTAAATCGCCGTGAGGCGCCCCATGGGCGCGCCGCCGCCGAACATCTCGGCGAGGCGCAGGGCGCGCGCCCTGCCCGCCGCGTTCAACGGCCGATCGGCAGTTGCGCCGGGGGCGCTCTCGGCGTCGCGCACGACGATCACGGTGGTCGAATCGGCGGTGTTCCACAGCCAGGTCGAGAAGCCGACGACGGCAGCCCCGGCGATCGCCGCCAGCCAGATCGGCATCAAGAACGGTCTGCGCTTGAGATTCGGGTAGTCCTTTATCATGGCGCCATGATAGCAATGAACGACTCGCCCAGGCCGGTGCTGCGCATCGCCCTATTGGCAGCCGGTTATTCGCGGCGGCTGCAGTCGCCGAAAGCCCTCGCGCGCGTGCGCGGGCTCAGCCTGTTGCGCAGAAGCGCCGCCGTATTGGCGCCTTTTACGGCCGCCAGGCTGATTGTCGTCCTGCCGCCACACGCCGCGCGCTACCGCGCCGAATTGCGTGGCATCGACGCCGAAATCCTCGCCAACCGGCGGCGCGCGCTCGGTCTGTCGACTTCGGTGCGCGCCGCCCTGGTGCGGGCGCGCTGCGCCTCGGCCATTTTGTTCGTGCCGGTCGATCTGGCGGCACTGCAGGCGCGCGATGTCGCCCGCCTGATCGCGCTGTGGCGCGGCCATCGCCGCGCGATCGTCGCGCGGCGCATCGGCGCGCACGGCGGCACGCCGCTGATCCTGCCGCGCGCGCAATTCGCCGCGGCCGCGCGCATCGAGGGCGATGTCGGCCTGCGCGATTTCCTGCGGCGCTGCGCCGCGCCCGAACGCCGCTTGCTCGCCCTGCCGTCCGCGGCGCTGGACGTGGACACGCCCGGGGATCTGCGGCGCGCGAGGCGTTGAGGCGCGGCGGCTGCGCTCAGCGGCCGCGGCGCAAGTACTCGGCAAAGGCGGCGAGCGTCGATTCGATGTCGGCGCGCGTGACGTCGAGGTGCGTCACCAGGCGCGTCCGCTCGCCGATCGAGGCGAGAATGCCGGCTGCGCGCAGATGCGCGGCGAGCGCGGCCGTATCGGCGGCCGCTATCGTCACGAACAGCATGTTCGTCTGCGGCGGCAGGACCGCGAGTCCCTGCGCCCGCAAGCCGTCGGCGAGGCGCAGGGCGTTGGCGTGATCCAGGGCGAGGCGCGCCACGTGATGCTCCAGGGCGTAAAGTCCCGCCGCCGCCAGAACGCCGGCTTGGCGCATGCCGCCGCCGAGCGCTTTGCGCCAGCGGCGCGCGCTGTCGATGAACGGCGCGGCGCCGAGCAGCAGCGTGCCGGCCGGCGCCCCCAGGCCTTTCGACAGGCACAAGGACACGGAATCGAAGCCGCGCACCGCCGCGCGTTCCTCGAGCCCCGTTTTGACGATGGCGTTGAACAGGCGCGCACCGTCCAGATGCGTCGCCAGGCCGCGCGCGTGCGCAAACGCCGTGGCCTCGTCCAGATAGGCGCGCGCCACCACCCGTCCGCCGATCGTGTTTTCGAGCGCGAGCAGGCGGGTGCGCGCGAAGTGAACGTCGTCGGGCTTGATCGCGGCGCCGATGCGCCCGATCGCTATGGAGCCGTCGGCCTCGTTCTGCAGAGGCTGCGGCTGAATGCTGCCGAGGACCGCGGCGCCGCCTTGTTCGTACTTGTAGGCGTGCGCCTCCTGGCCGACCAGATACTCGTCGCCGCGGGCGCAATGCGCCATCAGCGCCGCCAGGTTGCTCTGCGTGCCGGTCGCGAAAAACAAGGCGCGCTCGTAACCGAAGCGCCGCGCCGCGAGCGCCTGCAGCCGATTGACGCTGGGATCGTCGCCGTAGACGTCGTCGCCCACTTCGGCCGCCGCCATCGCGCGGCGCATCGCCGGCGTCGGCCGCGTCACGGTGTCGCTGCGCAGATCGATCAAGCCGCCGCCGGCGCTTGCGCCCATGCGGCTACCGCGCCGCCGGCGCGGCGGCCGGCAGCGGCGTGAAGCCGTAGCGCGCGAACACCGCGGCGCTCGCCGGGCTTCGCAGGTAGGCGAGAAATTTCGCCGCAGCGGGCTTGGCGACGGCCGTCAGCGCGATCGGATAGACGATCGGCGGATGGCTCGATGCCGGGAATGCGCCGACGATCCGCACATTCTTCTCGATCAGCGCATCGGTCTTGTAGACGATGCCGAGCGGCACTTCGCCGCGGGCCACGTACTCCAAGGCGACGCGCACGTTGTCGGCGCGCACCAGCCGGCCGGCGAGCGCCTTCCAGACGCCGAGCGACTGCAACGCGGCGCGCGCATAGCGGCCGACCGGTACCGAATCGGGGTCGCCGATCGCGAGCCGTCCGCCGCCGAGCGCCGCGCGGATCGGCATCTGCGGCGCTATATCGAGGTGGATGCGGCTGTCCGCGGGCGCGATCAGCACCAGGCTGTTGCCGAGCAGATCGCTGCGCGAGGAGCCGCGAATCAAGTGCCGGCTCTGCAGATAGTCCATCCAATCGCGGTCGGCGGAAACGAACAGGTCCGCGGGCGCGCCGCCCTCGATCTGCCGCGCGAGCGCCGAACTCGCCGCGAAGGAGACCTTGACGCGCGCCCCCGAGGCTTTTTGGTAGTCGTCCGCCAGAAACTGCAGCGCGTCGGCGAGAGATGCGGCCGCGAACATCGTGATCACCGGCCGAGCGGCGCGGGCGCCGTGCGCGCACAGCGCGAGGATGGCGGCGCAAATCAACAGTCGGCTATTTGCTTTCCTGCGCATCGCTCAAGCCCCGGTACTTCATCATCGCCGCGACGCTCGGCTCTCTGCCGCGCCACGCCCGGTACATCTTCGCCAGGTCCTCGGTGTTGCCGCGCGACAATATCATGCGCCGGAAGCGATCGCCGTTCGCGCGCGTCAGTCCGCCATGATCCGCAAACCATTGGAAGCCGTCGTCGGCGAGCATTTCGGTCCATAGATAGGAGTAGTAGCCGGCCGCGTAGCCGTTGCTCCAGATGTGGCTAAAGTAAGTGGAGCGATAGCGCGGCGGCACCTCGGCGAGAGCAAGGTGCGCCTTGCGGAGCGCGCGCGCCTCGAACTTGTCGGGATCCTGCAGCGGCAGGCCGGCGGGCAATGAATGCCATTGCATGTCGAGTTCGGCCGCGGCCAAGAGTTCGGTCAAATCGTAGCCTTCGTTGAAATTCCTCGCCGCGACGAGCTTCGCCGCGAGCGCCGCCGGCATCGGCGCGCCGCTGCGATAGTCGCGCGCATAATGATCGAACACCGCCGGATACAGCGCCCAATGTTCGTTGAACTGCGACGGGAACTCGACGAAGTCCCGCGCCGTCGCCGTGCCCGACAAGGTCGGATATTCGGCGTCCGAGAACATGCCGTTCAGCGCGTGGCCGAATTCGTGGAACATCGTCGTCACGTCGTCGAAGCCGATCAGCGCCGGTTCGCCGGCGGCGGGCTTGGTGAAGTTGGCGACGTTGTAGACGACCGGCAGGGTGCCGAGCAGCTTCGATTGGCCGACGAACTCCGACATCCAGGCGCCGCCGTTCTTGTTGTCGCGCTTGAAGTAGTCGCAATAAAACAGCGCGAGCGGCTTGCCGTCCCCGTCGAATACCTCGAAGACGCGCACGTCCGGCTGGTAGACCGGAATGTCCTTGCGCTCCCTGAAGCTGATTCCGTAGAGTTCGTGCGCGGCGTAGAAGACGCCGTTCTTCAGGACGTTGCTCAACAGGAAGTAGGGCCTGATTTGCCGCTCATCGAGCGCGAACTTCGCTTCCCGCAATTTGCCGCCGTAGTAATTCCAGTCCCATGGCGCGAGCCGCAAACCCGGCCGCCGCTTGCCGGCGAGCGCTTGTATCGCCGCCCGCTCCCGCTCGGCCGTGCGCGTGGCGAGCGGGATCAATTGATCGAGAAAGTCGAACGCCGCCTGCGGCGTTTTCGCCATCTGATCTTCGAGCTTCCAGGCGGCGTAGTTCGGATATCCGAGCAGCTGCGCGCGGCGCGCGCGCAGCTGCGCGATGCGCGCGATCGTGTGCCGGGTATCGTTGCCATCGCCGCGCTCGGCGCGGTTCCAGGAGTTCTCGAAGAGCGCGCGCCGCGTCTGCCGATCGCTCAACGAAGCCAACGCCGGCTGCTGCGTCGTGTTCTGCAGCGCCAGGAGATAACCGGGCAAATGCTCGCTCGCCGCGGCCTGCGCCGCGGCCGCGATCGCCGCCTTGCCGAGGCCGGCGAGCGCGCGCAGCCGCGTCGTGCGCAAGGCGCCGTTCTTGGTCGCCGCCAGCAGCTTCTCCTCGAAGGCATTCGACAGCGTGGATATCTCCACGTTCAGCCGCTGAAGCTCGGTGCGGCGCGGCGCCGCGAGCTGCGCGCCGGAGTGCACGAATTTGCGGTAGACGACCTCGACCAGGCGCAGCGATTCGGGATCGAGATGCAGCGCTGCGCGCTTGCGGTAGAGCGCCGCGACCCGCGCGAACAGCCGGCGATTCAAGTAGATCGCATTCTCGTGCGCCGCGAGCTGCGGCGCCAGTGCGGCCTTCGCCTTCTGCAGCGCGGGGTCGGTATCGGCGCCGCCGACGCCGCGAAATGCCGCCAGCGAGCGCTGCAGCAGGCGTCCGCTGCGCTCCATCGCGACGAAGGTGTTCTGGAAAGTCGGCGCCGCGGGATTCGCCGCGATCGCGCGCATTTGCGCGCGCTGGCGGCGCATGCCGGCTTCGATCGCCGGCTGATAATCGCCGTCCTTGATGCGGTCGAACGGCGGCGCCTGGAACGGCAGGGTGCTCGGCGCGTAGAAGGGGTTCGAAGCGCTGAATTTCCCGGCCGCGGCGCCCGCCGCGCCGCTCATGCCGAGGGCGAGCATGGCGCCCGCGAGACCCGCAATTCCGGCTTTCGACATCCACTCCCCCGTACGCTTGCGCTCATGGCGCGGGCGATTGTACGAAATTTCGACGCATCTTTGCGAAACTGCGCGGCGCCGGCGGCGGCGGTCCGGCCGCAGAACCCATACCGCGGCAAAACGAGCTACACTCTGGCGTCGGTTCCACGGAGGTATTGCGATGAAGCACGATGCGCGGACGGCGCTCGCGACGCTCTGTCTCATGCTGTGCATCTACGCGTGCCCCGGCGATGCCTTGGCCAAGCATCTGCCCGCCTCGTCCATTCCCGCCGCGATGCTGATCGAGCCGGCGGCCCTCGCCGCCGAGCTGAAATCGGCCGGTCGCGCGAAACCGCTGGTCCTGCAGGTCGGCTTTCACACGCTCTACGAAGAAGCGCACATCGCGGGCGCCGAGTACGCCGGGCCCGCCGCCGAGGAGGCGGGATTGCGCGAACTCGGCCTGCGGGTCAAAAGCCTGCCGAAGGACGCCGACATCGTCATCTATTGCGGCTGCTGTCCGTGGAGCCACTGCCCGAATATCGCCGCGGCCTTCGATCGGCTGCGCTCGCTCGGATTCACGCACGTCAGGGTGCTGCACCTCGCGGACAACTTCGGCGCCGACTGGGTCGACAAGGGTTACCCGGTCGCGAGCGCGCGATGAAGACCGTGCGCGCACCCCGGCCGGGGCGGCGGATCGGCGCCGCCGCCTTGCTCGCCCTCGGCATCGCCGCTTTGGGCGCAGGCGGCGCGCGCTCTGCCGCGGCGCCGCTGCTCAATCGGCCGGCGCCGCCCTTCACGCGCAGCGACTTGGCCGGCAAGACCCTGCGCCTCGGCGATTATCGCGGCAAGGTCGTACTGCTGAATTTCTGGGCGACCTGGTGCGGCCCTTGCGTCGCCGAGGTGCCGCGGTTCTCCGCTTGGCAAAAGCGCTACGCGGCGGCCGGACTGCAGGTGATCGGCGTGTCGATGGATGACGGCGGCGCCGTCGTCAAGCGCTTCCTGCGGCGCACGCCGCTCGCCTATCCGATCGTGCTCGGCGATGCGCGGCTCGGCAGGCTCTACGGCGGCATCAACGGGCTGCCGCAGAGCTTTCTCATCGATCCTCGAGGCCGCATCGTCGCCCGCTACGTCGGCGAACTTGACCTTGCGCGCCTGCAGATGCAAATCAAGGCGCTGCTGCCCCGCCGCCCCGGCTGATCGCGATGCAGACGAACGAACCCGACGCCTCGAGGGACGCGGCCGTGAGCGGCGCGGCGCAGGACGATTCGGCCTATCAATGCGGATTCGGCAACGAATTCGCGGCCGAGGCGCTGCCCGGCGCTTTGCCGCCGGACGGCAATTCGCCGCAGCGTTGCCCGTACGGCCTGTACGCCGAGCAGCTCACGGGTACGGCGTTCACCGCGCCGCGGCACTCGAACCGCCGCAGCTGGCTGTACCGCATTCGCCCCGCCGTCTGCCACGGCCGCTTTGAATTGCTGGCGCGCGACGATTTCGGCACCGCCGGCGGGCCGCCGCTCACACCCGAACAACTGCGCTGGGACCCCCTGCCGCTGCCCGGCACGCCGACCGACTTCATCGACGGGCTCGCGCCGGTCGCCGGTAACGGCTCCCCGGAAGCGCAAAGCGGCTGCGCGATCTATCTGTATGCGGCCAATCGCTCGATGGAGCGGCGCTATTTCTACAGCGCCGACGGCGAGTTCTTGCTGGTGCCGCAGCAAGGCGCGCTCTCGATCGCGACCGAACTCGGCCGCCTGCGCGTCGAGCCGCAGGAAATCGCGCTGATCCCGCGCGGCGTGCGCTTCCGGGTGGACATCGAGGGCGGCGCCGCGCGCGGCTACGCGTGCGAGAACTTCGGCGCGCCGTTCAAATTGCCCGATCTAGGCCCGATCGGCTCCAACGGGCTCGCCAATGCCCGCGACTTTCAGGCACCCCGCCCGCACTTCGAGGACTACGACGGGCCTTGCCAGCTGATCGGCAAGTTCCTCGGCCGGCTGTGGGCGGCGCCGCTCGATCACTCGCCGCTCGACGTCGTCGCCTGGCGCGGCAATTACACGCCCTACAAGTACGACCTGCGGCGCTTCAACACGATCGGCTCCATCTCTTACGATCATCCCGACCCGTCGATATTCCTGGTGCTGCACTCGCCGAGCGACACCGCCGGCACCAGCCAGATCGATTTCGCGATATTCCCGCCGCGCTGGCTGGTCATGCAGAACACCTTCCGGCCGCCGTGGTTCCACCGCAACGTCGCCAGCGAATTCATGGGGCTGATCCACGGCCGCTACGATGCGAAGGCCGCGGGCTTCGTGCCCGGGGGAGCGTCCTTGCACAATTGCATGAGCGGCCACGGCACCGATGCCGAAACTTTTGCGCGGGCCTCGGCCGAGGACACGCGCGTGCCGCAACAGCTCGTCGAGACGATGGCGTTCATGTTCGAGAGCCGCTGGGTGATCCAACCGACGCGCGCCGCGCTTGCGGGCCGGCCGCGGCTGCAGGACGACTATCTCGACTGCTGGAGCGGCCTTCAGAAGCATTTCGATCGGCGGCGGCGGTGAGCGGCCAGGCGCCGCTGAACGCGACGCACGATCCGGCGGCGAAGAGCTGGGTCGCATCGGCGAACGGCGGCGATACCGATTTCCCGGTCCAGAACCTGCCCTTCGCGGTTTTTCGCCGCCGCAACGCCGGCGAGGATTTTCGCGGCGGCGTCGCCATCGGCGATCAAGTCGTCGACCTGCAGGCGCTCGCACGCTATGTCGCCTTCACCGGCGCGGCGGCGCGCGCGCTCGCCGCCGCGGGCCTGCCGGCGCTGAACGCGCTGATGGCGCTGGGCGCGGATGCGTGGCGGGCGCTGCGCGCGGCATTGTTCGACGGCTTGCTGGAGAATTCATCGCTGCAGAGCAGCCTGATCGATTGTCTCGTGCCGCAAGCCGATGTCGAATACGCGTTGCCCGCGGCGATCGGCGACTACACGGACTTCTATACGTCGATCCATCATGCGACCGCGGTCGGCCGGCTGTTCCGCCCGGACGATCCGCTGCTGCCGAACTTTCGCTGGATGCCGATCGCCTACCACGGCCGCAGCTCCTCGATCGGCGTTTCGGAGCAGGCGTTTCACCGTCCTTGCGGGCAGAGCATGGCCGCCGAGGCATCGGCGCCGGTATTCACCGCCAGCCGCCGGCTGGATTACGAGCTCGAGGTGGGCATCTTCATCGGCACCGGCAATGCGCAGGGCAACCCGATACCGCTGCGGGACGCCGAAAATCACGTCTTCGGCCTGTGCCTGCTCAACGATTGGTCGGCGCGCGACCTGCAGGCCTGGGAGTACCGGCCGTTGGGACCGTTCCTCGGCAAGAACTTCGCAACCACGATCTCGCCGTGGATCGTCACGCTCGAAGCGCTGGCGCCGTACCGCCTGCCGTTTTCGCGTCCGCCTGCGGATCCGGCGCCGCTCGCCTACCTCGACGGCGATGCGCTGCGCGCCGGCGGCGCGTTCGACATGGAGCTCGCCGTCGATCTGCAAACGGCGCAGATGCGCGCGCAGGGACTCGCCGCCCAGCGGCTCAGCCGCACAAATTTTCGGCATTGCTACTGGACGGTGGCGCAAATGGTCGCGCATCACACCGCCGGCGGCTGTAATTTGCGGCCGGGCGATCTGTTCGGCAGCGGCACGCAGTCCGGACCCTCGCCCGCCGAGGCCGGCTCCTTGCTCGAACTCACCGCGGGCGGCACGCGGCCGCTCGCGCTCGCCTCGGGCGAGAGCCGCACCTTCCTGCAGGACGGCGATTGCGTGACCTTACGCGCCCGCTGCGCTCGCGAAGGCCGCGTAAGCATCGGCTTCGGCTGCTGCAGCGGCCGCATATTGCCCGCGCGGGCGCAGCTTGAGGACGGCCGATGCTGACGCTGTATACCTATTACCGCAGCTCCGCGGCGTTTCGCGTGCGCATCGCGCTGCAGCTGAAGCAGCTGCCGTACCAGGCCGTTCCCGTGCACCTGCTGCGCAACGGCGGCGAACAGCATACGGCCGATTACGCGGCGCGCAACCCCGCCGAGCTCGTGCCCGCGCTCGACGCCGACGGCAGGGTATTGACCCAGTCGCTCGCGATACTCGAATATCTCGAAGAGTCGCACCCTCTTCCCGCGCTGCTGCCCGCCGATGCCGCGGGCCGCGCGCGCGTGCGCGCGCTCGCGCTCACCGTGGCCTGCGAGATTCACCCGCTGAACAATCTGCGCGTGCTGCGCTATTTGAGCTCCGTGCTCGCGATCGACGAGGAGCGCCGCAACGCCTGGTACCGGCATTGGATCGCGGTGGGCTTCGCCGCGCTCGAGCGCACGCTGCAAACGGACGGCGGCGCCGGCAGCTATTGCCACGGCGATGCGCCGACGTTCGCCGATTGCTGCCTGGTGCCGCAAGTGTTCAATGCGCGCCGCCTACAGACGCCGCTCGACGCTTACCCCTGCATCGTGCGCATTCACGACGCCTGCATGCGCCTCGAGGCGTTCCGGCGCGCCGCTCCCGAGGCCCAGCCGGACGCGGAATGAACGCCGCGGCCGGCGGGCGCCGCGCGGCCATCGCGCCGCTCAGCGATTCGCGGCGGAGGGCTGCGCGCCGCGCTCCGAAAGCTGACCCAACTTGCGCAACAGGGGCGTCATCGTCAGGCCCTGCACGAAAATGGAAAAGGCGACGACCGCAAAGGCGACCGTGACGATGTCGTCGTGAAACGGCAGCTTATCCGGCAGCTCCAAGGCGAGCGCTAGCGCGAGGGCGCCGCGCAGGCCGCCCCAGAAAAGCACGTGCTGCTGCTTGATGTCGACACGCAGGCGGGTCGCTGCGAACAGGGCGCACGGCGGATAGATCGCCAAGGCGCGCCCCAGCGTCACGAGCACGACGGCGGCGGCGACCGGCGCCCACAGATCGGCGAAGCGCAGCTCGGCCTCGCGGCTGCCGATCAGCAGGAAAATCAGGGAATTGATGACGAAACCGGCATATTCCCAGAACGCTTCGACGGCCGCGCGGCCGTGCGGCGACAGACCCTTTGAGCCGCGGAAATTACCGGTGACGAGCCCCGCCGTCATCGCGGCGAGCACGCCGGAGAAGTGCCAGTGCTCGGCGAGCATGAACGAGCCATAGGCGGTCAGCGTCGAAAAAGTGATCTCCACCAGATGATCCCGGGTGCGCCCGGCGAGCAGCATCAGCGCGAAGCCTGCGCTCGCGCCGCAGACGATGCCCCCGCCGATCGTCCACAGCAGCGAACCGGCGAGCGCGATCCATCCGCCGGCGCCGCCCGCAGCCGCGAGGCCGCCCGCGCCGCCGCCGCTCGCCATCGCGAGCGCCGCCGTAAAGGCGACCGCCGCGGTGCCGTCGTTCAACAGGCTCTCGGCTTCGACGAGGATGCGCAGGCGTCCGTGCACGCCGGCTTCCTTGAAGGTGGCGATGACCGACACGGGATCGGTGGCGGCGATCAGTACGCCGAAGAGCACCGCGCTCGCCCACGGCCAGCCGACGGCGTAGTGCATGCCGGCGGCGGTGACCGCGGCGGCGAGGGCGAGGCCGAAGGTCGCGAGTACGCCGACCACCGGCAGGTTTCTCTTCAGCTCCGGCCAGTGCATGTACAAGGCCGCTTCGAACACCAGCGGCGGCAGGAACACCGAGTAGATCAATTCCTTCGACAACTGCAGTTCGATGCGCACCGGCGAGAAATACAGGCCGATTCCCGCGAGCACGAGGCCGATCGTATACGGCAGATGCAAGCGGCGCGAGAGCATCGCGACCAACGCCGCCACGAACAGCAACAGGCCGATTTGCAGTAGTTCCGCGCTCATCGGCCGTCCCGCCTTCGCCTACTCGGGGACCGCAGCGCCGTCCGCCGCGGCCTCCTCTTCGAGTTCGGCGAGCACGGCGCCCTCGGCGACGCGCTCGCCGGGCGCAAAATTCAGCCGCTTGACGATGCCGGCGCGCGGCGCGCGCACCGCGTGCTCCATTTTCATCGCTTCCAGCACCACGAGCGTCGCGCCCGCCGCGACGCGCTCGCCGACCGCCACGGCGAGCGCCACGATCGTGCCGGGCAACAGGGCGACGAGCTCCCCCTCGTGCGCGCCGCTGCGCGCCGCGGGGCGCCGCGGATCGACGCGCTCGAACTCAAGACAGCGTGCGCCGCGCCACAGCCAGAGCCGATCGCCGCTGCGATGCCAGTCGATACCGTACTGCACGCCGTTCGCCTGCACCTGCAGACGATCGCCCGCGCGCTTGATGGTGCAGAGCACCTGCCGGTCGTCCATGCGCAGGCGCCAGCCGTGCGCTTCGCGCAGCGCTTCGATCGAATGGCTGCGACCGCCGGCGCAGAGCGACAGCGTCTGCAGCGGCGGCAGGTTGATGCGAAATCCGTCGCGCCGCTCCCAGGGCGAGCGCCGCGGCGCGCCATCCCCGCCGTGCCCGTCGCCACCGATCGCATCGGCGGCATCGGTGGGTTCGCCCGATTCGCCCGCATCGCCCGCATCGCCCGCATCGTCCTCATCGTCGATGAACACCAACGCCGCGACCGCCAAATCCTCGGCCGCGGGCGGCGTGCCGCCGGCGAGCGCCGCGCCGTAATCGGCGAGGAAGCGGGTCGTCGGCGTGCCGCCTGCGAAGGCCGGCAGCGCGAGTGCGTCGGCCAGCCAGCCGGCATTGGTCGCGACGCCGGCGATGCGCAGCGCTTCGAGGCCGCGCAGCAGCGCGCCGATCGCCGCGGGGCGATCGGCGCCCGTGCCGATGAGCTTGCCGAGCAGCGAATCGTAGTGGAGCGGCACTTCATCGCCGCGGTCGAACCCTGAGTCGATGCGCAAATCCGGCGCGGCGGCGGGCCAGCGCAGGACCCGCAGGCGGCCGGCGCAGGGCGCGAAGTCCTGCGCCGGATCCTCGGCGCAGACGCGCGCTTCGATCGCATGACCCCGAGGCACGAGGGCGTCCTGATCGAACGGCAGCGGTTCACCGGCCGCAATCCGCAGCTGCCACTCGACCAGATCCAGGCCGAGGATCTGCTCCGTGACGCCGTGCTCGACCTGCAGGCGCGTATTCATCTCCATGAACCAGAACTCGCCGTCCGCAAGAAGAAATTCGACGGTGCCGGTGCTTTCGTAGCCGACCGCCGCGGCCACGGCGAGCGCCGCGCGGTGCAGCCGTTCTCTGACCCCGGCGGCGATGCCGGGCGCGGGCGCCTCCTCGATGAGCTTCTGGTGGCGGCGCTGCACCGAGCAATCGCGGCTATGCAGGTGCAGCGAGCGGCCGTGAGTATCGCAGAGCACCTGCACCTCGACGTGCCGCGGCGCCGGCAGATAGCGCTCGATCAGCAGCGCGGGGTCCGCAAAAGCGCTCTCGGCCACGCGGCGCGCGCCGGCGAGCGCCGCGGCGAGATCCTGCTCGCGGCCGACGATGTGCATTCCCTTGCCGCCGCCGCCGCCGCAGGGCTTGATGATCACCGGCAGCCCGAGCCGGCGGGCTTCCTGTTGCAGGCGCTCGAGCGATTGCTCCGCGCCGTGATACCCGGGGAGCACCGGCACGCCGGCGCGGCGCATCGCCTCCTTCGCCGCGCTCTTCGAGCCCATCGCCGCGATCGCCGCCGCCGGCGGGCCGACGAATATCACGCCGGCCGCCGCACAGGCGCTCGCGAACGCGGCGCTCTCCGCCAGAAAGCCGTAGCCGGGGTGAATCGCGTCGGCATGCGCCGCTGCGGCCACGGCGAGGATCCGCTCGCTCGACAGGTAGCTGTCGCGCGCCGGCGCCGGCCCAAGGCGCCAGGCTTCGTCGGCGAGGCGCACGTGACGCGCGCCGGCATCGGCGTCGGAGTACACGGCGATCGTGTGCAACCCCAAGCGGCGTGCGGTCGCGATCACGCGGCAGGCGATCTCGCCGCGGTTGGCGATCAGCAAGCGGCGCAGCATCATGCGTTCCACGGCGGCTGCCGGCGCGCGAGCGCGGCGGCGAGACCTTGCTGCGCTTCGCCGCCGGCACGCACGGTCGCGATGATCTCGGCGGTGCGCTGATCGAGCGCCGCCTGCGGCAGGCGGCCGACTTCGGCGATCAGCGCCTTGGCGGCGGCCACCGCCTGCGGGCCGCCCTGGCGTATTTCCAGCGCGAGCGCCAGGCAGGTCGCGCCGAGCGCATCGGCGGCGACCACCTCGTGCACCAGACCGATCGCCTGCGCCGCCCCCGCATCGATGATCTCGGCGCTCAAAAAATACCGCCGCGCCCGGCGCAGGCCGATCGCCTCGATCACGTAGGGCGAAATCACCGCCGGCACGAGGCCGAGGCGCACTTCCGGCATGCGAAACACGGCCGCGCTCGAAGCGACGGCGACGTCGCAGGCCGCGACCAGGCCGAGGCCGCCGCCGAAAGCCGCTCCCTGCACGCAGGCGATCGAGGGCTTGGGACAGTCGCGCACCGCGCGCAGCAGCGCGGCGAGGCGATCCGCGTCGGCGCGATTCTCGAGCGCGGGCGCGCGCCCGAGATCGCGCATCGCGGCAAGATCGGCGCCGGCGCAAAAGGCGCTGCCGGCGGCGGCGAGCAGCAGCACGCGGGTCGAATCGCACGCTCCGTGCCGCGCAAACGCCGCGGCGAGCGCCTCGATCAGTTCTCTATCCAGCGCGTTGCGCGCCGCCGGCCTGTTCAAGGTCAACTGCACGATGCCGGGCGCGGCCTGCGTTTCGATGATCACGGCGCTCACGGCTACATCCGGAAGATGCCGAAGCGCGTATCGGCGATCGGCGCGTTGCGCACCATCGCGAGCGCGAGGCTGAGCACGCGGCGCGTATCCAGAGGATCGATGACGCCGTCGTCCCACAGGCGTGCGCTCGAATAATACGGATGTCCCTGCAGCTCGTACTGGCGGCGCACCGGCGCGGTGAACGCGGCCTCCTGCGCCGCGCTCCACTCCTCGCCTGAGGCGCGCAGCTGATCGGCGCGGATGGTCGCGAGCACGGTCGCCGCCTGTTCGCCGCCCATCACCGAGGTGCGCGCATTCGGCCATTGCAGCAGCAGCCGCGGCCCGTAGGCGCGCCCGCACATCGCGTAATTGCCGGCGCCGTAGCTGCCGCCGACGATCACGGTCAGCTTCGGCACTTGCGCCGCGGCGACCGCGGCCACCATCTTCGCGCCGTCGCGGGCGATGCCGCCGACTTCGGCGCGGCGGCCGACCATGAACCCGGTGATGTTCTGCAGGAACAGCAGCGGAGTGTGCTCGCGCGCGCACAGCTCGATGAAATGCGCGCCCTTCAAGGCGCTCGCCGAGAAGAGGATGCCGTTGTTGGCGACGATGCCGAGCGGGTAGCCGCCTAAATGCGCAAAACCGGTCACCAACGTGCTGCCGTAGAGCTGTTTGAACTCATCAAATTCGGAACCGTCGACGAGGCGCGCGATCAGTTCGCGCGCATCGTAGGGAGTGCGCAAATTCGCCGGCACCACGCCGTAGAGTTCCGCCGGATCGTAGTGCGGTTCGCGCGCCGCGCACGGCGGCGTGCGCGCGGGCGGTGCGCGCAGTCTGGCGACGATGCCGCGCGCAGTGGCGAGCGCATCCGCGTCGCTCTCCGCGTAGTGATCGCAGACTCCCGATTCGCGGCAGTGCACGTCGGCGCCGCCGAGACTCTCGGCATCGACGACCTCGCCGGTCGCCGCGCGCACCAGCGGCGGGCCGCCGAGAAAGATCTGCCCCTGCTTGCGCACTATGACGTTCTCGTCCGCCATCGCCGGCACGTAGGCGCCGCCCGCGGTGCAGGAGCCGTGCACCACCGCGATCTGCGCGATGCCGGCCGCGGACAAGTTCGCCTGATTGAAAAAGATCCGGCCGAAATGCTCGCGGTCGGGAAAGACCTCATCCTGCGCCGGCAGGAAGGCGCCGCCGCTCTCGACCAGATAGATGCAGGGCAAGCGGTTCTCGCGGGCGATCTCCTGCGCGCGCAGGTGTTTCTTGACGGTCAAAGGATAATAGGTGCCCCCCTTGACGGTCGGGTCGTTGGCGACGATCACGCATTCGCGCCCGGCGACGCGGCCGATGCCGGTGACCAGGCCCGCGCCGGGGACTTCGCCGTCGTACAGGCCGTACGCGGCGAGCGCCGATAACTCCAGAAACGGCGCACCCGGATCGACGAGCAGGTCGATGCGCTCGCGCGCGAGCAGCCGGCCGCGCGACCGATGCTTGGCCACCGCGCGGGCACTGCCGGCGGTGGCGATCGCCGCGGTCGTTGCGCGCAAATCGGCGACGATCGCCGCCATTGCATCCCTGTTAACGGCAAAATCCGCGCTTTTTACGTCTAATTGGCTTACCAGACGAGGCATCTTGCTCTCGGCCCATGAATTGTCCGACAATCATGCTATCGCAACTCGCCGGGGAATCCAACATGCACGCGATCGACGGCTGTCCGGAAGAGGATCTGGATACGGGCCTGGATGAAGACGGCGCCGCGCTGCGCAGCGCCGTGCGCCGTTTTGCCGCCGAGCAGATCGCCCCGCGTGCGGCGGCGATCGACCGCGAGGATGCCTTCCCGCGCGACCTGTGGCCGGCGCTCGGCGCGCAAGGATTGCTCGGCATCACGGTGCCGGAACGCTACGGCGGCAGCGGCTTGGGGTATCTCGCGCACGTCGTCGCGATGACCGAGATCTCGCGCGCCTCCGGCGCGGTCGGCTTGAGCTACGCTGCGCACTCGAACCTCTGCGTGAACCAGCTGCGCTTGAACGGCAGCGAGGCGCAGCTCGAGCGCTACCTGCCGAAGCTGATCTCTGGCGAACACGTCGGCGCGCTCGCGATGTCCGAGCCCGAGGCGGGCTCCGATGTGGTGGCGATGCGCCTGACGGCGCAACGCCAGGGGGATGGCTACCTGCTCAACGGCCGCAAGATGTGGATCACCAACGGGCCGGACGCGGACATCGTCGTCGTTTACGCGAAGAGCGCGCCCGCGGCCGGCGCCCGCGGCATCAGCGCCTTCATCGTCGAGCGCGGCACGCCGGGCTTCACGGTCGCGCAGAAGCTCGACAAGCTCGGCATGCGCGGCTCGCCGACCGGCGAATTGCTGTTCAGCGACTGCCGCGTGCCCGCGGCGAACGTGCTCGGGCGGGAAAACGCCGGCATCGAAGTGCTGATGAACGGCCTGGATTTCGAGCGAGTGGTCATCGCCGGCGGGCCGCTCGGACTCATGGCCGCGGCGCTCGACGTGGTCCTGCCGTATGTGCGCGAACGCCGGCAATTCGGCCAGAAGATCGGCAGCTTCGAGCTGATGCAGGGAAAGATCGCCGACATGTACACCGACTTTCACTCGAGCCGCGCCTACGTGCATGCGGTGGCGCGCGCCTGCGACGCCGGCGGCAGGAGCCGCCGCGCCGCCGCCGCCTGCCTGCTGCATGCCTCGGCGCGCTGCGTGCAGGTCACGCTGGAAGCGATCCAGGCGCTCGGCGGCAACGGCTACACCAACGAGTACCCGGCGGGGCGGCTGCTGCGCGATGCCAAGCTCTACGACATCGGCGCCGGCACGCAGGAGATCCGCCGCATGCTGATCGGCCGCGAATTGGTCGAGGCGGCGTGAGCCTGCTGTTCAGCCCGCTGCCGTTCGCGCCGGGCTACCGCCGGATCGCGAGCGAGATCGCCGCGCGCATCCTCGACCGCACGCTCAAAATCGGCGAATCCCTGCCCTCGGAAGTCGATCTCGCCGCGCAGTTCGCGGTCAACCGAGGGACGGTGCGCGAAGCGCTGCGCGAATTGGAGAGCGCCCACCTGCTCGCGCGGCGGCGCGGCACGAAGCGCATGGTGGTGGTGCGCCCGGCGGCGAACCAGGTCGCCGACCGCCTGCGGCACGCGCTCGCGCTCAACGAAGTCACGATCCGCGAAGTCTGGTCGATGCTCGAAGTGCTCGAACCGCCCGCGGCGCAGGCGGCCGCAGAGGCGCGCACGCCGGCCGCGCTCGGACGGATCGAAAGCGCCGTGCGGCGCTATCGCGAGGATCACGCGTCGGCGCAGGCCGCCGTCGAGGGCGTCGCCGAGTTCTTTCGGGCGATCGCCGCCGCGAGCGGCAACCGCGTGCTGCCGCTGATGCAAGAGCCGCTGTTGCGGCTGCTGGCGGCGGCGCTCGCCGTGATGATCGACGCCGCGCCGCCGGCGCGCGCGCGCATCGGCGCCGCGCAGCAGCGGATACTCGAGGCGATCGCCGCGGCCGACGGCGCTACCGCCAAGGATTGGATGGCCAAGCACGTGCGCGATTTCCGCCGCGGCTTCGAGCTTTGCGGCATCGATCTCGACACGGCGGTGCCGA
>DATKSW010000001.1:0-4708 GCA_035531435.1 Steroidobacteraceae bacterium | reverse complement strand
CGCGGCTGCACCCCGTGACCCTCGCGCAGAGCAAGCAGCTGCTGCCGGTATACGACAAGCCGATGATCTATTACCCGCTGGCGACCTTGATGGGCGCCGGCATCCGCGAGTTCCTGGTCATCACGACGCCGCGCGATCAGAGCGCGTTTCGCGAGCTGCTCGGCGGCGGCGAGGCCTGGGGCGTGCGCTTCGAGTACGCGGTGCAGGCGCAGCCGAACGGCATCGCGCAGGCGCTCTTGATCGGCGAAGCCTTCCTCGCCGGCTCGCCGGCGGCCTTGATCCTCGGCGACAACATCTTTTACGGCGCCAATCTGCCTGCGCTGCTGCAGGCGGCATCGGCGCGCGCGCACGGGGCGACGGTGTTCGGCTACTACGTGCAGGATCCGGAGCGCTACGGCGTCGTCGAGTTCGGCGCCGACGGTAAAGTTTCGGACCTGTTGGAGAAACCCGCCAAGCCGCCGTCGAATTACGCGGTCACGGGCATTTATTTCTACGACGAGCGCGCCTCGGCGATGGCGCGCACCATCAAGCCCTCGGCGCGCGGCGAGTTCGAGATCACCGACCTGAACCGCGCCTATCTTGCGGACGGCAGCTTGAGCGTCGAGCGGCTGGGGCGCGGCACGGCGTGGCTCGATACCGGCACGCACAATTCCCTGCTCGATGCCGGCCTGTTCGTGCGCATCATCGAGGAGCGCCAGGGTCTGAAAGTCGCCTGCGTCGAGGAGATCGCCTGGCGGATGGGCTTCATCGACGCAGCGCAGCTCGAACGCCTGGCGAAGCCGCTCTTGAAGAGCGGCTACGGGGAATACCTGCTGCGCTTGATCCGCGAGGAGGACTGGGAGTGAAGTTTCTGACGACGCCGATCGCCGACGTCATGCTGATCGAGCCGCAGGTGTTCGGCGATGCGCGCGGCTTCTTCATGGAGACCTGGCAGGCGCGCAAATTTCGCGCCGCCGGCATCGACGCCGATTTCCTGCAGGACAACCACAGCCGTTCGGCGCAGTGGACTTTGCGCGGCATGCATTTCCAGACGGAGCACACGCAAGGCAAGCTCGTGCGCGTGAGCGCGGGCGCCGTGTTCGATGCCGTCGTCGATCTGCGGCAACGCTCGCCGACCTTCGGCCGCTGGTGGGGGACGGAGCTTTCGGATCGGAACCAGCGCATGCTGTGGGTGCCGCCGGGACTCGCGCACGGCATCCTAATTACGACGCCCGTGGCCGATTTTCTCTACAAGTGCACCGCTCTTTACAGCCCCGCGCACGAGCGCACGCTCGCCTGGAACGATCCGGCGGTCGGCATCGAATGGCCGCTGCCGGCGGGCACGGCGCCGCAGCTCTCGGCGAAGGACCGGCAGGGCAAGTCCTTCGCCGAGATTGAGAAGTTTCCGTGAGAGTGCTCGTCACCGGCGGCGGCGGCCAGGTCGGCCGCGCGCTCGCGGCCGCCGCGCCGCCCGGGCATAGCGCGGTCGCGATCCCGCATGCCGAACTCGACATCGGCAACGAGGCGGCCGTCACCGAGGCGCTGCAAGCGCGGCAGGCGGAATGGCTCGTCAATGCCGCGGCCTACACCGCCGTCGACCGCGCAGAATCGGAGCCCGCGCTCGCGCGTGCGGTCAACGACACGGCGGTCGGCATCCTGGCGCGCGCCGCGAGTTCCTGCGGCTGCCGGCTGTTGCACTTATCGACCGATTTCGTCTTCGACGGACAGGCGCGCACCGCCTACCGGCCGAGCGATCCGACCAACCCCTTGAGCGTCTATGGGGCGACGAAAGCGGCCGGCGAGCGGCGCGTGCTGATGTCCGGCAGCGGCGCGATCGTCCTGCGCAGCGCCTGGGTTTACGCGGCAACCGGGCGCAACTTCGCGCTGACGATGCTGAAGCTGATGCGCGAGCGCGACGAGGTACGCGTGGTCGCCGATCAGATCGGCACGCCGACCTGGGCCCGCGGCATCGCGCAAGCGATTTGGAGCCTGATCGACCAGGATGCGCCCGCCGGCATATACCACTGGACCGATCTTGGGCTCGCGAGCTGGTACGATTTCGCGGTGGCGATCCAGGACGAGGCGCTCGCCTGCGGGATCCTGGCGCGCGCGGTGCCGATCGTGCCGATCGCGACGGCTGACTATCCGACGCCCGCGCAGCGCCCGAGATTCAGCGTACTCGACACGACCGCGACGCGCGCGCTGATCGCCGTGCCGGCGCGGCACTGGCGCCATCAACTGCAAGGAATGTTCGATGAATTTCGTGCCGCGTAACCTGCTCGTCACCGGCGGCGCCGGCTTCATCGGCGCGAATTTCGTGCGCCACTGGCTTTCGGGAGAAGGCGACGGGCGGCTCGTGGTCTTCGACGCCCTGACCTATGCCGGCAATGCTGAGAATCTCGCGGGGCTCGAGGCCAATCCGCGCTACGCGTTCGTGCGCGGCGACATCTGCGACGAGGATGCGGTGCGCGCAGCGCTCGAGGAGCACCGCATCGACACCGTCGTGCATTTCGCCGCCGAATCGCACGTCGACCGCTCGATCCTCGGACCCGACGACTTCATCCGCACCAACGTCGTCGGCACGCACGCGCTGCTGAAGGCCGCCAAGGCCTTGTGGATCGACCGCCAGGCGGCGGCGCACCGCTTCCATCATGTCTCGACCGACGAAGTGTACGGCAGCTTGGGTCCCTCGGACCCCGCGTTTCACGAGGCGAGCCCGTATGCGCCGAATTCCCCGTATTCGGCGAGCAAGGCGGGCTCCGATCACCTGGTGCGCGCCTATCACGAGACCTACGGGCTCAACACCACGGTCACGAATTGCTCGAACAATTACGGACCCTACCAGTTTCCCGAGAAACTCATTCCGCTCGTCATCATCAACATCCTCCTCGCCAAGCCATTGCCGGTGTACGGCGACGGCCTGCAAGTGCGCGATTGGCTGCACGTCGCCGATCATTGCGAGGCGATCGAGCTCGCGCTCGCGCGGGGGCGCCCGGGCGAGGTCTACAATATCGGCGGCCAAGCGGAAACCGCGAATATCGAGTTGGTGCGCACGCTCTGCGGGCTCGTCGATCGGGCGTTTTCGATGAGCGCCGAATTGCGGGCGGCATTCGCCGATTCGCCGGCCGCGAACGGCGGCCGCGCCCTGGAGTTGATCACGCACGTGCGCGACCGGCCCGGCCACGACCGGCGGTACGCGATCAATTTCACCAAGGCGACGAAGGAGCTCGGCTATCGGCCCGCGCAGAGTCTCGCCGGCGGCCTCGAGGCGACGCTCGACTGGTACTTGCAGAATAAGGCCTGGTGGCAGGCGCTCATGGGCAGAGATTATGCCGCGTGGGTGGAGACGAACTACCGGCGCTAGCGAGTGCAATTGCAAGGCCTAGAGTTGCCGTCCGCCGGGGCGCACTCTACACTACGGCGCGAATGCGGATGAGGTAGGATCTAGTGCAGCATGTTCTCGCGGCCGCCGATGTCCGTTAAATCGATTCTGGCCGCAATCGGCCTCGCGCTGGCCGGGGTCGTGGCCGGCTCGTCGGCAACCGCGCAGACGCAGACCCCGACCCCTGAGCAGATCCAAGCGTTCAAAAGCCTGCCGCAGGATCAGCAGCAGGCGATCATGCAAAGTGTGATGGGCACGGGTACCGGCACCGGCACCGGCACGCCCAATCAAGTCAACCCCGTCCCCGGCATGCCGAACGCCGTGGTGCCGAACAATCGCGGGCTGAACGGATCGGAAGAAATCAAGCCGGATGAGACTCGCGACGGGCATTACTTGCGCCGGTCGAACGAGGATCCGGAGCTGCGCGCCGACGATTCGGTATTGATTCAGTTGACGCTGGAGAGTCAGTGCTCCGGCGCAAGCGCGGCGCCCGCAGGCGGCAATCCCAATGGTCCGACCGGCACGCCTGGCGCCGCGGCAGGCGCCGGCAACGGCAACACCGCGGCGGTTGCGCCGAATGCCGGCAATACCGCGCAGATCGTCCCCTGCATTGCCGCCGGCGGCGAAAGCGGTGCGGCTGCGGAATACGCGCAAGGCGGCGGCAGTGGCAGCAACGCGAGCGAGTATGGCGGCGGCAGCTTCCAAGGCGGGCACCGATCGGTCGAGCAGCAAAGAAGGCTCAAGGAGTTTCGCGAGCGGATCCTGAGCGGCAATCCCTATCGCCTGAACCGCTATGGCGCGATCGAGATACCGGGCTTGCCCGCGATTGCGCTCGCAGGCCTCACGCAAACGGAGGCGAGCGCGCGCCTTACCGGCGATCCGAATCTCAAAGGCTTCTATGCCACATTGACTCTCCTGCGGCTTCGGCCGTACGGCGAAGCCGCACTGAAGCCGTTCGGTTATGACTTGTTCGAGGGCGTACCGAGCACTTTCGCGCCGGTCTCGGACCTGCCGGTCCCGCCAGACTACGTCGTGGGTCCCGGCGATACGCTCGATGTTCAGCTCTACGGCAATGAACCGGGCAGCTACCTCCTACCTGTGCAGCGAACCGGTCGTGTCGATTTCCCGAAACTCGGACCCATCATGGTCAGCGGCATGTCATTCGATGCCGCGCAGTCCGTGATCCAGAGACGGGTTGCGCGGCAGTTGATCGGCACGCGCGTCAGCGTGACGATGGGCGGCTTGCGCACGATCCGCGTGTTCGTGCTCGGCGAAGCGAAACAGCCGGGCTCGTACACGGTGGGCGGCCTGTCGACGATGACCAACGCCCTGTTCGCGAGCGGCGGC